>NZ_CP009459.1:3328079-3993695 GCF_000758325.1 Cedecea neteri | reverse complement strand
CATGGCCTGGATAACGACCTGCCGCTGCAGGAAGAAGTGGAAGGCAACGGGCTGGAGCAGGATGGACTGCCGTTCCCGATCCGCCAGAGCGACGCATTGTGGGAGTTCACCCAGAACGATCATTTGCGCGACCTGCTGGGCGAGCGTTTCAGCCACGTTTTCCATGCGTGCAAGCACGATGAGCTGGTGCAGTTTGAGCGTTTAATCACAGAAACTGAAATTGAGTGGATGCTCAAAAACGCCTGATTGTGGCGCCTGCCCGGCAGAGCCTACGTGGCCGGGCAGGCGAATAAATAAGTAGCATCATACGGACTGAGCGGAGCCAGGCCGGACGTTTTGCAGGGCAACCTGCCATTTCCCGAAGTCGCGTAATGGAGCGCGGGCGGCAACGGGTCTTCAGTTAACGACAATGTGTTCGACGAGGAAATGAAATGATGCAGACGCAAATGTTTAAATATCCGCACGGCGAGGGCGAACGCTGCTGCCGTATTGATAACGACGGGCCAGCGGCCAGCGTGAACCCCATTGCCGTTCCCCGACAGTTACGATTAACCCCCAGGCTAAGCAGGTTTGCCCGAACGAAGAACGTTTCGCAAACCTGTATCCGCGTGGGGGGACATCGTCATGGCGACTAATTTCTCCGTAGACAACGCTTCGCAGGCGGGGAAACCGCAGCTGCGTAAATCTCTGAAACTCTGGCAGGTGGTAGTGATGGGCCTGGCCTATCTCACGCCGATGTCGGTGTTTGATACCTTCGGGATTGTGTCCGGCATCAGCGACGGCCACGTTCCGGCATCTTACCTGCTGGCGCTGGCGGGCGTGCTGTTCACCGCCATCAGCTACGGCAAACTGGTACGTCAGTTCCCGCAGGCCGGGTCAGCTTATACCTACGCCCAAAAGGCCATTAGCCCGCACGTAGGCTTCATGGTGGGCTGGTCCTCGCTGCTGGACTATCTGTTCCTGCCGATGATTAACGTCCTGCTGGCCAAAATCTACCTTTCGGCGCTGTTCCCGGAAGTCCCGCCGTGGATTTGGGTGGTGGGGTTTGTCTGCATCCTGACCGCGGCGAACCTGAAGAGCGTCAATCTGGTGGCGAACTTCAACACTCTGTTTGTGCTGGTCCAAATTGCCATCATGGTGGTGTTTATCATTCTGGTGGTGCAGGGGCTGCACAAAGGTGAGGGCGTGGGCACCGTCTGGTCGCTGCAGCCGTTTATCAGCGAAAATGCGCACCTGATCCCGGTGATTACCGGCGCGACGATAGTCTGCTTCTCGTTCCTCGGCTTCGATGCGGTGACCACGCTGTCGGAAGAGACGCCCGATGCGGCTCGCACCATCCCGAAAGCTATTTTCCTGACTGCGGCCTACGGCGGCATCATCTTTATCGTTGCGTCGTTCTTTATGCAGCTGTTCTTCCCGGACATCAGCCGCTTTAAAAACCCGGACGCAGCGCTGCCGGAGATTGCGCTGTACGTTGGCGGCAAGCTGTTCCAGTCGATTTTCCTCTGCACCACCTTCGTGAATACCCTGGCTTCCGGGCTGGCCTCACACGCCAGCGTTTCTCGCCTGCTTTATGTGATGGGGCGCGACAACGTATTCCCGGAAAAATACTTCGGCTACGTGCACCCGAAATGGCGCACCCCGGCGCTGAACGTGATCATGGTCGGCATCGTGGCACTGTCCGCGCTGTTCTTTGACCTGGTGACGGCGACGGCGCTGATCAACTTCGGCGCGCTGGTGGCCTTTACCTTCGTGAATCTGTCGGTGTTTAACCACTTCTGGCGTCGCGAAGGCCGCAACAAAACCTGGCGCGAAAAGCTGCACTACCTTATTTTGCCGCTGATTGGCGCGGCGACGGTGGCGGTGCTGTGGGTGAACCTGGAAGTCACGTCCCTGACGCTGGGGCTGGTGTGGGCTGCGGTCGGCATTCTGTATCTGGCCTTCCTCACCCGCCGCTTCCGCAGGCCACCGCCGGTGTTTGACGCCACTAAGGCCGAGCGCGCCTGGGAGTAAGGGAAGGTTGTGTTAGATAATAAGAAGCCCGCTTAAGATGCATTAAGCGGGCTTTTTTGTTCCAGATTTTGTCAGTTCAGAAAAGCAAAAAGCCCGCTTAGTTTCCTAAGCAGGCTTCTTAAATATGGCTCCTCTGACTGGGATCGCCTTTGCCAATAGCTGGCTAATTAGTAAGCTAAATCAGATGTTCCTTTCTGACAAGACCACCAGAATGACCGCCAAGTGCTGAAATACAACAGACCATAAAATGGCCCCTCGCCAGTCGGCTAGCGAGTTAGTTATGAACGTCGCATATTAATGACCTGCTCAACATCGACTAAATAGCTGCGCGGAATAGTAGATCACTTTGAGGGAACCCAGCCCGGATTGTGCGATCTGATCAATCGCCAAATCAAAACAAATCACCAACCTATTGTGAAGATCTCCGCACTTATTTTGCGGATGGTGGTTTGGTTGCTAACAATCCCAACTATATCGGTCTGCTGGAAGTTTTCAGGGACATGAAGTTTGATTTTCCTGATGTTACTCATAAAGTCAGTGTATGTATCGTAATAGGTGATGCTTTGTTTCCACATTTTCCCAACTGCACACTTTGTATCTCTTTCTGCGAGCATAACCCGGATGCACTGGTTCACGCTGAAGTATCCGATGCACTCGTGCATCGGGCCTATAGAAAGGTTACTGTGTTTGAAACTCCCAGGCATCAATCTCACCGAAAGTGATCTTTTTGCGATGGTTTACCGCTTCCGAAGGTACTAAATAGAATTTGTCTTCCATTTGGAAAAAATAATAACGATTTCCAATGACGATTTTTTCATCAGGATCTGGATATTTTTCCTTAAATATTTCATTTTCATCGTAGAAACATTTTGCAGGATAAGAGACTCGATCGATAAGGAGGTCAGTGGAAGTCATGGGGGCATTGATAGGGTGCAAATCGCGAGCTTCATAGGGGGGTATGAACAAGTAGTCGGACATCAACTCTACTCGTTGAACAAACTCATGTTCACTATCTTTATTTTTTTAAGAATATCAACTAACCCGGAATAGAGAGCGTTTTTTTCAAAGAGTGATTTACCAGTCTTCGAGAATTTTACATATTGGTAAATCAGTTCATTGATAACTCTGAACTGAGGAATGGTGACAGTGGTCTCGCTGGCTGTCACTTCGGCACCGTCATAGTTGAGCCGATGGTGAAGCATTTTATTTCTAATCTGAGAACACATTTTGTACAGCGTATGAAGGAACAAATCATCAATTGAATCTTTATCAATATTGGATTCGAGAATGAGGTTCTTTTTGTTGAAGCTTTCGTTGACACAGTCAAAACGAAGGTCAACATAGCTATCCAGATAATCAAAGAAAATAGGAAATAAGACGAGTTTTGTGTAATCGTTTTGCAAACTGCTATTCCATGAGAAAAAACCTATGCAGTTTAATGGGTATTTTATAGTTGAGCTGCCATTAGTCTTGCTGTATAAAAATCTATTGTTTGCCATATTGTTCATAAAGCAGTTAACGATAATAGTCTGAACAATTTCAAAATGTTTTTGCATCATACTGTGACTCCATGTCTGTAAGACATAAAAAATTTAGATAAGAGAGGAATACTTAAATTTTCGCCAATGATCCTAACATTGTGGTGTTGAGACAAAAGCAATGATTGGTCACTGATGTCCGCCATTTTACCAAGAGTGTGATAGGGGTATCGTCTTGTTAATTGGTATACAGAACGCAGAACAGCAAAAAGCCTGCTTAAGTATCCTCAAGCGGACTTTTCTGAATATGGCTTCTTTGACGGGGATCGCCTTAGCCATTAACTGGCTGAAGATTAAGCTAAATCATAAATCTGGTTCTGTCAAGAACACCAAAATGATCACTTATTCGGTTCATGGGAGCATTCAATGAGTTAGCTTAATAGGTTCAAAGATTCTATGTATTCTTAGCATGACGAGACTTGTTCTGGTATCCAGACTGATACTATCGTAATGACTGTATAAGAAACTATATTTGGGCCCTTCCTGTTTTGTCTGAATGATGTAAGATATGTGAATATATAATTTTTTTAAAATGATAACATTCTCTCTGAAGAATAAATTGATCTTTCTAAGAGATATGGTTAACAAAATAATAGTTTCTTATGAATATTGCTGTTGCTATATGTTATTTGTAGCAACAGCTTCGTTATACTAAATATTAATATCAATGTTGAGTTAAATCGCAAATATTCCAACCCGCAAGTTCATGCTTTGAAATATGCTCGGCCGGAAATCCTGATTTATTCATTGCAATACACAATAAGTATTTAGGTCTTGTGAGTGCAACATATATTTGCTTCATGAATTTCTTTTTTCTGGCTTCTGTCGGTTGTGTTATATTCTCTAAAAGAATGTAGTCAATTAAGGTTGTTATATCATTAGTATGATATTTTGTTTCTAGAAGTAAAGTTGCAGCATGCGTCTCCCCTTTTACAGAATGAATTGTTGCAATTTGATTCTCTATAATTCTTCCTTCAATTTCAAAAGAGATAATATTTCTAGTTGGACTATCATGGGGTTCGTTTATTAGATTACGCTCGAAAGATAAAAAAATGTGATTTCGGTTAGATATATTAATACCTAAGTAAGACAATAATAAGGTGACGGAATTTCCCCAAGTTTCTTCGGATATTTCATTTGTCATTAAAGACATCGCTAACAAGTTAAAATCAACTAAAAGTGAAGATAATTTAAGGTGTTTTTTTATGTTTGCGACTGATATATCAGATTGTGAACCATCTTGCATTGTGATCTGAAAATTAGATACTCTCCCGAAATGAATAATTCCATCAAGGATTGTACGGTAAGATTCACTGTTACGATTTTGTTGGCGGGCAACATATATATATTGAATTAACTTAGTGTTTTTGAATCCTACTGTAGAATCAGTTTTTTCAAAATTCTCATAATAACTGCAAATCGTTAAAGAGTTTTCACTTTTTTTACCAACTGCACCAACAGATTTTATTGGGTATTCACAGTTAATCGGAACTACTTGCGAGCATAAATTAGCGAAATGCTCAAATACATTAGTGCGAGAACTATCATCGACAAGAAATATTGTATGTAGTGATTGATTGGGATGAGAAATTTCCGATGTTAAATTTATGCGATTATAACTTAGATTTCTAGCAATTGATGCTATAGAGCTATTAAAGCGATGACTATTTTTTACTTTTTCTAACTCTGCTTGATTATAGGTTTGGTTCTCTTCCTCATTAGTCCCATAAATAGCTTGGTCAGGATCGCCAAACCGTTGCATCTTAACTTGATCATTATCATTTCGAAAGATTGTATTTAAAAATTCATCTTGAAATTTTTGGGTGTCTTGCATTTCGTCGATAAAAACGATAGGAAAACGAGATTGAATTGCTTTTATAATATCAGGGTTGTGGTGTATATAGTCTTTTGATATTTCATACATTTCGTGATAAAAGAAATAACCTTCTGTCATAAGTGTATTTTTAGCATTTATCAAATCTTGATAACTGTTCGACTGTGATTCTCTACGGAAACTAGGGATGTTAAGGTCAAGGCATCCATCTATAAATTTATATTGCATCTCTTGAATGGATTTTATCCTATTTCTTTCAAGGTAATTTTTCGTTCCTCTATTAAGAAAACCCCAGCCTCTTGCACAACATATTTCATCATCGATGTGAGTTATTTTAAATCCTTGAGAACGAAGATAAGGTATTGCAAGAAATTTATTAACGAATTCTTGAATAGTGCCGATGAAATGTGGTGAAGTTAACAATTTCCCACCATGTATACTCGTTTGGAGACGCTCTATAATTTCTTTTTTAGCTACATTAGTATGCGTTAGGACGCATATACCTTGATGTAAACTCATCCATTTTTTTGCGATAATTAACAACTTAGCCGCTACCATTGTTGTTTTGCCGCTACCAGGACAAGCTTGGACATCATTATATGATTGTATTATTTCGCGTCTTGCATCATCAAATGACAAGTTTAACTCTTGCTCTACATCGTTGATGTCTCTTTCACTAATTTCAATGTTCATTCGATGTCTCCTCGTCATTAGAGAATTCTTCTGTTACGTATTCGATGGCTTCTATAATATAAGGAGGTAGTTTAGATCTTAACTCTGAAGGTCGTTCACTATATTTCGATAAGATCTTTGCAAGAAGATAACTTACTTCGCTTTTTCCATCACCTTTATTTTCTATTTCTCCATATAATTGCACAGCCCTTATTTGTGCATCAGTACTAAGATTTTCATAGCCTATAAGGTTACCATGAAGGGCCTCATATAATTCTTCACTTAGCCCATATTTAGCAAGGCAAAATTCAAATGTCCAGTCATTTGATATAAATGTTTTAACAAGTTCTCCATCAAACTCGGATTTACTATTTTTTTTCTGGTTTATTTGTTCTGATGTCAACTCATTCAGCCAATGTTGAAGGTTTCCCCCTCGGCCGGTGGTTTCATTAGGCTGTATTTTTTGTTTAAACCCATAACTGTTTGAGATTGTTGCCTCCGCTTCATCTGGCCATAGGTCTAAATCAGTAATACACCCAACTTTAATTGGGAGATGAGAGGGGGACATTGAAGCGGTGTTAGAACGATAAACTTTAGCGTACCTCTTTCTGGATAAACCATTGACATTAACCAATGACACAGCATAATCTTCTAGTGGTCGTCCTAGTAATTCAGCTATTTTAGGTATTAACACCATCTCCGCAATACCCTCAACAATCAATATACCTCTTGCAAAAAACATATTTGCCTTAGTTGAGTCTAAGAATTTCTCAAGAAATATATAGTCATCACCACTTAGAGCGGTGCATTCCTTTCTTAAAGGAAAGGCCTTTCCATCTTGCATTAAAATTAAGCTTTCCAATGGGGCTTTTGATGAAAGCACTGGACTGTGAGTGGATAAAATACATTGCAATTTACTATTTTCAGTCCTGAGGTAATTAATGAATTTCAACTGTAGTTGGGGATGAAGATGAGCCTCTGGTTCCTCAACAAGTAAAAGTGAATACTGATCTTCTTCCTGACGAATTAACATTAGTTCTGTAGCCATAAACAATAGACTGTTATAACCTAATCCATGCTTAATTCCTGAAGTGTTGAGTTCGAGTGATAATTTCTCTAAAATGGATTTGAGAGCAAACGCTTTCTCCGGGGCACTCATTTCAGTATATTCTTTACTCCCCAATAAACTTAAAAAAGGTGTGAAAATATTGGATTTGAATGTTAAAGAGTTCAAAAGAGTTGAAATTTTCTCTTGAGTCATTTGAATCGAAGAGTCATTTTGAATTGCCTGTGTGGCGTGAATTAGTAACTCAATAATCCGCTGAGTCGCCCCTTCATCTCCAGCTAAACTGACATTACTTCCTAAAATCTGTGAGAGCCTTGAGGTTCGCCCTGCCGATAGTTCAACCTCAGCATCGCGTAGCGGTTTTAAATATGTTGTAGCAAGATATTCTCTGATATCTCTTTCTATGATGGGGCCATCGTTACTCAAACCAGATCGAACTTCCGTCTTGATGAATTGAGTTTTTTTGAATGGATTAATTGTTATGCTTGCTGAGAGGTTTATATATAAACAGCTCTTATTAACACCCGTTGTTATTTCTTCGTTGGTTAAATATTCTAGAAATAACCCTAGTTCACGGGCTGACAGATCTTCAAATTTTAATTGGATATATAGTTCATTCTTACCGCTGAGGAAATCAGTACTTTTTATACTCACCCATTCTACAGACGTAGTGTCAAGAACAATCCGGATGGCATCAATGACGGAACTCTTTCCTGCATTATTTTCACCAACAAGTAAATTAAGCCCTTTATTTAACTCTAAGGAAAAATCTTCGAATTGTCTGAAATTGTCCATTTTTAGATTTGATAAAAACATATTTCCCACCAATGTGTTTTAACTGTGTATAATTTTACTTGCTTCGGATTAATCCGTTTTTATATATTTAGATATACTAAAAGATAGAACTGAGAACTGAGAACTGAGAACTGAGAACTGAGAACTGAGAACTGAGAACTGAGAACTGAGAACTGAGAACTGAGAACTGAGAACTGAATCGTCGCAATGTCGAAGATTCAGTTGACATCAGTTTATCAGCTTTAGTTCTTTGTCAGTTATTCCAGCCGCAACCTCTCCCTAAGCTCCTTCACCAGCGACACATCATCCAGCTCTGCACTAATCTCATGGCGAATCGCATTAGTGAACTGTTCACTGCGCTCGCAGCTATGGTGATAACCATGAGATAGCCAGTTCCAACTCCCGAGAACAATGTAGCGGCCATCGATCATCATTACCTTTTCATGTGTCCCTTCCGTCAACCGGATAATATTCTCTTTTCCTAATTGTTCACGGTACTCGGCAACCAGAGTCTCATCATTATCATCCGCGCGATCCATGCGCTGATGATAGTAGCCGTAATAAACTTTAACCCTGACACCACGCCGCTGCGTGGCTACCAACTGCGCCAGCTCCGGCCTCTGATAATTCTTACCTCCTCGACGGATCCACGGAGCGATGATAACCAGCTCCTGTTCACACTGGCTGGCCAGCGCGCTAAATGCGGCAATATGTTCGCAGTCGCGATAATAACGCTGTAGACGGGGGGTCTGGCTAAGGCTGGCAAAATTCGGATGCTGGCTACCTTGTTCAAGAAGGAAGCTTTCAGCAACGCTATCCGCAAGGACTTTCAGATATCCACCTGCTTGCCGCAATCGATGATGGTTACCTACCACAATAAATTGCTGTTTTGCGCGTGAAACTACAACATTCAGCATGTTTGGTGCATCATTCTGAAAATCAGGCTTATCAAGGGGATGATAAATCACCGGACTGTAGATGATGACCTCAAAGCCTACGCCCTGAAACTGATGCACTGTACCAATGCAGTTTTTCTGCCAGTGATTCATTCGTTGCGCAAGACGTTTAATCAACAATGACTTCTGATTGCTATAGGGAGTGACGATGCCAACATCGGCAGTCAGATCGTAACCAGCTTCTTCCAGCTTATCCAGCAATAGCTCAATAGCATCAACTTCATCCAGATTAGTGTTAACCATATCGCCTTTCTGGCCTTCTACGCTGTAGAACATCAAATGATGTCCGCCTGATTTCTCAAACGCGCTGGCAATACGACTGGAAGGGGGGGGCGTTTCCACGCTGACGCCATGATAGTTCGCCAGTCGGATGAAAAGGTCGGCAATAGGTTGCTGGCACCGGCGATGCTCATCGAGAATGATGCCATTACCCGTATCGTCTACCTTACCGGAAAGCGTCCCAGCAGCACGGTGCCAGCCCGTGACGCTTGCAGGTGAGACACGCTCATACAAGGTATTGTTGCTGGCGAAATGACGCTCACGCAACTGTGTTTGCAGGTTTTCTGACAGGTTTCTGATGGGTTCAATTTGCAGAGGATCACCAACAATCATCGCTTTCTCACTGCGACTCAATAGGGGCACCAGGGATTCAAGCGAAATCATGCCCGCTTCGTCACACAGTGCCAGGTGCCACGGTTTATGCCCCTTGAGGTCATCGAGCTTACGATAACCCGCAACCTTCCACGCGGAAACCAGCGTGGTCGCCATTACCGGATATACAAGAGACAGTGCGCGATAGAAATCATCAAGCTTATCCAGCCAGCGATAATAGCCCGCACTGAGGCGCTTACTCATCAACGCTCGCCAGTGAGTCAGTACCTCTTCCAGCTCAATTTTCCGCTTCAGTTGCTCTTGCCAGAGATAACCGATAGCGGCTTCGAACATTTCCCTGTGTTGCCTGATAAAGCGTTTACGCAAAATGTCGCACCAGTTACCTTCCGGATAAAGCTGTTGAAACTGTGCCGTTAGCTGTTGCGCCTGGATGACCTGACGCCATTGTGCCTGCAATTCTGCTACTTCAGTATTAAGAGCCTGCAGGTCAACTTCCTGTTGAGCTTCGGATTCTGCATGCAGGAGCAGCGCCAGTAGCGCTAAGCTATCTCCCTGCTGTGAAAGCATTTCTCCAGCATCAGCCAGAGCAGCCAGCTGATGATGGGGAAGGGAAGAAAGACTGAATTTGCGAAAGTCCTCCGGTGAAGCCAGGCTCATCTGTTGCAACCTTGCTGGATATTTCCTCTCGAAAAAAAGAGCCAGATAACGCTTTATCCCTTTACGCGGATAGTCGCGATAATGCAGTTCCAGGGCCGGGCGTAGCGGTGAATCCATCCAGCTAAGTATCTGCTCCAGACTATGCTGCTGCGGCCATGTCGCCTGCAACGTTTGGTAAATTCTGCTGGCCTGTAGACGCTGCGGTTTTATCTCTCTAAATTCCTGGAGGCGCTGTTCTAACTGACAGGCTAAGGTATCCAGGTCGTCGGGGTGATGAAGCGAAACATCAATGCCGAGTACCTGTGCATGAACGGCGAGTGGGGGAATTTTTTCCATGAAACGAGTCGGTAGCTCTTTTGCTACTTGGGTGTCCAGACCACAATCCACAACAGATTGAATCGCGACTGCCTTTTCATTCAGATACGCCCGGTAACAAGCGTTCATCTCGTCGCGATGCTTGAGTAAAACAGTTAAAAAATCGTGCTGCTGCTGTTGGTCATAGCTTTCCTGTCGCCAGCGACCAATCAGTTTCTCAAGCCGGGTAAGCTCATGCTGAACCTGTTCATTCGAGCCGCTGTGAAACCATAACCAGTCTAGGTCCTGAGTTGCAGGGTCACTGCGCAGATCGTCAATGATATTCTCCACCGCTTTTATTGCAGTGGACGTGACCAGCATGCCGAAGTTCTGGTCCTTTCCATCAGCAATTGCCAGTGCTCTGGCAACCAGTTGTTGTGCGATGAGTGACTTGAATAGCGTGGTTTTACCCGTACCCGGCGCACCTTGTACGGCAATCAGGCGCTCATCCTGATTAATCGCCTGTATTGCCGCCATCTGCCCATGGCCCAGAGGATATTGCGTTTCAAACAAACCGCCAGTCACCACTTCGTGAATATGCGGGGCCTTCTCGTCACTATGAATATGGCTGAGATACTGCTCCAGCAAGGGGAAATCATCAACCGCGTTATCACAAAGCCAGGTGAAATCTTCCACATCACGCTTGAGGTTGTAATCCTCATTATGCAGCGGAGCCACCAGGGCATTAAACGCAGTTTCCAGCCCCTGATATTTACTGTTTGATTGCTGAGTGACCCATTTCTGAAGAGCCTTAAACGCCTCAAGGAACGTGTCATATTTACACCCCGTGAGCGCGCTAACGATACTCATCATATGACGGTTTTCACCGAGTTCATCCAGCTGAACACCAAACATTTCGCGAAAAGCGAAGGGGAATGCGCTAACAAGTTGTCCATCTTTGACGGGAACTAGCAGGGTGTTTTCGTTCTGTTCAAAAAATGATTTCGGGAGGGGGAAAGAGAACAGCGGAAGGTATTTTACATTGGCCTTACCTCGCTCATTTTCGATACAGCGTAGTACCGGAAATAGCAGGTTAACAGGCTCAATATGGGTAATTTTACCCTTTTCGTCATATTTGACGAAACGCCGGCAGCAATGGTTGTGCATTTCAGGCGTAACACGGAGTACTACTCCGCTCTGGTTTTCTTCACAGTTATTTATACCGAGCATGAGTTGTTGGTACTCATGTACCTTGCTGGCCGGTATTTTACTCTTTTCTGCGCCACTGAATTTTACATAATCATGCCACGCTGAAAGGATATCCTTAGACGAGTTTTGCATCATGTTAAAAGAGCCTTAACCTGAGTATCTCCCTGAAATTAATGGTTAGAGAATAACACAGAGGCAGATATTTTAACCCTACCAATGGGGACATCTTTGTATGGAGACATAATATGAGTTATAGCGGCTAATAATATTTCCAGTTTGTCTGAGAGGAGTTAGCGTTCAAACAACTGGAACACATTCTTATGACGCTGCAAATGAAGAGCCTGCCAGGCGGGAAGCTATCTTGAGCTGGCGGGGGAATAATGAAAAGCAAAAAGCCTGCTTCAAAAGCAGGCTTTTCAAATTTGGCTCCTCTGACTGGACTCGAACCAGTGACATACGGATTAACAGTCCGCCGTTCTACCGACTGAACTACAGAGGAATCGTGTGAACGGGGCGAATACTAACGGGGTGAGTCTGGGTTGTCAAAGGCTGTTTTGGTGAAATGCGTTCAACTGCCGATTAATCCAGCAAATCAATGAAAAAGGCCGCAAAAGCGGCCTTAACAAACAGCTGGCAAAGCCCTGGCGAGGGAGGAAATACCAGACGGCTCATTTAAACAAACAGGAAAATCATTTCATTGATTTTCGGCTGATAACCACACAGAGGGAAAAACCACGCTTTTTCCCCTCTGTGTCAGCACCATTCAAGGCCGCAAAAGCGGCCTTGAATGGTTACTGCTTGCGCAGCTGGCTAACTGGCTGCGTGGCGGCTTCAAGCCACTCCCGAACTTCTTCGTTCACGCGCGGGGAGAGGGTTTCACGCACCTGCCGGTGGTAATCGTCAAGCCAGGCGATGTCCTGTGGACTGAGCAAATCAACGTCGACTGCGGCCAAATCGATAGGGATCAGCGTCAGTGACGAGAACTTGCAGAAGCCCGGCTGGGAGGCAACAACTTCGACCTGGTTTTCGATGCGGATCCCGTGGCTGACCGCCTGGTAATAACCCGGCTCGATGGTAATGATATTGCCCGGCAGCATCGGCCACGGGTTCACCTTCTTCGCCATGCGGTGCGGGTTTTCGTGGATCATCAGCCGGTGGCCGACGCCGTGCCCGGTGCCGTGGTCGTAGTCCAGCCCCAGCTCCCAGAGCGGGCGGCGGGCAAAGGCATCGAGCTGGTGGCCCTGAGTCCCCTGCGGGAACTGCAGCGAGATCAGCGCCAGGAAGCCTTTCAGCACGGCGGTGTAGTGCAGGCGGCGGGTTGAGTCCAGCGGGCCAAAGCTGAGCGTGCGGGTGGCGTCCGTCGTGCCGTTGATATACTGCCCGCCGGAATCATTAAGATAAAACTGCGCGGCGGTAAGGGCGAAATTCGTTTCCGGCGAAGAGTGGTAGTGACACATCGCGGCGTTGCTGCCCGCCGCAGAAATGGTGCTAAAGCTTTGCTCGGCAAAGGTGGAGCCCTGCTGGCGGAAGCTGAGCTGTTTTTCCTGGGCTTCCAGCTCGGTGATCGGGTTGCCTGCGGTTTCGCGGCGCGGCACTTCTCGGGTCAGCCAGGCGAGGAAATTCACCCAGGCCACGCCGTCTTCGATGTGGCTGTCGCGGTAGCCCGCCAGCTCGGTCTCGTTCTTGTTGGCTTTGATTAGCGTGACAGGATCCGGCGCCCACAGCACGCTGCCCCCGCCTTGCTCCACGGCAAAGCGCACTGCAACCGGCGCAGAATCCGCGTCGATGAGTATATGTTTCCCGGTCGCTAGCTGCTGGCAGCGGGCAAGAAATTCCTCTTTCGGGCGGAGCGTGATGCCGCTGAGCCAGGCTTTATCCAGCTTCCGTAGTTTGCCTTCCGCCACAAACCATTCTATGTCGCCCCTGGCGCTCAACAGCGCGAAGGAGTGCGGCACCGGGCTCATTGGAATATCCGAGCCACGCACGTTCAGCAGCCAGGCGATATTGTCCGGCTGCGTCAGCGCCAGATAATCAGCCCCGGCGGTGCTCAGCCCCTGGGCGATCCGCTCACGCTTTGACGCAGCGCTTTCGCCACTGATTTCGTCCGGCATGGCGATGATTTCCCCGCAGGGTGCTGCCGGGCGATCGGGCCAGATAGCATCCAGCGGATCGTCATCCAGCGCCACCAGATCGCAGCCGCTGGTACGCAGGTTTTCGTACTGGCTGTTGACCATCAGCAGCGGTTCGAAGGCAATGCGTTTGCCTGCTGGAAGGTTATCGCGGAGCCAAAGATGAAGCGGCTCGTCGTGCAGATGATGAATCTCAAACTCCTGCAGATTCACCTGATGGCGAGCCTGAACCTGATAGCGCCCGTCCACAAACAGCAGGGCGCGGTCGGCGAGCACTAGCGCCAGCCCGGCGGAACCGGTAAAGCCGCTGATAAACTCAAGTTTATTGTCGTAAGGCGCGCAGTATTCGCTCTGATGGGCGTCGGCGCGCGGCACGATGATCCCATCCAGCTCGTGCTCCCGAAGCAGCGCACGCAGTGCGCCGAGTGATGAAGTGTGTTGCATCCAGCTTCCTTATTCTTTTTATTAACGGAACGGCGGTTCGTTAAAGGTACGCAGCTTGCGCGAGTGCAGCTTTTCACCTTCGGCACGCAGCAAATCAATGGCGCGAATGCCAATTTGCAGGTGCTCGGAAATTGCGCCTTCATAGAAGCGGTTGGCCTGACCAGGTAGCTTGATTTCGCCGTGCAGTGGTTTGTCTGAAACGCACAGCAACGTGCCGTAAGGCACCCGGAAGCGATAACCCTGCGCGGCAATCGTCGCACTTTCCATGTCGATAGCCACCGCGCGGCTGAGGTTAAAGCGCAGCGCAGAAGCTGAGTAGCGAAGCTCCCAGTTGCGGTCATCGGTGGTGACTACCGTGCCGGTGCGCAGGCGCTGTTTAACTTCTTCCCCCGGCATGCCGCTGACCTGTTTGGTGGCGTCATAAAGGGCGCGCTGCACCTCGGCGATACTTGGGATAGGAATGTCCGGCGGCAGCACCGCATCCAGCACGTGATCGTCACGCAGGTAGGCGTGGGCCAGCACGTAGTCGCCAATTTGCTGACTTTCACGCAGGCCGCCGCAGTGGCCAATCATCAGCCAGGCATCCGGGCGCAGCACCGCCAGATGGTCGCAGATGGTTTTGGCGTTGGACGGGCCAACGCCAATGTTAATCAGCGTAATGCCGCTGCCGTTTTTATCGATCAGGTGCCAGGCCGGCATCTGGTGTTTCTTCCACGCCAGGTCGGAAATCGCCTCTTCCGGGGCTTCGGTTTCGGCGGTCAGCCAGGTGCCTCCGGCGCAGGACAGGGCGATATACGGGCTGTCCGGGTCGAGGATCTGCTGGCAGCCCCAGCGGACAAACTCGTCCACATAGCGTGTGTAGTTGGTGAACAACACGAAAGGCTGGAAGTGTTCAACCGGCGTGCCGGTGTAGTGACGCAGGCGCGCCAGCGAGAAGTCTACCCGGCGGGCGTCAAAGTGCGACAGCGGCCAGGCTTCCGTTGGGTGGAACAGGCCGTCGGCGGTTTCATCGCCAATCTGCGACAGCTCAGTGGTCGGAAAATGTCGCGTCAGCCCGGCACTCATCGTGCGGTCGAGGTTCAGGCCGTCAATCACGTATGGGTAAGGGATCTCGTGCTGAGAAGGGCCAACCTCAATGTGCACGCCGTAGTCTTCGCTCAGCAGGCTCAATTGTTCGTGCAGGTAGCTCTTAAACAGTGCGGGACGGGTCACCGTGGTGGTATAGCTGCCGGAGTGGGTAAAGCGGGCGTAGGAGCGGGTATTTTTCGGGCCACGGGGAACGCCGTCCCAGCTCACCCGCAGTTCCGGGTAGACAAACAGCCCATCGGAACGCGCGTCTACGTCCGGCAGCGTGCCATGTTGGGTGTAGAGGGCAATCGCATCACGAAGGGCGGTTACCGAACTTTCATACAGCGCTTCCAGCTTGTCCAGGGCTTCAGCAGGCGTCAGCCCCTGGCATACAACGTTATTATTCATTGATTCTCCTTTACCGGTTCTCGCCGGGTTAGTTTCTCAGTATGTCATGCCGGGAGCAGAACGGAAGTGGAAGACAGAGCGAGATGCGAGCCTCATAAAAAATTCATCACAAATAAATGAATACCCGCGCAAAGATTGCCGATAACCCCTGAGATACCCGAGCTTAATGGGATAACGACAATAATGATGAGGGGAAACAACATGGGAATGTTAAAGAATTTTACCGTACGCCGGGTGCTGCTCACCGTGCTGGGGCTGTTCTGCCTGCTGTGGTCAGCCGTGGGCGTATTTACCGTTTATTCGCTGGCGAAACTGGGGGACGGCAACGCCGTTGACCATCAGCTGGTGTCGCAGATGACGATACTCAGCAAAGGCAACGACCAGTATTTTCGCTTTATTACGCGTCTTTCGCGGGTGATGGAGGCGAAGGCGGCGGGGGAAGCTACCGATTTTAAGCCCGTGCAGGAAGCGCTGGATAACATGAAAAGCGAGCTTGAGCGCCTGAAAAGCGTTTCGCCTGGGCCAATGGATCCGGCCGTTTCCGCCGACGTTATCGAAAAATGGCAGCAGCTTTTAGATAACGGCGTAGCGGTTCAAATGCAGCTTGCGCAGCAGGGGAGCGCGGCGGATTATCGCCAGCAGGCCACTCAGGTCACGCCGCCACTCAGTCGTGCCTTCGGGGCCAGCAGCAGCAAATTTACCGCCGTGGCCGAGGAACGACTGGACCGGACGAGGGTTGCCGTGGATTCGCTGTCTCGCCTGATGAAAGTCACCGTGCTGGTGGCGATTGTGATTGGGCTGCTGATCCTGCTGTTTACCGACCGCTATCTGGTGAACCTGCTGGTGAAACCGCTGGATCGCATTCGGGATCATTTCTCAGTCATTGCGAAAGGCGATCTCAGCCATCCGGTGGAGGACTTTGGGAAAAACTGTGTTGGCAAACTTTTCCCGCTCCTGGCTGAGATGCAGGGCAGCCTGCGCGATGCGGTGAGCGCGATTCGCAGCGGCACGGAGAACATTTATCGTGGCTCGGCGGAAATCTCTTCCGGCAATAACGATCTCTCTTCTCGCACCGAAGAGCAGGCCGCCGCGCTGGAAGAAACCGCCGCCAGCATGGAGCAGCTAACGGCCACGGTTAAATTCAACGCCGAGAATGCCCGTCAGGCCAGCAGCATTGCGGAAAAAGCCTCCCAAACCGCCAGCCGCAGCGGCAAGCTGGTGGGCGATGTGGTGGTCACGATGGAAGGGATCTCCGACAGCTCCCGCAAGATCAGTGAAATCACCAGCGTCATTAACAGCATTGCCTTCCAGACTAATATTCTGGCGCTAAACGCTGCCGTTGAGGCCGCCCGCGCAGGTGAACAGGGCAGAGGTTTTGCGGTAGTAGCGGGGGAGGTGCGTAACCTGGCCAGCCGCAGCGCGGGCGCAGCGAAAGAGATTGAAATGCTGATTGCTGACTCGGTAAACCGGGTGAACAGCGGCGCGGCGCTGGTCAACGAGGCGGGCAACACCATGAAAGAAGTGCTGAAGGCCGTGTCCGACACGACGCAAATCATGAAGCAAATTGCCTCGGCGACGGATGAGCAAAGCAAAGGTATTTCTCAGGTGAGCGTGGCAGTCAGCGAAATGGACAGCGTGACTCAGCAAAACGCCGCGCTGGTGGAGCAGATCTCGGCGGCGGCGGCGGCGCTCGAAGGCCAGACTGAAATGCTGCAAAAAGCGGTGGCGCGTTTCCGTCTTTCCGGGCGCGAAGAACAGGCTGTAGTGGAAACCAAAGCCAAACCTCAGGCAAAAGCTGCCACGACCGCCACGGCAGGAGATGACTGGGTGACGTTTTAATCTTCGATAACGGGCAGGGTGCGCATCGCGTTTTCGCAGCGCGCCTTGACCGCTTCGTGCAACAGCCGCACCGTGGTAGACAGTTGTTTACGGTGCGGGCAAATCAGATTCAGCGGAATGCTGTCCCCTTCATATTGCGGCAGCAGCAGTTTCAAGCGGCCTGCCTGCACATCGTCGCTGACATCCAGCCAGGATTTGTAGGTAATGCCTTCGCCCTTTACCGCCAGCCGGTGAATGACTTCCGCATCATCGCTCATCATCGAGCCTTTCACCGCCACCTGCTGCATTTTGCCGTGCAAACTGAATGACCAACTGTTGTGCACCCTCCCACGAAGCACAAACGTCAGCGCATTGTGTTGGGCCAGATCGGCAAGGGTTTGAGGTTCGCCATAGCGTGCCAGATAGGCTGGAGAAGCGACCAGCACGCGGCGGTTTTCTGGTGCGACGGGCAGGGCGATGTACGACGCATCATCGTTATTGCCGTAGCGAAAAGCCACATCCACCGGATCTTTAAACACATCGGTGATGCGATCGGAAAACAGAAGTTTCAGGCTTAGCGCCGGGTAAGTGCTGCGAAATTGCTGAAAAACATCCAACAGGAGATTGCGCCCAAGATCTGAAGGGACGGCGATTTGCAGCGTGCCGCGTACTTCGTCGCTGGGAGGCTGGATCTGTTCATACCCGACATCCAGCGTCTGCAGCACCTGCTGGGCGTAAGGCAGCCACGTTTCACCTTCGGGCGTCAGGCGCAGGCTCCGCGTTGAGCGGGCGAACAGGCGAATATTGAGGTTTTGCTCCAGGCGCTTAATGGCGGTGCTGACCTGGGCCGGCTGCAGCCCGGCTTCCCTGGCGGTATCGCTAAAACTGTTTAACGCCGCCGCCCTGACAAACAGCGCAAGGTCTTCCAGCCTGAGCATTTTCACTCTCCGAGTATAAGTGTTGTTTCCTGACGCCGGTTTTTCACCTGCCGCGCTCCTTGTACCATGATTTTACTCAATTGATGAACCCATTACCTTATTGGAGCTGCTATGAAAGCTATTGCTATTACCCGCGCCGCAAAAGACGGCAGCAATATTGATGCGCTGCAGGACATCACGCTGCCGAAGCCCGTTGCTCAGGGGCACGACATTCTGGTGGCGGTGAACGCCATTTCCGTCAACCCCGTTGATACCAAAGTTCGCAGTGGCTTTAGCGGCGATGCGCCTCGCGTGCTGGGCTGGGATGCCGTAGGGACCGTTGTGGAAGTAGGTGAAGCCGTCACGCTGTTCAAGCCCGGCGATGCCGTGTGGTATGCCGGGTCGCTGACCCGCCCAGGCAGCAACAGCGAGTTTCAGCTGGTGGACGAGCGCATTGCGGCACTCAAACCTCAGTCCGTGGAAAATGCCGCGGCAGCCGCATTACCTCTGACGGCAATTACCGCGTGGGAAATGCTTTTCGATCGCCTGGGCATTCAGGAAAACGGCAGCGAAGATGCCGTACTGCTGATTGTGGGCGCGGCCGGTGGCGTGGGCTCAATCCTGACCCAGCTCGCCCGCAGACTGACAAAAGCCACGGTAATTGGCACGGCTTCTCGCCCGGAAAGCCAAAAGTGGGTGAGTGAACTCGGTGCCCACCACGTCATCGACCACAGCCAACCGCTGACGGAAGAATTACAGCGCATTGGCGTGAAACACGTCACTCACGTGGCCAGCCTGACCAATACCGAACAACATTATGCCCAATTGATTGAAGCGCTCATCCCGCAGGGGAAATTTGCGCTGATTGATGACCCGGTAGCGCTGGACGTTCGCGCGCTGAAGGCCAAAAGTATTTCGCTGCACTGGGAGTTTATGTTTACCCGTTCAATGTTTGTCACCAGCGACATTATTGAGCAGCATAACCTGCTGACGCGCGTGGCCACGCTTATCGACCAGGGAGTGTTAAGAACTACGCTCGGCGAACACTATGGCACAATTAGCGCGGGCAACCTTCGCCGCGCCCATGCGCTGCTGGAAACCGGACGTGCGGTAGGCAAAATTGTGCTGGAGGGGTTCTGATATGGCAACGGCAGAAACCCTGACGATTATTGCCATGCTGAAGGCGAAAGCCGGCCAGCAGGATAACCTCAAAGCCGCGCTGAAAGCGCTGGTCGCGCCGAGCCGCCTTGAACCTGGCTGCCTTGACTACACGCTGTTTCAGCTTCAACAAGAGCCGGATACCTTTTACGTTCGTGAGTCGTGGCGCGGGCAGCAGGCGCTCGACCTGCACAATTCTCTGCCTCACTTCCATGCATTTGTGAAACAGATGGATGCGCTGCTGGCGGAACCGCTGAAGCTGGTACCGCTGGACGAAGTTGTCGTTTAATGATTACGCACGGCGGCCAGGCCGGCCGCTGTAAAATAAAAAGACTCATTCAGGAATAATAATGAACATTGTTGATGCTGCCTCCCGCCGTTATGCCACGAAAGCTTTTGATGCGACTAAAAAAATTGCCGACGAAGATGTGGAAAAAATCAAAAATCTGCTGCGCCTGAGCCCGTCGAGCACAAATTCACAGCCGTGGCATTTCTTGCTGGTAAGCAGTGATGAAGGCAAGGCGCGTATTGCGAAAGCGACCACCGGGCCTTACGCGGCGAACGAACCCAAAGTGCTGAATGCTTCACATGTCGTGGTGTTCTGCGCCAAAACGGTTTATGACGATGCGCACCTGCAAACATTGCTGCAAAAAGAGCAGGCAGATGGGCGTTTCGCCACTGAACAGGCCAAAGAAGGGCAGCATAAAGGCCGCTCTTTCTATGCCAATAAACACCGTTTCGATCTGAAAGACGCGCAGCACTGGATGGAGAAGCAGGTTTATCTCAACCTCGGCACGCTGCTGCTGGGCGTTTCCACTCTGAACATTGATGCCGTGCCGATTGAAGGCTTTGACGCCGCCGCGCTGGACGAGGGGTTTGGCCTGCGTGAGAAAGGCCTGACCAGCGTGGTGATGGTGGCGCTGGGCTACCGCAGCGTGGAGGACTTTAACGCTGGACTGCCAAAGTCGCGCCTCGATTTCAGCCAGATCCTGACCGAAATCTAAGGCGTGATAATAACTTGATTTAACTGTTATTGGCTGAGGCAGGAATGGATATTAGGCCATTCCTGCGTTTATTCATCAAATCGGTGGCATTGAGGTGTGGCAAGCGAAGGGAAATGATCTATACTTTGCTCTCTTAATTCTACGGACGGCGATCGTTGTGAAGGACACGTATTATAATGACAGCAAAGTAAATTCATTAATTCAGCAGGAACTTGATGAATTTATTCTGGATTACAAACATACGACCTACGCGTATGCTGTGATGAATAAGAAAGACCCTTCCCAAATGCGTATTATTAATAACAATCCGCAATGGTTTAACATTTATCTCGAGAATAAATATCAATTTATTGACCCAGTGATTGTCCGGTCTCTCAGCAGCCTGGAGGATTTTTCATGGGACAGCGGGATGATGGTCTCTTCCGGGTATACGCTGAAGCGTATTTTTGACGAAGGTTCGCAGCACAATATTGTGCAAGGGCATACTTATCCTCTCCACGACTACGTGAACAATCTTGCGGTGCTTTCGCTGATCAGCCATCAGCCTTCAGATGTTAACCTCACTGAAAAACGTGAGGCGGTGATCGCCTTCTTTATCAGGCTGCACCAAAAGATGCTGAATTTATACAGCGACATTCGACAGAAAAAGAATGTTTTCTTATCACCGCGTGAGCAACAAATTTTGCAATGGGTCTATACCGGAAAAACCTATGCGGAGATTGCGACTATCTTGTCCATTACCGAGCGCACGGTGAAATTCCATATGGGCAATGCCATGAAAAAGCTTGGCGTTAACAATGCGCGTCACGCGGTTAAACTAAGTATCGAACTCAGGCTTTTAGATCTGGGTGCCTGACCGACGAAACTACAGGTTATTGAGCTGGGTGAGCGTTTCACGCAGCCATTCGCTGTTTTTATCTTTATTAATAATGTCTTCTATAACCTGTTGATTAGCAGGCATGTAAATATAATAAACCGCTTCGTCCTTTTCTGAGAGTCCCTTCTGCAACACGTCAACTTTCCAGTTGGCCTGACGGAAAATGGCGTACATCCCCCGACTTGTCACCGCGTGCATACCGGGATAGCCGTTTTTCATGCAATACATAATCATCGCCAAAAATAATGCTTTACTGGCGGGCAGGGTGCGTAAATTACCTTCGTCACGACGATCTTTGTCGAGGAATAATCGGGTGATTTCACAGCATGGAATATCTTTTGGTAAACTAATGTTATTAAAATATTGATGAAATATTTCATCTGTCATTGTCGGATGTTTGGCATCAATAAAGCGTGCGCCGCAAAATAATTTACCTTCTAACATGCCCATTAAATAAGTTGTATTTGCGTTATCGAATTGATCTCTTTCCTGGTTATCTTCACATTCCACTTTCCATTCTAGCCGTTCGTGAAATGTTTTTTTGCGTAACGCATACAATTCCCGGGCGAGACCGGGGTGTAAATCATTATGATTACTTATAAAAAATTCAATTGCAGAACACATCGCGTATCCCTGTATGTGGAGGTCCCCTGTACTTAAAGACAGCTTTTTTTTGCCTAAGGCCTTCTCTACACTTAAAAAAATCCTGACCGGCCGCGCCAACACGCAAGCGGGTCAGGCGGTCAAAGACCTGAGCAACACCAAGGGAAATGTTCACAGATTATTATCTAGTACACCGATTTCCCGATGCACAAGATTGTAAGCACTTGTAATTTTACATTACAAAAAATAAAAATAAAGAAAATTAAGCCCCTGCACTTGCGGGGGCTTTTCTTTTATATCTCTGAAGAATCCTGCTCGTTCAATGCAGTTCCCTGCAATATACCGCAATTCTCCGCGAAAATTTCCTAACATAACGGTCTGCATTGGGGGAAAATATTTTATAACACGGCGGGGCAGGGTTGCGTGAAAAGCGTACGGTATAACTGAATAGTAGCCGACTAATTAAAAAAGTGAACGGCTGATGCAGAGGAAAAATGAATTTTGTGAAGGTGGAAACTTTGTGAAAAATCAAAAGCAAAAAGCCCGCTTAAGTTTCCTTAAGCGGGCTTCTTAAATATGGCTCCTCTGACTGGACTCGAACCAGTGACATACGGATTAACAGTCCGCCGTTCTACCGACTGAACTACAGAGGAATCGTGTGAACGGGCCGCATATTAGCGAGGCCGCACGGGCTTGTCAAAGCCTCCAAAGCGTCTTTTGTATCGTTTGCCGATAAAACAAGCAAAAATTACCAGAAAACAGTCTCAGACATAACTTTACAGCGCAAAGATTGCCAATCTTTCGTCAGCCGCTAAGATAAGCCGGGTTAAACAGTGAGGACCTGATGGTAAAACAGCGGCGGATAGGGATTTGGTTTCTTTGCCTGGCATGTGTTGTGGTACTGGTTTGTACCGCACAGCGCATGGCGGGCCTGCACGCGTTGCAGATGGAAACCGCGGCCAGCACCGTTGCTGCCCAGGCGGATAACCCACAGGCTGATGGTGACTCACCGGTCACGCCCTGTGAACTTAGCGCCAAATCATTATTGAGCGTGCCGCCAGTCTTGTTTGACGGGGCGTTGTTCGCACTTTGCCTGCTGCTTTCCTTGCTGGCGCCCGTACGTGCCACGCGAATGCCGTTCTCTCGTCCAAGAGCGACTTCCCCTCCCACCCTCAGAGTGCATCTCCGTTTCTGCGTCTTCCGTGAATGACAGACCGGCTGTTTCCGACAGTTAGTTAATCATTTATGGAGAAAAAACATGTTTATTCGCTTCAGGCAGGCGCTGCTGTGCCTGCTCATGCTTTGGCTGCCCGTGTCCTGGGCGGCGGAGTCAGGCTGGCTGCAATCGCCGGATAACGATCATGCCAGCGTCAGGCTGCGCGCGGATACTTCGGGCAATAACGAAACGCGTCTGTTACTGGACGTGAAGCTCGAAAAAGGGTGGAAAACCTACTGGCGATCCCCTGGGGAAGGCGGCGTCGCCCCAGCCATTGCCTGGCAGGGAGATATGCCAAAAGTAGAGTGGTTCTGGCCTACGCCAGCGCGTTTTGACGTTGCCGGGATCACGACTCAGGGCTACCACGATCGGGTCACCATTCCGATGGTGTTTCACGGCCAGGTGCCGGAGACTATCCGCGGCGTGCTGACGCTTTCTACCTGCAGTAACGTTTGCCTGCTGACCGATTATTCCTTTAGCCTCACGCCATCCGCAGCAGATGCTCAGTTTGCCCATGATTTCGCTCAGGCGATGGGGCAGGTGCCGGTTGAAAGTGGGCTAACGGATTCGCTGGAAGCGGGTTACCGCTCGGGAAGTCTGGTCATCAGCGCCGTGCGTGCCGGAGGCTGGGCGAATCCGGGTCTTTATCTTGACCCGCCGGAAGAGGCCGATCTTGGCAAACCAACCTTCCACATTAACGGTGATTCGCTGCAGGCCACGGTGCCGGTTAGCGACAGCTGGGGGGAAAGTGCGCCAGATCTGCGAGGAAAGTCGATCACGCTGGTGCTGGCCGACAACGGCATTGCTCAGCAAAACACGCTCACCATTGATTCAGCGCCTGCCGCAGCAGGGGGAAATGATGCCTTCCCGCTATGGCAGGTAGTCCTGATGGCGCTGGTGGGCGGCCTGATCCTTAACCTGATGCCGTGCGTACTCCCGGTGCTGGGTATGAAGCTGGGTTCGATTCTGCTGGTGCAGCAGAAAGATCGGGGCCTGGTGCGGCGGCAGTTTTTAGCCTCGGTCGCGGGAATTATTGCTTCATTTATGGTGCTGGCGCTACTAATGACCGTCCTGCGGCTGACCAACCAGGCGCTGGGCTGGGGCATTCAGTTCCAGAACCCGTGGTTCATCGGCTTTATGGCGCTGGTGATGCTGGTGTTCAGCGCTAACCTGTTCGGGCTGTTTGAATTCCGGCTTTCTTCCAATATGAACACTCGCCTGGCAACGCAGGGTGGCAATGGTATGGCCGGACATTTCTGGCAGGGTGCTTTTGCCACGCTGCTGGCGACGCCGTGCAGTGCGCCTTTCCTCGGCACGGCGGTGGCGGTCGCGCTCACGGCTTCCTACCCCGTATTGTGGGGGCTGTTCCTCGCCTTAGGGTTGGGGATGAGTCTGCCGTGGCTGCTGATCGCGCTTCGTCCCGGCCTTGCGATGCGTTTGCCGCGTCCGGGCAAGTGGATGACCTGGCTGCGTCGCGTGCTTGGCCTGCTGATGTTAGGTTCGGCTATCTGGCTGGCAAGCCTGCTGCTGGTGCATTTCGGCGTTTCGGCTAGCAAGCCTGGACAGGAAAACATCGCCTGGCAGCCGCTCAGCGAGCAGGCGATTCAGGACGCCCTGGCGCAGCATAAGCGCGTTTTTATCGATGTCACCGCCGACTGGTGTATTACCTGCAAAGCCAACAAATACAACGTGCTCAACAAAGAGGACGTGCAGGCTGCGCTGCAGGCGCCGGATGTGGTTGCCCTGCGGGGTGACTGGACGCTGCCATCCCAGCAAATCACTGACTTTTTAAGAAGCCGCGGCCAGGTCGCCGTGCCGTTCAACCAAATTTATGGCCCAGGCCTGCCGGAAGGCAAAGTGCTGCCGACGCTGCTGTCCCGCGATTCGGTCCTGACTACCCTGGATGATGCCAAAGGAACGAAACAATGAAATATGCATTTATTTTAATCTTATCGCTGTTCTCCGGCCTGGCGCTGGCGGCAAAAGAAGAGCCCGCCCCGTTTTCTGCCGAGCAGCAAAAGCAACTGGAAGTGTTGATTGAACAGGCGTTGTTTAACGATCCGGCCAGTCCGCGATTCGGTGCTAAAAAGCCCGTGTTAACCCTCGTGAACTTCACAGATTACAACTGCCCGTACTGCAAACAGCTCGATCCGATGCTGGAGAAAATTGTGCAGAAATACCCGGATGTGGCTGTGATCGTGAAGCCGCTGCCGTTTAAAGGAGAAAGTTCCGTGCTGTCGGCGCGTACTGTCCTGACGACCTGGCGTCAGCATCCGGACCAGTTCCTGGCGCTGCATGAAAAACTGATGCAGAAAAAGGGCTATCACGATGCGGCGAGCATTGCGGCTGCCGTTGAAAAGAGCGGAGCAACGCCGGTGACACCGGACGAAAAAAGCATGGAAACTTTAAGCACCAACCTCCAGTTAGCGCGTATCGTGGGCGTGCAGGGTACACCAGCCACCATTATTGGCGATGAAATGATCCCCGGGGCGGTGCCCTGGGAAACGCTGGAAGAGGTAGTAAAAGAAAAACTGGCGGCTGCCCATGGCAAGTAAACTGCGGCGCTGGCTGCGGGAAGGCTTAATTCTGCTGGTTTTACTGGCGGGCGTGATGCTGGTGATGGACTGGTGGCGTGCGCCCCAGTCGCCAGTGGCTTTTGATGCCACGCCGCTGCACACGCTGGACGGGCAGGATGTCACGCTCGGCGCGCTGAGCGCGGAACGCCCGCTGCTGGTCTATTTCTGGGCCAGCTGGTGCGCCGTCTGCCGTTTTACCACGCCGGATGTGGCGAAGCTGCAGGCTGAAGGGCAGAACGTGATAACCATTGCGCTTCGCTCAGGTAATGAAAGCGAGGTTTCCCGCTGGCTGGCGCGTAAAGGCGTCCAGTTCCCGGTGGTCAATGATGCCGATGGCGCCATTTCCCGCAGCTGGCAAATTGGCGTCACGCCGACATTTGTTATCGTCGATAAAGGCCAGGTCGTGTCCACCACCAGCGGCTGGACGAGCTACTGGGGAATGAAAATTCGCCTGTGGTGGGCCGGAGTGAGATTCATTGTGCCGGCTTATCACCGGCACGCTGTTTTTTCCTGAAATGCACCATCTCGGTGCATTTGTACCTCTTATGGGGCATAAGCAAGCCTCCTGTTTCGTTAATCCTCGCGGGGGCTTTATCAGTTTCTCTTATTATCCAGCCTGTTATCTCGTTTACGCCGTAAACGAAAAATGTGGCAAGCATATTGCAAAACCTTTTACGACATCACTGCCATGACTGGCACTGGCATTCCGTAATAGGGGGCAAAATGAATTTAAGACGACTGAAGTACTTCGTAAAAATTGTTGATATTGGCAGCCTGACCCAGGCCGCAGAAGTACTGCACATCGCACAGCCGGCGCTCAGCCAGCAGGTTGCCACTCTGGAAGGGGAGCTGGATCAGCAACTGCTGATCCGCACCAAACGCGGCGTCACGCCGACGGAAGCCGGAAAAATTTTATATGCTCACGCGCGGACGATTCTGCGTCAGTGCGAGCAGGCTCAGCTGGCGGTGAATAATGTGGGCCAGACTATGCAAGGCCTCGTCTCGATTGGTCTTGCGCCGGGGATGGCAGCATCCTCGATTACCATGCCGCTGCTGCAGGCCGTGCGCGCCGAGCTGCCGGATGTGCAGGTGTATCTGCATGAAAATAGCGGTTCACAGCTGAACGACAAATTGCTCAGCGGGCAGCTTGATATGGCGGTGTTGTATGACCGCACGCCAACGGCGGGGCTGACCAGCCAGCCGCTGCTGAAAGAGGATTTGTTCCTCGTGGGCACCCGTGACTGCCCGGGTAACAGCGTTGATTTGTCGGACGTTGCGGCTATGAATCTTTTCCTGCCCCGCGACTACAGCGCGGTTCGCAAGCGCGTGGATGAGGCTTTCTCCCTGCGCCGCCTGACGGCAAAAATTATCGGTGAGATCGAATCTATTTCGACCTTAACGGCGGCTATTGCCAGCGGTATGGGCGTGACCGTGCTGCCGGAATCCGCCGCGCGTTCACTGGCCGATTCATCCGGTGGCTGGATGGCGCGCATTACCAGCCCGTCGTTAAATTTACCTCTGTCGCTGAACCTGTCCGCGCGGTTGCCGCTTTCACCTCAGGCCCAGGCGGTAAAAGAAATTCTTATGTCTCTGGTCACCCGCCCGGCGCTGGAAAATCGCGAACTGATGCTGGTGGGCTAAGCTCGCTTATTACCAAATGGAATAGGTTGCTGGTTTTTATTATTTGTCCCACCGGGGCTGTGACTTTAACAATGGTGTAAAGAACAGTCATGATCCCGGGGGCGATGTGAATTTCCAGCAACTAAAAATAATCCGCGAGGCGGCGCGGCGGGACTACAATCTCACCGAAGTCGCCAATATGCTTTTCACCTCTCAATCTGGCGTCAGCCGCCATATTCGCGAGCTGGAAGAAGAGCTGGGGATTGAAATATTCATTCGCCGCGGCAAACGGTTATTAGGTATGACCGAACCGGGTAAAGCTCTGTTGGTGATTGCCGAACGTATTCTCAACGAAGCCAGCAACGTGCGTCGCCTGGCCGACCTTTTCACTAACGACACCAGCGGTGTCCTCACCATCGCCACCACCCACACACAGGCCCGCTATAGCCTGCCGGTGGTGATCAAAGCCTTCCGCGCCTTATTCCCTGAAGTTCGCCTTGAGCTGATTCAGGGCACGCCGCAGGAAATCGAATCGCTGCTACACAGCGGGGCGGCGGATATTGGCATCGCCAGCGAGCGTCTGAGCACCGATCCTTTGGTGGTGGCCTACCCGTGGTTCCGCTGGTATCACAGCCTGTTGGTTCCGCAGGGGCATCCGTTGATTCATACCAGCCCGCTTACGCTGGACGATATCAGTCGCTGGCCGCTGATCACTTACCGACAGGGTATCACCGGGCGTTCCCGTATAGATGAAGCGTTTGCCCGGCGTGGTTTAACGGCTGATGTTGTGCTTAGCGCCCAGGATTCTGACGTAGTCAAAACCTACGTGGAGCTTGGCCTGGGCATTGGGCTGGTGGCCGACCAGGCCAGCGGCGAAGAAGGTAGCCTGGTTCGGCTGGACACTCGCCACCTGTTTGACGCGAACACTGTCTGGCTCGGGATCCGCCGTGGGCAACTGCAGCGTAACTACGTCTGGCGCTTTATTGAGCTGTGCAACCCCGAGCTGTCGGTCGAGGAAATTAAGCGCCTGGCGCTGGAGCCAGAAGAACCCGCCATCGATTATCAAATCTGATATTTCCCTGCGCTGAAAAGGGTAATTCAGTATTGTTAATAAAATATTAAATAATTAAATAAACCGGTGCGTGGTGAATTTATATTTGCCACGCGCTTGCTGTATTTTAAAAAATAGTGTGGGGGAGAGCATTGCTCTCAGCAAAATAGATTAAAAAAACGTTCCCTATCGCAAATTATCGATCAATAGATATTCAATTAATAGCTTTCAGCTATCTGTCTGGCCAGACCATAAGAAAAAACCGATCAAATTCATAAAGTTAATCTGAATATATCCGATAAGCCTGTACGAGGTGCTTCCATCCCTTTGTGCTATTTATTTTCTGCTGTTTCGGCCGCAGAGGATTTTGTGCATTCATAAAAATACGGTTCTCAAGGGAGAAAAAATGTCACTACATGATGTAAAAATTCGCAGCAAGTTAACGCTGACGATTGCTATTTTTATTGTGCTGATGATCTTCAGCTCAGGGCTTTCTTTGCTCAGCCTGAGCCGGGCAAATACCGGCATTCAAACGATTGTTAATAATGATTACCCGACAACCGTTAAAGCCAACGATCTGATTGAGAGTTTCCAGGAGTTTGTGAACACGCAGCAGCTAATGCTGCTGGATGAAGCGGGTACATTTCGCCAGAAATCAGAAAAACACCTTACGGAGATTAGTGCGCATATTACCGCGCTGCTGGCTGACCTGAACAAATCCAGCACCGACGCGGCTTCACAAAAAGCGCTGAGTGAACTGGCCGACATTCGTAAAGAGTATCTGGACTCACGTTTCCGTATTTTACAGGCGGTACAGCAAAACGATCGTGCCGCTGCGCTGCAGGAAATGATGGCCACCACCATTCAGGTGCAGGAAAAATACAAAGACAAAGTGCAGGAACTGATTGCTATCCAGAACCAAAAAATGACTTCTGCGGGGCAACAGGTAGATAAAGATTATCGCTCTAACCGGCTGGTCACTGTGCTTCTGACCTTGCTGAGTATCGCGCTGGGCAGCCTCATCGGTATGTTTGTGGTGCGCTCCATTACTCGCCCGCTGGTTCGCGCCGTTGAGTTTGCCGGTGCGATTGCCGAAGGCGACCTTACGGGTAACATTACGGTGACTCATAAAGATGAAACAGGCGAACTGTTGCAGGCGCTGATGAGCATGAAAGTCCGCCTGCAAGAGATTGTCCATCAGGTTCAGCAGGGGTCGGAAACAATCTCTTCTGCCGCCGCACAAATTGTCGCCGGGAACCAGGATCTTGCGGCTCGTACCGAAGAGCAGGCCAGTTCTGTAGAGGAAACGGCGGCTTCTATGGAGCAGATCACCTCCACGGTGAAAAACACCTTTGACCACACCAACGAGGCAACCAGGCTCTCTTCCGAAGCCGCAACGGTGGTGAAAAACAACGGCCAGATGATGTCTCAGGTCACCAGCAAAATGCGTGTGATTAATGAAACCTCCAACCGTATGTCGGACATCATTAACCTCATCGACTCCATCGCGTTCCAGACTAACATTCTGGCGCTGAATGCGGCGGTAGAAGCGGCTCGCGCCGGGGAGCACGGCCGTGGTTTTGCCGTGGTTGCCGGGGAAGTTCGCCAGCTGGCGCAGAAAAGTGCCTCATCGGCGAGCGAGATCAGAAGCCTGATTGAGAACTCAACCACTCAGACTCGTGAGGGCATGGAGCTGGTGGAAAAAGCGAACGTGCAGATTGCCGGCATGATCAACAACGTGCAGGAAATGAACACTATCCTCGGGGAGATCAAGCAGGCCAGTCAGGAGCAAACGGACGGCATTTCCCAGATCAACAGCGCCATTGGCATGATTGATTCCACCACCCAGCAAAACTCTGCCCTGGTGGAAGAGTCGGTTGCCGCCGCGGCATCTCTGAACGATCAGGCGAAGCAGCTACGCGACCTGGTGCGGGTATTCCGCCTGCAGTAATTCAGTTTTCCTTCTCAAAGCCAGCGCTAGCTGGCTTTTTTCATTTCTACGCCCGGTTTTTATCTCCGGCATGACAATGTCGTCCATTTTTGTTATGTTATAACATATCAATAATAGCTGCACAGTCAGTGAGGAGTTGCAATGTCATCGTTAACACAGGCCCACAGTCGGCCAAAGAAACTGCCCGTTACCGTGCTGTCCGGTTTTTTGGGCGCCGGAAAAACTACTTTGCTGAACCATATTTTAAATAACCGGGAAGGGCGGCGGGTGGCGGTGATCGTCAACGACATGTCCGAGGTGAATATTGACGCCGCACTGGTGCGTGAGGGTGGTTCCAGTCTGACGCGCACCGATGAAAAACTGGTGGAGATGAGCAACGGCTGTATTTGCTGCACGCTGCGTGAAGATCTGCTGGTGGAAATCAGCCAGCTTGCCCGGGAAGGGCGTTTTGATAACCTGGTCATCGAATCTACCGGTATTTCCGAACCGCTGCCCGTGGCGGAAACATTCACTTTCGTGGATGACAAGGGCGAAAGCCTCTCCGATATCGCCCGGCTCGACACCATGGTGACGGTGGTGGACGGCTTTAACTTCCTTCGGGATTATGAATCCTACGACAGCATTCAGTCTCGCGGCGAATCCATGGGCGAAGAGGACGAACGTACCGTGGTCGACCTGCTGATTGACCAGATAGAGTTTTGCGACGTTCTAGTTCTCAACAAAACCGATCTGATCGGCGACGCAGAGAAACGCCGCCTGATGTCCGTCCTGCACTCCCTTAACCCACGGGCAAAAATCATCACTTCGGCGTTTAGCCAGGTGAGCCTGGACCAGGTTCTGGATACCGGGCTGTTTGACTTCGATGCTGCAGCCCAGGCGCCCGGCTGGCTAAAAGAGCTACGCGGGGAGCATACGCCGGAAACTGAAGAATACGGCATTCGTAATTTTGTTTTTCGCGCCCGACGCCCCTTCCACCCGGCGCGTTTCCAGATGGTGACCGACGGCGGGCTTAAAGGCGTTATTCGCTCTAAAGGGTTTTTCTGGCTGGCGAGTCGCCCTCATCATGCCGGATCCTGGTCCCACGCGGGCGGCGTGATGCGCCAGGGGCTGGCAGGGATGTGGTGGGCCAGCATTCCCCGTGAACAGTGGCCGCAGGATGCCGAAAGCCTCCGGCACATTTTAAAGCACTGGGAAGACGGCATCGGCGATGCGCGCCAGGAGATTGTTTTCATCGGCATTGATATGGATGAGGCGAGTCTGCGCGAGAAGCTGGAGTATGCCTTACTCACCGATGCCGAAATGGCCGAAGGCCCTAAAGCCTGGGCCCGGTATTACGATCCGATTGATGCCTGGTTTGACTGACTGAATGCCCGGCTGCCCGTTGGCAGGCGGCCGGGCCATCTGGCTTAGTGCAGCTCTACGGCGTAGTCATCCACCGGGGTGATTTTCTTGATCAGCTTGTTATCAAACAGGAACTGCTCATAGGCCTGGTAGCGGGCGCGGTCGAGTTTGGCCGGGTCGGCAGCAAACAGCGGCAGGCTTGCCTGCCAGGCCTGCTTATTCAGCTCGGTATTCAGTTCCGCATGGGCTTTGGCAAAAGCCTGCCAGGTTTCCTGCGGATGCGCCTGCAGGTACTCGTTGCCTTTTTTCAGCGCGGCGAAGAATTTTTTGATCTTCGCTTCATTCGCCGTTTTGCGATTCGCCACAAAAATCAGCTCATCGTAGGCCGGGACGCCGTAGTCCTCGACGTTAAACACCACCGGGGGCTTACCCTGAAGCTTCAGCTCGAGCGCTTCGATATTGCGGTAGCCGCCGATCACCGCATCCACCTGGCCCGCCAGCAGGGCACTGGTGAGCTGGAAGTTGACGTTGATGAGCTTCATTTCTTCCGGTTTGACGTGCTCATGCTCAAGCATGGTGGCAAGCGTCGCCTGCTCGATACCGCTGACGGAATAGCCGATTTTTTTGCCTTTGAGATCCGCCGGAGATTTAATGTTTTGATCCAGCGTCATCACGGTGTTCAGCGGGGTGTTAATCAGCGTCCCGACGCGCACCAGCGGTAGACCCTGATCGGCAAAGAAATGCAGCTGCGGCTGGTAGGTAATCGCCAGATCTGCCTGCCCGGCGGCAACCAGGCGCGGCGGCAGAGCAGGGTCAGACGGGGGAACAATCTTCACGTCCAGCCCCTCGGCCTTAAAAGCGCCAATTTGTTCTGCCACCATAATCGGCGCGTGATCGGGGTTAATGTACCAGTCCAGCACCAGGGTCAGCTTTTCGGCGGCTGAGGCCTGAGCGGCAAAGGCGGCGGTGAGCAGCAGGCCACACAGCGTTTTTTTCATCTTCTTAATTCCTTCATTAAGGCGGTTATTCGTTGTTTTCAGGCGACCAGACAATCAGCCGCCGCAGCAGGGCATCGACCGCCAGCCAGAGCAGAACGGTCATCAGGACTAAAATAAACAGCGCGGCAAAGCAGACATCGGTTTGCATGCGGGCGTTGGCGTTGAGCATCACGTAGCCCAGCCCTTCGGCAGAACCCACCCATTCGCCAATAATTGCCCCGATGGGGGCGACGGCGGCGGCCATGCGCAGCCCCGAGCCAAAAGCAGGCAGCGCCGCCATCAGTCGGACGTGCCTCAGCTGCGCCCAGCGTGAAGCCCCCATCGTGCGAGCCAAATCCAGATAGTCGTTATTCACCCGGCGCAGACCGTCAAAGAACGACGACACCACCGGGAAGAAAATCACCAGCACCGCCATCGCCACTTTGGCGCTCATGCCAAAACCGAACCACAGCACCAGCAGCGGCGCCAGGGCAAAGACCGGGATCGCCTGGCTGGTGAGTACCAGCGGCATCAGCCAGCGCTGGAGGCGGGGGGAAAACATCATGCCCAGCGCCAGGCCTGCACCCAGCAGTACGCCCAGAATTAGTCCGCTGATAATCTCTAAGGCTGTGACCAGCGTGTGCCAGGCGAGATAATCGCGGCCATCCCATAAAGCCAGCGCTACCGAAGCGGGAGAGGGCAGAAGAAAGGCGGGAATATTGCCGAGGGTAAGCAGGTACCAAAGCAGCAGCAGCCCGGCAAAAACGGTCAGCCCACGGCGCAGGCGGGTAGCATGAGTGTCTGACGTCGGCTTCATTCGGCGGCCCTCATTAACTGCTGCAGCAGCCCGGCCTGGCTTTGGAGCAGATCCACATCGTCCGGCGCGCGGGGCGGTTGCCCGGCAATAACATGCGTATCGTCAATGCCAGCAGGCCAGCGGGAGAGCACCAGCAGGCGATGGCTGAGCCGACAGGCTTCCATCGGATCGTGGGTGATCAGCAGCACGGTATTTTTCGCCAGCAGCCTGGCCGCCAGATCCTGAATGGCCGTGCGGGTAATGGCATCCAGCGCCGAAAACGGTTCATCCATCAGCACTATCGGGCGCTTTTCGTAAAGCGTTCTGGCGATGGCGGCACGTTGCCTCATCCCGCCCGAAAGCGAAGCTGGCAGGGCTTTGGCATAGCCAGCCAGCCCGACCTGTTCAATCAAATGCTCCGTCCATTGCCTGTCGACTGTTTCACCACGCAGGCGAGCACCGAGGGCCACGTTCTGCTCAATGCTGAGCCACGGGTAGAGCAAATCTTTCTGCCCCATCCAGGCGATGCGCCCGGCAACCGGCAGCCCATCGCTACAGGTCACGCTTCCTGCACTGGCCTGCGACAGCCCGGCGATAATCTTTAGCAGGCTGGTTTTACCGGCTCCGCTCGCGCCCAATAGCGCCACGAAGCTGCCGCCGGGAATATCAAAATTCAACCGCTCAAAAATGGTCTGCTGACCAAAGCGCAGGCTGAGATCGCGCACCTGAATGCCCGGCGAAGTCGCGCTGTCGATCATGAGGCATTCAGCCCCATCTGCCAGAACGCGGACTCAAGCTGCGTCGCGGTGGTAAAAATCTGCGATAGCTCCGGGAAACGGCTTTCCGCGCCACGCTGCTGACCTACCGTTTCGAGCAGTTGCACAGCGGCCTGCACGCCGATGAGGTAGCCCTCATCGCCGTAGTTACGGATCCAGTTCGCGTAGGGATTGCCTGCCATCACCGTGTCGGGGCTATGCAGCAGGCCAAGGCCGATTTCTGCATATCCGGCCACGCAGGGCAGCAGCGCCGCCAGAAGATCGAGCGCGTCGCCTGAATGGCCAATATCCAGCACGTAGCGGGTGTAGTTCATGGTTTCCGGGGCTTCCGCCTCGGCCGCCATTTGCGTTTCATCCAGCCCCCAGCTTTGACAGTAAGCCACATGGAGTGGCAGCTCGGAGACAATGGCATTCAGCGAAGCGGTCGCGGTGCGCATCTCCGGCAGAGTGCGGAGCTTGCTCACCAGCAGGGCGTAGGCGCGGGCAAAGTGAATCAGGAAAAGATAATCCTGAGTCAGATAGCGCTGAAATGCGGCTTTAGGCAACGTGCCGGCGGCAAGCTGCTGTAGAAAAGGGTGAGCGACGTAATCCTGCCAGTGCTGGCCAGCCTGCTCGCGCAGTCGTCCGTAAAGACCATTTTCGAAAAGTGGGGTGTACATGGGACCTCCTGGGTAAATGGAGATCCGGGCGCGCAGAGGTATGAACAGACAATAACAGAGCTGTGATTGCCGACCGTCCCTTCGCTGGCATGACCCAGATCAGGTTCAAAGGGTTCGGCTTGCGCCATCTCAGCCCATACAGGACACCCCTCGGAGGTGCCTGTTATACGACATTTACTTTTTGATTACAATCGCCGGGCAGCGTCGTTGCCCCCACTGAAACCGACGATCCGTTTAGTGCGGTATCGCAATATTTTGCTGGCACCCGGGGTGGGAATTTTGTCACTGTAGGCCAGTTACCTCCGAGTCTAAGGACGATATCCGATGAAAAAGATTGGCTTTCTCTCGTTTGGCCACTGGTCGCCTGCCGCCCAGTCCGGCACGCGCTCCGCGGCGGATACGCTGCTGCAGTCCATCGACCTGGCCGTTGCCGCCGAAGAGCTTGGCGCGGACGGGGCTTACTTCCGCGTGCACCATTTTGCTCGCCAGCTAAGCTCGCCTTTCCCCCTGCTGGCAGCAATCGGGGCGAAAACCAAACGCATTGAAATCGGCACCGGTGTGATCGACATGCGCTATGAAAACCCGCTTTACATGGTAGAGGATGCGGGCGCGGCGGATTTGATATCCGGTGGCCGCCTGCAGCTTGGGATCAGCCGTGGCTCGCCGGAACAGGTGATCGACGGCTGGCGCTATTTTGGTTATGTGCCCGGCGAAGGCGAAACCGAGTCTGACATGGCGCGTCGTCATACCGAAGTGTTCCTCGAGGCGCTGAAAGGGGAAGGTTTTGCCGAGCCGAATCCGCAGCCAATGTTTCCTAATCCGCCGGGGCTGCTGCGTCTGGAGCCGTTTTCGGCCGGGCTGCGGGAGCGCATCTGGTGGGGGGCAAGCTCCAACGCGACCTCTGTTTGGGCAGCGCAGTTAGGAATGAATCTGCAAAGCTCCACGCTGAAAACCGATGAAACCGGCGAGCCGTTCCATATCCAGCAGGCGAAGCAAATCCGCGCTTATCGGGCCGCGTGGAAAGAAGCGGGCCATACGCGTGAACCGCGCGTTTCCGTCAGCCGCAGCATCTTCGCGTTAATGGACCAGCGCGACCGCAACTACTTCGGCGGCAGCGGTAAAGAAGGCGACCAGGTTGGCTACATCGAGCCACAAACCCGGGCCATTTTCGGCCGCAGCTATGCCGCTGAACCGGAACTGCTCATTAAGCAACTGGCGCAGGATGAAGCGATTGCTGAAGCCGACACGCTGCTGTTAACCGTGCCAAACCAGCTGGGCGTGGATTATAACGCGCACGTGATCGAATCTATTCTGAAGCACGTTGCACCGGAGTTGGGCTGGCGCTAAAGGGCATCGGGGCTGAAAAAAGTGCAAACACTTGGCTCTTCATTCAGCCCTGCATAATCCGTAGTATATTGTGAGTATTCATGGTTATCAGGTGCTCTTCATGTCTTACTCCATCGGCGAATTTGCCCGGCTGTGCGGGATAAACGCCACCACGCTTCGTGCCTGGCAGCGTCGCTATGGCCTGCTCAAGCCAATGCGAACCGATGGCGGTCATCGGCAGTACAGCGATGAAGATATCCAGCAGGCGCTTAACATCCTCGACTGGGTGAAAAAAGGGGTGCCGGTCAGCCAGGTGAAGCCGCTGCTGGCCCGGCCTGAAGCACGTCGGGCGAACAACTGGTTGGGCCTGCAGGAAAGTATGCTCCAGCGGCTCAATGAGGGAAAAATCGAATCCCTTCGCCAGCTTATCCACGATGCAGGCCGGGAATATCCGCGCGCGGAACTGGTGACGGAAGTTTTACGCCCGCTGCGCAGTAAAGTCTCGGCCAACGTACCGGCGATCATGACCCTGCGCGAGATCCTCGACGGCATCATTATCGCCTACACGTCGTTTTGCCTCGAAGGGGATAAAAGAGCGCCCGGTGACAACTGCCTGATTACCGGCTGGCATCTGAGCGATCCCTGCGAAATCTGGCTGGAAGCGCTCAGGCGAACCGGCCAGGGGCACCGTATCGACGTGCTTCCCGTGCCGCCAGCCGTTCTGGCCCCGGAAATCTTTCCTGACCGAAAATGGCTGCTGGTCACCTCTGGTAAGCTGACGGCGGCACGTAAAAAGCAGCTTGAACTCTGGCAGCAGCAGGGCGCTACGCTCGAGATCATTCCCCTCTAGGTTCGTTTTCCCCCTCCACAACATGCTCATCAAATGACCTGCTGAAAACACGGCGGGTCGATATTTGCTGTCAAAAAATAAAATTTCCGCATTACCTTTCTGCTTCTAGTGCATTGAAATAATTGTCTTTTTAAAAATATCACATTCTAAACTTGGACAAATTTAAGTATTTGTGCAAGTTTTAATTATACAACAACGCCAGATGCTTCACCGCGAGGGTGAAATTCATGGGCACAACGCCAACCGCCATTCATCGCTTTATTGATTATTACGCCGGGTTGGACAAGCAGCCGCCCTCGGCGCTGGCCGGGCTTTACGCCGCCGAGGCCATACTCATCGATCCGTTTGGCGAACATCACGGGCTAGCTGAGATCCAACGCTACTTCGCTCATCTGCTGGCCAGAGTGACGTCCTGCCGTTTTGTTATAGATCCCCCGCTATGTGACGAGGCGCGTTTTGCCGTCAGTTGGACAATGCACTGGTCTCACCCGAAGATTGCCGGAGGTGAAGGGCTGTCCTTGCCTGGCTGTTCGATCGTTGATCTCGAGAATGACCTGATCGTTCGCCAGCGCGACTATTACGATGCCGGAGAAATGCTGTATGAACATCTGCCCCTGCTGGGGTGGGCGGTTCGCAGCGTGAAAAGCAGGGTGCGCCCATGATGACTGTCCTCATTACGGGCGCAAGCTCCGGCATCGGTAGCGGGCTGGCAAAATCCTGGGCCGATGAGGGGCATCGCGTCATTGCCTGTGGCAGAGATGCGGCTCGGTTGGCCACGTTGCAGCAGCACAGCTCAAACATCGCGGTACGTCAGTTCGATATGACCGACCGGGATGCCAGCCGTGAGGCGCTGGCCGACTGCCGGGCCGATCTGGTTATCCTCTGCGCGGGAACCTGTGAGTATCTGGATAACGGTCGGGTGGATGCCGCGCTGGTTGAGCGGGTGATGACGACCAATTTTCTTGGGCCGGTCAACTGCCTGGCCGCCCTTCAGCCACAGCTTGTTGCCGGCAACCGCGTGGTGCTGGTCAGCTCGATGGCCCACTGGTTGCCTTTTCCACGGGCAGAGGCCTATGGCGCTTCCAAAGCCGCGCTGACCTGGTTTGCCAACAGCCTGCGCCTGGACTGGGAGCCGAAAGGAATTGCCGTCACGGTGGTCTCACCGGGCTTTGTGGACACGCCGCTAACTCAAAAAAACGACTTTTCCATGCCTGGCCGGGTGAGCGTCGATGATGCGGTGAAAGCGATTCGCCGTGGCCTGGACAAAGGCAAAGATGAGATAGCTTTCCCGACGGGTTTCGGCCTGGTGATGCGCCTGTTGGCGGGGTTACCTGCAGGTCTACAGCGCCTTTTTTTGCGCAGGATGGTTCGATCATGAACATCGCTATTATCGGCAGTGGCATCGCCGGGCTGACCTGCGCCTGGCGACTCGCCGGACACCATCAGGTGACCCTTTTTGAAGCAGAGTCCAGCGTGGGAGGGCATACCGCCACGGTGGATGTGGCTACGCCACAGGGCACCTACGCCATCGACACCGGGTTTATTGTCTACAACGACCGGACTTATCCGCGTTTTATGGGCCTGCTGAGCGAGCTTGGCATTCGTGGGCAAAAGACGCAGATGAGTTTTTCGGTGCATAATCCGCAAAGCGGGCTGGAATATAACGGCCACACATTTAGCTCGTTGTTCGCCCAGCGTCGAAACCTGATTAACCCGGCATTTTGGGGGCTGCTAAAAGAGATAGTCCGTTTTAACCGGCAGGCAAAAGCCGCGTTGATGGGAGAGGTTGATCCCGAGGCGACATTGCAGGACTTCCTTGCTCAGCAACAGTTCAATGCCTTTTTTGCTCGCCACTACATTTTGCCCATGGGGGCCGCTATCTGGTCCTCGTCGCTGGAAGAGATGCGCCGTTTTCCTCTGGCGCTGTTTCTGCGCTTCTTTGAGCACCACGGCCTGCTGGATATCACCCAGCGCCCCCAGTGGTATGTGGTCCCTGGTGGTTCACGGGAATACATCCGGGCGATGCTGGCTCAGCTGGGCGAAAGGCTGACCGTGCATCTCAACACCCCGGTGCAGCGGGTTATCCGTCATCACGACGGTGTTAACATCGAGCTGGAACACTCAAGCCAGGCGTTCGATCAGGTGATTTTTGCCTGCCACTCTGCTCAGGCGATGGCGATGATTGAAAATCCCACTCAGGCTGAACGTGAAGTGTTGGGTGATATTGGCTGGCAGCGTAACGAAGTGGTATTGCACAGCGATCGCCGCTGGTTGCCGGAACGAGAACGCGCCTGGGCAAGCTGGAACTACCGCCTCAGTTCGCAGGAACGGGCCAGCGCCTGCGTCACTTACAACATGAACATTCTGCAGGGGTTGCCGAAAGAAGCCCCGCTGTTTTGCGTGACGCTTAACCCGGACACGCCCATCGAGCCCCGCTTCGTCTGGCAGCGCTTTGTCTACGAGCATCCACTCTTTAACCCGCAAAGCTGGCGCGCACAGGCGCGTCGCGGCGAGATAAACGGCCACCAGCGAAGCTGGTTCTGCGGTGCCTATTGGTACAACGGTTTTCATGAAGACGGCGTGCACAGTGCGCTGGATGTGGTGCAAGGCATTGCGGCCGGAGGAGGGCAATAACATGAACAGTTGCCTTTATGAGGGGATCTTGCGCCACCGCCGCCTTCAGCCTAAAACGCACCACTTTACCTACCGCGTGTTTATGGCCTGGCTTGATTTAGACGAGCTTGATGCGCTGCCGGGAATTGGCATCCGCCGTAACCGTTTCGCCGCTGCCGCTTTTCACGATGCGGATTACCCGCTGGGTGTACCGCTCAAAGAGAAAGTTCTGGCGCGGCTGAAAGACCTGACGGGGGAGCAGCCTGAAGGGCCAGTCATGCTTCTGACCCAGCTACGCTACTACGGGTTCCACTTTAATCCGGTCAACTTTTACTACTGCTATGACGGCGACAACGCCCTGCGCTGGGTTCTTGCCGAGGTGCGTAATACTCCCTGGAACGAGCGCCATTACTATGCTGTCGATGGGCAGACGTCACGTCCGATTGAAAAAGCCTTCCACGTCTCGCCGTTCAACCCGATGGACATGGTGTACCACTGGCGTTTTAACCCTCCCGGCAAAACGCTGCATATGCATATTGAAAATCATCAGGCCTCGAAAGTGTTTGATGCCACGCTGTTGCTGCGCCGCCAGCCCCTGACGCGCAAAAATCTGACGTCCATGCTGCTGCGTTTCCCGGCCATGACGTTAAAAACTGCGGTCGCCATTTACTGGCAGGCGCTGCGGCTGTGGCTCAAACGTGTGCCTGTTTACAATCATCCGGCTAGCAGGAGTGAACGTTCATGACCAATTCCGCCTATGCGCTTGAACCCGATGTGCCGCGCAGCGTCCGTATCGCACGCTGGCTGCTGTTTCGCTTGTTGAGCGGCATAGAACAAGGGTCTGTCACCGTGCGAGAAGGATCGCAGACCTTCCATTTCGGCGATGCAGCCGCCTCACTTAGCGCCGGGGTGCAGGTTATCTCCCCGAGGGTTTACTGGCGAGTGCTCACCGGCGGGAGCCTGGCGGCCGCCGAAGCGTGGATGGACGGTGACTGGGAGACCGAAGAGCTAACCCCGTTGCTGCAAATTCTTGCGCTAAACGGGCGTGTACTGGGGCGGCTGGAAAACGGTTTCCGCCTGCTGGGTAAACCCGTGGAACGCCTTCGTCACTGGACGCGGCGTAATCACCGGGAGCAGGCGCGGGAAAACATCGCCGCACATTATGATTTGGGCAATACCTTTTACTCGCTATTTCTCGATCAAGAGCTGCTCTACTCCAGCGCGCTGTTTGCCTCTGAGGAGCAGGATCTTGTTCAGGCCCAGCGTGCAAAAATGGCGCGCCTGTGTGAACAGCTGACGTTAAAGGCAAGCGATCATCTGCTTGAGATTGGCACCGGTTGGGGAGCGATGGCGGAGTACGCCGCTTCTCACTATGGCTGCCGGGTTACCACCACCACGCTGTCCCAGGAGCAATATGACTGGGCGAAGGCACGTATCGCCCGAGCCGGACTGCAGGACAGGGTCGAGGTGCTGCTTTGCGACTACAGGGATTTGACCGGGCACTATGACAAGCTGGTTTCGATAGAAATGATTGAGGCCGTAGGCCAGCGCTATCTGCCTGCGTTCTTCCGCACCTGCCAGGCACGTCTGCGCCCGGGGGGAAAAATGGCGATACAGGCCATCACTATTCAGGACCAGCGCTACCGGGAATACAGCAAAAGCGTGGACTTTATTCAGCGCTATATATTCCCCGGCGGTTTCTTGCCGAGCGTGACGGTGATGAGCGACCTGATGACCCGCCACACCGACTTTGTTGTGCGTAACTTGTTTGATATGGGGCCCGATTATGCCCGCACGCTGGCGCACTGGCGGCAGCGTTTTGTTCATGCCTGGCAGGAAATTGAGGCGCTGGGATTTGACGACCGCTTCCGTCGCATGTGGCTCTATTACTTCGGCTACTGTGAGGCTGGGTTCAACGCCCGCACCATCAGCGTGGTGCAGTTGACCGCAGAGCGGGTATGAAACGTTATCTGCAAGTGTTCCTGCTGCTGTGCCTAAGCACGCTTTCGTCAGCCGCCCACGCTGCCGACTGGCTTAGCTGGCACAAAGTGGGGGACGCGACCCTGACCTGGGGGCCGTTTACCGTCTATACCTCTCAGTTGCGCACGCCGGACGGGCGCTATCAGGGGCTGACGCAAGATCAGGCGCTGATCATTACCTATAAGCGCGATATCGACCGACAGGCGCTGGTGGATGCCACCCGCGAGCAGTGGCAGGCGCAGGGCATCCTCAGTGAACCGCGAAGTGAGGCCTGGCTGCGGATGCTGCAAACGCTTTGGCCGGATGTCACGGCAGACACGCAACTGGCTTTTGTCCTGACTGACGGCCAGGGCCAGTTCTGGTATCGAGCTTCTGCGGCGCAAAAAAGCTTTACGCCATTAGGGTCACCCCAGACTGCAGATTTCAGCAGGTGTTTTCTGGCCATCTGGCTGGGGCCCCGGACGCAATATCCTGAGCTGCGTCAGCAGCTGACTGGAGGTGAAAAATGAAACGCATACTGTTACTCGCGCTGGGAGGGCTGATGCTGTTGGCTGGCTGCAGCACCGAGATTACTGATTATCGTCACCAGCAGCCCTCGCTGGACATCTTTCATTATTTCCAGGGCAAAACTGAGGCGTGGGGCATGGTGCAGGATCGCAGTGGGAAGCAGCTGCGCCGCTTTCACGTTGAGGTCGACGGCGATGTGGTGGGGGATACCCTGACGCTGAATGAGCACTTCATCTATGACGATGGCGAAAAGCAGCAGCGGGTGTGGCACATCCGCCGTCTTAGCGCGGAAAACTACGAAGGTACGGCCGGAGATATCGAAGGTGTGGCGACGGGCCAGGCCGCAGGCAACGCTTTTAACTGGCGCTACAGCATGAACGTCAAAGCCAACGGTAGCACCTGGCTGCTGCATTTTGACGACTGGATGTACCTCCAGGACGACAAACATATTTTCAATAAAACCGAGATGAAAAAATTCGGGGTTACCGTAGGCACCGTCACGCTTTTCTTCACCCGTAAAGCGTAGTCAGAGAGGATAAAACCATGAGCACCAAACCTGTGATTGGGATCAGCGGCTGTTTAACCGGTTCTGCCGTGCGATTTGATGGCGGGCACAAGCGCATGGCCTTTGTCATGGAAGAACTGGCGCAGAGTGTGACCTTCAAACCTGTTTGCCCGGAAATGGCGATTGGGCTGCCTGTCCCCCGGCCTGCACTGCGCCTGGTGAAACTGGGCGAAGGGGAGATCAGAATGCGTTTTAGCCAGGCGCCGCATGATGACGTCACGGAAAAAATGGCCGATTTCGCCACGAACTATGTCTCGGGGCTGGATGGGCTGGCTGGATTTATCGTTTGTGCTAAATCGCCGAGCTGCGGGATGGAACGCGTCAGGCTGTACGACGTGAAGGGCAATCCGGGCCGCAAGGAGGGCGTGGGGACGTTCACTAAAGCGTTGCTGGAAAAATTCCCCTGGCTGCCGGTCGAAGAAGATGGACGCCTGCACGATCCGATGCTGCGGGAGAACTTTGTGGAGCGTGTTTTCGCGCTGCATGAGCTGAACATGCTGCGGGCTAACGGCCTGAGCCGCCGCGCGTTACTCGATTTCCATAGCCGGTACAAACTTCAGCTGCTGGCCCATCATCAGGCGGGCTACCGCGAGATTGGGCCTTTTGTCGCCTCCTTGCATCAGTGGGACGATCTGGACAGCTTCTTTGTGGCCTACCGTGAGAAGCTGATGGCAATTCTTAAAACGCCCGCTTCTCGGAAAAATCACACCAATGTGTTGATGCATATTCAGGGGTATTTTCGTCCCAGGCTGAATGCTCGCCAGCGCGGTGAGCTGCGGGATGTGATCCTGCATTATCGGGATGGCTTGTTGCCGATTCTGGCCCCCCTGACGCTGCTGAAACATTATCTGGCGGAATACCCGGATCGCTATCTGCTGACGCAGAACTACTTCAACCCTTATCCGGATTATTTAGCGCTTCGGCTTGGCGTGAATTAACCGGCGAAATGGAGGAGACCGAGCTTGTTTTCGGTCTCCACTTAACGCTGCGGCTGCAGCTGATAAATCCAGGCGCTGACGGTGTGGCCATCATTCGTTGTGACCCCGACTTTTACACGATCGTACCCGTCTTCAAATTCGTCCAGCATGGGCCAGTGTTCTTTCAGGTTTTGGGATAAAAACAGATAGCCGTGAACCTCCGGGCCATTTTTATCCAGCACGATGCCGGGGAAGTCGGCGGCCGCTCCCCAGCCGCGTTCGTAAAAAGTGCCGTGCACATAGCCCGGCAGCCACTCGCCGCCAATATTTTCCATTATGTGGGCGTTGACGTGGCCGGGACGAAGTGTGCCGTAGACAAACAGTGATTCCATTTTTCCTCAACGCGTAAAGCCGCTAAATCAGGAGTAGAGCAGGGGATTCAACATACGGTGTATCGGGGCGGCTGGCAACGGGAAGGCAGGGGATTAATTCAAGGGATGCATGCTGATGAAAATCGTCGGCATCCCGGTACTGTTCAGTGGTTGTGTTCTGATAGCCACTCTGTTTATTTAACCCCTAGCCAAGAACATAAACATCACCCGTTGCCGGAGAGGCTGCTTCCGGCAACCACAAGCGGCCCCATTTACCAGTACAATGACAACCCAGTATTTTATCTGGTTTATGGAGGTGTAGAAATTGCCTTACCTTCCAGAGCTTAAGGGGTGACGCACAGCGTAGATGAAAACCACCGAAAATAGCATGAATATGATTTATCCCGGTTATATTCTGGCAGTGGCGTACGATATCAATCAACCCACGGTGACCACAGCCGATAAAAATGATCAGCCCAACGTCGGATTTATAAATTAAAACCCCTTCATCTTTTACATAATCCGTTTCCGTATTTTTACGACCGAGAACACCGTAGGCATGCGGTTTGGCTACAGGGATCTCTCCTGACCACATAAAACGTTCCCCGATATGTAGTGGGGTTCTGCTGTACTCCATGCGAAAACGCGAAAAATCATTATCCAATGATAATTTTTTTATTCTGGCGGTATAGCCTGAAAACCTTACTGCCGAGTAGCGCTCATTCGCCACCATTGGATGGCATATTATCCGGCATGCATCAGAGAGCCACGGAACACCGCCACAATGGTCATAGTGACCGTGGGAAAGTACAGCCGCGGTCAGGTTTGTCAAATCGACGCCCATTAAACCTGCGTTATGCATGAAGCTATCATCAGGGCCGGTATCAAACAGAATTGAATCATTTTCATCCTGTATCAACAGACTAAGTCCGGCCTTAGCACGCAGCAAATTTTTAGCTCCGGGCTTAAGTCGGTTTTCCAGCAGGACGCTGACGGTTATGGACATGTTCGCTCTTCCCTGAAGTGATTCGTTACCGCCCGGCGGCGATAACTCTGTGAGACGCAGTCAATAATACTTCATTCCTGGAGTGGAGCACGATTTATATACAGGCAGCTTTTGCTCATCTGAAAGCAATGTATGAGGAGGAAGAGATTACCTGACTAAAGCTGGGATGCTTCAATGACCACAAGTTTTTCCCGATTCCGAGACGTATGATAAGCAAAAAGCCCGCTTAAGTTTCCTTAAGCGGGCTTCTTAAATATGGCTCCTCTGACTGGACTCGAACCAGTGACATACGGATTAACAGTCCGCCGTTCTACCGACTGAACTACAGAGGAATCGTGTGAACGGGGCGAATATTAGCGTTAGCCATAAAACCTGTCAACAGTAAAAGTAACGTATTAATTCATATGGTTAAATTTACGCCTCGTTGACGATTTAATGCACCGTATTTCCGGCAGTGCCGGGGAAGTTTTCACGCTCAACCAGCCGTTGGAGTGGATCTTGCCCGTAGAACTGGCAAAAGCGCTGGTAAAGAGAGGCGAAACGCGGTGTGAAAAGCTGCGGCGCGCTGAAGAAATATTCGGAAAGCACGGCAAAGCATTCTGCCGGATCGGTGGCGGCATAGGCGTCTATACTGGCGGCATTTTCGCCCACCATGTCGATTTCATCCTGGATACTGTCCATCGCGGCGTGGAGGTCGTGCTCCCAGCCCGCCACGTCCCGCAGCGCAATTAACGGCACACCGCTGGCGCGGTCGCCGTTGCGGCTGTCCAGCTTGTGAGCTACTTCGTGAATAATCAGGTTAAAGCCGGAGGCGTCGAAGGAGTCCTGCACGTCCAGCCAGTTCAGAACGATAGGCCCCTGCTGCCAGCTTTGCCCGGACTGCACCACGCGCTGGCTGTGCACCAGGCCGAAGTCATCCTGCCATTCGTCATCCACAATAAACGGCGCGGGGTAGAGCAAGATTTCGTGGAAACCGTCCAGCCATTCAATGCCCAGTTCCAGCACCGGCAGGCAAAACAACAGCGCAATACGCGTGGATTTCAAATCATCCAGCTCAAAACCCTGCAGCGGCACCAGCCGTTTTTGCTGTAAAAAACGATCCGCAAGGCCAATTAATTTCTGCTGCTCGGTTTCACTGAGTGATGCCAGTACGGGAATGGCTAACGCTTGCTCCCACGGTAACGCGGGAGCGGCGCTTGAATCACTTGCTTTCCAGGGCCACTTAATCATGTTACTTGCTCGCAAAGTCATCGTTTGAACTGAAACGAAAGAACCCAGACTGTTAAAATGCCGCATAACCGGGCATGATGGCAACCACCAGAACGGAGAGATGCCGGAGCGGCTGAACGGACCGGTCTCGAAAACCGGAGTAGGGGCAACTCTACCGGGGGTTCAAATCCCCCTCTCTTCGCCAATTATTCAAGCACTTATCGCATTTCATTTCAGTGACCAATCTCTCGCTCCCGCAATACAGGTAACCCTATGTGTAACAGTAACGCCTGGCATCGGCTGCGATTTCCCTGTTGTTGAAATACCGCCGCGCATTAAGTTCTATACTCTCCCGAGGATTTTGTACAACGGGAAAAAATATGCTTAATACTTACGTTATCCTTGCCATCTCTATATGTGCAGAGACGCTGGCGACCACCATGATGAAAGCCTCTGACGGGTTCAGCCGTCTGGTTCCCAGCGTGGTGGTGGTTGTGGGCTATGCAATTTCATTCTATGGCCTCTCCCAAGTGGTGAAAACCATGAATATTGGTATCGCCTATGCGATCTGGGCGGGGATGGGAATCTTCCTGGTTTCGGTGATGTCATTTCTGTTTTATAAACAAAAACTCGATCTTCCGGCTATCGCAGGCATGTTGTTTATTGCCGTGGGCATCATGATTATTCAGCTTTTCTCAAAGTCTGTTACCCACTGACCGTCGTTAATAACGGCTATTCCCCGGCCTTACTGCTGTCGCGCCACTTGAAGGTGACGCGCTGATACCATGGCTCGGGGACAGGGTGAACGATGCTGCGTAGTGCTCTGGCGTAATCCATCACCAGCCCCGGAGTCCAGGCCATAGAAGTGGCACGTTTACGCACCTGGGCGGCTATCCAGAGCTCGGGCATGGCGAGCGTTCTGAGTATGGACAACCAGCTTCGCGTATGTTTTGAAAGCACGCCATCCAGCGACGCTTCAAGAGCGTAAGCAACGCTGCTCGAGCAATTACGGTAGGTGAGGTTGTAAGTTTTTGTCAGCTTGTAGGCACTCCAGAAACGCTGTAAGGCTTTGCCATTGTAATGATGGAAATAGATCTTGCGATCTGACTGGCACCACTCTGCGGATTCAGTGGCATAGTCAGGCTGATACGTTCCCGGCACATCATTGTCGCGTGTGGCCTTAAGCGTATTTAAAAACTCGGCAGGCGATCTATCAATGTCTTCTGCAGGATAAAGGCTGATGTAAAGATCAGGCGGGACTTCAAGCGCGGCGTGGCCCGTCGATATAACACCTTCGGAGTCTACTGCGGCGATATAGCGGTTGATGACCGGGCGTGGAATTGTTGACGCGCTGGCTGTACCTTCCGGGGTCCAGATATGTACGGTTAGCGGTTCACGAAAATCAACGTTCGCGGGTTCGGCGAGGTTAGGCTTGATATTCGTGCCTTTTTTCACTTCAACACCTATTCCTGCAGGCACTAAAAGGTCGAAGACCGAGGTACCTTCTCGCAGCCTTGCAACGCGAAGTGCAAGACGTACGGTATGGATCCCGCTGAAAATCATCAGCGTTCCCAGGAAGAACGATACCGTAGCTTTATAATGCGTAGGCCAGGGGCTGAACATAAAAAAGGCGAATACAATTTGCGCTAAACCGGTGGTCAGGGTGCCCTTCCAGTGGGGGAAACGTACAATCCACGCCGAGAAAATAACGAACAGGCCAATGACGAAATACGCAAAACCAAACACGATGGCCAGCAGCAAATTGCTGTAGGGCTGATTGGATAAGATAAGCAGCGAGACGAAACAAAAAATCCCCCCCTTAAAGTAAAGCACGGCTTTTTGCGCTCCGACTCCGCCGGAAGCGATGCTCAGCGTTACCAGACTTTCCAGCAGCAAAAGCAGGCCAAAAAAGCGCAACGGGAAATACGTCACGCCGTCCAGACCGTCCAGGAAAATAGCCAGTCCGAGCAGGCTCCAAAGACTCCCCAGCAGGATCAGATATTTAACCCTGGAGCGCATAAAGTCGACGCCGAACAGTAACAACGCAATCTGAATCACAAATTTGTCTCTCCTTAAAAAGTGCTCACGTCCGTGTTTAGATAGCCAGATCGTAATGGCTGACCTGCCAGTTTCCGACAATAATGCTGGTCCCGCCGTTGGACATAGCAACGCCGCCGCTGTCAACCAGCGTGAGCCATTCATCCTCATTCACCTTGATACGAAATATCAGGGGTTTGCTTTTGTTCGGAACAGAGGAGAGCCAGTGCTGCCGAAGTTTTTCCCGATCTGAGGGATGTACCTGCGCCAGGACTCGCTCGATGGTGTCGAACGCCTGGGAGGAAGTCGAACCCAGGAGTGAAGAGAGATCGTTTTCCCAGTTGAAAATACCGGTTTCAGGCTCCAGTCGATAAAGTATGCCGTTACCCGCCAGTCGGCCAGTGTCCGGATTGAAACGCGTCGTAGAGCGGCTTAACACTCGCACAAAGACGACCAGTAAGGCGGTCGCAGAGAGATAGCTCAGCGCCAGCAGCAGGGATTCGGTAAAGCTAAGGCCGTGGAGAAAGAAGGGCCCCTGATGCTGGTCGGTAAAGTGGATAACAATCGCCCCCAGTGTCAGCAGGCCAATGGAGCCTCCACGATTCCCCCAGACCAGGGAAAGCATTAGCGTCAGCACAATCGGTAAGCAAGAAAGGGCAAAATAGAGCGCGGCGGCCTCGGTTCTGAGCCAGGTCCCGCTGTAGTCGAAAATAAACACCGTTGCGGCACAAATCAGCAGTAACAGCGCCAGACCTGTCAGACGGGAAGACCAGGTAAGAGCGGCCTGGAGGCCACGCTTATTCACGAAGCCCATGACGACGGTCGTTGCGAAGAAAATCCCGGTCACGTCGGCAACGAACCCATTCCAGATGGTCTTTGTTATCGGCTGGTCGGTGAAATACGCGTAGCCTCCGCCGACGATTAGCGCATCGAACAGGCTGACAATAAAGGTGGCGCAGATCCACAGCAGGATGACGTGCAGATCGTCATTGGGCCGAGAGAAACGGCGTACCAGCCAGGCAATAAGCACGTTGGCAGGCATCGCCAGCAGCGAATAACTCAGCGTGGTTAAAAAAAGAGGCAGGCTGTGCCAGGCTTCGTCCTGCAGGATGCTTGTTACCGCGAAGATAAGGATAAGAGCAGGATAGTCACGCCAGCGGGCAGACAATAAAGCCGCTACGGCAACGCCCGATGGGAACCAGACAATCGCTATTGCGGAGTTCGGGTCGTCAAATTTTAGCGAGATAAGCCCGGACAGATAATAGACCAGCCCCCACAAAAGCAGGATAGCGGTTTGCTGCAGCCAGGAAGGGAAATACGTTTTCATTTCTCGTCCATTTTTGATTCAGGAAAGCGCGCAGCATTCCGCTGTCGGGCGTTATTTTACGTAAAGGCTAACAACCCTTGGCTGAAAACACAAAATAGGGCCATTTACTAGCCTTCAGACTGCATGCCGCGCATCGACTTTCTCTGCTGAGAAAATAGTCCTGATGTTAGCCGCTGAAGATTGAATTTGCCCTTCATGTTGTTGATTGTCTTCTATATCTTGCTCGTGGGTCTGCCCCTGCAACCCGGTTTCTGCCACGATGCTTTGCTTATAAAGATCGGGGCGTTCTTCGGCTCCCGGGCATACACAGTGGGGAGCGGGAGAGGGGATCAAAGCGGTACGCAGAGATTCCCGAAGTTCGCGTTGCACCCATTTCATGGCCTGATTTGGCATCGCTGAGACGGACATTTTCCCCGCCAAAAGACAGGGCTTCACGTTCCAGACCATCAATAAAATGTCCTTGCGGGTCCCTGTATCGGTCGAATGATATATTTTCGCGGACGTCAGGTGCGAGCTGGCCTGAGCTTCCCAGCTATAAACCAGCAGGGCAACAGTATCACTTCGGTCATTCAGCGGCTTTACCGTGGGTTTAAAAATGCCGATGACAATCAGTGCGGCCAGCATACTAAGCAGTAAGCCACTGCACAATAACAGCAGGCGTTGGCTGTTTTTATTAAGCAAAAATAAGCGTGTTTTGAACCCGGACATCCTAACCAACTCCAGGGCTGAATCGGTCGTTTCCAATAAGAAAATGCCACTCATCTAACCCGAATTTAATAAGCGAAACAGCAAAACCTTTATGTAAAAATTAGATTAATTTATTGTGAATAAAATGCTCTGAAAGCAGAGGGTTATTACTATTAATCCTCCACGATCATCCTCCTTAAGAGTAAATGATGGTTCAATGATAAGGAATAAACCCAGATTTATACTGGTTATTTGCCGCTGCCCTTTCCTTTTTTGGAGTTAATGATTTAAATGGTGATGTATTTAAGGGGGATATTCTGTTGGTTTACTGTTGGTGGGCATAAATTATCTGTTTTTTCCCTGCAGACGCTACGCAGCGATCAGACGCTCATCCACTGGCGCAGGTTTTCCAGCATCGCCATGCATTTTTGCAACTGTTCTTCGGCGACAAACTCATCGGGCTTGTGCCCTTGGTCCATGCTGCCGGGGCCACAAATCAGCGTGGCGATCCCGGCTTCGTCAAAAAGCCCGCCCTCGGTGCCAAACGCCACGGTGCTGAAGTCAGCGCTGCCGCACCACTGCGCCAGCCATCCGGCAAATTCGGACTGGGCGTCCGTCAGCAGGCCCGGGTACTGGCTCAGGGGAGTAAACCGGATGGTACTTGCCGGGGAAACACGTTGCATGGCGGGCACCAGGTTTTGCTGCGCATAGCCCTGAATGTCGGCGATCGCCGCGGTGGCCTCAACGCCCGGCAGGTAGCGGATTTCAAAATCAAACTGGCATTCCTGCGGGACAATGTTCAGCGCGTTGCCGCCGTGAATGGTGCCAACCTGGAGCGTACTGAACGGGGGATCAAAGCGGGTATCCGTTTTTTGGGTCAGCGCCTCGCGAACTTCTCCCAGTTTGCCGATAAGCCGGGCGGCATATTCAATGGCGTTCACGCCTTCTGGCGCATAGGCAGAATGGCAGGCGCGGCCGTGTACCTCGCAGCGCATGGCGATTTTGCCTTTGTGCCCGTAAACCGGGCGCATTTCGGTTGGCTCCCCGACAATGCAAAGCGCGGGTTTCTCTTTGGAAGCACGGAGGTGCTCCACCAGGCTACGCACGCCGAGGCAGCCGACCTCTTCGTCGTAGGAGAAGGCGAGGTGCAGCGGCATTCTCAGCGGCTGTGCAAGAAACGCCGGAACGGAGGCCAGCACGCAGGCGATAAAGCCCTTCATGTCCGCCGCGCCGCGCCCGTAGTAGCGGCCCTCCCGGTAAGTCATATCGAATGGAGGGACGCTCCACTGTTGCCCGTCCACCGGCACCACGTCCGTATGGCCAGACAACATCACGCCGCCACCACCTGCCGGGCCAAACACTGCATAAAGATTGGCTTTACGCCCGTCTTCACTGTGAAACAGCTCCGCACTGATACCCCATTCGGCGAGATAATCATGAATATCCTGGATCAGCGCCAGGTTCGACTCGCGGCTGGTGGTGTCCCGCGCCAGCAACTTCTGCAATAAAGGAATCAGTTGGCTATTCATCGCCTGGCACACCGTAGCTGGGGGCTTCGCGCGGATCGAGCGCGCGGATCAGGTAATCCTGCATTTGTGGTTTATAGGCCAGCCAGAGCGAATGCAGCGCGGCAATCGGGTTTTCGTCCACCCAGTCCACGCGCAGGTCGATAACCGGCCAGGCGACGGTGTCCACCACTTTTAACGCCGCCGAATGCACTGGTCCGGCTTCGCCACCTTTTTCCAGGGCCGTTTCAAGGGCGGCCATCAGTCTGTCCGCCAGCGGGCCGGGGCTTTGTTCGAAGCGGTAGATCATGGCGTTAATAACTGACTTATCGGCCAGCATATTGCCCGCCGCCACGCAGTTGTCTCCCTCCACTGCGTGGTAAATGCCCAGGGAATTAATGCCACTGTGGCAGGCGGTTTTACCGTTACTGTCGATGGCCGTCACCTGGCGGTAGTCGCCGTGCAAATGTTCACTGGCGACCAGCTTTAGCGCCTCCTGCGGCGTGACACCTTCGCCCAGCTTTGACAGCACCATCGGGCCCAGCGCGGGCAGGGTAATGTTCTGGCTCGACACCGCGCCCACGCCCGGCACCAGCCACGGGCAGCGAGCGCCCACCGCGATGCTGGATGAGCTAATGGCGATGCCAAGCTGGCCGGTTTCCCGGCAGCGTGCGGCGATGGAAAAGGTCATTTTTCCCCCTGAGTCTCGTCCGGGATCACCGCGATAACGTCGATTTCCATCAGCCACTGCGGCTGGCCGAGGGCAGAAACCACGAGGCCGGTGGAGATTGGAAATACGCCTTTCAGCCATTTGCCCACTTCCTGATACACCGGCTCGCGATAGCGCGGGTCGATAATATAGGTGGTGGTTTTGACGATGTGGGAAAGGTCGCTCCCGGCTTCCTCCAGCAGTTGCTTAACGTTCTTCATCGCCTGCTCAGCCTGTGCCTGCGGGTCGCCCAGTCCAATCAAATTGCCTTCAAAATCTGTCCCGACCTGGCCGCGCACATACACGGTGTTCCCGGCGCGCACCGCCTGGCAGAGATCGTTGTTCAGCGACTGGTTAGGGTAAGTCTCTTTGGTGTTAAACATGCGAATACGGGTATGCGTGGGCATCGGTTAATTCCTTGTTGGCAAAAAGGTTAGCGCTGGGAAGCGTCGAGATAGCGGCTGTATTTGCGCTGGGTTTCAATGTGGTCGGCGACGTATTTCGCGTCATGCCACACGCCCCAGATAAACGTTGAGCCCCGGCGGGAAAGCCACGGCAGGCCGAGGAAATAGACGCCCGGCTCGCTGGAAACGCCGCGCTGGTGGCGTGGTTTGCCCTGAGCATCAAAAGCATCCACCTGCAGCCAGCCATAGTCCGGGGCGTATCCTGTCGCCCAGATAATCGAGGTGATACCTGCTTCGGCCAGGTTCAGTTCAAGCGTGGGCTGGGTGACACAAAGAGGATCGGCCGGGAAGACACGAGCTTGCGGCTCTTCGGGGAGATCTATCCCATTGCGGGCAATCCACGCATCGGCGGCGTCCAGCAGGGCCAGATAGCTTTCGTCGCCCTGGCGGATGTTGTGCGCCAGGTTATCTTCAAAAAAGACTTTGCCATCGGCGAAGCGCTGGGTCAGGCCGACGAGGTGAATGCCCTGGTGTGCGAGAGCCCGGAAATCAACGGTGTGGCCGCCGCGAGCGCCGCTCACCGCAATGGTGACGTGTTCTTTGCCCGGCTGATTGGCCGCCGCATCCCACAGCCCAAGCACACCCAGCCACCAGCAGAAGTCCCGGTTACGGTAGGCGCGGGGAGGGCGATCGTGGGCACCCACGGACAGGTAAACCTGCTTGCCCGCGCGCTGTAGCTCATCGGCGATTTGCACCCCGGAAGAGCCTGCGCCCACGACAAGCACTGCACCAGCCGGAAGCTGAGCCGGGTTTTTGTAGGCGGCAGAATGAATCTGATGCAGCCCGTCATCTGCCGGAGCAATGGCCGGGACGATCGGGCGCTGGAAAGGCCCGGTGGCGGCCACGATATGCTTTGCTTCGACAATACCATCGCTGGTTTCCACCGTGAAACCCGGCCTGCCGTGATTGCGCGTCACGCTTTTCACTTCCACGCCCGTTTTGACCGGCGCTTCAAATTTCCGGGCGTAGTTTTCGAAGTAGTTCGCCACCTCGTCTTTGGGGATAAAACTGTCCGGATCGGCGGCGTCAAACTCAAGGCCAGGAAAGCGGTCGTGCCAGGCCGGGCCGTTGGCGACCAGCGAATCCCAGCGGCCGCTGCGCCAGGCTTCGGCAATGCGGTTTTTCTCCAGCACCAGATGGGGAATGCCGAGGCGCGTCAGGTGCTCGCTCATGGCGATCCCGGCCTGGCCGGCACCAATCACAAGGGTATCTGTCAGTGTTTTTATTTCGGTCATGTCTGTTTCCTTGGTGCTCGGGAAATAAGGTTCAGCGCAGCTTCGCTATGGCACAAGGTTATTAAGCGGCAGACATTCCGTAAAATATTATAAATCTAGGGATAAGGCATAAATAAAGTAGCCTCAATCTGGAGGCTATGAATTGCTTGTATGTTAAGCCCGCGGTCCTGTTTTTTTTAATCTTCTGCCAGCACCTCCGGCATTAGCTCAAAGGTGCGGCAGTAATCCATAAATAAACGCGTTGGCCGGGTCGGCTCGTTATTGCGTAAATAAGCCATCACCAGCGTGGAGTCCGCCATATCATCAATGATTTCCACCTGCTTAACGCGCTGGCCGTCGTAGGTTACGTCGGTGCAGGGGCGGGTCACCAGCACCGAGAACCCCATGCCCTGGCCGACCATGCAGCGCACCATTTCAATCGACGGCGAACTGTAGGCCACCTCCGGGTGCAGCCCTTTGTCGGTGAAAATGTTCATGAAGTAGCTTTTGCTGGGAATAACGTCCAGCAGGATCATCGGTTCACGGCTGAGTTCTTTGAGTGTCACGGATGTTTTCCCCGCCAGCGGATGCGCCGCCGGGAGCAGGGCGTAAGGCTTTTGTGGGGCGTTCAGTTTTTCGGTGTGCAGCGTGCTCTCTAACTCCAGGTTGTACATAAAGGCCAGGTCGAAGCGGCCGCGGTGCAGCCCGTGGGTCAGCTCGTTTTGCTCCCCGTCGTACAGCCGGATAGTAATGTCAGGATAAAGCTTGCGAAACCCGGCGATAAGCCTCGGCAGATAGAGCGGGGCCGCGGACTCGAAGCAGCCGATGGCGATAGTGCCGGAAACCAGGTCGTTATCCGCTTTGGCATTTTGCTCAAACTGGTATGAAAGCCGCAGCAGTTCGCGGGCTTTTTCATAAAACCGCAGCCCGCCGGGCGTGAGTGAAACGCCCTGGGCGTGGTGGCGAATAAAAAACTGCTGCTCAAAGGTATCTTCCAGGTTTTTGATGGCTATAGAAACGGAAGGCTGGGCGATATGCAGCTGCCTTGAGGCTTCGGCGATGCTCTGCGCCTCCACGACGGTGACAAAGTACTTGAGCTGCTTGAGCGTGAAATGTGTCATGGCGCTAACCCCGCTTTTTTATTGTCAATGCAGCCTCGAAGAGAGTTTCAGGCTATTCAGTCAATCTGCAGCAAGGCCCATGCCAGGTACCTGTGTGGTCGTCGCAAACGGTAAAAAACCTGCGCTGAAAAAATATTTTCGCTTTTATTGGCCACGAATTATCCCCAAAAAGTGGCAAGAGAAAATTAAACTGCACTTTTTTGGTGCGGGCGAATATTTCAATGTTCAATTATCTGCCTGAAATATGTCTTTATTGGCTTTCTTTTGGGGAATTAATGTTTTGCGCTTCGCTGGTGCAAAAAAAACGGCATTGCATTAAAACAATTTTTTATAGAGGTAAGGCATATTTTTCGTCCTTTATCCCGACGCGCTTCTCCTGCAGCATGGCCTCATCGCAAATGCTCATCGAGTGATTATCGTTCTGGCGAATATATTGCAAGACATTCCCTGGCGCGAAAATCATACGTTGTTAAAGGTGCCTCCATTTTGGCATCCATAAAAATGATTAACCACCTGCACTGGAGTCATCGCATGTTTACATCCTCACACAGCAAGGCGTTATTTACCTGCATGGCGGCGGCGCTGCCTTTACTGCTCAGCGGCGGGGCTCAGGCGGCCGTGATGACCCCCGGGCAGCTTACGGTGGGTAGCGACATTACCTTCCCGCCTTACGAATACCTCGACGGCAAAACCCCGGCGGGCTTCGATATTGAATTTATCAACGGCGTGGCCGAAGCGATGAAGCTGAAGCCTAATTACGTGGATACCCGTTTCACCAGCCTGATCCCCGGCCTGCAGGCGAAGCGCTTCGAGCTGATTGCGTCCGCGCTGTTTATCACCCCGGAGCGCCAGAAGGTGATCGACATGGTGCCGTACCTGAAAACCGGTGAATCGCTGCTGACGCTGAGCAACGCCAGCTTCAAGCCAACCAAGCCGGAGGAGTTGTGCGGGCATAAAGTCGGCTCGATGCAGGGTACTTACTGGCTGGAAAAACTGCACACGCTGTCGGCGGATTATTGCGTGAAGCAGGGACTGAAGCCGATTACGGTCAGCGAATTCTCAACCGACCCGCAAACCACGCAGGCGCTGCTTTCCCACGCGGTTGAAGTGCAGATGACCGACGCCGCCGTGGCAAGTCAGGTGGTGGATAAGATGAAAGGGCGGCTGGCGGTAACCTCGACTGAACTGCTGTACCCGGTGCTGGTAGGGCTTGGTGTGAGTAAAACCAACCCTGAATTGAAAAAAGCGCTGAACGACGGCATTGCGGCCTTTAAAGCGAGCGGCAAATACTCGGCCTTAGTGAAAAAGTATCACCTGGCGGAGCCGTCCGAAGCCGAAATTCAGGCCAGCAGTTTGTAATATTCATCGCCGGGGAGTACTGATATGTCTTTTGACTGGAACTATTTATTCAGCCTGTTTAGCAACGCCGATTTTTGGCAGGCAACCTGGACCGTGATTAAGCTGAGCCTGCTGAGCTGGGTAATCAGCATCGGGTTTGGTTTTCTTCTGGCGCTGGGCAAACAGGCGGCGTCTCCCTGGCTTTCTTTACCGGCGCGGGCTTATATCTGGCTGTTTCGCAGCCTGCCGCTGCTGGTGTTGCTGATTTTTGTCTACAACCTGCCTCAGGCGCTGCCCGGCAGCTCGGCTTTGCTGAGCGACCCGTTCTGGGCCGGGCTTATCGCGCTGGTGCTGAGTGAAACGGCCTACATTGCCGAGATTCACCGTGGCGGCCTGCTGGCTATCCCGCGCGGGCAGCGTGAAGCCGCCCATGCCCTAGGGCTGCGCTACGCGGGCATTCAATGGCTGGTTATCGTGCCGCAGGCGCTGCGGGTGGCGCTGCCGTCGCTGGCGAACGAATACATCTCCATCGTGAAACTTAGCTCGCTGGTTTCGGTGATTTCGCTGACCGAGATCCTTATGGTCGGGCAGCGGCTTTACTCGCAAAACTTCCTGGTGATGGAAACCATGGCGGCGGTGGCTTTCTATTATGTGTTTATCGTCACGGTCTTTGACTTCCTGCTGAAGCTGCTGGAAAAAAGGCTGGATGTTACCCAGCGTAAAACGACTCGCTTGCCGGAAGCCGAACTTGAGGCGATGGCGGCGCAGGAAAGCGGGCTGGTTGCTCGCCCGGCTCTGGCCGCGAATACGCCCGCCCTGCAGGCCCGCAAGCTGCACAAGGCCTATAACAACGTGGAGGTGCTTGGCGCTGTGAACCTGGATATCAAGCCCGGTGAAGTCGTGTCCGTCATTGGTCCGTCTGGCTCCGGTAAAACCACGCTTATCCGCCTGTTGAATGGCCTGGAGCAGTTGGATAACGGCGAGATCCTGATCAATGGCCAGCCGTTTATTCGCCTGGAAAAACATGGGGCCCAGAAGCCGCAGTATGTGGAAAACGCCGCGCACCGGCTGAACATCGGCATGGTGTTCCAGGGCTTTAACCTGTTCCCGCACTTAACGGTGATGAAAAACCTGATGCTGGCGCCGCATTATCATCGCCTGGCGACGGATGCAGAGCTGAAGCGCGAGGCCTGTGTATTGCTGCGTAAAGTCGGCATGCTCGAGCACGCTCACAAATACCCGCACCAGCTTTCCGGCGGGCAGCAACAAAGGGTGGCGATTGCGCGGGCTTTAATGATGCGTCCGCAAATCATGCTGTTCGATGAGCCTACCTCGGCGCTGGATCCCGAAAAGGTGAATGAGGTGCTGCAGGTGATTGAGAACCTGGCGGAGGAGGGCATCACAATGGTGATCGTCACCCACGAAATGAACTTCGCGTTCGGCGTGTCGGACAGAATTGTGTTTATGGAAAAAGGGCGAGTCGTTTGCGACGACTCTCCGCAGGCGCTACGCAGCGGTGAGAACCCACGTATTACCGAATTCCTGAAAGACGTAAACTTGGCACCGGTCGCGGCATGAAAAAACGGGCTGCGATAACATTTCCCAGCCGCAGCCCGGGTGGATTAAATCTCTATTACCTTCACGCCGGAACTGCGCGCCATTCGCACGCACTCTGCCGTGTCTTCTCCCCCGGGAAACGCCAGCAGCACGTCGGGGCGGCTGTCCTCCAGCATAAACAGATTACGGCGGGTTTCCGCGTATTTACCGTGCAGCGCCCAGTTGGCCGGGTAGCGAATAACGTGCACGTCGGTGCCGCGTGCCCAGGTTTCAATGGCCCCGCCGAGCGACTGATGCCCCCCGTGGATCAGCACATTCATTGTCTGCGTGCTGGCATATAAATCCAGCACGCGGGTGAGGGTGTGGGTGTCGGCATAAAACCGACCTGCGCAGATTAAAACTCTCACTTTTCTGTACCTTAACGTTGCTTTCCTTGAAAAGATGCTTCGTCCACCTTGCGGCGGTTATTGTTTTTTAAGCGTCCGGCGGCGTTTCGATAAAGCGCAGCGACTTATCGCCAAGTCGGTCGATCACCGGGTAGGCCACGGCCGCAATGTGGTGATGCACGCGGCGGTAGTCCCGCAGTACTCGCTGGAAAATGTCGCCGGATTCCGCCCAGGCATTTTTGTCCTCTCGCAGTTTTTTGAAGTGCTCGCGGCTGGCGGAAGCCTCGAGCTGACGAATGGTTTCTTTGCGCTGTACTAACTGATGGGCTGCGGATAAGTCTTCACGCATAAACGCGGCGATGCCGAGGCGCAGGCTGGTGAGGATCTCCGCGTGCAGCAGGCGAATATTGTGTAACTCAAAGTCGCTGAACAGTTCGCCCCGGCGCGCGCGGCGTGTCGCCAGTTGGGTCAGGTTGCTGGAAAGAATGTCTCCCGCATGCTCGAAGTTGATGATGAACATCAGGATCTCCTGGGCGCGATCGGCATCCGCGTCATTCAGCCCGTCATGGCTGATATCGGCCAGGTAAGCACGCACCGCCGCGCTGAGCAGATCCACCGACTGGTCAAGCTGGCGAATCTCATCAGCGGCCTGCTTTTCCTGGGTGACAAACAGCACCAGCAGGCGGTCCAGCATGATGGTCAGCATGTCGGCGGCGCGCAGCGATTCACGGACTGAGTTGGACAGGCCGATATAAGCCACCTCGAGGCCGGCATCGTCCAGATACATCGGCATCCCTGGGTCGCCCACGCGCTCTTCTTCCGGGAACAAACGCTCCAGGAAACGCGCCATCGGCGCGGTCAGGCCGATAAACAGCAGCGCGAGTACGGCACTAAACGCGGTGTGGAACGACACCACCAGCTGAGGCGTGCTCAGCCCGGACTTCTGCGCGAGATCCGTCAGTAGTGGAAGCAGTAACAGTGCCAGCGCACAGCCGGCGAGGCGAACCATAAGGTTGCCCACCGGCAGGCGACGAGCCACGGCAGAGCCTGCGTTTAGCACCGGCGGTAGCGCCCCGCCAATATTGGCCCCCATCACCAGGATCAGAGCTGTTTCTGGCCCCATCGCGCCGGTAGCCGCAAGGGAAGCGATCAGCAAAATGATTGCCACGCTGGAGTGGCACAGCAGCGTCAGGATCGCGGCCACCAGCAGGGCGATTAAGATATCGCCCTGCAACCCCTGCATGACGGCGTGAAACACCGGGGTGACTTCGATTTCCGCCAGCGTGCCGCTCAGTAAATGCAGGGCAAGCAGCATCAAACCGAGGCCAATCAGGGCGCATCCCACGCTCTCAAAGTTGGAATGGTCGCGCAGCTTAAAGACCACAAACCCTGCCAACAGCAGCAGCGGGATGGCCATTTCCATGTTGAAGCTCATCAGTTGCACCACCAGCGTGGAGCCGATGTTAGCGCCGAGCATCACCGCCAGGGCAGGGGCAAGGCTCAGCGTCCCGGCGGCGGTGAACGACGTCGCCATCATGCTCACCGCGGTGCTGCTTTGCAGAACGCCGGTAATGCCGATCCCGGCGAGCAGAGCCGTCCAGCGGCTGGTAAGGTGGCGTCCCATCCAGTTGCGCAGCGGCGTGCCGAAGCCGCGCTGCAGCGCAGTCGAAATCATATGGCTGCCCCAGAGCAGCAAAGCGATGGCGCCAGCCAGGTTAATTAACAGAGTAGTTCCGGACATAATCAATTCCCCCTCTTCAGGGCGGGTGGTGTAACAAAACGCAGTAACCTGATCGAAAAACGATGTATGGCGCTGGCGAGGTTCAGTAACGCTTTCGCGTGTTGGTAGTTGATTTTCCCTCCGGCGAACCAGGCCAGGGCGTGGACGCGAAGGGTGCGGGTTATTTTCATTAAAAATAAGACAACCAGTGCGATGGTCTTATTTTTAATCAGGAAAATAATGGAATGTTGCTTTTCCATAATGCTTTCCAGCTTGTGTTACTTGCCTGAAGGGTGCCGCCGAAGCGGCACCTTATGCAGTTTTTAACGCAGCGTTAGTGCCACTGCTTGAAGCGACGCATGTAGAACGTTTTCATGCCCTGAGCCACGCAGCAATAGGCCAGCAGGGTAGCGACCAGCCACGGGAAGTACTGCCACGGCAGCGCCTGCAGCCCAACCAACGGCCCGAGCGGAGAGAACGGGACGTAAATCCCAATCGCCATAATCAGCCCGGTCATCATCATCACCGGCCAGGCGGCGGTGCTCTGAATGAACGGAATTTTCTGGGTACGCAGCATGTGTACCACCAGAGTCTGCGACAGCAGGCCTTCAACGAACCAGCCGGACTGGAACAGGGTCTGCATGTGCTCGCTGTTGGCGCTGAACACAAACCACATCAGCGCGAAGGTGGTCATGTCAAAAATGGACGACGTCGGGCCAATCCAGACCATGAAGCGGCCAATGTTTTTGGCATCCCACTTGCGCGGCTTGCTCAGGAACTCTTTGTCCGTTTTGTCCCACGGCAGCGCGAGCTGGGAGATGTCGTACATCAGGTTTTGCAGCAGCAGCTGGATCGCAAGCATCGGCAGGAACGGGATGAATGCGCTGGCGACCAGCACCGAGAACACGTTGCCGAAGTTGGAGCTGGCGGTCATGTTCAGGTACTTCATGATGTTGCCAAAAGTCTCGCGGCCTTTGATGACGCCTTCTTCCAGCACCATCAGGCTCTTTTCCAGCAGGATGATGTCGGCGGATTCCTTGGCGATATCGGTGCCGCTGTCGACCGAGATACCCACGTCGGCATCGCGCAGGGCAGGGGCATCGTTAATTCCGTCGCCCAGGAAGCCCACGGTATGGCCGTTGGCCTGCAGCGCCTTCAGCACGCGGGATTTCTGCAGCGGAGTCAGCTTGGCAAACACGGTGCGCTCTTCCACCAGTTGCTGGAGGGAGGCGTCGCTCAGTTGCTCAATCTGCGGGCCGAGTACCGGCTCGCCCGGCTCCAGCCCGACCTGGCGGCAGATGCGGGTGGTGACGATGGCGTTATCGCCGGTCAGCACTTTTACCGCTACACCAATGTCCATCAGCGCAGCAATTGCCGGGCCTGCGCTCTCCTTCGGTGGATCGAGGAAGGTGAGGAAACCGCGGATAATCAGATCGTGCTCATCGTCGGTGCCGTACTGTTTTTTCGCCTCGGCTTTAGGAATGTCGCGAGTGGCTACCACCAGGACGCGGAAACCGTCTTTGTTGTAGTCATTGGTCATTGCCAGCATGGCGTCACGACGCTGATTATCCAGCGCGACAACCTTGCCGTTTTCTTCCATGTGGGTGGCAATGCTCAGCATCTCTTCCACGGCGCCTTTGCACACCAGCAGGTGGTTGCTCTGGCTGTCCTTCACCACAATCGACAGGCGGCGGCGGACGAAATCAAACGGCATCTCGTCGACTTTGCTGTAGCCCTGCGGTTTGACGAAATTGGGCTCATTGTCAGAGAAGTAAATGACCGCCTGATCCATCAGGTTTTTGATGCCGCTCTGGTGGTAGCTGTTAAGCCAGGCCAGCCCCAGCACTGACTCGTTTTTCTGGCCGTTGGTGCCCACGTGGTGCTCGAGGATGATCTTATCCTGCGTCAGCGTCCCGGTTTTGTCGGTGCACAGTACGTCCATTGCGCCCAGGTTCTGGATAGCGTTCAGACGCTTAACCACTACTTTGCGCTTCGCCATCGCTACCGCGCCTTTGGCGAGGTTGGCGCTGACGATCATTGGCAGCATTTCCGGCGTCAGGCCCACGGCCACCGCCAGAGCAAACAGCAGGGCATCCCACCATTCGCCTTTCAGCAGGCCGTTAATCAGGAACACCACCGGCACCATCACCAGCATAAAGCGGATCAGCAGCCAACTGACGCTGTTCACGCCGCGGTCGAAGGCCGTTTGTGCGCGGCTCCCGACAATCGCTTTAGCCAGCGAGCCAAAGTAAGTCCGTGGCCCGGTCGCGACCACTACAGCCTGCGCGGTACCGCTGACCACGTTGGTGCCCATAAAGCAGATGTTCGGGATATCCAGCAGGTTTTCGCTGTCGATCGCCTTATCGTGCGCGGACTTTTGCGCCACATCGCCCAGGGTGTCGTATTTCTCAATCGGCAGCGCTTCACCGGTCAGCACGGCCTGGCTGATAAACAGATCCCGGGACTCAATGAGACGCACGTCTGCCGGGATCATGTCCCCTGCATAAAGTTGCACGATATCGCCCACGACCAGCTCGCGCATCGGGATTTCACGCGGAGTTCCTTTTTGCCCAGCGTGTTCACGACGAACAACCGTGGCGGTGGTACGAACCATCGCTTTCAGCGCCTCGGCAGACTTCGCCGAACGGTGTTCCTGCCAGAAACGCACCAGGCCGCTGAGTGCTACCATGGTGCCGATGATAATCACCGTCGTCAGGTCACCGTCTTCGCCGTGGCTGGTGGGCAGCCAGTAATCGGTAAAGAAGCTGATCCCGGCGAGAATGCCGAGCACGTAGATAAACGGGTTATTAAATGCCATCAGCAGCTGAACCAGCGCGTGAGGCGGCTTGTCATGGGCAACTTCGTTCAGGCCATCCCGCTCCAGCCGGGCGCTGGCGTGGGCTTCCTGCAGCCCTTCCCGGGTGGTGTTCAGGTTGACCAGGGTTTCTGCGATGCCGTTTTTGGCTTCCTGGGCGGCACGCATAGACAGCGTGCTTTTTTTATTACGGTTCTTGGTTTGTACAGTCATGGTGGTGCTCCTGTCGCCGGACGGCAGCAGACTTTTTTGCGGCGGTCGCCAGATTAAGGGCGGCCGAAAATAGCCCGATGTCGCATGAGCGATCGGTTTTAAATTAATTTCGCACAGGGTTTCTCGCTATTTATTTATTAAAAATAAACAGGTGAGAAATTTATATTTTCTTTTCTTGGGACGTGTTTGTTCCTGCTGATAAATATGCCGGAAGGCATCAGCGAATAAACAGGTACCAACAGTGACGTAACTCAGCGTGGCGCACGGAAGCGGGCTGCGGCATAGCGCGCAGACGAACCTACGGCGTAACGGCTGAATCAGGCTACGAAGGGTCGACTTTGTGGGTCTTCGCCATCAGAGAAGCTGCAACGACGCTCCAGCTGGCCGGTGACAGGACTGACACGCCAGTTGGTGATGCGTTGATTCAACTCACTGATTTTCGAAGAGAAAATTGAGTTTGACTGTTTTTTACGTGCGGACAACACCCGATCGCGGGGCGGCCGGACACGCAGCGTTGATGTCACTGTTTTGACACCAGGAAAAAGGGTAGATTTGAAGTTCATAACACACCTCGGGACCGTGAAAACCCTGGTCGAGGTGGGACAACACGAGAGCATCAGGCTCCGGCGAGACACACCAAAACGAAGAAGTGATCACAATCGATTTCATGTTTACTTTCCCGAACCGCCATTAAGGCCATGTTCGGGCAGCTACTAAATTCAGTATCCATTAGTCTCTTATGTCAGGTTAGGAAAGGCCGCAACTTCGGCCCGTGAAATCTACCCATGGGCAATACTATTGTCAACCCGCCAGTGTAAATTAAATGTGTTCGTTTATATTTCAGTGAGGGAATATTGAGGGAAAGGAATAAAGAGTATTTTTTAGGGTGATTTCGGGGGGGAGCGTTTTGTCATGTTAGCACAATGAAATTCCATTCACTTTTAGTTCTTTGTCATATGCTGACACCATTCCAGTGAACGTGTCAGGGGGCATTGCGCCATGTCCCCTGACAACCCCCGGCGCCCGGCGAGCTCATCGCCGCTGAAGCGGTGAACCCACCGGCTATCACCCAAACATTCGGGGTCTTTGAAAAAGAACCGGAAACACTTCTTTCCCCTCACCCCGACCCTCTCCCCAAAGGGGCGAGGGGGAAAACAACAGGCATAACAGTACGCAATCTATTCCCTCTCCCTCTGGGAGAGGGTTAGGGTGAGGGTAATAAAACCTGAAGCGACATTGTGATTGAGGGACACGTTAGTCGTAAAGCGGGGCTCGGTTCCGGCTTAAATCGCCTCCGTTTTCTCTCCGACTGGCCAGGGTCCGGCCGTCGGGAACGGCCGGAGGCTGAGAGCGTCGGGAACGCATCTCAGCCGACCCAGGACTGGGAGATAAAACGGAGGTCTGCCGCTTCAGCGGTCGATTTATTTGGCCGGGAGTCCGGGGGCTCGGGGGAGTGACGGTGACTCCCCCGAGTCGTTCACCGGTAAAGTGGCTGTATATGAAACAAGACTAGAAGTGAACGGAATATTCGCCAGCCCGCATGAGTGCGGATATCTCTCCAGAGGCCTCACCGCGATTAAGAATTTTCCTTAAGCTAAATCAAACCCCACTGGCAAAGCCGATTTATGCCCCACAGGCTTTGATTTGAAACAAAATTTAACGCTTATAGCGGTTCGTCTAATGCGTTAGTGTGATAAAAATCACATTCAGGCGGCAGTGGAAATGCCGTCGACACCCGTTTTTGTTCCAGTTGAAAAGTTAGGTCGAACGTTATGGATGCGAAACCAACTCGCAGCCCCGGCGGAAAAATTGCGCTGTGGCTGTTTTATGCTTTTTGTTTGTACATCGTTTGGGCGATGGTGCGTTACTTTTGGGTCGTTAGCGGGGTAACCAGCGGCGATTTAGGCACCTTCAGCGGTAAACTCCTCGGGGCGCTGATGGGGTTGCTGGTGCTCGGGTCCGTGGCGGCAGTACTGGGCTGGATAGCGTGGTACACGAGGCCGCGTGCTTATCCCGTTCGTGCCAGAGAAAACCGGCTGCGTTGAATCCAGATTGCCCGATGAGCCACCTGCCTTTGTGTGGCTCAGGATGTATTCCTTCCCGCCTTAAAACTCTTCGCTGGTCTCAGCCTGTTTATTTCATTCTCTTCCCTGACATCATTTAATTTTTTTGTGTATTTCAATACTATTTATTCCTCATAAAAAAGAGGGTTTATTGTATTTATATAACTGTGCGTAAAGTCACGTTTGTTATTTTTCGAACTGTCTACACTGCGGGAAGGTTTATGGGGGAAACTATGTGCGTTTATATTGTTCGGATCATAACGCTTTTTCGCTTTATGTTGCTGATGCTCGGCAACAAGGCGCGCGTTTGGCTGAATAATAGCTGCTGGTTTAATAGCATGAGTGAACTGGAAAAAGACGACTCTGTTTATTCTGATTCGCTGGATAACGTCTGTGCCGTAAATTGGTCCCGGCTCTGGTGCAGCGCTGGAGCTCTATATCATTCACTTCGCTACTCACATTCTCCGTCATTAAAAAGAGGGCATAGCGTAGCACGCCCGCATCGTCTGGCTGTTCGCAAACGCTATGAACTCTCGTTCTTATGCCGTATTTCCAGCCTGCATCAGCTGATGATGTGTCTTCACGCCGGTGGTGATGCCGGAGACGCCGCGATGCTGGCCACTGTTCGTTCCCAAAGCACAATGCGCTTTTCAGCCATTGTGCTTTTTTATTGCCATTATTCAGCCAGATAAGGAGTTGTTATGTATATCGTTTGTGTTGCAGCTTGCCCTACGGGCGTCGCCCATACCTACATGGCTGCGGAAGCCCTGGCCCTGGTGGGCCAGCAGCGTGGGCATGAAGTGAAAGTCGAAACGCAGGGCAGCATGGGCGTTGAAAACGAAATTACCGCCGACGATCTTGCCCGGGCAGACGCAGCGATTCTCGCGGCGGATGTGGTGATTACCGGCAAAGAACGTTTTGACGGCATGATGAAACTGGAGTGCAGCGTGGCCGATCCTATCAAGTTTAGCGAGGCCGTATTTGAGGCGATAGAGGCGGAGATAGCAAATGGCTAAATTCAGGGCAGAGGCGGGGATGTCGACCGGTAAAGAGGTCAAAAATGCCATTATGACCGGGGTGTCATGGATGCTGCCGTTTGTCATTGCCGGGGCGGTGATCATGGGCATTGCACGCATCGGCGCTTCGCTCTACGGCATCGATAATATCTGGGATGCCAGCCACGCCCAGGCGGCGAGCATCATTGTGCAGATGTTACATAAATTTGACGGGTTTGGCGGCCTGGCGCTGTCGCTGATGCTGCCGGTGGTCGCCGGGTACATCAGCTTTGCTATCGCCAATAAGCCAGGTCTGGCGCCGGGAATGGTGGGCGGGCTGCTGGCCAGCAGCCTGGGAACCGGCTTTCTTGGGGCGCTCGCCGCCGGTTTTGTCGCGGGCTACATCGTGCGGGCGCTGGCAACCTGGATCAAACTGCCCGCTGCACTGGCCTCGGCTGGCCCTATTTTTATCCTGCCCGTGGGCGGCACGCTGCTGACCTGCATGGTGATGGCGTTTATTATCGGCGGCCCGCTGGCGGCGCTGAATCATGGAATGGAAACCTGGCTGCTGGCGATGTCCGGGACTAACAAAATCATTCTGGCGGCCGTCGTGGGCGGGATGGTGGGCTTTGATCTGGGCGGTCCGGTGAACAAGGCGGCGGTGACCACCGCGATGGCACTGCTAGCTTCCGGGATTTACGACCCCAACACCGCCGCACAGGTGGCGATTATCGTTCCGCCGATTGGCCTCGGCGTCGCAACGCTCATCTGGGCCAAACGCTTCCCGGTTTCGCTGCGTGAGGCGGGTAAAGCCTCGACGCTGATGGGCCTGATTGGCGTCTCCGAAGGGGCCATTCCCTTTGCGCTGGCAAACCCCAAAATTATCGTCATCAACGTGGTTGGCTCGGCCACCGGGGCCGCGCTCGCCGTCGGGCTGGGGGCGGTAAACCATGCACCGATTTCGGGTTTTTACGGCTGGCTGGCGGTAGATAAATGGCCCATTTACGTGCTGTCTATTGCTGTCGGTGCGGGGATTATTGCCGTGGGATCGTTATTAGTGTTTCGGGGTGAAACTGTCGTTGAAAATAAACCTTCGGCAGCCGTGCCTAAATTTAAAGTAGGGCGCTAGCCGCCCGGTTAATTTATTTCAGGCTGTATGGGTTGTGCTTTCACGGTATTTCATGCCGGGGATAGTCACGCCTTAAATATTTCTCCTCAGCCGTCAATAAGGTGATGTTATGAAGACTGTGCATTTAATTCAGCACACACACTGGGACAGAGAGTGGTATTTCACTGAGAACGACTCAAAAGTCTTGCTCTATTATTTCATGCTGGACTTAATTACCCGGCTGGAACAAAACGAAGCGCTGGGGCCGTTTATTTTAGATGGCCAAACGGTGATGCTGGAAGATTTTTTGCAGGTGGCGCCAGAGCACCGGGCACGCCTGCAAAAATTAATTACCGACGGGCGGGTACTGATTGGCCCGTGGTACACGCAAAGCGACTTTTTGGTCGTGGGCGCGGAGTCAATTACGCGCAATTTGCTGCTTGGGCTGGCGGATTGTAAAGCCTGGGGCAGCTATATGCCGGTGGGCTATGTGCCTGACTCTTTCGGGCAAAGCGCGCAGCTGCCGATGTTTCTTAGCGAGTTCGCTATCGACAGTGCGGTACTCTGGCGCGGGTGGAGCGAGCATGATGTGCCGACCAGTGAATTTAACTGGCTGGCGCAGGGCGGACAGCAGGTGCTCACCGCCGTGCTCCCCTGGGGCTATGGCTGTGCGAAGTGGCTGCCTGTCACCCCGCAGGAGCTGGCTGAAAAATTACCGCCGATTCTGGAAAAACAGGCGCGTTTTTCCGCCACGGATCACCTTTTGCTCCCCAACGGAAACGATCAGTCGCCGTTCGAATATGCGGTACCTGACGCGCTGGAAAAACTGAATGCCAGCCAGAGTGAATATGACTTCAGGCGTAGCAGCTTCAGCGATTTCTTCACCGCTCTGCGGAACGACGAGCACAAGCTGCCTGTTTTGCGCGGCGAGTTGCTCAGCCCCAAATACATGCGTATTCATCGCGGCATTTTCTCTACCCGAATGGATATCAAGCAGCTTAATGCCTCGCTGGAACAGTTTGTCAGCCAGACGCTGGAGCCTTTACTGGCGCTCAACTGGCGGCTGGGGTTGCCTTACCCGCAACAGGCGGTGGAGCACATTTGGCGGGAGGCGATGAAATCTCACGCTCATGACAGCATTGGCGGCTGCAATTCAGACCGGGTCAACCAGATGGTGAAGGGGCGTTTGCAGTCCGGTAAAGAGAGCGCCGGGCAGCTGTTTGAGCTGAACATGAAAATGCTTGCGGAAGGAATTACCGCGAGCCAGCAGGGGAAAAAAATCGTGGTCTTTAATCCGCTACCTGCGCGGCGCGATACGCAGGTGAGCCTCACGCTGTACACGCCGAAAGAGGACTTCCGCATCGTGGATGGCGAAGGTAATCCGTGCCGCTGGCAGCTGCTGCACGAAGAGCCGCAGGACATGTCGCTGGTGGTGCAGGAGCTGTCCAACAGCACCACAACCACCTGGTATCGTAAATGCCATATTTTGCTGGAGGCGAGGGCGCTGCCCGCCTGTGGCTACAAGACCTTTTACCTGCAGGAAGGCGAAGCCGCTGGGTTTGAGATCCCTGCGAGGGAGGGCGACTGTCTGGAAAACGCCTGGCTGCGGCTGGAGCATAAAGCCGGAGAGCTTACGCTGATCGATAAACGCACTGGCGAAGTCTACCCGCACATCCTGCGGCTGGTCGACGGCGAAGACGCGGGGGACAATTATAACTATTCGCCCCCGGCGGCTGACTGGAAGATTGACGGCGAAGGCTGCCTGCAGCAGGCCATGTTGACGCGCGGCGTGCTCAAAGACACCATGCAGCTAAGGCTGCATATTCCTGCCCCGGCTGATGCCGATGCACGCCAGGCCAGGCGGCTTGATGCCCGTCTGGACGTGGTGATGACCATCTCCCTGCCGCATGAAAGTGCCTGGCTGGATGTCGCCGTTGAAGTTAACAACACGCTGCGTGACCACCGTTTACAGATTGAACTGCCCACCGGCGTACATCAGGCGACCCATTTTGCCGATCAGCCTTTTGGCCTGATCGAGCGTGAAAATGTCCCTCGTGCGCTTGAGATCTGGCAGCAGGAAAACTGGACGGAAGCGCCCGCCTCGCTGTGGCCGATGCAGAGCCTGGTGATGATGCACCAGGCACGGCGCGGCCTGGGCGTGGTGACCGCCGGGCTGAGGGAGTACGAAATCCCCGAGGGGCAGCCGGATACGCTGGCGATTACCTTGTTCCGCAGCGTGGGCTGGCTTGGACAGCCCGCGCTGAAATGGCGGCCTGGACGGGCATCGGGCATGGTGCTGCCTTCTCCTGACTCGCAAATTCCCGGCCGCCACGCGTTTCATTTTGCCGTCATGCCAATGAACGACGGACAAAGCCCTGCGTTCTGGCAGGCCGTCGAACAGTGGCGTACCCCGGCATCGGGTTACCTGGATTCTGGCTGGTCGCGTTTTCGCACCAATCCGCATGGCAAATCCTTCCCGCCGCACTTCAGCGTCTTGAGCTGGGAAAGCCCCCTGCATTTCAGCACCCTGAAAAAAGCGCAAAACGAAGAGGCGCTGGTGCTCAGGGGCTGGAACCCAGGCCTGACGCCGCTCGAAAACGTTCCTCCGACAACAAACGGCACGCTGGAGCAGGTCACGCTGGCGGAAATACCGGGCAAGCCAACGGACTCCATCGCAGCAGGCACGCCGGTGTCCTGGCTAATCCGTTCATTTGAATAAGGCGCTATCCCTATGCAGACATTGTTATTTCGTTGCCCGCTGATGAACGGGCTTCACGCCAGACCGGCCAGCGCGCTTGAGCGGCAGGCTTCACGTTTTATTTCTTCGGTGACGCTAGTGAACCAGACCAAATCACGTCAGGGAGATGCAAAGAGCGTACTGGCGCTGGTGGGGGCAGATGTTGCCGGAGGCGATGAGTGCCGGTTGCTGATAGAGGGGCCAGACGAGCAGGCGGCCCGGCAGGCGCTCGGCCATTTTATTGAGCATGAATTTGCGCAAAGTGACACGCCGCTAGCCGCCGTTGAAGAAGAGCAACCGCTGCCGGTGTTCCTTTCCCGAAGTCTATCTCCTGTCTGGCAAGGGAAGAGCGTTAGCCCGGGGGCGGCGCTGGCAAAGGCCGTTTTTGTTGAGCAGATCGATCTCCACGCGCTGGCGCATCAGCACGAGGAGGAACCTTTTCCCCTGCAGCAACAGCGGTTGATCGTCGCCCTGCAGGCTGCGCGGCAGCGTTTACGGGAAGATATTAGCCAGCATGCGGGTGAAGTTGCACAGATCCTGGATGCGCAAAGCCAGCTTCTGGAGGATGAAACCATTGAAGAGTGTCTGCTGGAAGAGCATTACGCACGCAATACGCTCGCCGCGCTGGCGAAAGCGGTGGACGTACTGCGAGAGCCTTTCCGGCAAAGCGACAGTGAATATCTGCGTCAGCGGGAGCTGGATGTTTTTGACCTGGGCCTGCGGATTGCGGCTGAACTGACCGGTGACCCGCGGCTGGGGCTGCCGCAGCTGATTGATAACGCGCTGATAATTGGCGATGGCGTGCTGACGCCGGGCCAGTTACTCATGCTGCAGGGGCCATTTCTGCGGGGGATTGTGATGCCGACAGGCGGCGAAACGTCCCATACCGCAATACTCGCCCGGGCGTTTGCGACACCGCTATTATGCCTGTCCTCAACGCAGCCGCTTTTTGCCGCCGGAGAGGGGAAGTATTTGCTGGGGGCCGGGCACGGGTTTGTACTGGCGGCTCCCGATGGTATAGCGCAGCGCTGGTATGAGCTTGAGTGCGAAAAGCGGATTACTGTGGCTGCGGGCGAAGAAGAAGGCATGTTTAGCCCGGCCCTGGTATTTCTGGATGAAAAACTGGGTGATAAGCATGAGGTGATTAAGCGGCTGACGGATAACCTTGCCGTTCAGCGGCGAGCGCACTCCGCGACGCTTGCCGAACAGGCTATCTGGCAGCGTGAAGTGGTCTTTACCACCGCGCTGGGCTTTTCCATCGCCATTCCGCACTGCAAATCTGTTGCGATTTCCCGCAGCAGTATTTCCGTACTGCGCCTGGCAGATCCGCTGGACTGGGGAGATAGCGTTTCCGTGCAGTTGGTGATTATGCTCACGCTCAGCGAACAGGAGCAGGCACAGCATATGCGGATATTCTCAGTTTTAGCCCGACGACTGATGCATGAATCCTTCCGCGAGAAGCTGCTGGCTGCGGCGACGGCGCAGGCCGTGGTGGATGTGCTCCGCGAAGAGGTCATAATCCTGTCATAAATCTGGTTATACTCAGACTGGCGCTTTTCACGAGAAGAGGAGTACGTGTATGCCGATTGCCCGCTGGCAGCAGCAGTTTGAGCAGTATTTGATTGAGAACTGGGCGCAGGATGACAAAGCCCATGACGTGGCGCATTTTCGGCGCGTATGGAAAACCGCCCAGCATATTATGGAAGGGACGGAGGCGGACAGGCTGGTGGTGCTGACCGCCTGCTATTTCCATGACATCGTTAACCTGCCCAAGAACCACCCGGAGCGCCATCTGGCCTCAACGCAGGCCGCGCAGGAGACGCTGCGTATTCTGGAAACGCACTTCCCGGATTTCCCCCGCGAGCTGTATGACGCGGTAGCCCATGCGGTGCGGGCCCACAGTTTCAGCGCCGCTATCGCACCGCAGACGCTGGAGGCGAAAGTGGTGCAGGATGCGGACAGGCTGGAGTCTCTGGGGGCGATAGGTCTGGCGCGGGTGTTTTATGTCTCCGGCGCGTTAGGGCGTTCGCTGTTTGACAGCGACGATCCGCTGGCGGATCGTCGGGAGCTGGACGATACGCAGTATTCGGTGGACCATTTCCAGAAAAAGCTTCTGCGCCTGCCTGAATCAATGCAAACCGAAGCCGGGCGCGCGCTGGCGCGGCACAATGCGGATTTCCTCGTCGGCTATATGGCCAAACTGTGTGCCGAGCTGAAAGGTGACTACCTGCAGGTGGACGAGCAGGTCCTGCAGCGTTTTAAATCACAGGCTTAATCCTTCCGGCCCGCATTTGTGCGGGCTGTTTTCATTCTTTCTGGGTCAAATCAGTGATACAGTTTCACTCCCTTTTCCCATTTTTGGTTCACGATGAACGATCTTGACGCGATAGCAGAACACCTCTCCCTTCAGGCGCAGCGCCACAAACAAACTCAGCAAGAAGAAGACAATGCGCTGGTCAGCCGTTTACTTGAAATCTACGATCAAAAAACCGTTGCGCTCCGCCTGCGTCAGGTCGGAGGCGACTGGACGCGTGAGTCGCTGAACCGCTGGTATAACGGCAAGTCCGCGCCACGCGGTTTAACCGAAGTGGAAGTGCAGATGCTGCAAAGTATGCTGCCGTCACCACCGGCGCATCACGGGCGCTATGCTTTTCGTTTTATCGACCTGTTTGCCGGCATAGGTGGGATCCGCAGCGGCTTTGAGGCCATCGGCGGCCAGTGCGTGTTTACCAGCGAATGGAACAAATACGCGGTGAGGACCTACAAAGCAAACTGGTACTGTGACCCGGCAGAGCACCAGTTCAATGAAGATATCCGAGACGTGACGCTCAGCAACCGGGGCGACGTCACGGACGAGCAGGCGACGGCCCACATCCAGGCCACCTTGCCCGACCATGATGTGCTGTTGGCCGGTTTCCCCTGCCAGCCGTTTTCGCTGGCGGGCGTGTCGAAGAAAAACGCCCTTGGGCGCGCGCACGGTTTTGCCTGCGAAACGCAGGGCACGTTGTTCTTCGATGTGGCGCGGATCATTGCCGCCAAACGCCCTCCTGTTTTTGTGCTGGAGAACGTTAAGAACCTGAAGAGCCACGATAAAGGCAATACGTTCCGCATTATCATGCAGACGCTGGACGAGCTGGGTTACGACGTGGCCGATGCTGCTGTTTCCGGGCGTGACGATCCGAAAATTGTCGACGGTAAAAACTTCCTGCCGCAGCACCGGGAGCGCATTGTGCTGGTCGGCACGCGCCGCGATTTGAAACTGGATACGGCGGTGACGCTGGCGAAACTGAGCGATTTCTATCCGGCCCGCCGCCCGACCTTTGGTGAGCTGCTGGACGATGAGGTTGACGCGAAATATGTGCTGACCCCGACGCTGTGGAAATACCTCTATAACTACGCGAAAAAGCATCAGGCCAAGGGCAACGGCTTTGGTTACGGCCTGGTTGACCCGAAGAACCCGGCCAGCGTAGCAAGAACGCTGTCGGCTCGTTATTTCAAAGATGGCGCGGAGATTCTGGTCGATCGCGGCTGGGACATGGCGCTGGGCGAGGCTGATTTTAACCATCCTGATAATCAGGTGAACAGGCCGCGTCGCCTGACGCCGCGCGAGTGCGCCAGGCTGATGGGGTTTGAAGCGCCGAAAGGAAAAGCGTTCCGCATCCCGGTGTCTGACACTCAGGCTTATCGGCAGTTTGGCAACTCCGTCGTCGTTCCCGCGTTTGCCGCAGTGGCTAAGCTGCTGGAGCCGGTGATCAAGCAGGCGGTGAAAAAGCGCTAAGCGGAGAAAAAAATGGCGGATGTACACAGCAAAGCGATACGCAGTAAAAACATGCGGGCGATTGCCACGCGTGACACCGCCATTGAAAAACGTCTTGCCGGGCTGCTGGCCGAGTGCGGGTTTAGCTTTCGCGTGCAGGATGCCGCGCTGCCCGGCAAACCTGATTTTGTGGTGGATGAATACCGCTGCGTTATCTTTACCCACGGCTGTTTCTGGCATCATCACGACTGCCATCTGTTTAAAGTCCCGGCCACGCGCACCGAGTTCTGGCTGGAAAAGATAGGGCGCAACGTTGTGCGGGATAAGCGAGACACGGCGCTTTTACTGGCGCAGGGCTGGCGGGTTTTAATTGTCTGGGAATGCGCTCTGCGTGGCCGTGAGAAAATGAGCGGCCGGGCGGTATGTGAACGTTTGGAAGAGTGGATTTGCAGCGGCGGGCATAGCGCGGAAATTAACGTGACCGGGATTCATCAGCGAAACGATAGCGGCCAGCAAGGGCTGGCCGCTGAATAGCTATTTTTCTACTTCACATGCCTCAACCACCGGTTTGGCCGGGAACAGGTATTTCCCCAGCGTGACCAGCACCACGGCAAAAATAATGATCCCCAGCGCCAGCCATTCAATCGCCGACAGGTTTTCTCCCGCAAAGGTGGTGCCCAGCAGCACGGCCACCACCGGGTTAACGTAGGCATAGCTGGTAGCCACCGCCGGGGAGACGTTTCGAATCAGGTACATATAGGCGCTGATGGAGATCATCGAGCCAAACAGCGCGAGATAGCCCAGCGCCAGCCAGCCGGAGGTGTCCGGCATCGTTGTCAGCCGTTCGCCGGTGAGCGCCGCGAGGCTGAGCGCCACAATCCCGGCCGCCAGCATTTCCACCGCCCCGGCCATCATGCCTTCGGGCAGTTCAATGCGCGACCCGTAAACCGACCCAAACGCCCAGCTCAGGGAGCCAATCAGAATTAAAACAGCGCCGAAGGGATTGCCACTGAGATTACCGCCGCTGTTCAGCAGCACAATACCAGCAAGACCAATGGCAATGCCGAGCCACTCCAGCTTGCGCGTTTTAATGCCAAACAGGCGGCTGAAGCAGAGGGTAAACAGCGGCACTGTGGCGACCATGACGGCGGCAATGCCGGAAGGGACGTGCTGGTGCTCGGCCACCGTGACGCAGCCGTTGCCGACGGCCAGCAGAAGCACGCCGATCAGGGCGGCGTTAAGCGTCGGGCGTAGTTTGGGCAGCTTATGGCCGCGAAGCAGCAGAATGCCCATCAGCAGCGAACCAGCAAGCATAAATCGCGTTCCGGCGAGGATAAACGGCGGCCAGGTTTTTACCCCGATTGCCAGCGCCAAATAGGTTGAACCCCAGATGATGTACAACGCAAACAGCGCCGCTATCAGCGGCACTAATTGACCAGAACGAGCTCGCATAATCCCTCACCAGACACCAGTTTCAGGCCGACAGTTAACGCCAAAAGCGGGCGGATAGCGAGCTTTATACTTGTTGATGTAATGTTAATTTTTATTGACAAGCGCGGCGATTTTTCGCGGCGCGCTTTTTGCTTCATACTCTTGGGTATCGACATCAATAAGGACAGATATTTTGGCTGGAAGTAGCTTACTCACTTTGCTCGACGACATCGCCACGCTGCTGGACGACATTTCCGTTATGGGCAAACTCGCGGCAAAAAAAACGGCGGGCGTCCTGGGCGATGACCTCTCGCTGAATGCTCAGCAGGTTTCTGGCCTGCGCGCGAATCGGGAACTGCCCGTGGTCTGGAGCGTGGCAAAGGGCTCGTTTCTCAATAAGCTTATCCTGGTGCCGCTGGCGCTGGTGATCAGCGCCTTTGCGCCCTGGGCAATTACGCCGCTTTTGATGGTGGGCGGGGCGTTTCTCTGTTTTGAAGGTGTGGAAAAGGTGCTGCACAGCCTGCAGGCGAGAAAGCACAAAGAAAGCGCGGAGGAAAAGCAGGCGAGGCTGGAAGTCGTTGCCGCCCAGGACCCGATGGCCTTTGAAAAAGATAAGGTGAAAGGGGCGGTGCGCACGGACTTTATTCTTTCGGCGGAAATCGTCGCCATCACGCTTGGTATTGTGGCGGAAGCGCCGCTGCTGAATCAGGTACTCATCCTGGCGGGTATCGCCATTCTGGTGACTATCGGCGTGTACGGCCTGGTCGGGATGATCGTGAAAATTGACGATCTCGGATACTGGCTGGCGGATAAGCGTGCGGCGCTGGCACAGGCCGTGGGGAAAGGGCTGCTTATTCTTGCTCCCTGGCTAATGAAGATCCTCACGTTTGTCGGGACGCTGGCGATGTTCCTCGTCGGCGGCGGTATCCTGGTGCACGGCGTGCCGGTGCTGCATCACGGTATTGAGCAATGGATGGGGCAGTTTGGCGGCGTGGTTGAGTTTGCCGGCCCGACGCTTGCCAACCTGGTGCTCGGCTTTATTGCGGGCGGGATTGTGCTGCTGGTGGTGAACGGCATAAATCACCTTCGCGGCGGCACTTCACACTAAGTTCGAGATAAAAAATAACGCTTTAGCCAGGAAAAAACGCTGACCATTGGCTATACCTTTAGAGGTTTTCACCCCTAATGCCGGAGGCGGCTATGGTTTATGTGGTCAGCGATGAAGTCCGGCGTAAAAACGGTGGTCCGCGCATGATTGTCACGGGTTATTCCAGTGGCATGGTGGAGTGCCGTTGGTACGACGGGTACGGCGTAAAGCGCGAGGCGTTTCGTGAGGATGACCTTGCGCCAGCGGAAACCAGAGAGCATCAGCAGGCGTGATGTGTCTGGTTTTTTAACGGAACCCGGCTTTGCCGGGTTTTTTTACGCCCACGGCGTGGGCCAGCTTCGACAAAGCGCTGTCGAGGTGGCAAAATCTGCAAAGACTTCATTCTTCCGGGGTTTTTGGAAGGAACTGATAACCGCGGCCAGGGAGTATCCCCCTTGATCGGTAATACATTTGAGCGGTTTATAAGCCGCTATAAAAGACCGCAGCGGGTGGTAAACCTCTGTTTTATCGTCGTGTTTCTTTGCTCAACGCTGCTGACCTGGCGTGAGGTGGCGGTGCTGGAATCCGCCTATATCTCTAACCAGCGTAATAGTCTCGATAATATTGCCACCGCGCTGGACCGGCAGCTGCAGCACAGCATTGATAACCTGCTGTTTTATCGCAACACCATGCACTATGCGCTGCAGTCTCCTATTTCCACCGATATTTCACGTCAGACGGTGGCGGATTTCGCCGTCCAGCGAACGCAGCCTTACTGGCAAATAAAGCTGGATATTAATCGCGGGATGCCGATTAACGGCGTTTCCGACGAGTTTGTCAGCCACAGCCACGTGCTCGAGCGGGATGAGCGCTGGCTTTATCCTGAGCTGGAGGCGGCACTGGAATTCAGCTACATCATGCAGCTTGCCGACGACAAACGAGACTTGCAAAGGCGCGTGTTCTACGCTTCGCGAGCGGGCTTCTTCCTCTCAAGTACGCCGCCGGAAAACGATCCGGGCCTTGTGTCGCTCTATTATCGGCTCATTGCTCAGCCTTATTTTGGCGCCCAGTCGCCGCAAAACAACCCAGGCCGTGGTCTGCAGTGGACGCATACCTATAACCCAGGCAGCCCAAATGGGCAGATTATTACCGCCTCTGTTCCGCTGGATCTTAATCAGCGTTGGTACGGCGTGCTGGCGATGGATTTTCCTGTCAGCGGGATGCATGCATTCCTTCAGGAGCTGTCGCACGATCGCTATGAAGGCACAGTGATGCTGTTTGACAGGCATTTCTCGCTTATTGCCACCGCAGCGGACGGCGCGCCGCTGGGGCCTATGTTTAATGCCAAACAGCAGGCTGAGATTGCCCGATCCATGGAAAGCGGAGAAGAAGGCGAGCTGCGGATGGACAGCCGTTTCGTGACGTGGGCGAAGCTGATGAACTTTGACGGCGTGCTGATCAAAGTGCATACCCTCGGCGAGGGCGTGCAGGGGGAATTTGGTCGAATCAGCATTGTGCTGACGCTGCTCTGGCTACTCTTTACGCTGATGTTGTTCATCTCCTGGCGGGTGATTCGGCGGCTGGTGAGCAATATGTTGACGCTGCAGCAAACGTTAAGCTGGCGCGCAAATTACGATACCCTGACCCGGCTCTACAATCGCGGAGCCTTCTTCGATATCGCCCACGGCATGGCGCTGGACTGCCAGCGCGAGGATAAACCGTTCTCTGTGATCCAGATGGACCTCGATTTCTTCAAAGGCATTAACGATCGCTACGGGCATCACGCCGGCGACAAGGTGTTGTCTCATGCTGCTGCGCTGCTGGCTTCCTCCCTTCGGGAAGAGGATGTTGCCGGGCGCGTGGGCGGGGAAGAGTTCTGCGTGCTGCTGCCGGGCACGAAGCTTCCAGAGGCGGCAGCCGTTGCCGAGCGGATCCGGCACCGTATCAATACCAAAGAGCTGCTTTTGCAGGCCGGGCAGAGCCTTAAAATCAGCGCTTCGTTTGGCGTGAGCTGCGCCCATGAGCGCCATGATTATGATTTTGAACATTTGCAGTCCATTGCCGACCGACGGTTGTACAAGGCGAAGCAGAACGGACGCAACCAGGTTTGCACCCAGGACTGATTATCTCGTCGGGCGCGGCCGCTATATCATATAAGCGATGCTGATGTTTTATTCGATTGTCGAAGAAGGATCTCGCTCAAGCAGGCGTAATATTTCTGTTACGCAGTGGGCGAGGCAGAGACGCGTTTATTTTTTATTCATCCTGGACTGGCGAGTGAAAATAAGGCAGCTAATTTAGGATAAATCTCAATTTTTTCAGTGCTCAAATGGCTTTGTCATGCGGGCGTCAGGTTAAAAAAAACGATTTAACAAGGCATTGGATTCTAATTGATTGCGTAAATAGGTACAGTGGCAAACATTCTTGAAAAGAATATATCCTTGTATTCAATAAAATTTAAGGTAAGGTGGTCAACACATCAGATTTCCTGATGTAACGAATTTCAAGTGCTTCTTGCATTGGCAAGTTTTCATCCCGGCTCCCCGGCCGGGATGTTTTTCTTAGCGGTTAATTTCGTTCACGCTAAAATCCCGAATATCCAGCTCAAAAGCATCCGCCAGCTCCTTATAGCTATGCCAGTCTCGCCCATCCACGCTCACTCGCTGCGGGTGTTCCTCGCTGCTGGCATGCCGGATATCGCTTTCGCTAATTTCGTTGATGGCGGCAAGCAGTGCGTCAACATCCACTTCCGTTGTCTGATGCGCCGCGCTGCCGCTGATTTTCACGGTCTTCATCACTTTGCCCTCGCTGACTACCACCCTTAAGTATAGCCGTTTCAGATAATGCGCCAGGTGGCCCGGAGTAAGGGCGCTCAAGGGGTTTTTGATCTACAATGGCAGGCAATGTCTCTGGAGGAAATAACCATGAAAATCAATGATCGGGTGACCGTGAAGACCGATGGCGGCCCGCGGCGTTCGGGCGTCGTTCTGGCGGTGGAGCCGTTTAACGAAGGTACGATGTATCTTGTGTCGCTGGAGGATTATCCGCTGGGGATCTGGTTCTTTAATGAGTCAGGCCACCCGGACGGGATTTTTGTGGAGAGCGAGGAGTAGGCTTTTGGGGTCTGACCCTCACCCCGGCCCTCTCCCTGGAAGGGAGAGGGGGAAATCTAACAGTCTTGCTCTGGATAGTCCCCTCTCCCCTATGGGGAGAGGGTGAGTGGCAATCTTTACAGCACGCTTGGCACAATCACTGCCGCAAAAATCAGCGTAATCACCGAATATTTCATCGCGTAATACACCTTACGGTTTCGCTTTTTCAGGTGTTGCCCGCGGTCGCGCAACGCGTGAACATATTTGAAGATGCGGTTCAGCCCGCCGGTACGGTCGCTGTCGCTATTTGGCGAGCTGGCGGCTGACATCAGCGTGGTGCCTACCCAGTGGTTAACAGTCTGTGCCCAGCGCCATTTCATCGGGCGTTCAATATCGCAGAACAGAATGATTCGGGTCTGTTCGCTCTTGTTTTCTGCCCAGTGCACATAGGTTTCGTCAAAAATCACGGCTTCACCATCGCGCCAGCTGTGGCGCTGTCGGTCGACCTCAATAAAGCAGCGGTCGTCGTTGGGCGTGGCAAGGCCAAGATGATAACGCACCGAACCAGCATACGGGTCACGGTGCTTGCCCAGGTAAGATCCTGCCGGGAGTTCGGCGAACATCGCCGCTTTAACGGACGGAATTTCGCTAACCAGCTTGGTGGTGATTGGGCAAAGCTCATGCGCCGACGGGTGCGCATCGCTGTACCACTTCAGGTAAAAACGCTTCCAGCCCCGCTTGAAGAATGTGTTGAACCCGGCATCGTTGTGGCTTTCTGCCGCTTTGATGTGGCCCTGCAGGCGCAGCGCTTCCTCTCGAATGACTTCCCAGTTGTCCGTCAGCTTTTGCAGTTCCGGGAAGTCACTGGTCGGGAAATACGGCTGTTCAGGCGGCAGACGCGAGAAACGCGTCATGAACATATTGACCGGAGCCATAAAGGTCGAATGGTCAAAAAGCTGGCGGGAAAACTTCTGTTTTTCGACACCGCGGGAGTGGGCGTAGAAGACGCTGATAATAAAAATACCAAGAATAATAACGGCTACCATAGCAACAAATCTCTCCATGAATAATGGTAAGGCGTAAGTCTAGTGAGATTTATCTGCTTTTTTTGGCAAAGGTTGCGGTTTTGTTACGGAAAAGGGTGTCGTTTAACTTGTATTTAATCTCTGACGGGCGTCAGAGATTAAATACTGCGGCCAAAGCGGCGTAGGGATGCAGAGCGTAAGTCAGCTACCGGAGGTTAACAAAAATACCGTTGGTGACGTTGTCGGTGAGGCGGACTACATGATATATCACCTGCTTGTTGTGGGTCTTGATTTTGCGTTTTATATTTCCTTTATGCGACGAAACGGTTTTTGCCTTGATGTTCATTTGGTCGGAGATTTGAATCGTTCCTTGTCCTGACATCCACATTTTAAGCATGCTGGACTCTGTGCGACTAAGAGAAAGTGTCGGCAAATTAATATGTCCAATACATTGTGCATTTTTTGCTAAGTATTCCGATAAAATATCGTCTAAAGATTCTGGCTTGATGGATTTCGAGCTGATCAGCAGATTTTCTCTGACCAGAAGATATTCATCAAAGTGAATATTAGCAATTGCCATAAAGACTAAAAATAGCGTCCCTGGATGTTGATTAATGATCTGCTTAATTCGCTGACTGCTTTCCGGGTCATGAATAAAACAGTCTTCGTTTATAAACACCACGCTGGGTGCCTGAGACTGGCATGCCTGTGCCAGTTGTTCTACCGTTTCTACATCTGCAATATGCCGTTTTCTAACCCCGCGGCTGGCTAAGTAGCCGACAAGCCCCAGCCGGGTATAGCTGCATAAGTCCATAATAATCGTTGACATAGCAAACCCTCACTAAGCGCGTTATACCCGTAATAATCAGGAGCGCAGATTGAAAGCTGTACTGGTTTGACCACGAGTGACAATGTCAGTCCCAGGGCAAAGCCAGTCCGCCGCATTTTCCGCAGTTCTAATTATTTATGGGTAACCATTATTAATAATTTAAAAGGCGAAATCACTATCCCGGAAAGTTGCCTATAATTTGCCAGGAATGTTCTTAAAGTAAAGTGAATGTTGCGTATTGTGAGCAAGGTAAAAACTTATATTCCGCGCCAGATATATCTTGGCGGATGTTATTAACATATTTTTTTAGGAATATCCTCAGAGAGGCATTATAAAAATTATGGATATTAATTTGCGGGGATTTCACTGACTATATCCGCGAGCAGATCAAAAATCTCGCCGAATAAATGTTCGGTAAAGGGGGCGATAAGCGGCATCATTACCATAAAAATGAGCATGCCGATAGACAGGGTAACCGGAAAACCGATAACAAATACCGATAGCTGGGGTGCCATACGGTTTAACAGACCCAGCGCGATGTTAAGCGTCAGTAACAAAGTGATTAACGGCAGCGCCAGCATCAGGCCATTGAGAAAGATCAGGCCGCCTGCCCGGGTCAGCGCCATAAATGCGTTACTGTTTATCGGATTGCCGCCGATGGGCAGGGTATGAAAAGTATCGACCAGCATCGAAATCAGCCATAAATGACCGTTAAAGGTCAGGAACAGCAGCATCGCCAGAATATCAAGAAAACGGGCCAGCACCGGCATATTGAGGCGGCTACCGGGATCGAAGAAGGTCGCGAAAGAAAGCCCCATTTGCAGGCCGACAATTTCCCCGGCGGTACGCACGGCAGCAAAGGCAAACTGCATCGTAAAGCCCAGCGCCACACCGATAAGAATTTGTTGTATTGCAAGCCAGAAACCGGCGGCGGAAAAAATTGTTACCCCGGTTGCCGGTAAAGAAGGCGCGATGATGAAAGTGATCATCAACCCCAGCCCGAGCTTGACCCGCTTGGGAATCGAGCGCTCGCTCAGGATCGGGGCCGTCATGATCAGCGCCAGCACGCGCAGCAGCGGCCAAAAATAAAGGCTTAACCAGTGAAGCCACTGGGTGCTGTCAACGTGGATCATCCAATGGTGTTCGGCAGATTGGTCAGCAGGGAACGCATGTAATCCAGCAGCAGGTTAAGCATCCACGGCCCGGCAATAACGATAGTCACGAACACGGCCAGAATTTTTGGAATAAACGACAGCGTCATTTCGTTGATCTGCGTCGCTGCCTGCAGCAGGCTAATGACCAGGCCGCTTATCAGCGCAACCAGCAGCAGCGGGGCCGCAAGGGCAAGGGCCACCTTCATCGCTTCGGTGCCCATCATCATGACCGATTCTGGCGTCATTTTCTTTCTCCGCTAGCTGTAAAAACTTTGCGCTAATGAACCCACCAACAGCTGCCAGCCGTCGACCAGCACGAAAAGCATCAGCTTAAAGGGCAGGGCAATTGTCGCGGGGGGAACCATCATCATCCCGAGCGCCATCAGGACGCTGGCGATTACGAGGTCGATAATCAGGAACGGGATAAATACGGTAAAACCAATCTGGAACGCAGTTTTCAACTCGCTGGTGACATAGGCAGGCAGCAGGATACGCATTGGCACGGCTTCCGGCCCCTGCAGCGGTTGCGTATTCGCCAGGCGTGCAAACAGGGCCAGATCGGCTTCACGGGTCTGGCGCAGCATAAACTCGCGCAGCGGCTGAGCGCCTTTATCCATCGCCACTTCCATCGAGATCTTATCTTCGCTGAAAGGCTGGTAGGCGTCGGTATAAATTTTGTCGAACACCGGCGACATAATAAAAAAGGTCAAAAACAACGCCAGACCAACCAGCACCTGGTTAGGCGGTGCGGACGGCGTGCCCAGGGCGTTACGGAGCAGGCCAAAAACGATGATGATGCGCGTAAAGCTGGTCATCATCAGCAAAATGGCCGGCAGGAAGGTCAGGGAGGTAATAAAGACCAGCGTCTGCACCGGCAAGGACCAGCTTTGCCCGCCGTTAGCGAGAGGCTGGCTTATCAGGCCCGGTAATTGTGCGAAGGCGGCCGCAGGGAGGAGCAAAAATAGGCCCGGTAACGAGAGCGTCAGCAAACGTTTCATCAATCTTTCCCGTTACGTTTAAGCAGGTTCTTCATCAGTTTCTGGAAATCGGCGGGCGCAGGGGGTTTTTCAACCGCCTCCGAGACCGGCGCTGGAGGCAGCGTGTGCAGGTGCGTGATTTGGCTGGCGGTGACACCGAGGACCAGACGAGCGTCTTCGACGTCAACCACCACCACGCGCTCGCGCGGGCCTACGCTCACGCTGGCGCTAATGTTCAGCGACTTCTTTACGCCGACGCCCGCGCCGTGAAAACCAAAGCGCTTTGCCAGCCAGGCGGCCACCAGAATAAAAATAACAATGCCGGCCAATGCTCCGCTCACCTGAACTAGCGGTGAGCTGGCGTTGACGCTGGGCTGAGTGACGGTGGCCTGGGTTGTCATTTAGCGGCTCAGGCGACGCATACGTTCTGATGGGGTGATGATGTCGGTAATTCGCACGCCGTATTTGTCGGCGACGACAACCACTTCACCCTGGGCAATCAGGTAACCGTTGATCAGAATATCCAGCGGCTCGCCGGCCAGTCCGTCAAGCGCGACCACGGAACCCTGCGTCAGGCGCAGCAGCTCTTTGATGGTCATACGGGTACGGCCCAGTTCGACGGTCAGCTTGACCGGAATGTCCATGATCAGGTCGATATCCTGCACATTGCCGGCAATATCATTACCTTCCAGCGCGCGGAAGACGTTATCCGCGGTACTTTTCCCGGAACTTTTCTGCTCGTTTAACGCATCAGCCCACAGATCGTCCACTGAGCCTGCATTGTCATCGGACGGTTGATTAATATCACTCATTTGGGCTGTTCCTCATTCAGCGAATTCAATATCGGGTTGATCAAATGTTCTACGCGCAGGGCATACTGGCCGTTGATCGTACCGTACTGACTGGTCAGAACCGGTACGCCGTCTACGTGCGCGATAATACGATCTGGCTTTTCGATGGGCAGCACATCGCCAGGTTTCAGTTTTAGGATTTGGGACAACCGAAGCGGAATATCGGCGAAATTCGCCACCAATTCCAGCTCGGAATGCTGCACCTGGCGCACCAGGGTGTCGCGCCAGCTTTGATCTTCCTGACGGGAGTTCTCCAGCGGAGGGTTCACCAGCAGCTCGCGCAGCGGTTCAATCATGCTGAACGGCAGACAGATGTTGAACTCACCGGTCAGGTTGCCAATTTCGACGTGGAACGGGGTGTTAACCACGATGTCGTTAGGCGACGTGGTGATATTGGTAAATTTGACCTGCATTTCCGAACGAACGTATTCCACGTCCAGCGGATAAATCGCCTTCCACGCATCGCTGTAGGATTCCAGCGCCAGCTTCAGCATACGGTTGATCACGCGCTGTTCGGTGTGGGTAAACTCCCGGCCTTCCACTTTCGTTGGGAAGCGGCCATCCCCGCCAAACAGGTTGTCTACCGCAATAAACACAAGGCTGGGTGAAAACACGAACAGCCCGGTGCCGCGCAGCGGTTTCAGGTGGATCAGGTTCAGGTTAGTTGGCACCGGCAGGTTGCGGGCAAACTCATGGTAAGGCTGGATACGGATGGCCCCGACGGTGATGTCAGGGCTTCGACGCAGCAGGTTAAACAGCCCCATACGGAACTGACGAGAAAAACGCTCGTTAATAATTTCCAGCGCCTGCAGGCGCTCGCGCACTACGCGACGCTGGGTATTCGGGTCATAGGGACGAATATCGGATTCGCCCGGCGCCCTGGCCTTCGGCTCGTCGTTATTCTCACTGTCGCCGTTTAACAGCGCATCGATTTCGGCCTGAGAAAGAATACTGTCGCCCATGGACTTACCGCAAAATAAAGGCGGTATACAGCACGTCGCTGACTACCTGTTGAGGTTGCCCGGCGACCAGAGGCGGCGCCAGAGTAGTTTTAATCGCTTCCACCAGCTTCTGCTTACCGGCATCGGTGGCAAGCTGATTGGCGTCCTGGCGAGAGAACAGCAGCAACAGACGGCTGCGGACTTCCGGCAGGAATTCGCTCAGGCGCTGGCGGGTCGCTTCATCTTTCAAACGCAGCGTGACGCCGATGTACAGCACGCGATCCGCATCACCCAGATTGACGGTAAACGTATCCAGAGCGAAGAACACTGGCGCAGGCGGCGGCTCAGGCGTTTTTGCCTGGGCTGTGGCTGGCGTTTGCTGCATGCGCCAGTAGCTGTAGCCTGCGGTGGCGCACGCGGCGAGTGTGATAAGAACCAGTATCGGCACCCAGATGGCGCGCTTACGGCCTTTCGTGATAGCGGTATCAGTCATTGAACGCTTTATTCCTGTATCGGTACTGCTGAAGAGCAATTATCCCGTGTCTCCGGGCGGTCAAAGCCCGGAAAACACACGTTTATTGTCGCTAGCTCTGGCGTTTACCCTTGAACGGGGCTCAGGCGAAGATATCCACCGCGCCGTTGCTGCTTGCCAGACGCTGCAGGCTATCGGCCACCGGCAGCGGCTCGGCGTCGTTACCGCTCAGGGAGAAACGCTCTCCGCTGCGGGCGCTTTGCTGCTGTTGCTGCTGGCCGGACTGCTGCTGAGCGAAGCTTTCGCTGCTGATGTTGCTCTGGCCAAGCTGGATGCCGCTTTCAGCCAGCGCAGTGCGCAGTGAAGGCAGCGCTGCTTCAAGCGCAGCCCGTACGTGACTGTGCGGCGACATCATCTGCAGCTGTGCCTGGTTATCTTCTAGTTTTAGACTAATTTGCACCTGACCGAGATCTTCCGGGTGCAATCTCAGCTCGGCGCTGTGCTGGCCCTGACGGGTAAACAGCGTAACGTGCTGAGAAATCTGCTGTTGCCACTCATGGCTGCCCAACTGGGCGCTGATCATCGGCGCCGTTGGGGTGGCGATGTGCGTTGTCGTTGGGGTCGCAACTGTGGTGCTGCTGATGGCCGGAGTTATCTGCGCGGTGACAGGGGCGGTGTTATTTGCCTGTGGAGCCGCGTTGTCGCGACCGTCAGGCGTGTTGTTAGCGACCAGTTGCGCTTTGTCATCCACGTGCTGCTGGACCGCTGCCGGGCCGGTGGCTGCAACAGATTTACTGTCTGCAAGCGTCGCCCCCGCAGGCGTAGCTTTTTTGCCGCTGGCGTCAGCAGGCAGCAGGCTGTCCGCGGTGTTTTTGCCTGCGGTGTTGCCTGCTGCAGAGGTCAGGGCGGACAGCGATGCTGTGTCGGTTGCTGTTTTAGCTAGCGTCACGGGCTGCGCAGCGGTTACGGGCTGCGGCAACATAGCGAACAGCGCGCTAAGCGTTTGCAGCTCAGCGTCGCTCAGGGGCTTATCTGTTTTTGCGTCTTTCAGCGCCGCCTCGGGCTTATCACCCGTTTCTGTTTTGCCGATGGAGGCGAGCAGGGCGGAAAGCGCTTCAGGCTGTTCCGGCGAGTTTAGCAGCTCCGTCAGGGCCGCCTGGTCGTCTTTGGTCTCGCCTTTTGCCGCATTGGCTGCGGCAACTTTGCTTAATGCCGCGCCCAGAGGCAGCGATTTACCGTCTTCCAAAACGACGTTTCCCGGCAAAGCTTTGCCCAGCAGCGTCAGGAAGTCTTCACCGAAGCCTTTGCCGTCCGCGCCTTTTGCATCCCCGGCGGCAGCGGTGTCGGCCCCGGGGTTTAACAGAATTTTTGGCAATGTGATCATTCACCTTTCCTCAATGTGGCCCGCTGGGCGTATTCGTCCATCTGCTTCTGATCGAGTCTGTTCTCTGCGAGCAACAGCTCCGCTGCCTTTCTGTCCTGCAGGGTTTGCCATGCCTGCAGGCGCTTTTGTTTTTCCTGCCATGCGCCCAATGCCTGGTCAACTTTATTGCTCCACTGCATCAGCTGCTGGCGGTGCTGTTCGATGGCTTTTTCCAGCGTGCGTATAAACTGCTGGTAGTTCTGCCAGCGCGTGCTGGCGATCCCCTGGCTCATGTTGTCATTCAGGCTGTTGCTGTACTCAAACTGATAGTTAATCAGCATGTTGAGTTGCTCTTCCGCCTGCTGGCAACCCCGGCGCATCTCCCCTAAACGAATCGCTGCTTTTTCTACTTCCTGGGCGGCGAGTTCACGCAAAGTATCCAGTGCGCTGTTTTGGTTCATGGTCACCTCTCATCAAACGGTGGGGAAAAGCGTCTCCAGTGCGAGGCTGGCTTCTTCCCAGTTTGCGCGTTCAAAAATGCCTTGTTGCAGGAAGGCTTCAAGATGCGGCCACAGTTCAATGGCCTTATCGAGCATCGGATCGCTGCCTTTGGCGTAAGCCCCCACGCTCACCAAATCACGGTTGCGCTGGAAGCTGGATAACAACTGTTTGAAACGACGTACCCGGGCGTAATGCTGCTCGGTAATCAACGATGTCATGGCTCGGCTGATAGAAGCTTCGATGTCGATGGCCGGGTAGTGGCCCGCTTCTGCCAGGCGGCGTGACAGCACAATGTGGCCGTCAAGAATGGCTCGCGCGGAGTCGGCAATCGGGTCCTGCTGATCGTCGCCTTCGGTGAGTACGGTATAAAACGCGGTAATCGAGCCGCCGCCGTGAATGCCGTTCCCCGCACGCTCAACCAGCGCCGGGAGCTTGGCAAAGACCGAAGGCGGATAGCCTTTGGTCGCCGGAGGTTCGCCAATGGCGAGGGCGATTTCACGCTGGGCCATGGCATAACGCGTCAGAGAATCCATAATCAGCAGGACGTGCTGGCCGCGATCGCGGAAGTCTTCGGCGATTCTTGTCGCGTAGGCGGCACCCTGCATACGCAGCAGCGGAGAAACGTCCGCCGGGGCGGCAATCACCACCGAACGGGCACGGCCTTCGGCACCGAGAATATTCTCGATAAAGTCTTTTACTTCGCGACCACGCTCGCCAATCAGTCCCACGACGATCACGTCAGCCTGGGTGTAACGCGCCATCATGCCGAGCAGGACGCTTTTCCCCACGCCGGAACCGGCAAACAGGCCCATACGCTGCCCGCGACCTACCGTCAGCAGGGCATTAATCGGGCGAACGCCAACGTCAAGAACATGTTCAATCGCGGTACGCTGGAGTGGGTTAAACGGGGCTGCACCCAGCGCGCCCATCAGGTCGGAATCCGGCGAAGGCAGCCCGTCGAGCGGGCGGCCGCTGCCGTCAAGTACGCGGCCCAGCAAGGCCGGGCCAAGCGGCAATTTTTTACCGCTGTGCAGGCCTTCCGATGTCGCAGAGCGGGCATAAACCCGGGCGCCGGGAAGAATGCCTTCGACTTCTTCCAGCGGCATCAGAAACAGTTTGTGGCCGTTGAAGCCCACGACTTCACATTCGACTTCCCGGTCGTGCTGCTCAATGATGCAGGTCGCGCCCAGCGCCAGCTGCAGGCCGGTGGCCTCCAGGACCAGGCCGGTGGCGCGGGTCAGACGGCCGTAGCGGCGAACGGACGGCAGTTCGACCATCCGCGCTTCAAAATTGTCGAGCGTGGTCAGCCAGCGGGTCAGGCGCGCGGTCATCAGAGCACTCCCGGCGCGGCCAGGCGGCACAGCTCTTGCCAACGAGTGGCCACGCTGGCGTCAAGGTCGCCTTCATCGGCGGAGACTTTGCAGCCGCCCTGGTGCAGGCTTGGGTCGCCGCGCAAACGCCAGCCGTGCAGGCTCAGCGTGGCACCCAGCATCTCTTCAACTCGCTGTAAGTCATCCGGGTGTACGCGCAGCTGTGGCTTACCGCTGAACAGCGGTTCCTGCATCAGCAGGCCCTGAATCTGTTTGATCAGCGCGTTGTTATCCACGGCAGGCGTCTGGCCAATAACCTGCCGCGCGGCTTCCAGCGCCATTTGCATCAGGCGGGAGGCAATTACGCTGTCCAGCGCATCCAGCGTGTACTGGAATTCGCTCACCAGCTGCTGCATGCGGGCGTGCACCGGTGCCTGTTGCTGACGGGCTTCATTGATGCCCTGTTCAAGCCCTTGCTGGAAGCCCGCTTTACGGCCTTCTTCTACGCCCTGATCGTGCCCGGCGGCAAAGCCTGCGCTGTGACCCTGTTCACGGGCCTGGGCCTGCATCATCGCCAGCGTTTGCTGCAGGTCCGGCTCGTTTTCCGGCTCTTCCTGCTCCGCGGTGGTTTCCGGCATCAGAATCTCTTCGAACACCGGCGTAGGGAAGGCGAGATCTTCAGGCGTCCAGCGTTTCCATGGCAGCGTATTAGACATAGGTATCCTCGCTGGTGCCGATCACCATCTCGCCGGTCTCCGCCAGGCGACGCACGATAAGCAGGATAGCTTTCTGTTCGTTTTCCACCTGCGACAGACGCACCGGGCCACGGTTGGCGAGGTCGTCGCGCAGGATGTCCGCAGCACGCTGGGACATGTTGCGCAGGAACTTCTCGCGCAGCGCCTGCTCTGCACCTTTGAGGGCGATAAGCAGAGATTCGGACTCCACTTCCTGCAGAAGACGCTGAATGCTGCGGTCGTCCACGGCCACGAGGTTTTCGAACAGGAACATCTCGTCGATGATTTTCTGCGCCAGTTCGCCGTCGAAGTCGCGCACGGCGGTAATAACGGCTTCTTCCTGCTGAGTTTTCATCAGGTTGATGATTTCCGCCGCCGTTCTCACGCCGCCCATTTTGCTGCGCTTGAGGTTCTGGCCGTCGAGCAGGTTGTTCAGCACTTCGGTCAGTTCTGCCAGCGCGGCCGGCTGGACGCCGCCAAAGGTGGCGATACGCAGCATGACGTCGTTGCGCAGGCGCTCGTCGAACAGCGCCAGAATATCCGCCGCCTGGCCACGCTTGAGGTGAACCAGAATGGTGGCGATGATCTGCGGGTGCTCGTCGCGAATAAGATCGGCGGCGCTCTGCGGCTCCATAAAGTTGAGCGTTTCGATGCCGCTGGTGGTGTCGCGGGTTTCGAGAATATCTTCCAGCAGGCTGGAGGCACGCTCTTCGCCCAGCGCTTTGATAAGCACAGTGCGCAGGTAGTCGTTGGCGTTGATGCTCAGCGCCGCGAACTGTTCGGCCTCTTGTTCAAACTCGGCAAGCACTTCGGTCAGCAGTTTGTTTGAGATTTGATGGGTGTTCGCCATCGCCGCACTTAAATGCTGCACTTCACGCGGGCTGAGGTGTTTGAACACCTCGGCGGCGCGGTCTTCACCAATGGTCATCAGCAGGATGGCGCTCTTTTCGGTTCCGGTAATACTCATATTTCAGTACTCATCCATTGGCGGATCACCAGCGCAACTACGCGAGGATCGTTGTCGGACATATCACGAATACGCTGACTCATGACTTCGGCGCTCAGGCGCTGGTTAGCTTTACGCTGCTGTTGTTGCTCATCGCGGCTAAGCGTTACGGCGACGGCTTCTTCTTCGGCTTTTCGGTTCTCTTTCGCTTCGTTAGACGCTTTCAGAATTTCCGCGCGGCGGGTGAGCTGCGGACGAATCGCTTTCCGCCACAGCACCCAGGCCACAATCAGCACAATCAGCCAGCGACCCGCAGAGAGCAGCATGTCGAAGAAGGCCGGGGACTTCCAGAACGGCAGGCTGCTGCCAGCGTCGTCTTCGGTCGCGGTAAACTGCGAGTTCACCACATTCAGGGTGTCACCGCGGGTTTCGGAATAGCCCATCGCTTCACGCGTCAGGTTTTCAATCTGCTTCATCTGGTCGGCAGTGAGCGGCAGAGGTTTCCCGTCGGCCAGTGTGCGGTAGTTCACCACCACGGCAACGGACAGACGCTGAATATCCCCCACGTTCAGCTTGGTGTGACGAATGGTACGGTCCACTTCATAGTTGGTGGTTTCGTCACGCGAAGTGTTGCTGCTGCCGTTCTGACTGGTGGTGCTGGTCTGGTTCTGCTGGCCGTTGTTGGCCTGCTGATTCGCCTGGTTGTTCTGCGGCGGCGTCGAAATCGGTGCCGTGTTGGCCGGCGCTGGCTGGTTGGAGAGCGCGCCCGGCACGCCGCCCGGGAACTGGCCATTGACCTGAGAGGTCTGGTTCAGCTGGCGAGAACGGACTGCGGTCTGAGCCGGATCGCCATTAGGGCGATACTGCTCTTCGGTTTGTTCTTTGTTGGCAAAATCAATCTGCGCGGTGACCTGGGCATGCACGTTGCCGTTGCCCACAATCGGGCCAAGGATAGATTCAATGCGGCGCTGGTAGCGGCTCTCTACGTCGGTGGCGTACTTGAGCTGGGCGTCGTTAAGGTCGCGGCCTGCGTTGTTGGACTGCGTCAGCAGATGGCCACCCTGATCGACCAGCGTGACGTTACCCGGTGGTAAACCAGCCACGGCGCTGGAAACCATATGCACCACGGCATTAATTTGCCCTTCATCCAGCGCGCGGCCAGGCTCGAGGCTCAGGGTAACGGAGGCAGAAGGGGACTTTTGTTCACGCACAAACAGGGAAGGTTTTGGCATGGCGAGGTGTACGCGGGCGTTCTTCACCGGGCCAAGCGTTTCAATGGTGCGGGCCAGTTCGCCTTCCAGCGCACGCTGGTAGTTCACCTGCTCGCTAAACTGACTGATACCAAACTTTTCCTGATCCAGCAGCTCGAAGCCGACGGCACCGCCTTTAGGCAGGCCCTGCTGAGCCAGACGCAGACGCAGGTCGTAGACGTTGTCTGCCGGGACCATGATGGCGCTACCGTTGTCTGAGAAACGGTAGGGAATATTCATTTGTTGAAGCTGGGTAACAATCGCGCCGCCGTCCTGGTCGGCGAGGTTGCTGTAAAGCACGCGGTAATCAGGAGATTTTGCCCAAAGTACCAGGGCCACCAGCACGGCCACGGCGGCGGAGCCGCCCACAATCAGCGGGATCCTTGGATTAGCGCGAAGGCGATTTAACCACTCAAGTGTCTTGTTTTGCGGCGTTTGCGCCTGAGCAGCAGTGGTCATTCCACACCTCGCGGCTTAGCGTTGACAGAATTTTTAGAGTAATGAGTGAACAAGACTGACTCCCGGGTCGACAAACACGACAAAAGTTCCATATGGATGGCAGTGTCATTATTTTCGTTTCACGAAATTTCGATGGCTGAATTAGCTCTATTTTTTACGTCTATTTAACGCCTTTATCCTATTGACAGGGTGGTAATCTTCACTCGCTTAATCAATGTGAGGCGAAAAAATGGCAATTCAGGGTATCGAAGGCGTACTGCAACAACTTCAGACGACCGCGCTGGCGGCGACCAATCCTGCCGCGTCGGCTGCTGCGCCAACGGTGAGCTTTGCTGGAGAGCTGCAGGCCGCTTTAGGGCGGATTAGCGAGACGTCCAACAGCGCACGCGCTCAGGCGGAGAAATTTGCGCTTGGCACGCCAGGCGTTGCCCTGAACGATGTCATGGTAGATCTGCAGAAATCCTCCGTTTCCCTGGCGATGGGGATTCAGGTACGTAACAAGCTGGTTGCGGCTTACCAGGAAGTGATGAACATGCAGGTGTAGTTGATTAAGCTATTTGATTTAACTGAATAAATTAATCAAATCACTTTTGCGTGGGGCATGGATGGGGCAAATGACGATAATTTCTGGTTCAGAATGGCAAGTTGTTCACGGTCATTATCAGTCATCCATTTACCGTAAACCTGATAAACCATCTGGGCATTGGCGTGTCCCATTTGAGATGCGATGAAATTCGGGTTTGCTCCTGCGGTAAGTGACCAGCATGCGTATGTGTGTCTGGATTGATATGCTTTCCGGTATCTCAGTCCAGCTTTGCCCATGGCAGCTTCCCAGCTTTGGTTAACTGAACCGACTGCATAGTGATAACCTGATCGACCATTCTTTGCGTGTAAAGATGGGTTAAACACAAATGTGCATTTGTGGACTTCCTTCTTTTTGTACTCCCTCAAGACCACATCAATCTCATGCTGTTTTCCTAATCTGGTAAGTTCCGCCTGATCGCGAAGAACTTCCAGAGCAGCATCAATCAGTATTATCTCCCTGTCTGTTCCCGCATCGGTTTTTGGCGGGGTGAACTATGGCTTTTTTATTTGTATTTATTGCTAGTAGCCATGGAAAAAATATCGAACTTTTAGCCCGATAAATCTTAATGCAGGCCAGACATAATGCTTAGCTGCATACATGGATGGTAGGGTAACCACGACAGCAAAAATGCAGCAGATTCCGTACACTGCGCTGTTGGTCGCGATCTCTGAGTAGTCGATATCAAATGACCAATAGTGAATCCAACTGATGACGGAATTGCCGGTAAATCCAGCCCCGAATACAGACAAGAAGATGACGATAAGCCCATAAATTATATTAATAATTTTTTTTATCCAACTCATCTGTAACCTGTTTACATGGTTGTTAATTTATTCAAGAGGCTTAGATTAAGTGATACTTGGCAATAAATCTCATGATTTTATGCGCCATCCTCCAGGGTGGCTTTTTTATTTGCATGATTAGCTCAGATGGTAGAGCGTCTGGCTTTCAATCAGGAGATCTGGGGTTCGAATCCCTCGGTCTGCACCATATTCAAGCCCCTGCAGAAATGCCGGGGCTTTTTGTTTTATGGCTTGAAAATCTCAATTCTGTTAAATGACTGGTTCGTGAAGGTCATGTCTTCTTGCTCAAGAATGTGACCTACCAAACTGCTAATCATGGCCTTCCAGATTGCATCATCATAGTGGACGTTATTACTGTCTTCGAGAATTACATGTGTAGGATTTTCTTCAGGCAGTAGCTGCGTATAGAAGATATCCTTTGACTCAAATAAATCGCGGTACTTCTCAAGTATTCCTTCTGGCGCGACAATGCCAAATTCAAAGCTCATATGGCCTCCTTTGTTTAGGTCTTTAGCCAGCTCGCTAATCACCCACGGCATCATCGGCAAAGCCAAAGTACGAAAGTTGCAGCGTAACGAATCAGGCCAGATGACGCGAGAGTTTCACGCCATTGAGTACATTAACGTTCGGTATCTCGAAAGACGAAGCGATGAAGCTGACCATGACCGAGTTTCAGCTACTCCAGAACACCAAATACCCAGAGCAGAAAGGCTTCACGAAAGAAGAATATGGCACTGTTATCGATGACTATTTCGCGAAGAAGAAACGCAAGCTGGATAAGGCTGCATAATGGCTATTTTGCATTGCCTTGCGCACCTCTTCTGCTAACATTTCCTTACTTTTAATTGTGGGGATAGGGATGTGAAGAAGGTTTTATTGTTAGCTATGTTGTTGGCCTCCAGTACTGTGAAGGCTGGCAACATGGAAGCATCAGCGGAAAAATTGACAGGCTGTCTTTTCAGCTATGCTGACTCCCAGATCGGCACACAATCAGCGCCAAAGGATATATCTTCCAGGGCGTTTAATCATTGTGCTAATGAGCTAAAAGATTACCGAAACTCTATCGGCCCCGATGAATCTCAGTGGGACAGGCTTGATGAAGGACAAAAGCAAGCCATTGATAAAATTAGGGATAATACTACATCTGGACTTTCTGAAAACTTATCAAAGCAGATTGCGGATTACGTTATGGAGCAACGTAAAGGTAGTTGATTGCCGATACCGGATACTGCCTGGCCGAGTTGATATCAGTGCAGAAAATCCTGAGTGGCCGCAGCGACCTTGAAAATCCATGGGGCACTGATGGGACAAAAAACTAGCGCGAGATTGTGTGAACTTACCAACAGCCCAAACAGTCTCGCGCTAAATCTCTGTCTTGAATCGTGATGTTTCCCGTTCTTTCTCTATCTTACAATTAGACTCCTCATATGATGAACATGCAGGTGTAGTGCATGGGTCGACTGATTTCAGACTGGAGCAAGCTTTGTTTGCTCCAGTCTGGCATTTGGCCGTGCGTTGTGTTTTTGTCCCGCCTTTAATCTTTGACTCTTTTATTCATTCAACTCGCGTCTTACCTGCACGTTAATCTACGCACCTCTTAGTTTTCACGGCATTAGTATGTTAAGTAAAACAGCGTTTTAACGCTGATCTCTGGCTGATACCCTTATTTATTTGACGCCTAAAGTAATTTCACTGCACTATCAGGTCGATACCTTCAAGACCCCGGAAGGGATTTCCGGTCTAAACGGGAGCGTCCTGTCAGCCTATGACCCCGCAACAAAAGCTAGAAGAACATTACGAGACATTAACTCCCGAGCTGCAGCGGGCCGCAGAGTTGAGCCTGCATAATATGAAAGACTTAATTGCGCTTTCGATGAGGGCGTTTGCCGCGCGCATTGGCGTCAAGCCCGCCACGCTGCTGCGTCTGGCTCAGCGTCTGGGCTATGGCGGCTGGGGAGAGTTCAAAGCCGCCGTTATCCAGGAGTTTGGCCTGAATAATGAAACCCATCAGGCAAGGGCCGAAAAGCTGGTCGATAAGGGCAGCACGGCGTCGCTCTATCAGGAAGTGTTTGAGGCCCATGCGGGAAATCTTTCCCATACCGAGGCTGAAAATCCGCAGGCAATGGAACAGGCGGTTGATGTCCTGGATGCGGCCGAACATGTGTATGTGTGCGGTTTTCGGGCCAGCTATTCGGTGGCCTATACGCTGTTTTATATCTATCGCCTGTTTAATAAGAACGTGTCGCTCATCGACGGCCAGGCGAGCAATTACGAAATTTTTACCCGTGAGCTGACGCCAAAAGATGTGGTGTTGATGATTGGTTTTGCGCCGTATTCGCGTGAGTCGCTTGATGTGCTGGGCGCGGCCAGGCAGGCCGGGAGCAAAATTGTTGCGCTGACGGACTCCCCGCTCTCCCCACTTGCGGAACACGCCGCCAGCACGCTTTATTTCTCCGCGCACAGCCCGTCGTTCTTTCCTTCCGTCGTGTCGGCCATGGGCATTGCCGAGTGCTTGCTGGCGATGCTGGTGGCTAAACACGGGGACAGGGCGGTACAGAAAATTGCCAGCGCAGAACGTTTCCTGCTGGATTCCGGGGCGTGGGTAAAACCGGTTCGTTGATAAAAGGGGCTGTTTTGCCCCTTTCATGATTAGCGCTGGATAAGATAGCGAATGGTGGGGCCGTCCTGCTGAATATCCAGCACCGTGTAGCCGTGGTTTTTGGCGTCCAGCGGGATGTTATTGATGGACTGCGGGCAGTCGCTGACCACTTCCAGGATCTCGCCTTTTTTCAGCTGCGGCATTGCCTCCAGCGTGGCAACAGCCGGGTAAGGGCAGGGCTCACCTACCATGTCCAGCCGGTAATCCGGGACAATGTTCTGACTCATGCTGTTTCTCCTGTTGTGGTGCCGATAGCCTGGTTTTTACGGCGAAAGAAGCGTTTTTCCCAACCGACAATCAGCAGATAAGCGGCGAGCAGCATCAGGTAGGTCACCAGCAGCCCACCCAGCGGCCCAAAGGTATTCAGCAGGTTGACTTTGTCCCAGCTGGTGGCCAGGGAGGGGGAGATGTCATCCCAGAACCAGGCCAGCAGCGTAGAGCCAATCACGTTGCCAAGACCCACCCACCAGTAATGCACCTGGCCTTCAACTGCGCGGTACATCCAGCCCGTTTCGCAGCCCCCGGCTAGCACGATACCAAACCCGAACAACAGCCCGCCGATGACGGCGTTTGGCCCTGCCCACATGATTTTGGCTTCTACGCCCAGTTGCACATAGCTAAAGATGCCAATGGCGCTGACCGCCATGCCCAGAATAATCGCTTTGGCCATGTGGGTGCGGCCGGTGATCCACATGTCGCGGAAGGCGGAGGTGAAGCAGATCTGTGCGCGTTCGATCAGCAGGCCAAAGCCGACGCCAAACAGCATGGCGAGGCCAAGCTTAGGCTGGTTTATGGCGGTCAAACCGCCCCAGCCCAGCATGCCGATAAATACCAGCATTCCCATGCGGAAACGGCGCTTAGCGCGATCCGGCTGCTGGGTGAGTGGGGAGGCAGCGGAGACTTTTTGCAGTTTGACCGGAATGCGGAACATCGGCAGCAGCGTGAAGCGTGCGCCAAACCAGCAGCCGATGGCGGTGGCAAGGGCGAAGAACCAGGCGTGCAGAGAAAACTGTGGGATCCCGGTAAAGAACGCCGCGAGGTTACAGCCCATTGCCAGCCTCGCGCCGAAGCCAGCAATAATCCCGCCGAGTACGGCCTGAATGATGCGGATACGGTGCTGGGGCAGGCGAAGCTTGACGTTATTGGCCCACAGCGCGGCGGCGAAACAGCCGCCAAACATGCCGATGATCATCATGCCGTCGATACGGGTCAGCGGGCTGCCGTCAAGGTGAATCAGCTTGTAGTAACCCCATTCTTCGGCGTGTATGCCCATCAGCTGCAGGAGCTGGCCGCCCCAGCGGGTGAATTCGCCGGTCACGGCCCAGAAGGTGCCGGTAATGCCAAAGTAATAGGTGGAGAGGATCCCGGCCGCGATCACCGCGGGCATCGGTTTCCAGAAGGTTACCAGGTATTGGTGTTTAAAGGAGTGCCAGGTCATTGTTTTCGCCTCTGAACTCAGAAGAACGTGCCGCTATGGGCAAAAGAAGGCGCAATCATACGCCCATCGTTTAGGCTTAACAGGCTGAAAAGATGAAAAAATAATCTGGATCAATTTTTATGCCCCAGGCGGAATTGCTGGCAGGCATCGGGCTTTAATGCCAGAATTATTTTTTCTCCGCAGTCAGGATAGACGATGAAGAAGCTTTTAGTATTGGCGGCGCTGGTGGCACTGAGCGGCTGCACCGAGGTCAGAGATTATAAGCAGGTCGTGCGTACCGAAGCGCCGGCCGGTATGGCGGGCTACTGGCAGTCCAGCGGGCCGCAGAGCGAGCTGGTTAGCCCGGAGGCGATTGCTTCGCTGGTGGTCACGCCGCAGGGCGATACGCTGGACTGCCGACAGTGGCAGCGGGTAATTGGGGTACCGGGTAAGCTGACGCATTTGTCTGGCGATCTGCGCAACGTCACCGTTAAACGTGAGATTTACGACATTGAGCTGAGCGGTGACACGCTGGAGTACGCCGGGATGACGTTGAAGCGCGTTGACCGTTTGACGCCTGAATGCGCTGATTTTCTGGCTAAGAATCCTTTGGATAGCCAACTGTCGAAATAAGAAATCCCCTCACCCCGGCCCTCTCCCCAAAGGGGCGAGGGGGAAAACAGGTGCTGTGAACACGGTTTATTCCCTCTCCCTTTTAGGAAGAGGGTTAGGGTAAGAAGCGACGCTGCGTTTTAAGTCAGCGTTAAACATAAAGCGAGGCACGGTTCCGGCTTAAATCGCCTCCGTTTTCTCTCCGACCCAGGACTGGGAGATAAAACGGAGGTCTGCCGCTTCAGCGGTCGATTTATTTGGCCGGGAGTCCGGGGTCTCGGGGAAGTGACGGTGACTTCCCCGAGTCGTTAACAAGTTCTGTGGTGACATGTGAAGCAGGACTGGAAGTGAACGGAACCTTAGCCAGATCTACATATTCGTGGGCATTCAGGACTAAGAAGCAGCCTACGGGATAAAACTAAATCACAGCACATCCTCCAGCACCCAAACGCTAACGCTGCCGCCTTGACAGGTAAAGGTTGCGCTCCCTGCCGCGTCGGTGTGAATCGTTTCCTCGCGATTGCCGAGATAATCACGCCAGTTTTTCTCAGCGAAATTTTCCCCTAAGGTGACGTGCTTTTCGCCGTTATCGCCGTTGGACATGATAACCACGCAGCCTGGGGCTTCCGCCGTGCCGCTTCTGCTAAAGCCAATGCAGTTAGGATGATCGAACCACAAAGTCTGCACGCCGTGGGCAAAGCGTTCCCGGGCGTGGATCAGGTCATCCAGTTGTTCGATGACCGGCATATCAATGTGGTAGTTCTGCCCGTCGCCGCCTTCATCGTCGTAGCTTGCGCCGAAAAGGTCCGGGTAGAACACCGACGGTACGCCGTTTTCGCGCAGCAGAATTAGCGCATAGGCCAGCGGTTTAAACCAGGCTTCTACGGGGGCTTCGAGCGCCTGCAGCGGCTGGGTGTCGTGGTTAGCCACCAGCGTGACGGCGTGGAACGGGTCGGCCTCAACCAGCGTGCCGGTGAAAATCTGACTCATGTCGTAGTCACGCCCAAGCCGGGATGCCTCATGGAATTTCATTTGCAGAGGGGCATCAAACAGCATCGTTTTGCCCTCTACCAGGGCGATGTATTCCAGCAGTTTATCCACTTCATGGGACCAGTATTCCGCTACGATAAACAGCGGCGTTTCCGTCACGTCCTGGACGTGCTCAATCCACTCTTTATAAAACCAGGCGGGAATGTGTTTGACGGCATCGAGCCGGAAACCGTTACACTGCGTTTCCGCCATGACCCAGCGCGCCCAGTATTTAAGTTCTTCTGTCACCGCATGGTTGCGGAAGTCTATATTGGCACCCATCAGATAATCGAAGTTCCCCAGCTCGTCGTCCACCTGGTCGTTCCAGCCCTCGCCGGTGTAGTCATTGACGATTTTGAAGATGCCGTCTTCATCGGGGTTTTCTATATGATCCACGCCGCTGAAGCATTTGTAGTCCCAGATGAACTGTGAGTATTGCCCGGCGCGGGCAGGGAAGGTGTAGCGGGTCCAGGCCTCGCAGTCGATAACCTCAGGCGAGATCTCGTTGCGGTTATCGGCATTTACCCTGTTGACGCGGATGTGTTCTTTTTCGTCGGCGCCCATTTTATGGTTCACGACCACGTCCAGCAGCACTGAAACGCCGTTATCCCTTAAGGATTGTATGGCCGCCAGCAGCTGTGTTTTATCCCCATACTTGGTGGCGATGCTGCCTTTCTGATCAAATTCCCCGAGGTCGAAGAGATCGTAGCTGTCGTAGCCGACCGAATAACCGCCCGCGCTGCCTTTATACGCCGGGGGAAGCCAAACCATGTTGATGCCGATGTCGCTGAGGCTGGCCGCACGGTCGGCAACTTCTGACCAGAGCGTGCCGTTGCCTGGGGTGTACCAGTGGAAAAACTGTAACAGGGTGGGGTTCGTCATCTTGTCCGCGCTCCAGAAGTCATTTAGCTGACCTCTGGAGTATGGAATAAGATGTGAAATACGACAGGTTTACTGGTTCAAATCGCTTGGCGTTAAGACATTGCCGGAGAGAAAACCATAAGTATTGTTCAGTGATTTTTGGCGACCGCTTTGGTCAATCAGGTCGCGAAGCTCGCTCAGGCGACTGTTTAGCAGCCCTTTGATCTCATTTTCATTGGCGAGAATGATATCAAGCAGCGCCTTCGCTTCTTCCTGGCTACGCTGACCGGCTTGAGCAATAGGATTACTGGCAATCGCCTCTACCAGCTGAACGTATTTAACCTCATGATCAATCAACTCATCCCATTTTCCGCTATGGGCAAGGTCAAGCATGGTTTGACTGAGGGCGTGCAGGGCACGCCATCCATTGAGGGATGAGATGAAATCATTCATCAGATAGCATCCTGAAATGTAGGGGAAGTAGGGCCGATTTGCTTCCATGCATCCGCGATGTTTGCAAGTAATCTTTCGACTTCGGCGATGGCCTCTACGTCATTACGCAAATTAGCGTGCAGGAGACGCCTGACCATGTAGTCATAAAGATTCGCGAGGTTAACGGGCAAATCTCCTCCGACATCCATATTCAGGCCGGCTTTCAGTCCATTATCAATAATGTTAATGGCTTTTGAGAGCGCCTCGCCTTTTTGCGGCATTTGTTCCTGTTCAAGAAACAAGCGTGCACGAACCAGGGCACTGAGTGCCCCATCGAACAACATCACCACGAGCTGGTGTGGACTGGCACTCATAACGGCGCTTTCCAGACCGACCTGTTGATAGGCTTGTACACCAGAACTCTTGTACATACAAAATCCTTAGCTTTTGTTGAACTGCTGCGACAGATAGTTCCCCATGTTGGTCATCGAGCTAACAAGGCTTGCCAGAGAAGTAAACTGTGCCTTATAACGCGCCATGGTTTCGTCGATACTGTCACTCATCGCTTGTTTGCGATCGGCCACGGTTTTCAGCGTGGAAGTGATGCCGTCCTGCGCGTTCTTAATGACCCCAGCATTGATTGAGCTGGTACTCAACATATTGTTCAGTTTGGTATCCAGCTGCGTCGCAAACCCTGTCGTTTTACCGTCGCCTACAAAGTAGTTAATAACGCCCTGCGGGTTGTCGCTTAACGCTTTGGTTAATTGGGTATCATTGACTTTTAGCTGGCTGGAGCCATCCGGGGCCAGTACGGGATCCTGGGTAATGCCCAACTGCGCCATAATGCTGTAATCGCCGCCCTGTACCTGGGTCAGCATGCTACGGATATCAGCCTGGATACCGCGTACGGTACTGTCACCGACGAGTGCGCCGTTGTTTGGATCCTGGGCGGCGCCTGGGTCAACTTTTACATATTTGGTGACGGTAGCAATCGTTGACTGAAGGGTGTTGTAGGCTTTTACCCAGTCATTAATCACTTTCTTGCTGGCATCGCTGGTGCGCGACACGCTCAGCGTTTCATCCGCCGTGCTCTTCGCCTTCAGGTTCAACGTTACGCCCGGCATGGCATCAGAGATGGTGTTGCTCTGGCGCTCAATCATGACGCCGTTCACTTTCACCTGAGCATTTTGCGAAGCAGTTTGCTCTGTTAAAGCACCGGTCTTGCTCGTTGAGTTGTACCCAATCACGCCCTGGAGCTGGTCATCACCGGTGACGGTGATGGTCATATCTGACTGCGTGCCGGTGCTCTTTGAGGCAATCATCAGGCGATAGTCGCCGTCGTTAGCTTTAACAACGGATGCCGAGACGTTTCCGCCCGCGGCGTTAATCGCTTTTGCAATACCGTTTAATGAGGTATCGCCGTCGGCAAGCGTCACGCTCAGTGGCTTAGTGGTGCCAGGCTGAGTAATCGTTATCGTACGTGTACCACCAGTGGTCGCACCCTGCTGCGCTGTGTTGCTGCTGATGCTGCCGGTTGAGAGCACCTGAGCCTTCGCCATCTGCTGTACGTTAATTGTATAGTCAGCAAGGATAGCGTCACTGGTCGTGGTCGCGCTAAAAGCGGTATTGGTACTGGTGACGGAGGTAGACACCAGAGAACCCTTCGCTGTTAACGCAGCGGTAGCCGTTTCCAGTCCGGAAATCGCGGTTTTCAACTGACCAAAGGCGCTAAACTGGGCTTGATAAGTCTTTGTTTGTGTATCAAAGATGGTTAATTTTGTTTGTTCAGCCGTGTAAAGCTTATCGTAAGTATCCTGGAGGTTCAGGCTGGTACCTGCCCCGAGGCTTGAAATCGATGCCATTGATGTCTTCCTTTAAGTCGCTGGTAGTTTCATTCACTTATCGGCTGACTCAATGAAAAGTTTACAGCCGGGGAAAAAAAATAATCAGCCGAATAGCAGGCAGTGGATCGGCCTTATATGACGATTGTCGGAAAAGACGGTGACATTAATAGCGTGGCCGATGGCGTAAAGGGAGGCAAAGATATATTTGCTCAAATGCGATAAGCCGCGTTTGAAAGTGTAGGAAAGGTTAAGTTTAGCGCTGGTTGTAAATTTAATTTCTTTATAATTCAGTTATTTGATTTTTTTTTATCATTAATTCTAAAGTTGGCACAGAGGGCGTCGATAACCTTGTTGACGGTGAGAGACGCCGTGAGTGTTAGGCACCGAACCTAAACCCAATTTTTAAGGAATTAATACTATGTCCGTAATCAATACTAACCTGCTGTCCCTGACTACTCAGAACAACCTGAGCAAATCTCAGTCTTCCCTGGGTACCGCTATCGAGCGTCTGTCTTCCGGTATGCGTATCAACAGCGCGAAAGACGATGCTGCTGGTCAGGCGATTGCCAACCGTATGACTTCCCAGGTTAAGGGTATGACTCAGGCGGCTCGTAACGCTAACGACGGTATCTCTCTGGTTCAGACCGCTGAAGGTAACCTGAACGAGATCAACACCAACTTACAGCGTATCCGTGAACTGTCCCTGCAGGCTGCTACCGATACCAACGGCACCACTGACCTGAAATCCATCCAGACTGAAATCACCCAGCGTCTGTCTGAAATCGACCGCATCGCAGGCGGCGCTTCTTTCAACGGCAAAAACCTGCTGGATGGTTCCGTAAGCACCGGTCTGAACATTCAGGTTGGCGCTAACACCACCGCTAACGATACCATCGTTATCGGCAGCGACTCCCTGATCAACGCATCTTCCGGTAGCCTGAGCGCTGGCCTGAGCACTGCAATCGTTGACCACTCTACTGCACAGGCAGTTGTTTCTGCTGCTGATGCTGCTATCGCGAAAATCGATACTGCACGTTCTAACATGGGTGCGATTCAGAACCGTTTCGAATCTACCATCAACAACCTGAACAACTCCATCACCAACCTGTCTGCTGCTCAGTCCCGTATCCAGGACGCTGACTACGCGACCGAAGTTTCCAACATGAGCCGTGCGCAGATCCTGCAGCAGGCTGGTACTTCTGTACTGTCTCAGGCAAACCAGGTTCCACAGGCAATGCTGTCCCTGCTGCGTTAATTTCGCAGACTGCTACAAGAAAGGTTGCTGGAAACAGCAGCCTTTTTTTGTTTTTGCCGAAAGGTGAGGCGCAGAGCGATTTTAATATGAAGGTTAAGCCGTTAATTTCGGTTTTGTTCAGCGCATTATGCTTACTGGCCGGGTGCTAGCATCAGACAATCACCCGTCTGGCAAAATATCGCAACCTAAAGGACAGTTATGAACAGTTTCTCCCGCACTCGGGCAATGCATCAATACTATCGCGATCTGTTTACCCGAGCGATTCACCTGCCGGAGGCCGATGTTTTACCAGCCTGGCTGGTGACCGAAGTCCTTAATTTTGCCAATCCTGATTTTGCTGCCCTCGAAGATAAATTAAACCTGGCGCAGACGGGGTTGAATCCCGAGCAAGACAGAGCGTTAAAGCTGATAATGGGGGCGATTATTCTGGCCAATGCGGCGCTCTGCGGCCCGTCTGGAGAAAAGTCTAAGGCGATTGAGGCGGAGAACGTTGAGAAAATTACGCAATGTATCGTTGAAGCGCTTAAGCTTGACGGGAATAAAAATTACCTGGTTGTTGCCGTTCAGATCCTGTTCCGCATTAATGAAATAAATTCCGCCGTTTTCCTCATATCTAATAATCTTTCCGAGCTCAGTGAGTCACCCGTTGCGCTAAAAATTCTCTTGCTCATCTGCCTGATGGAAGAAGATTTTAATCAGGCATATGTCATTATTCAGCAGCTTACTGAGAACATGGCGCTTATCGGGGAAGATCCTATGGCGCTGTTGATGGTCGTCACGGCTATCTACAAGCTGGGTGGACGCCCGGATTCCTTTATCGATTTCAGCCCGCTTGACGTGCTTGACTGGCAGCCTGACGCTGGCCGTTATAGTTGGTTAATTGAGCCGGTGAACAACCATAAAACGACCGTGCTGGTTGCGTGCGGTCGCGCTGATTTTTCCGCTCATGGCCTGCCGCTGTTGCTTTCTCTCTTCGACACCAATTGCGACGAGCTTAACGTTCATTTCCATATTTATAACTGTGATGCTGGCCTGGCTCAGCAGATTGCAGGGCTTCGCAACGCGATGCCTGAGCTGCCTATTTCGTTAAGCAGCGAGGCCGTGGCTCCGGGAACGGCTGCGAATGCGCACTATGCCGGTCGCCGGCTGGTCTTTTTATCTCATGTGCTGGAAAAAATGACCACGTCTGTCCTGCTGCTTGAGGCTAACAGCCTCGTCAGGAAGTCGTGGGCGGGGATGAAAGGGCAGCCAGCGGTGAAAGACTTAGTGCTGGCCTGGGATGATACCGCGCCGTTCTGGGCGTCGATTCTGGCGACAGGTCTCTATTGTGAAGGGGGCGAGCTGTCGACGAAATATCTGGCAGCCGTGGCCCGGTTTATCGATCTCAATTTACAACACAACAATGCCGAACGGTTTCTCGATCAGGTGGCACTGGCCGCTGTCGAAAATGAGCTTAGTGCGCTGGACAAAATGGCGATAGGCCGCATTCAGGTAGACACGCTGGTGGATGCGGAGCACGGCGAGGATGCGTTTAGTTGGATACTGGCTCACTCCGGGGTTGAGAGTGAGGATTACCGTCGATACAAAGCGTCGCTGTTGGAAAAGTACAGCGCGTTAATCGGTTGAGTCTGCATTTTTTTCTTCAAAATAATGGATAAGCATAACGTGAGTCAGTATTACCCGGATCATCGTATTTCGCCCGTTGCTATTCAGTCTGCGGCCTGCGTCTACCATCTTTCTACGGTGGAGCCTGCGCACGCGCGCGTGCTGGAAATAGGGTGCGGCGAGGGAGGATGCATTACGGCCCACGCGCTGGCGTGCCCGGAAAGCCAGGTGATGGGGATTGATATTGATGAAAACTTGATTGCCGCAGGGCAGCGCCATACTCAGGCATTAGGGCTCAGCAATATTGAGCTGTTCACCGCCGGGCTGGGGGATATTCTCGCCACCGAAGGCGGGCAGTTTGACTACATCGTTATTCGCGGTGTTTTCTCTTTACTCGGCCGCCAGGAACGAGAGGCACTCTTGCTTTGGTGCCGCCAAAATCTTTCTGCCTCCGGCGTGGTCTGCCTGCACTGGTATCCCTCCACCGGCGAACCCGACACCACGGCCATTCGCGAGGCGCTTAGCTACCATGCAGCCCGTGACGCGAATGCCGATCCTGAGTCTCAGGTTAATGCAGCGCGAGGCATGCTGAGCTATCTGGCGATGACGCTACCGGCAGGGACACTTAAATCCCAGGTTGAAGAGGCTGAGAAAGAGAGCGATCTTGCCCTGACCCTGCGTTATCTCTCTCCGACCACGACAGCCTTGTCTTTTACTGAGTTTTGCCATCAGGTCAGCGACCTGGGATTGTACTATGTTGGCGATGCCGTGCCTCAGTATGAGCTGCCGCGCGCTTATGGTGAAAAGGTCGCAACGCTACACGCTCTCGTCGCCGGGCAGCAGCGCATCGCCGCCCAACAATATCTTGATTTTGCGGTATCGCGTACCGAACGCTTTAGTCTGCTCAGTGCGACCAGAGCCGAAGAGCACTTCCCGGCATTGCCTGACAGTTCGCGCCTCGAATCACTTCATTGGGCGGGAAACTTTAGCCGCAAAATGAACGAGAATGGGGCGATATACAACGGCCATATTGGCGGGGATGGGCAACAATCAAGTAGCGAGAATCCGATCACTTTACGCATTCTGGATCTGCTCGGGGCGGCCTGGCCATTCAGCCTAAGCGTTGAACAGTTGGTCATTAACTGCCGCAAGCCGGAAGACAATACCGACGTGCGGGAGGCTGTCCTGAAAGTGCTGGAAGACCTGTATCTCACGCAGCCTGCCGGTCTCTACTGGCGCTGTACGCGAGGTGCCTATGATCGGGCTGAAAATGACTCGCTACAGCCAATTTTATCGCTGAAAAACGGCGGGCCAGAAGGGAATGCCTTACAAGTCTACAGGAACCTCTGGGGCGACGAGTTTTCTGTCACGCCGGAAGAATGGCGCTATTTGCAACAGGGTTTAACCGGTGTGGATGCCGAGGCGTGGCAGTGTTTTATGTCGCTACGTAAAAAAGGCGCGTTAACGGGCTCTCCGGTGGCCTGGAAAAAGCACTACCAGCTTTTTTTACGCACGGGGAAAACTCAATTTTTGCTACCGCTGTTGAACAATTTGCTGCTGCTGAGTGTTTCGATATCGCGAGGTGGCTTGCTTAGCAAAGATGTTAATGACTTACCCCAGCGTGAATCAGAACACGGGGAAGACACTTACGACCGGATTAACCGTTTAATTCGTGAGAAAAAGATTCAGGATGCGAAAACCTGTGCTGAGACGCTGCTGAAAGAAAATCCGGAGGATATTGCCGCGCTGCGCTGTTATTCGCGAACGCTTGTGCTGTCCAATCGCTGGGATGAAGCTAAAGAAGTGCTTTGTCGGCTGATGGGACACTATTTCTCCAGTCTGGATATTTATTACGATCTGGCGACAGGGCTGCAGAAAACAAACCAGCATTATTACGCAATTCTTCTCCTGCAGGGGTTGTTAAGGCTGGAAGATAAAAACGTCAATTTCTGGCATAGCCTTGCGTACTCATATTATCAGCTGGGTGAAATGTCCCTGGCGGAAAAGTGTTCTCGTGTTTCGTTGCGCTGCGACGAGGTGAAAGCGGTTCACTATGCCACGATGGGCGTTATTCTCAGCGATAGCCAAAAACTTGACGAGGCCGCCTGGTTTCTTAACAAAGCGATTGCGCTGGAACCGAGTAATTTTGATTACTTTACCGCGCTGCTGTTTGCAATGACCCACGACCACAAGGTAACGGCAGAGCAGCTTTACCAAAAACATCTGCAATACGGTGAGACGGTAGGAGCATGGGCTGCGGCTTGTCATCTGCAGCTGCCTTATCGGGGTATAAAGAATCCTGATAAAAAACTGCGCGTGGGCTTTGTGTCGGGAGATTTACGCAAGCATCCCGTCAGCCACTTCTTAGCGCCGTTCTGGGATGGGCTGGACAGAAATCATTTCGAGCTGGTGGGTTACAGCACCTCTTATGTTCATGACGAGGTCACTGAACATTTTGCAGCCGGTTCCGTGCTATGGCGGCAGGTAGACAAGTTAAGCAACCAGCAGCTTGCCGAACAAGTTTATCATGACGGGATTGATATTCTGTTCGACCTCTCGGGCCACACTTCTGACAACCGTCTGCCGGCGTTTGCGCTTCGCCCTGCGCCGGTGCAAATCTCCTGGATTGGTTACCCCGGCACAACCGGTTTGAAAACAATGGATTACCGCATTGTGACCGCGACGCTCGCTGAGCCAGCCGATCTTGAGCAGCAGCTGACCGAAAGCATCATGTTTATTGAGATGCGTAAGTTCTTTGAGCCGGATCCGCAAAGCCCCGATATCGAACCTCTCCCGGCGCTTAAAAACGGTTACCTCACTTTCGGCAGCTTTAATCGTCCTAAAAAGATCAACGATGAAGTTCTTAGGGTGTGGGCCACTATCCTGGCGCAGTCTCCTGGAGCCAAATTTGTTATCGGTTTTATGAACGATGAAAAAATGGTGGCCGAGATGACGAGGAAACTCGAGCTGCTGGGTATTGAACCGTCGCGCCTGATATTCAAGAAAAGAGCACCGCTGCTTGATTATCTGGCTTATCACAATGAAATCGACATTTTACTGGATGCATTCCCTTACTCTGGTGGTACCACCAGTAACCACGCCTGCTGGATGGGCGTGCCAACGCTGACGCTGTGCGGTGCCACGATGGCTGCCCGACAGGGCGTCGATATTATGCGCATTCATGGGCTGGAAAACTTTATTGCCTACAGCGAAGAGGATTACATCCAGAAGGCGCTGAGCTGGTGCGACCGACTCCCTGAACTGAATGAAATACGCATGACAATGCGTGAAAGAATGCCGGCGGAAACCGCGGACGGCTTCAACGTGGCTGGCACTTTTGGACGAGCGTTGCGGGAAGCATGGCGAATTTACTGTGCCGGTGAAGCGCACCGTACGTTCACAGTATTGGAATAAGGCGCAGGCCGCGCCAACTGGTTTCACACCGAGGTGTACTATGAAAAATATTTTTGTCACCAGCCCTCTGCTTCCGCCTCTGGAGGAGTTTGTTCCTTACCTCGAGCAGATTTGGGGGAATAAATACCTGACCAACAACGGGCCATTTCATCAGCAGCTTGAGCAGGCGCTGGCCGATTATCTGGGCGTAAAATATCTTTCGCTGTTTTCTAACGGCACGTTGGCATTGCTGACGGCATTTCAGACGTTGCGATTGAGCGGGGAAGTGATAACCACGCCTTACTCTTTTGTGGCGACATCGCACAGCCTGTTGTGGAACGGCCTGACGCCGGTATTTGCCGACATTGATCCGCTGACATTCAATATTAATGCGGACGCCATTGAAGCGCTGATCACCCCGCAAACGACGGCCATTATGCCGGTGCACTGTTATGGTATTCCCTGCGACGTGGATAAAATTCAGCGTATCGCCGATACCTACGGGCTGAAGGTCATTTATGATGCCGCCCACGCGTTTGGCGTGAAGCAGAACGGCAGCAGCATCCTGAACTGTGGTGATTTGTCTATCCTGAGTTTCCACGCCACCAAAGTGTTTAATACCATCGAAGGCGGGGCGATTATCTGCCCGGATGCCAGAACCAAGAAGCGCATTGATTACCTGAAAAACTTTGGCTTTGCCGACGAAACGACGGTGATTGCGCCGGGCATTAACGCGAAAATGAATGAAGTGCAGGCGGCGTTTGGCCTGCTGCAGCTGCAGCATATTGACGGTGCCTTAAGCGCCCGGGCCGACATTTATCAGCGCTACTGTGAAGGTCTGGCCGATATTCCTGGTCTTGAGTTTTATACCCAGAAAAGCGATTACGAGTGGAACCACGCCTACTATCCCGTGCTGATAGATGAACGGTTCCCGGTGAGCCGCGACGCACTTTACGACGCGTTAAAAGAAGAGGGGATTTATTCCCGCCGCTATTTCTATCCGCTCATCAGCTCCTTCGCGATGTACCGGCATCTGCCGTCCTCCGCAGCGGAGCATTTACCGGTGGCCAATGACCTGGCCAACAAGGTGCTGTGTTTGCCGATATTCCCGGACCTTGAGGAAGAAGAGCAACTGCGTATTATCGCGGCAGTCAGGCGAATTGCTCAGGGGCAAAGCGTCGCTGCCTGACAGGGTGATTGCGGGAATAAAAAAGGGCTTTGTCTTGTGACAAGGCCCTTTTTACTATGTTGAACGTGCTGCTATAGCTCGGCGATACACATCAGGCGCTCGCTGCGCTCAAGGTAGCGCTGGCCGGACAATTTGAACATGCCGTTAATCAGCAGTGGATTATGCAGGCCGTGGCGTATCAGCCAGTCTTCGTGCGTTTTTTTTCCTTTGCCGACAGGGATGATGGTGACTTTGCGGGCGACTTTGCCGAGGATTTCCTGCATCTGTTCGACGGTAAAGAAACGGATGTTAAACAGCGAGTCGGTTTCTTTTTTCGAGTTGAAGTAATTAACGAACGACTGGTTATGGGCGTTATGCACCGTGACGATCATTCTGCCGCGAGTGATTCGGGCCTGCTCAAGCGCCATTTTTTGGATATCCTCATCCGCAAATAGCCCCCAAAACCCATTGTGGTAACTGATGTCAAAATGCTTGTCCGGGTACTGCAGCTCGAAGGCATTCATCACGGAAAAACGATCCTGCAGGGAGGGATAAAGCTTTTTTGCAAGACTCACGGATTCCGGCGAAAAGTCTATTCCGTGGCCCTCTGCGCCACGCTTTGTCAACTGGACGATATCGCGAAAGCTACCGGCAGCAATCTCCAGAACCCGCGTTTCACGGCTTTTTCTGACCGCATCAATATAGTAGGCGTGGCGAAGATCGTTTTGGTAATGGTCGAAAATACCCTGCCATTTATGGTCCCAGTCCTCGGCCGTGGTGAGCTTTTCAGGCCCTGTAGTTTGGCTCATATCTCTATCCTGTGAATGATTTCTCAGCGACGTAGTGGCGCGTAAAGACGGCGTTTTGTACGGCAACTGCGGGTTGTATAGGCTGGCGGGTGAAACAGTGAAGATGATTGATAATCATGTCGTAGCCTGCCATGACCGAAAATTCGACTCCGGCGGAGAAGCGGGGGTTTATGTCCATCAGGTAATCCCCGGTGGAATGGCGCATAAATTCAATATTGATGCAGCCGTTCAGGTCGAGGAGGCGGGCAACTTCCGCCGCTTTGGCGAGCAGCGCATCATCCTGAAGTATTTCAACGGTTAATCCGGCGCCGTTCGCGGTGCGCAACAGCTCTTTGCGGGTAACGCCTGCCCATTCGCCCGTCTCGCGCTGGCGGACAATATCAATGACGTGAACATCTCCCGGCAGATACGGCTGGACAATCCAGTCGTTGCCGTTCAGCCGCTCGCGTAATGCGTTAAGCTCGGATTCTGTCTCCACGCGGCGAAGCCCTTCGCTGCTACGGCCATTCCTCTGCTTGAGAATGACCGGGAAGCCAAATGAAAGCGTTTGGGACTCAGCGAGGGCGGCAGTGGGTAGCGAGAGAAACGCTTCGTTATGGGAAAATCGTTTGCTCCAGGCCAGCTTATCCCGGGCAAGCGCGATAGACTCTGCGGACATCAGCGCCAGCATGGAGGACGAACACAGTTCACCACGGGCATCAGAAAGCGTGTCAACTTCGACATCGGTTAGTGGAATGATGGCGTCAATGCGATGCTGGTCGCAAATCGCATTGATACTTTCGATAAAGGCCTGGCTATTCGTTGCACGCGGAACCTGAACAAAATTGTCGACCAGACGAGAGGCATACACCCATTGCTCGGGGTAGATATCACACCCGATGACGGTGTGGGAGGCGCGTTTCAGCGCATTTATCACGGCTGGCGCAGACATTGACCCTATAGCCGTAATTAAAATGTTCATGTAAATGACCTGTCTTGTAATCTGCTTCGCCTGACGGCGGGGGGAGTTTGCCGCAGAGAAACGACGCGTATATTTATCACTGTATGATAAACCCGCCAGAGATCAGGCCTGGAATAACAGATGATTTTATCCTTTTTTTGCAGGATAGATTCTCCGGCTTAATTTCTCCGGTTTCGCTATAGTATGTGACGTTAATATTTAACAACCAATTGATACTTTTAAGTAAGCCGAAACATGATTTGCCATACATTATGGTTAAAATTCGAGGGGTTTATTTCTTCATAACCTCCAAATAACCCCCCATTTCACCCACTATTCATCCGATTAAAACCCCTGCAGAAACGGATAATCATGCCGATAACTCAACTAACGCAGGGCTGTTTATCGTGAATTCACTGTATACCGCTGAAGGTGTAATGGATAAACACTCGCTGTGGCAGCGTTATGTACCGCTTGTGCGTCACGAAGCATTGCGCCTGCAGGTACGTCTGCCGGCGAGTGTGGAGCTCGACGATCTGCTACAGGCAGGCGGCATCGGGTTGTTGAATGCAGTCGAACGTTACGATGCCCTGCAGGGAACGGCATTTACTACCTACGCGGTGCAGCGCATCCGTGGGGCGATGCTTGATGAGTTGCGCAGCCGTGATTGGGTGCCGCGAAGCGTCAGGCGTAACGCTCGCGGTGTGGCACAGGCGATTGGTCAACTGGAGCAAGAGCTGGGGCGTAACGCTACCGAGACGGAAGTCGCGGAGCGGCTGGACATCCCGCTCGAAGAGTATCGCCAGATGTTGCTCGACACCAATAATAGCCAGCTCTTCTCTTATGACGAGTGGCGGGAAGAGCATGGCGATAGCATTGAACTGGTCACCGAGGAACACCAGCAGGTAAACCCGCTACAGCAATTACTGGACAGCAATCTTCGCCAGCGCGTAATGGAAGCTATTGAGGCTTTACCGGAACGTGAACAACTGGTGCTGACGCTCTATTACCAGGAAGAGCTGAATCTCAAAGAGATTGGCGCGGTGCTTGATGTGGGTGAGTCACGGGTTAGCCAGTTGCATAGCCAGGCGATCAAGCGTTTGCGCACCAAACTGGGTAAGTTGTAGGGAGTGCCGCACAATTATCTGACGACCTGGGAATTATCATGACGGTGCAGCAGTCAAAAAGACGGCCATTAAGCCGCTATCTCAAAGATTTCAAACACACCCAGACACATTGTGCACATTGCAGTAAGCTGCTCGACCGCATCACGCTCACGCGCAGCGGGGTGATTATTAATAAAGCCACCATCGCTCAATTAGATACGCTTATTGATGAGGCCACCTGGCTTATCGAGCAGAAAGAATGGATGGCGCTGTGTCGTTTTTGCGGTGATTTACACTGCAAAGAACAAAACAACTACTTCGATATTATTGGCTTCAAACAGTATCTGTTTGAGCAAACCGAAATGAGCCACGGCACGATCCGTGAGTACGTGGTTCGTCTGCGCCGCCTGGGTAACCATCTCAGTGAGCATAAAGTCCCGCTTCCCGGCTCGCTGCAAGGCCTGCTGGACGAGACGCTGGACGCCTGGCTGCCCCGCACCAGCACCAATAATTACCGCATTGCGTTACGCAAATATTGGCAATTCCAGGTGCAGGGACATGCGATCTCGAGCCAGGAAATTAGCGCAACCTCCGATATATACTAAATTTGCATAAGTTGTAGCGGACTGGTTTTGATATATCCCGAAGCCGCCCGCTACACTACAAAAAAACGTAAATAATCGGGGTAAACATGAAATTAAAAATGATCGGGCGTCAGGCGCTGATGGGCGTCCTGGCCGTTGCTCTGGTGGCCGGCGCAAGCGTGAAAACCTTCGCGGCAGAAAATCTTCTGAATAAAGTCAAAGAGCGCGGCACGCTGCTGGTGGGGCTGGAAGGCACTTATCCGCCGTTCAGCTTCCAGGGCGATGACGGCAAGCTGACCGGCTTTGAAGTCGAATTTGCCGAGCAGCTGGCTCAGCATCTGGGTGTTAAAGCCGCGCTGAAGCCGACCAAGTGGGACGGCATGCTGGCGTCTTTAGATTCTAAACGTATTGACGTGGTGATTAACCAGGTCACCATTTCCGACGAACGCAAGAAAAAATACGACTTCTCCACCCCTTACACCATCTCCGGTATTCAGGCACTGGTGAAAAAGGGCAATGAAGGTGGGATTAAAACCGCCGCCGACCTGAAGGGCAAAAAAGTTGGCGTAGGCCTCGGGACTAACTACGAGCAGTGGCTGCGTGAAAACGTACCGGGCGTAGATATCCGTACCTATGATGATGACCCGACTAAATATCAGGATCTGCGCGTGGGCCGTATTGACGCGATTCTGGTTGACCGCCTCGCCGCGCTGGACCTGGTGAAGAAAACCAACAATACGCTGGCGGTAGCGGGGGATGCGTTCTCCCGTCAGGAAGCAGGCGTTGCCGTGCGTAAAGGTAATGAAGATCTGCTGAAAGCTATCGACGCAGCCATCGCTGAGATGCAGAAAGACGGCTCTCTGACTAAGCTGTCCGATAAATGGTTCGGTGCGGACGTCACTAAGTAACCCGATATCACAGTGAAAAGGTGCTGATTTCAGCACCTTTTTTTATTTATCCCAGAGAATGAAGCCTTCTCTCTGGTGCATAATAAAACTGAATATTGATATCGGCTCAGGAGGCCCTATGTCACTGCATCATCTAACGCGTTTTCCTCGTCTGGAATTTATTGGCGCGCCGACGCCGCTGGAGTATTTACCGCGCTTTTCGGACTATCTTGGCCGTGAAATTTATATTAAACGTGATGATGTGACGCCGATGGCGATGGGCGGCAACAAGCTGCGCAAGCTTGAGTTTTTAGCCGCTGACGCGCTGCGAGAAGGCGCCGATACGCTGGTGACCGCGGGCGCTATCCAGTCTAACCACGTTCGCCAGACGGCGGCGGTGGCGGCAAAGCTTGGGCTACATTGCGTGGCGCTGCTTGAAAACCCTATCGGGACAAAAGCCGAAAACTACCTGACCAACGGCAACCGCCTGCTGGTTGATCTTTTCAATGTCGAAGTCGAGATGTGCGAGGCCCTGAACGCCCCGGATAAGCAGCTGGAAGCGGTGGCTACGCGCCTGGAAGCGCAGGGATTTCGGCCTTATGTTATTCCGGTCGGCGGCTCTAATGCGCTGGGTGCGCTGGGGTATGTTGAAAGCGCGCTGGAAATTGCCCAGCAGTGCGAGAACGCCGTGAACCTGTCGTCCGTTGTGGTTGCTTCCGGCAGCGCGGGGACGCATGCCGGTCTGGCTGTCGGCCTTGAGCAGTTAATGCCGGACGTGGAGCTGATTGGCGTCACTGTTTCCAGAACAGTGGCACAGCAAAAACCAAAAGTTGTCGCCCTGCAGCAGGCCGTGGCGAAGTCGCTTGAGGTTAGCGCGACCAGCGAAATTATCCTGTGGGATGATTATTTCGCGCCAGGCTACGGCACGCCGAATGAAGAGGGGATGGAAGCAGTGAAGCTGCTCGCCAGGCTTGAAGGCATCCTGCTTGACCCGGTGTACACCGGCAAAGCGATGGCCGGACTCATTGACGGCGTGGCACAAAAAAGATTTAAGGATCAGGGGCCCATTGCCTTTATTCATACCGGCGGAGCGCCGGCGCTGTTTGCCTACCACCCGCATCTGTAAGCTGTGGGTCAGGTCTTAATCATCGGGAATCACCATGCAAGAAAGTTTGCAACTGGTGCTGGATTCAGCACCGTATCTGCTTAAAGGGGCGGTTTTCACGCTCCAGTTGAGTATCGGCGGGATGTTTTTTGGCCTGATCCTCGGTTTTATGCTGGCGCTGATGCGCCTGTCGGCGTTTTGGCCTTTTTCGCTGCTGTCGCGTTTTTATGTTTCTATTTTTCGCGGGACGCCGCTTATCGCCCAGCTGTTTATGATTTATTACGGGCTGCCGCAGTTTGGCATTGAGCTGGATCCTATTCCGTCGGCGATGATTGGCCTGTCGTTGAACACCGCAGCTTATGCCTCTGAAACGCTGCGGGCGGCCATTGCCTCTATTGATAAAGGCCAGTGGGAAGCTGCGGCCAGTATCGGGATGACTCGCTGGCAAACGCTGCGCCGAGCGATTCTGCCGCAGTCTGCCCGCGTGGCGCTGCCGCCGCTGGGGAACAGCTTTATCAGCCTGGTGAAGGACACCTCGCTGGCGGCCACCATTCAGGTGCCGGAGCTGTTCCGCCAGGCGCAGCTGATCACCTCCCGCACGCTGGAAGTGTTCACCATGTATCTTGCCGCATCCCTGGTCTACTGGGTGATGGCGACGGTGCTCTCTACGCTGCAAAACTATTTTGAAAACCAGCTTAATCGCCAGGACAGGGAGCCGAAATGAGCGCCATTGACGTTAAAAAACTGGTGAAAAAATTCCACGGGCAGACGGTGCTGCACGGCATTGACCTGGACGTTAAACCCGGCGAAGTGGTGGCGATCATCGGCCCGAGCGGCTCGGGGAAAACCACGCTATTGCGCAGTATTAACCTGCTGGAAGAGCCGGACAGCGGCACGATTCAGGTGGGGAAAATCACGATTGATGCCGGACAGTCCCTGGCAAAGCAGAAAGAGAAAATTCGTGCGCTGCGCCAGCAAGTGGGGTTTGTCTTCCAGAGCTTCAATCTTTTTCCACACCGCACGGTGCTGGAAAATATTATTGAGGGCCCGGTCATCGTTAAGGGCGAGCCGAAAGCTGAAGCCATTGCCCGGGCGCGCGAGCTGCTGGAGAAGGTGGGCTTAAGTGGAAAAGAGAACAGCTACCCACGTCGTCTGTCTGGCGGCCAGCAGCAGCGGGTGGCGATTGCCCGTGCGCTGGCCATGCGGCCGGAAGTTATTTTGTTCGATGAACCGACTTCGGCGCTGGATCCTGAGCTGGTGGGAGAGGTGCTGAATACTATTCGCCAGCTGGCGAATGAGAAGCGCACCATGGTCATTGTGACGCACGAAATGAGCTTTGCTCGCGATGTTGCTGACCGGGCTATATTCATGGATCAGGGCAAGATTGTGGAACAGGGGCCAGCAAAAGCGCTTTTCGCCAGCCCACAGCAGCCACGCACGCGGCAATTTCTGGAGAAGTTTCTGACCCAGTAAGCCGCGCAGGTTACGCCGGTTTCACTCCCAGGCGGCTTTCGCGGAGCCGAGCGCCATCGGGGGTGTGCTCCAGATAACCGGCGTGCCTGCCAGCCTCAGCGGGAAGTTCAATCGGTTTCCCAGGCCAAAGGCAGACCACTCCATCATCGGCTGGTAATCATGCGGGCCGATAGCGGCAAGCGCGGATTGACCTCCAGCCTGGCAAGACATTAATAATGCCGCCGTTCGGGCGAGCGACAGGCGTGCGCTATAGCCTTGTTTTTGCAGATGCCGAACTTTCAGGCCTTTCAGCACGGCGGCTGCAAGCAGGTAACCCGTGGCGTGGTCCAGTGCCTGAACGGGGAGCGGGTGAGGCCGCACGGTATTTTGCCAGCGCATTCCCGCTTCGGCGATGCCGCTGGACATCTGGACCAGACTGTCGAAACCTCGGCGATTACGCCACGGTCCGTGCCATCCCCAGGCGTTGAGCGACACGTCTACCAGACCGGGAGAGATCTGCTGCCGGGTTTCGGCATTAAAGCCCAGGGCTTCCAGAGCATCCGCCCGGTAGCCATGGACCAGCACATCGGCGTCGGCGAGCAGGGCCTTGAACTGCTCTCTGCCTTCGGTAGATCTGAGGTCGAGCCTTGCGCATTTTTTCCCGAGGGTGACTTCCTCAACCAGCGTCGGCTCTTCCCATTTTGGGGGATCAAGGCGCAGCACCTGCGCCCCTAGCCCGGCCAAAAATCGGGTGGCAACCGGGCCGGCAATAATACGGGTGAGATCCAGCACCCGGATGCCTGCCAGCGGGCGGGCAGGTGACAATGCTAATGCTGTACGAGGAGCTTCGGCGTGGAACTGCTGCCAGAACAATGGCTCTGCCGCGACGGTTTTCCCATGTGGATGTTTCAGCCATTCGGCGTGGCTTAACATCGCGGCCGCGCATCCACCCGCGGCAACGATCGCCGCTTCAAGCTCAGTTTTTCCCCACGCGGTAACTCGCTGGGCGAGCGCTGATTTATCCTTGCTCACACCCAGGACGCTTTCCATGGCCTGGCGGTGATGCGGCGCGTTGGTATGCAGGCGGATCCAGCCGTCCCGCGTGGCGTAATCCCCGGCAAATTCATCCCACAGCGCGGCGGGAGCGCGGTTCACGGGGAAATGGCTGGTTGAAAACCAGTATGAGGTCAGCCGCTGGTCTATATAAAGCGGTGCATCCGGGCGAGCAAGCAGGGCTCTCAGGGCACAACCCGCCGTCGCCAGGCTGGCGGTGGCGAATTCGGTCACAGGAAAACGGGAACTGAGCTCTCCTTGACCCGTCACGGTCACTGACGGCTGAGCTATTTCCAACCCCAGATCCCGGGCCATTGCATCGAAGAGGAGGGGAAACGAAGATTTAACCATACAGAGCTCCAGTAAATTTTTCCTGACATATGTAAAAACCGAAGAATTGTGGCGGAAAAACCATAAATCACATTAATTACTTTAATAAATGTGTTAGCTTATTACATTCTATTAATGAAATACTTTTTAGCGCCAGGAGAGACGCCAGATATAATGCTGGAACGTAACTTTTTTAGCTGGCGACGGGAAGCGCTCGAACTTTTCCTGTCAATTACTGAAGCCAGCGAATTACAAACTTTAGTTCAACAACAAACTCAACACCTGGGCTTTGATTATTTTTCACTGTGTGTTCGGCACCCGGTGCCTTTCACGCGGCCTAAATTATCATTGCAGAGTTCTTATCCGCAAAAATGGCTAGAGTGGTACGTCACAGAAAACTATTTTGCTATTGACCCGGTATTGAAACAATCTAATTTCATGCGCGGTGAAATAATCTGGAGCGACGCCCTGTTTGCTGAATCTCGTGAGCTTTGGGATGCCGCGCGCGATCACGGTCTCGCATCAGGGCGGACTCATTGCGTCATGGCGCCTAACCGTACGGCTGGTTTTCTCTCCGTTTCACGCTCAAATGTTCGTACAGAAATTGTTGCGGAAGATGAGCTTGGGCTGCGGCTGAGTTACCTTGCCGAGCTGAGTATGGCGACGTTAAATCGGCTGGACGATCCGTCGGTCGAGATGATTGACATGAAACTCAGCAAGCGCGAGAGAGAGATTCTTCAGTGGACCGGAGAAGGGAAAACGTCGGCAGAAATTGCGATTATCCTGTCCATTTCTGAGAACACGGTGAACTTCCATCAGAAGAATATGCAGAAGAAATTCAACGCGCCAAACAAGACGCAGATAGCCTGCTATGCGGCGGCGATGGGGATTATCTGAACCTGGAGGGCAACTGCTGCGTCAGGTACTGACGGCTGGCGAACCCGGATTCTGCCAGCCGCCCCGGCTTATTGACGGTAAGCCTGTTTAATTTGCTTAACGGTATTGCTGAATACTTCCGCCTGAGTTGGGTCTTCCAGTTGAGCGATCTGCTTTTCCATTTTCAGGATAACGCGGCCCGCATCGGCCTGGCCCATAGCCTGCAGCATCAGGGTTAACAGCGTCTTCAGACAGGTGACTTCTTGTGCCAGTTCACGGGTGTTTTCGGCGGTGGAAAAATCTGGAGTGCTCATTTACTTTCCTCAATGCTTAGTTAGTACGCTGCCATTATGCACAGTGATATTCATAAGGCGGCGGAGTATACCATAACATTCATCAGAATTATTCATGTTCGATGGGTGAGAATGCGTTTGACTGTTTATGGTAATAAACAACCCCTGCGCAGGGTTATTCCCACAGGGAAAGCTGAGAATTAAAAACAAATTGTTTCGCTCTCGTTTAACTAACGTTAAATAAAGAGAGAGAATAAGGTTTTTATTCTTGATGCTGGTCGCATTTTGATAATTAGCTGTTTTTTAATCAGAGAATAATCGGCTGAACACGATGTTTAGAATGTTGAGGTATGCCGCAGAAACAAGCCTGAAAGTAAAGATATATTCTTCTTAAGTGTTAACAGAATGTGCTGACCGCAATTTGGATTTTAATGTTGCCGGAAAAACGTTAATATATGCTCAATTAGCTATCAGCAGCGTTATCCCTTTCTGGAGAATAGCCCTTTGATCAACGTTCTTCTTGTTGATGACCACGAACTGGTGCGCGCAGGGATACGACGCATTCTGGAAGAGATTAAAGGCATCAAAGTCTCGGGTGAAGTGAACTGCGGTGAGGATGCCATCAAATGGTGCCGCAGTAACCCGGTCGATGTCGTGTTAATGGATATGAATATGCCGGGGATCGGTGGCCTGGAAGCCACCCGCAAAATTGCCCGCTACTCTTCAGATATCAAAGTTATCATGTTGACTATCCACACCGAGAACCCGCTGCCTGCCAAAGTCATGCAGGCCGGTGCGGCCGGGTATTTAAGTAAGGGCGCAGCGCCTCAGGACGTGGTAAATGCCATTCGTTCCGTTAATGCGGGCCAGCGTTACATCGCCTCCGACATTGCTCAACAGATGGCCTTAAGCCAGATAGCACCAGAGGCTGAATCCCCTTTTGCCAGTTTGTCTGAGCGTGAATTACAGATTATGCTGATGATCACCAAAGGCCAGAAGGTCAATGAGATCTCTGAGCAGCTTAATCTCAGCCCTAAAACGGTGAACAGTTACCGCTACCGCATGTTTAGTAAACTGAATATCAGCGGGGACGTAGAGCTGACGCACCTGGCAATTCGCCACGGGTTATTCAATGCGGAGACGTTAATCAGCAGTGAGTGAACCTTTTGATTCCCGGGCTTTTCTCAAGACGGTAACCAGCCAGCCCGGCGTCTACCGCATGTACGATGCCGGCGGCACGGTTATCTATGTCGGCAAAGCTAAAGACCTGAAGAAACGCCTCTCCAGTTACTTCCGCACGAATCTTGCCAGCCGTAAAACTGAGGCGCTGGTGGCGTTGATCCAGCATATTGATGTCACGGTGACCCACACGGAAACCGAGGCTCTGCTGCTGGAGCACAACTACATCAAGCTCTATCAGCCGCGCTACAACGTGCTGCTGCGAGACGACAAATCCTATCCCTTTATATTCCTGAGCGCCGACAGCCATCCGCGGCTGGCGATGCACCGCGGCGCGAAGCACGCCAAGGGCGAATACTTTGGCCCGTTTCCTAACGGCTATGCGGTGCGGGAAACGCTGGCGCTGCTGCAAAAAGTCTTTCCGGTTCGCCAGTGTGAAAACAGCGTGTACCGTAACCGCTCGCGACCTTGCCTTCAGTATCAAATCGGCCGCTGCCTTGGGCCCTGTGTTTCAGGCCTGGTCACCGAAGAAGACTATGCCCGGCAGGTGGACTATGTTCGCCTGTTTTTAGCGGGGAAGGACGATCAGGTGCTGACGCAGCTTATTTCCCGTATGGAAGCGGCGAGCAAAAATCTTGAATTTGAAGAGGCCGCGAGGATCCGCGATCAAATTCAGGCGGTTCGACGTATTACCGAGAAGCAATTTGTCTCCAACACCGGGGACGATCTGGACGTGATTGGCGTCTCCTTTGATGCGGGCATGGCCTGCGTGCACGTCTTGTTCATTCGCCAGGGAAAAGTATTGGGCAGCCGCAGCTACTTCCCGAAAGTCCCGGCAGGCACCGGACTCAGCGAAGTGGTAGAGACCTTTGTCGGGCAGTTCTACCTGCAGGGCAGCCAGATGCGCACCCTGCCTTCTGAAATCCTGCTCGACTTCGCGCTGGCGGACAAATCTCTGCTGGCGGACTCGTTGAGCGAGCTGGCCGGGCGTAAAGTGAACGTGCAGACTAAACCTCGTGGAGACCGGGCGCGTTACCTGAAGCTTGCCCGTACCAATGCGGCCACGGCGCTGGTGACAAAGCTTTCACAGCAGTCCACCATTCACCAGCGCCTGAAAGCGCTGGCCGAAGTGTTAAAACTTCCGGAAGTGAAGCGGATGGAGTGTTTTGATATCAGCCATACCATGGGGGAGCAAACCGTCGCTTCCTGCGTGGTGTTCGACAGTAACGGCCCGCTTCGGTCGGAATACCGCCGCTACAATATTACCGGTATTACGCCGGGAGACGACTACGCCGCCATGAATCAGGTGCTGCACCGCCGCTACGGTAAAGCAATAGAAGAAAGCAAAATCCCGGATGTGATCCTGATTGACGGCGGGAAAGGGCAACTGGGGCAGGCGAAGGCGGTGTTTGCCGAGCTGGACGTGCCCTGGGATAAACACCATCCTTTATTGTTGGGCGTGGCCAAAGGCAGCGACCGCAAAGCCGGGCTGGAAACATTGTTCTTTGAGCCGGAAGGGGAGGGATTCTCTTTACCGCCGGACTCTCCAGCTCTGCATGTGATCCAACATATTCGCGATGATTCACACGATCATGCGATCTCCGGCCACCGTAAAAAACGGGCGAAGGTGAAAAGCACCAGTTCGCTGGAGACAATTGAAGGCATCGGGCCAAAACGCCGCCAGATGCTGCTGAAGTATATGGGCGGATTGCAACCGTTAATCAATGCCTCCATCGAGGAGATCGCAAAAGTGCCGGGCATCTCGCAGGCATTGGCAGAAAAGATCTACTACTCGTTGAAACATTAAGGGCTCTGTAGCAACATAGAGACAATTTCCACTTATGACAGATAGTTAACTGGCACTATGCGATTCAATATCCCAACACTGCTCACGCTGTTTCGTGTCATCCTTATCCCGTTCTTTGTGCTGGCGTTTTATCTGCCATTCAACTGGGCCCCGTTCCTTTGCGCTTTCATTTTTTGGCTGGCAGCCATAACCGACTGGTTTGACGGTTTTCTCGCGCGTCGCTGGAACCAAAGCACCCGCTTCGGTGCGTTTCTCGATCCCGTTGCCGATAAAGTCATGGTGGTTGTGGCGCTGGTGCTGGTGGCGGAACACTATCATGCCTGGTGGGTGACGTTGCCTGCGGCCACGATGATCGCCCGCGAGATTATTATTTCCGCGCTGCGTGAATGGATGGCGGAAATTGGTAAGCGCAGCCGCGTGGCGGTTTCCTGGATCGGTAAAACCAAAACAATGGCGCAAATGTTGGCGCTGATTGGCATGCTGTGGCGACCAAACATGTGGATCGAGTACACCGGTATCGCGCTTTTCTTCGTCGCGGCGGTACTAACGTTCTGGTCAATGTTCCAATATTTGGCCGCTGCACGCGGTGATTTGCTCGAACCGTGATCTATCCGGCGCAAAATTCAGCAAACGATTCGTGGTGTTAGAAAATTTCATTGACTCATTGCGTCAGGTAAGTAGAATGCAACGCATCGAAAGGCAGCAACGTTTGCCGGAAGATAATAAAATCAAGTGATTAGCTTAATAGCCACCAACAATCACTTGTACAAAAAGCGGGAATAGCTCAGTTGGTAGAGCACGACCTTGCCAAGGTCGGGGTCGCGAGTTCGAGTCTCGTTTCCCGCTCCAAATTCAGGTAATAGAATTTCTGTTGCCTGCCTGAAAAGGCAAAAGATTTTGGCGCGTTAGCAAAGCGGTTATGTAGCGGATTGCAAATCCGTCTAGTCCGGTTCGACTCCGGAACGCGCCTCCAATTTCTTCCCGAGCCCGGATGGTGAAATCGGTAGACACAAGGGATTTAAAATCCCTCGGCTTATGGCTGTGCGGGTTCAAGTCCCGCTCCGGGTACCATGGGAATAAAAAGAATAAAATCAATGATAAGCAGTGTCGTGTAAACCACCTTCGGGTGGTTTTTTATTGCCTGCGATTTGGCGTTGTGAACATTATCCTGTCTGTTCCCCTAAAAGAATGCCATGCTAAATCCTTCACTGGCATTCCATCAGGCAACCATGAACACTTCTTCCCGACACGCATTTGATGTCGCTTTTCAGGGCCGCAGGCTCAAGGCTGACAGTATTTTTGCCAGTAAAGGCCACGTCCTGATGATCCACGGAGGTTCAAAAGACCGCGAGGCGAGCCTTCGCTACCGACACTTAATGGCGGAGCTCGGTTTTGGCAGCACGGCTTTTGATTGCATCGGCCACGGGGAAACTGGCGGCGATCTCTCACACTCTTCTTTAATCAGCCGCACCGACCAGGCGCTGGCGGTTGCCGAGCATTTAGGTGCTCAGCTGACCGGCTGCATGGGCGTCAGCATGGGGGCGTACAACGCTTTGCAACTGAGCCAATCCGTGTCTCTGCGTTCCCTTATCCTGATGGTGCCGGGCGTGTATCATCCTTCGGCTTACCGGGTAAACTTCGGGCCTGAATTTTCCGCCATCATCCGCCAGCCGCGAAGCTGGGCTGAGAGTGACGCCTGGCAGGCCGTGGCTGAGTTTGGCGGTAATGTCCTGATCATCGCCGCGGCTGAAGACCGGGTGATCCCGGCGGAGATCCCACAGCGGCTTTATGATTCGGCGTCAGGGCAGGGCAAACATGCTTTGCTGACCGTGCCGGGTGCCGACCACAACAGCGTCTGGCAGGCGCTGCAACACGATCCCTCGCTCTACGACAAAACCTGTCAATTGTTGGTGGAATGCCTGACGAAAGCGGAATGAAAATGACTCGTCGCGCGTAGAACGGGTACACTACGCCAAATTTTATTCAAAACGCGAGACGAGGAAGCCAAAAATGACCCAGGGCCCGCTGAACGAAGACGAAATTATCTGGCTGGATGACATCCTGCTGAAGTATGGCACCGCGCATTCGGTGATCGATGTAGCCGAGCTGGATGGGCTGCTCACGGCGCTGCTGTCGGGGCTAACTGTGACCGAACCTGCTACCGTGCTGCGGGCGGTATGGGGCGGCGATGTCGAGCCAGAATGGGAAAGCAAAGAAGAGCTGACGCGCTTTAGCGTGCTGGTATTCCAGCATATGAACGACATTGCTGAACGCCTTGCGGAGTATCCGGGGCAGTTTGAGCCTCTGTTTGGTACCAGCGAAGTGGATAACCGCGAAATCACCATTGTGGAAGAGTGGTGCTACGGCTATATGCGCGGCGTGGCGCTGGAAAGCTGGCCTGCGCTGCCGGCAGAGCTTCAGCCAGAGCTGGAGGCGATTGCCCTGCATGGGCTGGAAGAGAATGAAGCGAAGTTTGAAAGCCTGACGCCGGAAGCATTTCTGGCAAGCATTGAAGCGATTAAACCTGCGGCACTGGCGCTATACGGGTACTGGCACAGCCAGCGAAACGGCGGGGCACTGCACTAAAATAAAAATAGCAGGCCGCAATGGCCTGCTACTTCACGGCAATTAAGCCTGAGCGTCCAGCGTGGCCAGCTCTTTATCGACAAAGTACAGGCCTTCACCACTTTTGCCCACCAGGCTGAGTTTATCCAGCACGGATTTAAACAGTTTCTCTTCTTCATGCTGCTCGGCAACATACCACTGCAGGAAATTAAAGGTTGGGTAATCCTGAGAGGTCATTGCGGAATGAACCAGAGCATTAATCTGATGGGTAATTAACTGCTCGTGCTCGTAGGTCGCTTTAAATAATTCGTCCAGTGAAGCGTATTCTAAATACGGGGACTGAATGGCGTTAATACGCGGCATGCTCCCGGTATCACTTAAATAGGCAAACAGACGCTGCATGTGCTCCATCTCTTCCTGAGCGTGGCGACGCAGGAACGCGGCAGCCCCTTCGAAGCTGTGATAGCTGCACCAGGCGCTCATCTGCTGGTAAAGCAGGGAGGAGTAGAGTTCAAGGTTCATCTGCTCGTTCAGTTTTTCAATCATTTCCGTCTTCAGCATCACAGGCTCCATATTTTTTGAGGGGCGTTAATATGGCGCTACTTTAATTATTAATTTTCCATAATGCAAAGAAATTGTTAATTATATTAGTGTAATGAGAATGGTTGTTACTATTATTTTATTTGTGACAAAATGGATTAATAATGAGAATTAATCTTGTTCCGCTTCGCTATTTTATTGCCAAATAAAGTGTCATGAATTAGTCATATTTAATTGCGTAAAATGGTAACCATGCTAAGAGTAAGTCTATGTTGTCATTGGAAAATCTTATGGCTAAATATTCTTATGTCCGCCATTTACCTGACGCGGGAGCTGTGGCTAAATACGTTTCTTTCAAAATTAGACTGCACATGAACATTCTTCATTTTCTTCTCGCACTTTTTGTCATCATGGGACTGGCGTGGCTGGTGAGCTTCGATCGTAAAACCATCCGCATCCGCTATTTGTTACAACTTATCGTCATTGAAGGCCTGCTGGCGTTCTTCTTCCTGCACTCCGACAGTGGGTTGTGGGTGATTAACGGCGTGTCCGGTTTCTTTGGCCATCTACTGACCTTCGCGGGACAGGGTAGCGACTTCGTCTTTGGCGGCATGAGCAAAGCGGGCCTGGCCTTTATCTTCCTCGGCGTACTGTGCCCGATAATCTTTATTTCGGCGCTGATCGGGATCCTGCAGCACTTCCGCATTCTGCCGATCATTATTCGCATCGTCGGCACATTGCTTTCTAAAGTGAACGGCCTGGGCAAGCTGGAATCATTCAACGCCGTGAGCTCGTTGATTCTGGGGCAGTCCGAAAACTTCATCGCCTACAAAGGCGTGCTGGGCGATCTTAGCTCTCGCCGCCTGTTCACCATGGCCGCGACGGCGATGTCCACGGTTTCGCTGTCCATCGTCGGGGCCTACATGACGATGCTGGAGCCGAAGTATGTGGTGGCGGCGCTGATCCTGAATATGTTCAGCACGTTCATTATCCTGTCTATCATTAACCCGACTCGTCCGGGCGCCGAGCCAGAAATCAAGCTTGAGAAGCTGCACGAATCTCAAAGCTTCTTTGAAATGCTGGGGGAATACATCCTCGCAGGCTTCAAAGTGGCGATGATTATTCTGGCGATGCTGATCGGTTTTATCGCGCTTATCAGCGCCATCAATGCGCTGTTCGCGACAGTCTTCGGCCTGAGCTTCCAGCAAATTCTGGGCTACGTTTTCTATCCGTTTGCCTGGCTGGTGGGTATTCCTCAGGCGGATGCGCTGAAAGCGGCCGGGATTATGGCTACCAAGCTGGTGGCGAACGAATTCGTGGCGATGATTGAGCTGCAGAAGATCATGGCGACGCTGTCGCCGCGCGGGCTGGGGATCCTGTCGGTCTTCCTGGTGTCGTTCGCTAACTTTGCTTCCATCGGGATTGTGGCCGGGGCTATCAAAGGATTGAACGAAAAGCAGGGGAACGTGGTTTCTCGCTTTGGTCTTCGCCTGGTGTACGGCGCGACGCTGGTCAGCCTGCTGTCCGCGGCGTTTGCCGGGCTGGTGCTGTAAAAACAAAAACGGCGGATTTCCCCGCCGTTTTTGTTGCTGACAAAGAGAGAAAAAGCGTGGTTTTCCCCTCTTGGTAGTTATCAGCCGAAAATCAATGAATTGATTTTCCTGTTTTTTTAAACGTACCGTCTGGTATTTTTTCTATCACCAGAGGTTTGTCAGTACTCTGAGACGGCGGGTTTCCCCGCCGTTTCTTTAAGGCAAAATCATCAGAACGCGGCGCAGACCGGCTGGTCAACGCGCATCACGGATTCCTGCGCAAAGCGAGTTTTATAGATAGAGCGCAGTTCGTCTACCTTTTTGCTGCTCTCCGCATCGCTGCCACGAATCAGCATGATCGCTTTACTCGGTTCGTGGGTCACTTCACCCTTAGCATTCAGCCACTGGCCTTTGGCATCATATTCAGTCAGCCCTTCGCGGAAACGTGGGGTCACGTCTTTATCCACAAAGCTACGCCATTCATTGGCGGTAATTTCCGCCCCGGATGGGCGGCTGATGCCGAAATAGAGCGTGGTTTGCGTCATCTGATCGCCAGCCTGGCACTGCTTAGCCGGGGCGGTTACTGCCGATGTGGTTTTCGCTGGCGCGACGCAGCCCGCCAGAGCCAGAGCCAATGCCCCGGCAAGTGTTGCTTTATAAAATCCCATTATCCACCTGTCTTACTGTCATCATCATTATTAAAATTAAATGCGGAATGATTCCGCCGCGATATCAAATTACAATTCCGTACTTTTCGCAAGTCACCGAGCATCAACAGGGCAAGAATAATCCCGCAGATGCCGCTGCCGGGCAGTACCCACTGCGCCGGGAAGTATCCGGCAATCATTCCCGTGACCAGCGGGGCGACTAACGTAATACCAAGCTGCAGTCGCCAGGTGGCTGCCATGGCGGCACCAACCTGCTGTCTGGGGAAACTGTCCATTACGTTGAGCGTGGCGACAAGATAGAACCAGTTACTGAACAAATGCGCGAGAACGATCAGCGGCGCGGCCAGCCACAAAGATCCCGAGTACGTTACGGCGAAATAACACAAAGTGAAAAGCAGCAGCGCCAGCATCAGCCGGAAGGTTTTGCCTGCCCGGTTGCGGACCTGTTTTTCGCTGAGCAGGAGCGGGGCGAGCAGTTGCCCAGCGCTGCGGGCAAACAGCAGCGCCAGGCCATTGGCCGCGTTATCGCCCGGCAACGCAGGGGCCAGAGCCGGGAGCAAAGCCATCACGGGCGCGCCGACCAGGGCAAGACTGGGCAGCAGCAACAGGCTGCGCTTCTGCACCGGGGTAACGTTCCGCCAGCTAAATGCTTCGCTTTCGCCGGGGGCATTGTCTTCTTCTCCCGAGACAACAAAAGCCGCCGAGGCGCGCCAGAGTAGCCCTATGGCAAAAATGAAACTAAGCGCATCCAGCAGCAGCATCAGCCAGAGGCTGACGTGGCCATATAATAATGTCCCCAGTCCCACGCCGAAGATAACGTTGGCGGCAAATACCAGCGTTTCAATGCCTGCGGCGGCGGGCATCAGCGCTTTGGATAAGCCTTGTTTGAACAGCTGGCTGAGCACCGGTACCGTGAGGCCGGTGCTAAAAGCGGCGGCGGCCTGGCTTAACAACAGCATCGCCGGGTGGTCACTCAGCAGCGCAAGGCCAGGCAGAACCAGACCCGTAAGGCCTAAAACTTCGCCGAGAAGCAGGACGGAAAACGCCGGCCAACGCTTTAATAACCACACGCCAACAAAGCTGGCGGGTAAGCCGGGGGCTAAGGCGAGGACATAAGCAAGAGAAAGCCAGGCGGGCGTAGCGTGGCTGTTTAGCAACTGACTGAAGACCAGAACGTAGGTCAGGCCGTTACCCACTGAAGAACACAGCAGCGCCAGCCCGAGCAGCGTGAACCAGCGGTGCTGGCGCAGGGCGCGCAGTAATAAAAGAAGCATATTAAGTTCCTGATGAACAAATAGAGTCAAGCCGCCGTGGGAAAACGGCAGCGCGAGATATTTATCGTCAGGAACGGGTTACATTGGCGTCAGGCTTCTCTTTGCGCAGATGTCTCTAAAAATAGAGAAGTATTCACAAATTACCAGTTACTGGTGACGCCCGCATACTGTGGCCCGGTCACGCCCCGGCACTGGTACTCCAGCACCACCTGCGTGTTCAGGCAAAGGGTGCCGCTATAAGTGGTACAGGTCTTGATATCGCTGCCGTAAGGGAGTGCGCTGGCATAGCCCCATTGCTGGCACTGACGTGAAGCCGTGGACTGGGCGAGGAATTTATCCACTTTGGCCGTTTGCAGCGGCGGCAGGCTATAGGCGAGGCGAACAACACCGGCAGGCTCATTGGCATTGAGCGGAACAGGGGTTTTGCTTACGGTGCATCCTCCCAGTAACAGGGTGAAAACGGCCAGAGAAATGCGCTTCATCTTTATTCATACCTCATACTTAACCGCTTTCATGGTAGCACGCGGGGCGGGCAGAAAAGCCTGTTCGATTAAGCGGGCCGTAAATTCCATAAATTTCGAATTTTAAATAATCCTTAATTCAAATTACGAAACAAAAACGTCTTACCTAACGTAAATTCCCCACAAAATGCGCGGCGATTTTTTGATCAAAAACGCGTCAAGTTTTGCTGAACCGTGCCGACAATAGCGCTACGGCGCGATTTAATTTCACTTATGCAGGTATACAAGGGAATAAATCAGGACGCGCGTCGCTAAAGCCGCACAGGAAGTGCATTTTGTTTTTTACCGGGGAACCAAAAAATGAACATTATTCGCAATATTAAAATTCGCGCGATGGTGGTGCTGATACAAATTTTTTCAACGCTGGCATGGATCTGCGTGGCGGGCGCGACGCTGTGGCTATTACATAATCTCAAACAGCAGCTTGCCCTGAGCCCGGATCAGCTGACGTGGATTAACACGGCTCAACTGATGCTGATGTTCTCCATCGCCATCAGCATCGCGATCGTCATTTTTACAGAGCGCTACCTGTGGTTTTGCCTGGTGAAACCGGTCAATACGATCCGCCACCACATGCATGTTCTGGCGCAGGGAGAACTGGCTGCCGCGCTGCCGGATTTGGGGCGTAACTGTATTGGCCTGATGGTGCCGCCGATTCAAAAAATGCAGGAAAACTGGCAAAGAGCGGTGAGCCGCATCCGCGACAGCGCTGAGGCTATTCGCACTAATGCCACCGAAGTGTCCGGGGTGAACACCGACCTGTCATCCCGTTCGGAACAGCAGGCCGCCGCGCTGGAGCAAACCAGCGCCAGCATGGCGCAGCTGAACAGCACGGTGAAACTGAATGCTGACAATGCGAATCACGCCAGCCACCTCGCGCAGAATGCCACCAATACAGCTGTAAACGGCGGGGATTCGGTCAAGCAGGTGGTGAAGACGATGGACGTGATTGCCAGCAGCGCGAATAAAATCGTCGATATCACCACGGTGATTAACAGCATCGCGTTCCAGACTAACATTCTGGCGCTAAACGCCGCGGTGGAGGCGGCAAGGGCGGGAGAGCAGGGCAAAGGCTTTGCGGTCGTCGCCAGCGAGGTTCGTAACCTGGCCAGTAGAAGCGCCGGGGCCGCCAAAGAGATTGAAACGCTGCTCAACGACTCGGTCAGTAATATTCACACCGGGTCTCAGCAGGTGCGCAAAGCGGGGGAGGCGATGGATGAGATCCTCCGCGCCGTGAAGCAGGTGAACGACATCATGGGGGAGATTGCCAGCGCCTCCCTCGAGCAAAGCCAGGGCATCGGTCAGGTCGGGATCGCCGTTCGGGAAATGGACAGCGTGACGCAGCAGAATGTGAACCTGGTCCAGAAGTCGGTGCTCTCCTCCGTTGAACTGGAGAAACAGGCGCACCATCTGCATGACGCGGTGGCAATGTTCCGCCTCAACGCAGTCTGAAAACCACGCATGTGACAAAGCAGCCTCCGGGCTGCTTTTTTTACGTCTTAAACAGGCGCGGAAACAAAAATTTGTGACGCAGCTTGGTTTAATAATATTCCCCGCAGGCATTGGCGTCAGGCTCCATGCGGATAGTTAAAAATCGGCTAAGCTTATGCTTTTTAGGCACATTTACAAGCGATCGCGAGTGTCGCACTATGCGGGCTCTTATTGAGTAAGGAGTTTCTGAAGCAATGCGTAAACCTCTGGTATTGTCGGCGCTGGTCGCCGCGCTGGCCCTGGCCTTAAGCGGCTGTGATGACGCTAAAAAAGAGACCGCGGCGGCACCCGCCCCGGCAAAAGAAGCGCAGCAGGGCGGCAGCCTGATAATTGGCATCACCTCCGGCGATCCGCTGGCCATGAACCCGCTGTACGCCAGCGATCGGACTACGTTAACCATCATGCAGGCGCTTTACTCGCCGCTGTACAGCTACAACGGCGACAAGATCGAATGGGGCCTGGCGGAAAGCCTGACGCCGTCAGCCGATAACCTCACCTGGACGCTGAAACTCAAGCCCGGCCTGAAATGGCAGGATGGGCAGCCAATTACCGCCGATGACGTGGTGTTCACCTTTAATAAACTGCTGGATGAAAAGCAGCACAGCTTCTTCCGCAGCATGTTTGTTTATGGCAACAAGCCCCTGAGCGTGAGCAAAGTAGATCCGCTGACGGTGAAATTTACGCTGCCGCAGGTCAGCGCTGCCTTTGCCGGTACGCTGGTGCAAATCTTCCCTATCCCACAGCATATTTTCGGCAGCGAAGCGGGCGATCTGGAAAAAAGCACCCGCAACGATGCGCCCGTCGGCTCCGGCCCGTTCAAGTTTAAAGAGTATCGGGCAGGCCAGTATTACGCCCTGACGCGGTTTGATGATTACTGGAACGGCAAACCGAAACTCGACTCGGTCACCTACCGCTTCGCGAAGGACGCCAACTCGGCTAACCTCGCGCTGCAGAACGGCGAAATCAATCTTAAGATGGTCGATCCGCAGGATGTTTCGCGCCTGAAAGCCACCGGCAAGTTTGATTTTGTTATTTACCCGGAAGGCCGCCTGGCCTACATGACGTTCAACCAGAACGTCGACAGCATGAAGAGCAAAGATCTGCGCCAGGCTATCGCCTACGCGCTGAATAAAGATGACCTTGTGCAAACGGCGTTCACCTCTCTCGATTACGCCAAACCTGCGGCATCTATTCTGACCCCGGATACCCTCTACCAGACCAGCGATGTGGAACCGTACAAGTTCGATCCCGAAAAAGCCAAAGCATTGTTTAAAGCGTCCGGGCAGCCGGAGGGCCTGAAGCTGCGCCTGGCTTACATCAACAGCAATAAAACCCAGGAAAGCATGGGGCTCTACATTCAGCAGCAGCTGAAGGCGATAAGCATCAACGTTGAACTGCTGCCTCTGGATGCGAACGCGATGTCTCAGCGCAGCCAGGACATGAAAAACACGGCCTATGAGCTAAGCCTGGGTGGTTACATTATGGGCTCTGAGCCGGACGGCTATAAGTCGCTGTATATGAGCAACGAAGCCTATAACTACGCGCACTATAAAAACCCGGCGTTTGATGCGCTGTGGGAACAGGGCGCAACGGAAACGGATGCGGCGAAACGCGCGGCTATCTACAAGCAGATCCAGCAAACCGTCGCCAGCGATATGGCCTGGTACCCGATTGCCTACACCAACGCGGTTGTGGCGGTGGACAAGCGTTTTGGCGGCACAAAAGAAGCCGAGCCTAAGCCTGTGTATATGTTCCAGGATCTGTCGAAGATTTATCAACAATAACAATGAGTGACCCTCCGCCCGGCCCGTTTTGTGCAGCCGGGCGGAGGAAGGCGAAAATATGAATAACCTTCTTTTCCGGCGCTTACTGCAGCTGCTCCCGATGCTGCTGTTTATCTCGCTGGTCTCTTTTTTACTGGTAAAGCTGGCCCCCGGCGATCCTGTGCAGGCGTATATCACCCCGCGGATGAGCCCGGAGGATATCGAGCGCATCCGCCAGAGCATGGGGCTGGATAAACCGCTGCCGGTGCAGTACCTACTGTGGCTGAAAAATCTGCTGCAGGGCGACCTCGGCTACTCCCTGATTTACCACCGCCCGGTGCTGACGATGATCGGCGAGCGTATCCCGGCCACGCTTGGCCTGATGGGCGCGTCCTTGTTGTTAGCTATTCTGCTGGCGATCCCGCTGGGGTTGCTGGCGGGGGCATTCAAACACCGCTGGCTCGACCATGTTCTGAACCTGTTCGCTTACGTCGGGATTTCGGTGCCGATCTTCTGGTTTGGCATCCTGTTGATTACCGTGTTCTCGGTGCAGCTGAACTGGCTGCCGAGCATGGGGATGCGAACCATCGGCGTGGAGGACTCCTGGCTCGATGTGATCCGTCACGGCATTCTGCCCTGCATCGCGTTGACGTTTTACAATCTCTCCAGCTACGTGCGCTACATTCGGTCGAACACCATTAGCCAGCTGTCCGCCGACTATGTACAAACCCAACTGGCCTACGGGGCAACCCGCCGCACTATTCTGTTCCGCCATGTGTTGAAGAACGTACTGCTGCCGGTGATCACGCTGTTTGGCCTCTCTTTTGGCGAGCTGGTGGTGGGCGCCTACGTGACGGAAAGCGTCTTTTCCTGGCCGGGGATGGGGCTGCTTGGGATCCAGGCCATTACCTCCCTCGACTATCCACTGATCATGGCCATTATTCTGCTCTCAGCGTTGATGCTGATTGTGGGGAATCTGCTGGCCGATCTTCTGTATCGCGTGGCGGACCCGCGTATTAAGGCGCTGAGGTAACCATGAGCAGAAGATGGAATCAGGTTAAACAAGGCCTGAAACACAGCCGCCCCGCGCAGCTTTCTCTGACGGTACTGGTGATTTTTGCGCTGGCCTCATTATCGTCCTTTTTAAGTCCGTGGGATCCCAATCAGATGTCGCTTCAGGGAAGAATGCTGCCGCCGGATGCAAGCCACTGGTTTGGCACGGATGAATATGGCCGGGACTACTTCACCCGCGCGCTTTACGGCGGACAAATTTCCCTGATGGTAGGGTTTTTAGCCATGCTGTTTTCCACGCTGATTGGCACGCTGGTGGGCACCGTCAGCGGCTACTTTGGCGGCAAAATAGATAACCTGCTGATGAGGCTGGTGGACATTTTGATGGCGATCCCGGCGTTTTTCCTGCTGCTGGTGCTCAATGCTTATCTGAAGCCCGGCATCGCTAACATCATTTTGATTATCAGCGCGCTGACCTGGATGAATATGTCGCGGCTGGTGCGGGCAGAAACGTTGACGCTGAAAGAGCGGGAATACGTGATTTATGCCCGGGCTTCGGGGGAGCATCCGCTGAGGATTATCGCCCGGCACATCATCCCGAATATTTTGCCGACGATTATTGTGGCGGCCACTTTGAATATCGCCTCGGCGATTTTAATGGAGTCTACATTGAGCTTTCTTGGTCTCGGCGTGCAGCAGCCGGATGCCTCCTGGGGCAGCATGCTGAATAACGCTCAGTCCTACATCGGAGAAGCCTCCTGGCTTGCCATGTTCCCCGGTGTGCTGATCCTGTTGACGGTGCTGAGCTTTAACGTGCTCGGCGATGTGTTCCGTACCGCTTTCGAGCCGGGGGCAAATCGCGATGCGTAATTTGCTGGAAATCGAAAACCTGAAAACTTCTTTCTTTACCCGCGAGGGTGAAGTTCAGGCGGTGCGCGGCGTCACCTTCAGCGTGCAGCGGGGGGAGGTCGTGGGCATTGTGGGTGAATCGGGCTGCGGTAAAAGCGTCACCTGTAAATCGGTAATCAATTTGCTGGGCAGTCACGGCAAGGTTGTGGGCGGTCATATTCGTTTTCAGGGAGAAGACCTGGCGCGTAAAACGGCTGAACAAATGCGCCACCTCCGCGGCAGCGAAATTGCGATGATTTTCCAGGACCCGATGACGGCGTTAAACCCGGTGCTGACCATCGGGCGGCAAATGAGCGAGATCCTTATTCGCCACCAGAGCCTGAGCAAAAAATTGGCGAAAGAGAAGGCCATAGCGATGCTCGGGCAGGTGGGTATCAGCCAGCCGGAGAAACGCTATTACCAGTATCCACACGAGTTTAGCGGCGGGATGCGCCAGCGGGTGATGATCGCCATCGCGCTGTCGTGTCATCCGTCCTTGCTGATTGCCGACGAGCCGACGACCGCGCTGGACGTGACGATTCAGGCGCAAATTCTGCGCCTGCTGATACACCTGCAACAGCAGACGGACACCGCCATATTACTGATCACTCACGACCTGGGCGTGGTGGCACAAGTCTGTTCCCGGGTGGTGGTGATGTACGGTGGGCTGGTGATGGAGCAGGGCAGCGTTGAGGCGATTTTTTATCGGCCAGCTCATCCCTACACGCGTGGTTTGCTGGCTTCGCTGCCTCGGCCTGACGGCAGCGCAACGCGCTTGTCGCCGATTGACGGCAGCCCGCCGGGTCTGCTCAATCCGCCGCCCGGCTGTCCTTTCGCCGCACGTTGTCCGCAGCGCATGGCCATTTGCAACACGGCGGCACCCAAACACACGCTCGCCGACGGGCATGAAGTCAACTGCTGGCTGTGGGACAAAGAGGCCGCTCATGCCTGACATTACTCCTTTGATTCGCGTGCGTAATCTGCACAAACATTTCACCGCCAATCGGGGCTGGTTCGGGCCCGGGACCACGGTAAAAGCCGTGGATGGCGTAAGCTTCGATATTTTTCCGGGGGAAACTTACGGCCTGGTGGGGGAGTCCGGCTGCGGAAAGTCGACGCTCGGGCGAAGCCTATTGCGGCTGTTTGAGGTGACCGACGGTGCAATCGAGTTCGACGGGCAAAATATTGCGGCGCTCAACGAGCGTCAGCTAAAACCCATCCGCCGCCGGATGCAGGCCGTTTTCCAGGATCCCTATTCGTCGTTAAATCCCGGCATGACGGTGGCACAGCTGATCGCTGAGCCAATGCGTATTCACGGTTATGATGCGGCACGGCGCAGAGCCCGCACTCTGGAGCTGCTCGGGCAGGTGGGATTAAATCAGGAGCATCTGGACCGCTTTCCCCATGAGTTCAGCGGCGGCCAGCGGCAGCGCATCAGCATTGCCCGGGCGCTGGCGGTGAATCCTGAATTTATTCTTTGCGATGAGCCGCTCTCGGCTCTCGATGTCTCTGTGCAGGCGCAGGTGGTGAATATCCTGCAGGATTTGCAGCAGACATTGGGGCTGACGTATTTGTTTATCGCCCACGATCTATCGATGGTTCGCCACATTTCTGACCGCATAGGAGTGATGTATCTTGGATCGCTGGTGGAGGAGGCGCCTGCGGAAACGCTGTATGACCAGCCCGCTCATCCTTACACTCGCGCGCTGCTTGCGTCTATTCCCATTGCCGACCCGCATGTTCAGATGCTGGAACAGGGTGGATTAAAAGGCGAAATCACCGGTGATACGGGGGAAAGCGTTGGCTGTAAGTTTGCCAGCCGCTGCCCGCGAGCAATGGGCCAGTGTCACCAGCAATCTCCCCGAATGCAGGAGATCTCACCGGGGCACCGGGTGGCCTGCTGGCAGTTTGAAAAATGAGTCGGTGGGGGCATTTTGCTCCCGCTTCTTCTCTCTACCAGCGAATGGGCTGTTGCCTCGTACGGAGGCGCGCAGGTAGACTGTCGCGCAAATAAAACAGGAGATTAAAATGGCCGAACAACTCTCTGCCGATCAGGAACTGGTTTCCGATGTCGTGGCGTGCCAGCTAGTGATTAAACAAATTCTCGACGTGATTGATGTGATTGCGCCCGTTGAAGTCCGCGACAAGATGGCGGAACAGCTGAAAACCATCGATTTTACTACCCACCCTGCGGCCGTTGACCCGGTCACGCGCCGGGCGATTCAAAAGGCCATCGCTCTGATTGAGCTAAAATTTACGCAACAGAAAGAAGCGCACTGAAGCTTTTATCCGCTGCCAGAAAGTAAAAGCACCGCCATTTGCGGTGCTTGAGACTGCTGACAAAGTTCATTGACCTTAAAAGATCTGAGCTTTGGTCTAATAAAAGCAATGAATTATGTTCTCTGGTTTGCCCCAAACACCCGAAAACCACGTTTTTCGGGTGTTTGTCATCAATCTGAAGCACCGCCATTTGCGGTGCTTTTTATCTGAGTCGATGCTTCTCAGTGATAGTCTCGTTCGACAAAGCTGAGTACGCGTCTGTCGGTCTGGCTCATGCACAGGCCTGCCTTGTTGGCATCACGCACCTCTTCGAGAATCGTTTTCAGCCGCTCTCCCTCCCGATCCTGTTCTAAGCCTAGCGCCATCAAAAAACTCACAACTCTACCGGCATTGACGGCTTTAGCTTCTTCCTTAAGCTCGATCAGCGTTTTATGCCTGAGATGGTAATCGTCCAGCGTTTGTTGAAACAGTTCTTCCAGCGTCAGGCAGTGGCAGTCAGGTGGAGACATAGTGCCGACGCTGGGCATGCCGCCGGACTGCTTCATAAAATTGAAGACCCGCATCATGTGGGTCACGTTATTTTGTGCCTGACTGCGCAAAAAATTCGCACTCCCTGTCAGGCTGTGTTTGGCGCACCAGGCGCTCAGGTGCAGACACAGATGGGAGGCATAGAATTCACGGTTAATTTGCGCATTAAGTTTCTGGATCATGCTGGCAGTAGGCATATAAATATCCTTATTTCATGAGCACTTTTATGAAGAGATGAAATAAACATACGCTGCTATCACGAACGGGAAAAGTCCTGATTCAGGCTATCTTTAATTTTTTTTGATTTTTTAAAGATAAAAAGATTATGAAGTTATCCATGTTTGTATTTTTCGTAACTCACTGTATTTGATATAAAATATATTTATCGCCTTTTTCTGGTTATCCCTGCTTTGCTTTATATCAGAAATGAGGCTTGTTCAGTCTGTGAATTGTTTTTAATGTGCATCATTTTTTGAGTTTTGGGTTTGTTTTAATTTTGTCGGTTTGACCGTGTCGAGGTCATGTTTGTGTTTTCTGTCTCTTGGGTGGGAATTTTTTTATCCGGCTTTAAAACAAAATTTGCGCTCGCTGAGCATGAGCGGTTTCTATGAACCAGGCCTCAGTTGTGCAAAAAAACACTTGGGCATAAAAAACAATCAAATTCAGGGGAGGGAATGTAGCAGGATCCGCTGATACGGCTAATGAATTGATTTTTTACCAGACGCGGCCAAATGTGGCGCTGTTGGAAATAATGTACGGTTAAAAGAAGCCGACATCCCCCCGGAGAGGTATCTCCAGCCAGAAACTGCGGAGCAGCAGGCACGGCGCAATGCGAAAATGCTGCTGCAGGCGTGAACGTATTCATTCTTAATTAAAGCGGTCGATAAAAAACAGGATAAAAAGTTGTTTTTTCAGAAACTGGCGTAATTAGTCACTAAGGAATAATCAAAAAAGTGGCTGAGTTGAGGCCGAAAAAGCGGAGCGGGCCCCGCTTTCTGACGGGAAGGTGATTAAAGTGGGACCAGCAGTACATCAACCTGGCTTGACGCCACGACAGCCTTGGCTGAACACATAACCTTGCCAAAGAAACTCTGATTATGATTGCCGCAAAGCACCAAATCAACGTCCTGCTTTTCACAGATATCCAGAATGTGCTCGCTTAGTTCCCCGGTGGAAATAATTACCTTTTCAATAGGATATTGCGCTTTCTCTTTCAGCTCAGTGAGAAAAAGATGGGTTTCTTCCAGCATCAGGTCGCGGAGGTTTTCCATCATTGGGGCGGCAAGCTGATTATACAGTTCGGGATCGGACGCGAGCGTAACCAGCGTAATTTTGCCGTTGACAGGTTTGACGATGGAGACGGCCTTTTGCACCAGACGATGGCTTTCAGGCGTGATAGCAACGGCAACCAGCACATGACGATAGCTCATATAACCCCTCCACACTTAGTATGAATTGTTAACATTTTCTTACACCAGTTGTGACTCAGGCGCAACGCGTGTCGCGGTACGAAATGTGAAGCCACTCATAGAAATTGTTTAGTTATTCTTATGAAACGAATTTGCAACATTGTTTCGTAGACGAAATGTGAAAATTTTCCATCAGACGAACGGATTAATTTGAGAACCTGGATCGAGTGATAACTTTCGGTAACTGACGCTTTTGAAATCATAACGCTCGGTTAAAATGCCGCTATAATTTCACTTAAGTCCATGAATAACAGCAGATTACTCTTAACGGTTTTCATAAAGTGTGATCGCTCAGGCATTCCTGGCCGCCAGTATCAGATAAAAAGCAATGACAACTCATGGAGTTGTGATCTTTCCGTGTCACTATTCGTCTGCCGGCTTCGGTAAAATTCTTAATCAGATGAAAAAGTAAGCAAATGAAAAGCGATTCTGATGCTTTTCACTCCGAAGGATGATGTATTTATGTGATCTGCGTCACATAAATTCCAAAATCGCAGGTGGCCGCATTGTATGTGCCAGGGGCTGCGAGTAGAGTTTGCCCGAATTAGGAAAAATCTTAGTTTTTTGTAATAAAATGATGAACGACAACAGGCGTTCGGGCTCTGTCAGGGAAATGGCTTCTACGTGGGATGCGGAGAGGTTTGGTCAGAGCTGAAGATTTATCCGTGCATTTTGGCCGTAACGATTGTTTTAATTTAACCGGGGCAACCCGGCGACATCGCGGGGTGCGGTAACAACCCCCTAATAGTTCAGAAAACAGTAATGGCGCGAAAGATGCGCTTCGGCTTCTTACAACTGTAAGTTTCTGGAGAATTTACTCGCGCTGACACGTTACTGTCATCCGACATATTTAGGCTGGGCCGCATACAATAATAGTTGGTTATTCGGGATGGAAAAAATGCATACTTCCGAGTTGCTAAAACATATTTACGACATCAATTTGTCGTACTTATTGCTTGCACAGCGTCTTATTAGTCAGGACAAAGCTTCGGCTATGTTTCGCTTAGGTATCGCTGAAGATATGGCAAATACGTTAGGGGAACTAACGTTGCCCCAAATGGTGAAATTGGCAGAAACTAACCAATTAGTTTGTCAGTTCCGTTTTAGCGAAAGTCAGGCAATTACTCGCTTAACACAAGACTCCCGTGTGGATGATTTACAGCAAATTCATACCGGTATTTTGTTATCTACCCGTTTATTGAGTGAGGTGTCGTCGCCTGCCGAGGCACCTAAGAAAAAAAGGGCATAACAAATGAGCGAGAAAAGTATTGTCCAGGAAGCTCGCGACATTCAGCTCGCTATGGAGCTGATAACACTGGGTGCCCGACTGCAAATGCTGGAAAGCGAAACGCAGTTGAGCCGTGGTCGCCTGATCAAACTCTACAAAGAACTCCGTGGAAGTCCTCCTCCAAAAGGGATGCTGCCTTTCTCTACTGATTGGTTTATGACCTGGGAGCAAAATATTCATGCTTCCATGTTCTGTAATGCCTGGCAGTTTTTACTCCGTAGTGGGCTCTGCACCGGCGTTGATGCGGTGATTAAGGCTTATCGACTCTACCTTGAACAATGTCCTTCCCAGTCAGACGGTCCGCTATTGGCGCTGACTCGCGCCTGGACACTGGTGCGTTTTGTTGAGAGCGGCATGCTCCAACTGAGCCAGTGTAACTGCTGTGGGGGCAATTTTATTACCCACGCACATCAGCCGGTCGGCAGCTTTGCCTGCAGTCTGTGCCAGCCGCCATCGAGGGCGGTAAAAAGACGTAAACTTTCCCAGAATGCTGCCGATATTATTCCACAACTGCTGGATGACCAGGTGGAACAGGCTGTGTAACAGATTCTGTGTTTGCGTATTCCAGCAGCGGTGAGTGATTACCGCTGCTTTTTTTATGCCCAAACACGACGCTGCACCTGCCTCCTGGGCATCCTCGCTACACTCAACGGCGTAAGGATGATCTCGTGCTGATTTTAATAGGTTACCTGGTTGTTTTAGGGACAGTGTTCGGCGGTTACATGTTGACCGGCGGCCACCTTGGCGCACTTTATCAACCTGCTGAATTTGTGATCATTGGTGGGGCGGGTATTGGGGCGTTCATCGTAGGGAATAACGGTAAGGCGATTAAGGGAACCTTAAAAGCGCTGCCGCTGCTCTTTCGACGTTCAAAATATACCAAAAGCATGTATATGGATTTGATGGCATTGCTTTATCGTCTGATGGCTAAGTCGCGTCAGCAGGGTATGTTTTCACTCGAAAGAGACATCGAAAACCCTAAAGAAAGTGAAATCTTCGCCAGCTACCCGCGTATTTTAGCGGACACCATGATGCTTGATTTTATTGTCGATTATTTGCGTTTAATCATCAGCGGAAATATGAATACCTTCGAAATTGAAGCGCTGATGGATGAAGAAATTGAGACCCATGAAAGCGAAGCGGAAATACCGGCCAATAGCCTTGCGTTAATGGGGGATTCATTACCAGCCTTCGGTATCGTTGCTGCGGTAATGGGTGTTGTGCACGCTCTGGCATCTGCCGACCGTCCCGCTGCGGAATTAGGCGCATTAATTGCGCACGCTATGGTGGGTACTTTCCTCGGTATTTTACTGGCCTATGGTTTTATTTCCCCATTAGCGAGCGTGCTGCGCCAAAAAAGTGCTGAAACGACTAAAATGATGCAGTGCGTGAAGGTGACTTTACTCTCCAGCCTCAACGGTTATGCCCCGCCAATCGCGGTGGAATTTGGCCGTAAAACGCTTTACTCCAGCGAGCGTCCATCGTTCATTGAACTGGAAGAGCACGTCAGAGCGGTACGTTCCCCGAACGCGCAGCGCGCGACGGAAGAAGAAGTATGAAAAATCAGTCCCATCCCATCGTTGTCGTAAAGCGCCGCAAGCACAAGGGACACGGCGGGGCGGCCCACGGCTCCTGGAAAATTGCCTACGCGGACTTTATGACCGCGATGATGGCTTTCTTCCTGGTTATGTGGCTGATTTCCATCTCCAGCCCGAAAGAGCTGGCGCAAATTGCTGACTACTTCCGCACCCCTCTGGCGCAGGCTATTACCGGGGGCCAGCGTATCGCCGACAGCGATAGTCCTATTCCGGGCGGGGGCGATGACGTCACCCAGCAGCAGGGCGAAGTGAAAAAACAGCCCAACATTGAAGAGCTGCGCAAGCGCATGGAAGCCAACCGCCTGAAGCGCATCAAAGGGGATTTGGACCAGCTGATTGAGTCTGACCCTAAGCTGCGTGCGCTACGCCCGCATCTGCAAATCGACCTGGTGCAGGAAGGGTTGCGTATTCAGATTATCGACAGCCAGAACCGCCCGATGTTTAAAAACGGCAGTGCCGAAGTGGAGCCTTACATGCGCGACATCCTGCGCAAAATTGCCCCGGTGCTGAATGGTATTCCTAACAAGATAAGTCTGTCCGGCCATACCGATGACCTGCCTTATGCCAACGGCGAGCGTGGCTACAGTAACTGGGAGCTTTCCGCCGACCGCGCGAATGCTTCCCGCCGTGAGCTGGTCGCCGGCGGCCTCGACGACGGCAAAGTGCTGCGCGTCATCGGGATGTCCTCGCAGATGAGCCTCTCCAAACGTGGAGGCGGGGACGCCATTAACCGTCGCATCAGTTTGCTGGTGCTTAATAAACAGACCGAAGACGCCATCATGCATGAGAACTCCGAGAGCGAGAACCAACCTCTCAGCGTTCTGCAGCAGGATCCTACGGCGGCTCCGGCGAATAACACAGTTGCGCCACAACCAGGCACGAGGTGATAGCGTGAGCATGGATATTAGCGATTTTTACCAGACATTTTTTGACGAAGCCGACGAGCTGTTGGCCGATATGGAGCAGCATCTCCTGGATTTGGTGCCCGAGGCGCCGGATTCTGAACAGTTGAACGCTATTTTCCGTGCGGCCCACTCCATTAAGGGCGGGGCCGGCACGTTTGGATTCTCCATCCTGCAGGAAACGACCCACCTGATGGAGAACCTGCTCGACGAAGCGCGGCGCGGTGAGATGCAGCTCAACACCGATATCATCAACCTGTTTTTGGAAACCAAGGATATTATGCAGGAACAGCTGGACGCCTATAAAAATTCTGAAGAGCCGGATGCCGCAAGCTTCGACTACATCTGCAAAGCGCTGCGTCAGCTGGCTCTGGAAGCCAAAGGCGAAGCGCCATCGGCGCCAGCCAAACTCTCCGTGGTAGAAACCGAACAGCCTGCGTCTGCCCCTGCCGACAACGGCGGCAAGCTGCGCGTGGTGATTGACGGCCTGAAAGACGCTGAACGTGACCTGATGCTCGAAGAGCTGGGGAACCTGGGCACCCTGAGCGAAGTGGTCAAAGACGCCGCATCTGTGGCGGCCACGCTGGAAACCAGCGTCAGCGAAGACGATATTACTGCCGTACTTTGCTTCGTGATTGAGCCCGAGCAAATCAGCTTTGTGCCGGTTACCGCAGCCAGTGCGCCAACGGTGGCAGAAACCACTTCGGTGGCGGTGCCGGAAGCACCCGCTCAAACGGCTGTCGCCGTGCAAAAAGCTGGCCTGCCTGAGCCGCTAACCCCTGCGACAGGTCGCGTTGAGCGCGATAAACCTGCCGCACGTGCATCTGAATCTACCAGCATCCGCGTGGCGGTAGAGAAAGTTGACCAACTGATCAACCTGGTCGGTGAACTGGTGATCACCCAGTCCATGCTGGCCCAGCGCTCTAACGAGCTTGACCCGGTCAACCACGGGGATTTGATCACCAGCATGGGGCAGCTGCAGCGTAACGCGCGCGACCTCCAGGAATCGGTGATGTCTATCCGTATGATGCCGATGGAATACGTTTTCAGCCGCTTCCCGCGTCTGGTTCGTGACTTGGCCGGGAAGCTTAACAAGCAGGTGGAACTGACGCTGATGGGCAGCTCCACCGAGCTGGATAAGAGCCTGATCGAGCGCATTATCGACCCGTTAACGCACCTGGTACGTAACAGCCTTGACCACGGTATCGAGTCGCCGGAAAAACGCCGTGCGGCCGGGAAGTCGGAAGTCGGCAACCTGATTCTGTCTGCGGAACATCAGGGCGGCAATATCTGTATCGAAGTGACCGATGACGGGGCAGGGCTTAACCGCGAGCGTATTCTGGCGAAGGCCATTTCCCAGGGGATGCCGGTCAGTGAAAGCATGACCGACGACGAAGTCGGAATGCTGATCTTCGCGCCGGGCTTCTCCACCGCTGAGCAAGTCACCGACGTGTCTGGCCGTGGCGTAGGTATGGACGTGGTGAAACGTAACATCCAGGAGATGGGCGGCCACGTCGAAATCCAGTCGAAAGCCGGGGCAGGGACGACCATTCGCATTCTGCTGCCGCTGACTCTCGCTATCCTCGATGGCATGTCGGTCAAAGTGAGCGACGAAGTCTTTATTCTGCCGCTGAACGCGGTGATGGAATCTCTCCAGCCGCAGGAAGAAGATCTGCACCCTCTGGCGGGCGGCGAGCGCGTACTGGAAGTACGTGGGGAATATCTGCCGCTGGTTGAGCTGTGGAAAGTCTTTGACGTCCAGGGCGCAAAAACCGAAGCCACGCAGGGCATTGTGGTGATCCTGCAAAGCGCCGGACGCCGCTACGCGCTGTTGGTCGACCAGCTGATTGGCCAGCATCAGGTGGTGGTGAAAAACCTTGAAAGCAACTACCGCAAGGTGCCGGGCATTTCTGCAGCCACCATTTTGGGGGACGGCAGCGTGGCGCTGATCGTCGATGTTTCTGCGCTGCAGGGGCTAAACCGTGAACAACGTCTGGCGCTAACCGTCGCCTGATTAACCGCTTAAAAGAATAGGTACGCAAATGACTGCACTAACGAATGTGACAAAACTGACCGGGGAAAACGTAGGCCAGGAGTTTCTGGTGTTCACCCTCGGCGCTGAAGAGTACGGCATTGATATCCTGAAGGTGCAGGAGATCCGCGGTTACGATCAGGTGACGCGCATCGCGAATACACCTGCCTTTATCAAAGGCGTCACCAACCTGCGCGGCGTGATTGTGCCGATCATCGACCTGCGCCTGAAGTTCGAGCAGGATGGCGTGGAATATAACGACAATACCGTGGTTATCGTGCTGAACCTGGAAAAACGCGTGGTCGGTATCGTGGTTGATGGCGTGTCCGATGTGCTGTCGCTGACCGCCGACCAGATTCGCCCTGCACCAGAGTTCGCTGTCACCCTGTCGACTGAATACCTGACAGGCCTTGGCGCGCTGGGCGAACGTATGCTGATTCTGGTCAACATCGAGAAGCTGCTGAACAGCGAAGAGATGGAGTTGCTGGATTCTGCGGTCGCTTAATCGAATTTAATCGAAAGGAAAGAAGAAGGGCTACCCGAGGGTAGCCCTTTTTTTTATGCCTTAACTTCTTCCCCCGGCACGGTGTCAGTTTCTTCCAGCATGCCTTCGTTCTTGGACAGCATCGCGGTTGCCACGCCGTTGCCCAGCACGTTGATCGCCGAGCGACCCATATCCAGGAAGTGGTCAATCCCCATCAACAGCAGGATACCCGCTACCGGAATATTGAAGCTTGGAATTGTTGCCGCCAGCACAACCAGCGCAGAGCGAGGCACGCCTGCAATCCCTTTGGACGCCAGCATCAGCGTCAGCATCAGCACGGCAATCTCAGAGAAGGAGAGGTGCACGTTGTAAGCCTGGGCAATAAACATGGACGCAAAGGAGCAGTAAACCATCGACCCGACCAGGTTAAAGGAGTAACCGATCGGCAGCACAAACGAGGCGATGTTACGGGAGCAGCCAAAGCGGGTCAGCTGATCCAGCGTTTTCGGATAGGCAGCTTCAGAGCTGCTGGTGGTAAAGGCCACCAGAACGGGATCTTTCAGCATCGCCAGCAGGCGGAACACATCGCGCTTCAGCACCATATAGCCCACGCTAATCAACACGACGCAGGTCAGCACGATAGCCACATAGTAGCCACCGATAAACGAAGCGTAGTTGAGCAAAATGCCCAGGCCCTGGGTGGCAATCACCGAAGAGATAGCGGCGAAGATAGCCAGCGGCGCGACATACATCACGTAGCCGGTCACTTTCAGCATGATGTGCGACACAACGTCCAGAGCGCTTACCAGCGGGGCGTTAAATTTCTCACCCAAAGAAGCGCCGGCAATCCCGAAGAACATAGAGAACACCACAATCTGCAGGATCTCGTTGTCCGACATCGCCCCGGCAATGCTGGTCGGGATGGTGTGGGAAATAAAGGCTTTCAGAGTCATCCCGCTGACGGCAAGGCCCGTCTGCACGGCTTCAGCCGGCACTTCCAGGTTCATGCCCGCCCCTGGATGCTCCAGGGTGACAATAAACAGGCCGACCAGAATAGACAGCACGGAAGAAGAGACGAACCAGACCATCGCCTTACCGCCTACGCGGCCAATGGTGGAGGTTTCGCCCAGCTTCATGATACCAACCGTCAGCGTGCTAAAGACCAATGGCGCAATCACCATCTTGATCAGTCGCAGGAAGATATCGGTAAACAGCGTGATGTTATCGGCGTAGCTTTTGATAACGTCGGCGGCGGCGTATTCATGGATGGCCGCGCCGGTGAAGATCCCCGCTATCATGAACAGAATGATGAATAGCGTGAGTTTGTTTGAACTTGCCACTGACTTAGTAACCCCGTAGTTGACTGTAGTTAATGTGTGTTTTTTTGTAACTTACTGACCCCTATATAATTATTGTTTCCGGGCCGTAAATGCGCGGAGCATAAATTGAATCAAACCGCGCCGATATACAACTCTTTTTTATAAATTCTGTTAATTGTTAATTAAGCAGCACTTAATCATTATTTGTGAATGATGTCACAAAATTGCGGATATATTCTTTGCACTTTGCAGGCCCCTGAGGTGTGTAGTGATTAACGACTTGTTTTGATTGGTAATAATGTGTCAATCGGCCGCTAAGGCGAATTTTGGGGGGGAGTCTGGTTATTTCCCATTCTCTAAACTAAATTTCAACTAAGTGATGGCGTAACGTACTGATTTTTTTCTTACCGAGAGGTCTATAAAGGGTGCGGTCAGACACTGTTTTGCCTGCTTGTGAAGTGAACGATTGGGATTAATTTGTGGGCAGAACCATGCTCCCCGCAGCATGAACGGTATTTAGAGGCAGCCATTTGGCTTCATGACGAATTATATAAACGACAAGTTATGGTGTCCGCCGTCTTTATTGGCGCGGAATACAGGCTAACGTTAAATCATCCCGTGCCGCTTCGCTGAATATTCGCGAAGCATGATTGAGTCATTTGAATGAGGGTAAGGATATGAATTCAGCCACTGCAGCACGCTTAATTCTCTCTTGTACTGCGTTTGCGATTATTCCATCGGCTAATGCGGCGGTGGCAAACGGTACATTTCAGGTCCTCATTACTATTACAAAGTCCTGTGCAGTAACGGCGGGTACGGCCTCGAATATTAACCTGGGTTCGGTTGCAGCTAGCGCAGTAAACACCTCGCAAAGTAATACTTTCACCGTTAACTGCTCCAAGGCAACGCCCTATTTTATTGGGCTTGCGCCTTCTGCGGCCAACGGCGGAACCACCACCGGTTCGGGGGCAATGTCGTCCGTGCTTAACGCCGCAACCAACACCGACAAAGTGCCTTATCAGTTGAACCAAACCTCGGCTACCGGGCCAGTTTGGGGTAACACTGCTACCACAACGACAGTGGGTAACGGCGTGGCGGGGGTGGGCACAGGGCTTGCTATCTCGTATACGGTTTATGCCACTGCGGCGAGCGCCAACTACACGCCAGACAGCTATGCGGATACTGTGACCGTCAACGTTAACTACTGATTTCAGGACAACGGATGAAAATGAAATTAGGCGGACGCCCGGCCTGCGCATGCCTGTTGCTGGCGCTGGCCGTGGGACAAAATGCGTTGGCCGGTGGCCTGCAAATATCGCCGGTTAACCTGACATTGACCGCCGGACAAAACGCGGACGGTATCTGGTTAAGTAATGAAGGGACTGCGCCGCTCAACGCGCAGGTACGTGTTTTCAACTGGCAGCAAAGCGGCAATGCCGACAAGCTGTCAACCTCTCAGGGGCTGGTCATTAGCCCACCGATGGTGACGCTGCCCGCCGGAGAGCGCCAGCTTGTCCGCGTGATCCGCACGACGCCTGCCACCAATCAGGTGGAACAGGCCTACCGTTTGTTTATTGATGAACTTCCGCCTGCCAAAGTGCAGAAAAATACCCTTCAATTTGTTATGCGCTATTCCGTCCCGGTGTTTTTGCAGCCTGTCGGGCAGGCTGAAAACACAGCGAAGCTAAAATGGGCATTGGTGCAAACCGATGGCAAAACATTTGTCGATGTGAGTAATCAGGGAAACAGCCACGCCCAGCTTTCTGCCATGACATTTATTCAGGCTAATGGGGCGCGAAAAACGATTACGCCAGGTCTGTTAGGTTATGTTCTTCCCGGTTCAACTATGCGGTGGATAATATCTTCGTCTGCCAGTGATGCTTATCACAGTGGAAAGGTTGAAGTCACTATCAATGGTCAAAAAACAGAACAAAATCTATGACTGGCCATATTCTTTGGTAAATATTGTATTGCTTAATGGTTTATTTTTCTCAGGCATGACAGCAGCACAAAATACTAATAATGACTTACCTCAGAATGCGGCCAGCAATGATACAGCTCAGCCTGTAGGCGTGGATTTATATCTGGACACGACGGTGAACGGGAATGCCGTGGGTCTGGTTCATCTTGGCTACGCGCAGGGAAAACTTTACGGCGACGCAATGGCCCTGCGTCAGTTGGGATTTCGCCTGCCGGAAAATGCAAAGCCGCCGTATTACCTGGATGACATTGCTCAGGTCAAAGTTGACTATAACGTCCAGCAACAAACCCTGGCCCTGACCGCACCGCTAAGCCTGTTAGATCTGAAAACCACCCAGCTCAACCAGTCCGACATGTCCGCGCCGAAGGCCGCCAATGCCTTTGGGGCATTGCTGAATTACGACCTCTACGGCGACAGTGGCAAGAGCAACAACTTCAATACGTTCAGTGAGTTCCGGGCGTTTAACTCGGCAGGTGTCCTGAGTTCGACCCAGCTTACCCGCTACAGCACGGAACAGAATAGCAATCAGTCTTTTAGCCGCCTGGACACCAGCTGGCGCTCCTCCTTTCCCGATAAAATGCTGGCGGTAACCCTCGGCGATACGCTCACCAGCTCGCTGTCATGGTCCCGCCAGACCCGCATTGCCGGGGTGAAAATTGGGACGGATTTTGGCCTCAACCCTTATATGCCAACGACGCCGCTGCCGGCGTTTCTGGGTTCGGCCACGCTGCCCTCAAGCGTTGAGCTGTATGTCAACGGGGTTAAATACTATAACGGCGAGGTTCCGGCGGGCAGTTTCCAGTTAAATACGCTGCCAAACATCACCGGCGCAGGGGATGCTCAGGTGATGATGACCGATGCCCTCGGCAGAACCAGCGTGCAGAACTTCTCTTTTTACAACGATCAGCTTCTGCTGAGGGAAGGATTGACGGACTGGTCGCTTGAGCTGGGCGTGGTCAGAAAAAACTACGGCTATTCCTCTTTCGATTACGCCAGCGAACCGGCGATCAGCGGCACCTGGCGACGCGGGTTCAGCAACAGCCTGACTGCAGGCGGCCATATGGAGGCCAGCGACAGCCTGGTCAACGGTGGTGTTAGCAGCGACTGGATCCCCTGGAGTCAGTCCGGGACGATTTCAACCTCGCTGGCGGCAAGCTCGGACGCCGGGGAGAGCGGCTATTTATATAGTCTCGGGTACCGCTGGTCCGGCGGGCGCTTCAACTTTAGCTCCAGCGCCACGGCTACCTCCGGCGACTATCACGATGTGGCGACGCGGTATGGTGCCCCGCCGGCTGCCTTCAGCGGCAGCGCGGTGGTGGGGTATAACTTTGGCGTAGGGGGGAATCTCAGTCTGAGTTACCTGCAGTTTCGCTACCCTGACCAAAGCGCTATTCGTTACGCCAACGCCAGCTGGTTTAAACCGATCACGGAAAACATCTCTTTAAGCGCCAGCTTTAACCAGAACATTGATGATACCCGCGACCGCAGCGTCTACCTGATGTTGACCGTCAGTACCAGCAATAGCCTGACGGCCGGCGCGACGGTGCAGCGCACCGGTGACAAGATGGGCTACCAGCTCAATGCCAGCCAGAATCCACCGTCCGAGGGCGGTGTCGGCTGGAACGTAGCTGCCAGCCAGCAAAGTTCCCAGCAAACCGGGCAGGGCGAAGTGGGTTACCTGGGGCGCTATGGCCGCGTATATACCGGCTTCCGCAGCATTCCTGACAACAATTATGGCTATGCGGGGGCGACGGGGTCGCTGGTGATGATGGGCGGCGGCGTGTTTGCCGCCCGGGAGATCAACAACGGGTTTGCCGTGGTCTCTACGGACGGGATCCCGAATGTCCCGGTCAAGCTGCAGCATAACCTGGTGGGCAACAGCGACAGCGGCGGACGGCTGCTGGTGACGCCGCTCAACAGCTACCAGAACAACCTGATCAGTATCGATCCGATGAACCTGCCGGCCAACATGCGGATCCGCAGCGTTAGCCTGAACGCGACCCCAGCCGACCGCTCCGGGACGCTGGTGAATTTTGATATCAAGCCGGTTCGCGCTGCCCAGATAAGTCTGGTTGACGCTAAAGGCAAAACTATCGCCGAAGGCAGCCCGGTCAGGCTGATGACGGGCATCGGGCAGGACTCGATTGTCGGGTTTGATGGCATGACCTATTTCGATGCGCTTGAGCTACATAATCAGCTCCGGGTGACGACAGGAAGCGGAATTTGTGTGGCTGAGTTTGACTATCCAGAGAATCAGAAAAACGTACCGACTATTGGCCCGGTCGTGTGCCGATAGCGTAACTGTGGACTTTGCTACAGGAGTGAACCGCATGAGATTAAAACAATTGTTGCTGCTGGCGGTGCTCTTGCTGTCCCCCGGGATTAGCCATGCGGTCGTGTGCTCGGTGAGTAACGTGCAAAACGTTAACTTTGGCACCCTCAACCCGCTGGCGACAGGCACGCCGAACACGTCGATGACCTTCGATTACAGCTGTACCAAGCAATTGGGCGATCTTCTTGCCGGGGTGACGCTCTGCTTCAATATCGACGGGGCCGGGGTAGGGAACCACAAAATGTCCTTTGCCGGGCCACCGGCCAGTACGCTGTCCTATGAGCTTTATCAGGGCACATTGAGCGGGGGGGCGTGGGGAAGCCAGTTCCAGTCGGGAACAACGTACCCGGTGGTGCAGCTCAATTTGCTTAACCTGACGCCCGTCACCGGCAGCCTGACGGTCTACGCCCAAATGACGCTGCCGCAAATATCCGCCGCGCCAGGCGGCTATCAAGATACTTACACCAGCGGCATGATGACAGTCACAATGAACACCGGCCTGTTGGCGCCGCCCGCAAGCTGCGGCACGGGCGTGACGGCAAACTTTCCCTTCAACGTGGTGGCGACAGTGGGCAAGCAGTGCAACGTCAGCTATGCCAATAACGTTAGCTTTGGGCCGGTGACGGCCACGCAAACCAATGTGGCTTCGAATAACACCATCGGGATTGCCTGCACCAACGGCACGCTTTACACCGTGGGCCTGACGCCATCGAACGGCAACACGGGCGGCACCGGGGTATTGTCAGGCACGGGAAGTAATACCGATCAGGTGCCTTATCAGCTAAGACAAGCCACCGGAACATCCGGGGCGGTGTGGGGCAACACGTCGCAGAACATGCCTTCCAGTACCGGCACCGGGGCTGCACAGCAGTTCCCGGTCTATGTCACAATTCCGAGCACCAATTACACGCCAGATAGCTATGCCGACACGGTGACTATCACCGTAACCTATTGATCGTTCCCCTGCCTGACAGATAGCCGGTTGCCATAGCGCAACCGGTTAATTTCCCTGTGACTTAACGTAAAGTTCCCGTGAGCGGTGCCGATAACCTCGGGAACAAGTCGTTAAAAGGGCGTCCTATGTTAAAGCGTATTCGCGTTGTCACCATGCTGATGATGGTGCTGGTGGTGTTCGCGCTGCTGCAAATCATTTCCGGTGGAATGTTCTTTAATTCGTTAAAAAACAACAATGATAACTTCAAAGTCTCCCGCGAGCTGCGGGTGCAGCAGGCCGAATTAAATCAGGCATGGATCCTGATGTTGCACACGCGTATTAACCTTAGCCGCTCTGCCGCGCGCATGATGATGGATCCGGCCAATAGCCAAAGCGCGGCCAAAACCGATCTGTTGAACAATGCGAAGAAATCCCTCGCCAGCGCCGAGCAGCACTACAACAACTTTAAACAGGTTGCGCCCATTTCCGCCGAAATGAACACCGTGGTGAAAGATATCGACGGTGATTACCAGACCTACCATCAGGCGCTGGCGGAGCTGATTGGCTACCTGGAAAGCGGCAACATGGATGCCTATTTCGGCCAGTCGACCCAGGGCATGCAGAATGCGCTTGAAAAAGCCTACGACGGTTACCTGGCGCTGAACGATCGCATGTACGAAGCCTCGTACGTCGACAGCCGCGACGGCTACACCTTTGCCATCTGGCAGCTTGGCATTTTAGCCCTGGCGCTGGCCGCAGTGATTCTGCTGGTCTGGGTCGGTATGCGTCAGATCCTGCTTAAGCCGCTGAACGTGGTGATTGGCCATATTCGCGAGATTGCGGCCGGTAACCTGACGGAAAAAATTAACGTTGAAGGGAAAAACGAGCTGACCCAGCTTGCCTCCAGCGTGCAGCACATGCAGCAGGAACTGATTACCACCGTCAGCAGCGTGCGCGAAGGATCGGATGCCATTTACAGCGGCACCACCGAAATTGCCGCAGGCAACAACGACCTTTCATCCCGCACCGAGCAACAGGCGGCGTCCCTGGAAGAAACCGCCGCCAGCATGGAACAGCTCACCGCCACCGTGAAGCAGAACGCCGAAAACGCGCGCCAGGCCTCTCAGCTGGCGCTGAATGCGTCCGAAACCGCCCAGCGCGGCGGCAAGGTTGTGGATGGCGTGGTGAAAACCATGCACGACATCGCGGGCTCCTCCAAGAAAATTGCCGACATCATTAGCGTGATAGACGGGATTGCTTTCCAGACCAACATCCTGGCGCTGAACGCGGCGGTAGAGGCCGCGCGTGCGGGTGAGCAAGGACGCGGCTTCGCGGTTGTCGCCGGGGAAGTGCGTAACTTAGCCAGCCGCAGCGCCCAGGCGGCGAAAGAAATTAAGTTGCTGATTGAAGATTCCGTTTCACGCGTGGATACGGGTTCCGTGCTGGTTGAAAGCGCCGGGGAAACCATGAGCGACATCGTGAACGCAGTGACGCGGGTGACGGACATCATGGGGGAAATAGCCTCCGCCTCTGACGAGCAAAGCCGGGGTATCGACCAGGTCGCCCTGGCCGTGTCTGAGATGGACAGAGTGACGCAGCAGAACGCCTCGCTGGTGGAAGAGTCTGCTGCCGCGGCCGCCGCGCTGGAGGAGCAGGCCAGCCGCCTGACTCAGTCAGTCGCGACGTTCCGTTTGCAAGGGAATGCGGGTAGTAAAAAACCTGCAGTGGCCGCGCCGGTAGCGCAAAGCCCTGTGGTTCATGCCCCGCGTACTCCGGCCCGGGCCGGGGATGACGATAACTGGGAAACTTTCTGATCAGATGAATACCGGCCTGCTGGCCGGCAGAGGGAAGCTTTGATGTTAAACCGTATCCGGATCTCGACCACGCTTTTCCTGATTTTGATTGTCTGCGGCGTTTTGCAGATTGGCAGTAATGGGTTGTCTTTCTGGGCTTTTCGTGACGATTTCCAGAACCTGAAAAGGGTTGAGGTTAGCAATCAGCAGCGCGATGCGTTAACCCAAAGCCGGGCCGCGTTACTGCAGGCCAGCAATGCCTTGAACCGGGCGGGCACGCTGACGGCGCTCAGCTATCCACCGGACGATATTAAGCGCCTGATGGCGGATGCGCGCAGCAGCCTGAAGCAGGCGGATATGCTGTTTAACCAGTTCCTTGAGATCCCGCCGAAAGAAGGTGAAGCCGAGACAATGCTGACGTCGACGAAAGAGAGCTACGCGGCGTTCAGAGACGATCTCCAGCATCAGGCGACGTGGCTCGAGAACAACCAGCTTTCCGACTTTATGACCGCGCCGGTACAGAAATCGCAGGGCGTTTTTGACGCGAACTTCAATGCCTGGCAGCAGAGCATTAATCAGATTGTGCAAACCGCGAGCGGTGACAGCCAGAAAAATTACCATATCTCCGCGGTGATTTTCACCGTGGTGACGATCGTTGCCGTGGTGCTGTTGCTTGGCTCCCTGGCCTGGTCGCGCAAGATGATTGTGCAGCCGCTGGCGATTGTGCGTAGCCACTTTGACAGCATTGCCGCCGGGGACCTGGCGAAGCCGATTTCGGTCTTCGGGCGCAATGAGATCTCGGAGATATTCGCCAGCCTGAAAAATATGCAGGCGGCGTTAAAAGAGACGGTCAGCCAGGTGCGCAGCGGCACCCGCTCTATGCACGCTGGTATCGGCGAGATCGCCGCAGGCAACAGCGACCTGTCGGCTCGCACTGAGCAGCAGGCGGCTTCCCTGGCAGAAACGGCGGCCAGCATGGAACAGCTCACGGCCACGGTGGGGCAGAACGCCGATAACGCTCGCCAGGCGGCACAGCTTTCCCGCAGCGCGGCCGATACCGCGAAGCAGGGCGGGCAGCAGGCAGCGAACGTGGCAAACACCATGCGCGACATCGCGGGAAGTTCGCAGAAAATTAGCGATATTACCAGCGTGATCGACGGGATTGCGTTCCAGACCAATATCCTCGCGCTGAACGCGGCGGTAGAAGCGGCACGTGCCGGGGAGCAGGGGCGTGGGTTTGCGGTGGTTGCCGGGGAAGTTCGTAACCTGGCCAGCCGCAGCGCGCAGGCGGCCAAAGAGATCAAAGTGTTAATTGAAGAGTCCGTTGACCGCGTCCAGCAGGGGTCGAAGCTGGTCGATACGGCGGCGACAACAATGGCTGAAATTGTCCGTTCGGTCACGCAGGTGAACGACATTATGGGCGAAATTGCCTCGGCGTCAGATGAACAGCGCCGTGGGATTGAGCAAGTCGCCCAGGCGGTCAGCCAGATGGATCAAGTCACGCAGCAAAACGCCGCGCTGGTGGAAGAAGCCGCCAGTGCCACCGATTCGCTGGCGGGTCAGGCTGAATATCTTTCCGGCGTGGTCGCGGTATTTAACCTGAGCGGTGCCGATGCTGAGCCCGCAGCCAGTGAATTCGCCGCGACCGGAGAATGGGTAACATCTTGAAGGGAATAAAGAAGGCGCTATGACATCATCTACGCCCACCGGGCAACAGTCATTAATGCTACAGATGACACAGCGTCTGCCGCTGTCCGACGCGCATTTTCGTCGGATATGCCAGTTGATCTATCAGCGCGCGGGTATCGTGCTGGCCGACCACAAACGGGACATGGTTTATAACCGTCTGGTTCGCCGCCTGCGTCTGCTGGGGCTGGATGATTTTGGCCGCTACTTAGGCATGCTGGAGGCCAACTCCAGCAGCGCCGAATGGCAGGCGTTTATCAACTCGCTGACCACTAACCTGACTGCTTTTTTTCGCGAAGGACACCATTTCCCGATCCTTGCGGAGCATGCCCGCAAACGCAGCGGGGACTATAAAGTCTGGAGCGCGGCGGCTTCGACCGGCGAAGAACCTTACTCCATCGCCATTACCCTGGCGGATGTGCTGGGGGCGGCGCGGGCCGATGGAAGGTTTTTGCCAGCGATATCGACACCCAGGTGCTGGAGAAAGCGCAAAGCGGCGTTTATCGCCAGGAAGAGCTGAAAACGCTTTCGCCGGTACAGATGCAGCGCTATTTCATGCGCGGCACGGGGCCGCATGAGGGGCTGGTCCGGGTGCGCAGTGAACTGTCGAATCATATTGATTTTGCGCCGATCAACCTGCTGGACAAGCAGGCACCGGTGCCGGGGCCATTTGATGCCATTTTTTGCCGCAATGTGATGATTTATTTCGATAAACCTACACAGCAGGCGATTTTGCAGCGCTTTGTTCCGCTGCTGAAACCCGGCGGGCTGCTGTTTGCCGGGCATTCGGAGAACTTCAGTAACCTCAGCCGTGACTTCTGGCTGCGTGGTCAGACGGTCTATGGCCTGAGTAAGGAAAGAACATGACGAAAATACGTGTCTTATCGGTCGATGACTCTGCGCTGATGCGGCAGATAATGACGGAAATTATCAACAGTCATAGCGATATGGAAATGGTTGCTACCGCCCCGGACCCGCTGGTGGCGCGCGATCTGATTAAAAAGTTCAATCCGGATGTGTTAACGCTGGATGTCGAAATGCCGCGAATGGACGGCCTCGACTTCCTTGAAAAGCTGATGCGCCTGCGGCCTATGCCGGTGGTGATGGTTTCTTCGCTGACCGGCAAAGGCTCAGAAGTGACGCTGCGCGCGCTGGAGCTGGGTGCGATCGACTTTGTGACCAAGCCGCAGCTTGGCATCCGCGAAGGGATGCTGGCCTACAGCGAAATGATTGCTGAAAAGGTGCGAACCGCCGCCAGGGCTAAGATTGCCGCACATGCGCCAGCCGCTGTGCCTGCGACGCTGAAGGCCGGGCCGCTGCTGAGCTCGGAAAAATTGATTGCCATTGGGGCTTCAACCGGCGGCACCGAAGCGATTCGCCATGTGCTGCAGCCGCTGCCGCTTTCCAGCCCGGCGCTGTTGATTACCCAGCATATGCCGCCTGGCTTCACCCGTTCGTTCGCCGAGCGGCTGAACAAGCTGTGTCAGATCAGCGTTAAAGAGGCCGAAGACGGCGAGCGCGTACTGCCAGGCCATGCCTATATCGCCCCGGGTGATAAGCACATGGAGCTGGCGCGCAGCGGCGCTAACTATCAAATCAAATTACATGACGGCCCACCCGTGAACCGGCATCGCCCGGCCGTGGATGTGCTGTTCCATTCGGTGGCGAAACACGCAGGGCGTAACGCCGTGGGCGTGATCCTCACCGGGATGGGTAATGACGGTGCCGCCGGGATGCTGGCGATGCATCAGGCAGGGGCGTGGACCATCGCCCAAAACGAAGCAAGTTGTGTGGTGTTCGGCATGCCGCGTGAGGCCATCAATTCCGGTGGCGTCAGCGAAGTGGTCGATTTAAGCCAGGTTAGCCAGCAGATGCTGGCGAAAATTAGTGCCGGACAGGCAATACGTATTTAACTGAAGGAGCCCGGATTTTATGGCGGACAAAGAACTCAAGTTTCTGGTCGTAGACGACTTTTCAACTATGCGCCGCATCGTGCGTAACCTGCTTAAAGAGCTGGGTTTTAATAACGTTGAAGAAGCGGAAGACGGCGTAGACGCGCTGAACAAACTGCAGGCCGGTGGTTTCGGCTTTGTGATTTCTGACTGGAACATGCCGAACATGGACGGTCTGGAATTGCTGAAAACCATTCGTGCCGACGGCGCAATGTCAGCGATGCCGGTGCTGATGGTTACGGCAGAAGCCAAAAAAGAAAACATCATTGCAGCCGCACAGGCCGGGGCAAGCGGCTACGTCGTTAAGCCATTCACTGCGGCAACACTGGAAGAGAAACTGGGCAAAATTTTCGAAAAGCTCGGCATGTAAGGAGGCGCAAATGCACTCATCAACAAACCCGGCAACAGAGATACACGAGCATTCACCGACCGATATCATTGCACGTATCGGCAGCCTGACCCGCATGCTGCGCGACAGCCTGCGTGAGCTGGGGCTCGACCAGGCTATTGCTGAAGCGGCTGAAGCTATTCCTGACGCCCGCGATCGCCTGGACTATGTCGTGCAGATGACCGCGCAGGCCGCCGAGCGCGCCCTGAACTGCGTGGAGCTGTCTCAGCCTCACCAGAACCAGCTGGAAAGCGAAGCGAAAGCGCTGAGCGGCCGCTGGGATGCATGGTTTGAAAATCCGATCGAGCTGAAAGATGCGCGCGAACTGGTGACCGACACCCGCAGCTACCTGTCAGACGTCCCGGAGCACACCAGCTTCACCAACGCCCAGTTGCTGGAAATCATGATGGCGCAGGATTTCCAGGACCTTACCGGCCAGGTTATCAAGCGCATGATGGACGTTATCCAGGAGATCGAACGCCAGCTGTTGATGGTGCTGCTGGAAAACATGCCGGAGCCGGACGCTCGCGCCAAGCGCGTGAACGAAGGCTTGCTGAACGGCCCGCAGCTTGATGCTACCGCCGCCGGCGTGGTGGCAAGTCAGGATCAGGTTGATGATTTGCTGGACAGCTTAGGCTTTTAAAATAGCGGCGGCCGCTCTCGCGTGCGTGGGGGAGGCCGCCCGTTAACGTTAAAATAAACGTACAAAAACGTTTGTAATTCCTCTATTAGCCCAACCGTGCTCTGGCATGCTGTCCTTGAAAATGCGGCCACGAGATTGTTGCGGTGTCTGAAGATAGCGATCAGGAAAAAACAGAAGCCCCCACGGCCCACCGACTTGAAAAGGCGCGTGAAGAGGGGCAGATCCCGCGTTCCCGTGAACTGACTTCCCTGCTGATGTTACTGGTGGGGCTGTGCATTATCTGGATGGGCGGGGCGTCGCTGGGCAAGATGCTCGGTGCAATGCTGTCTGACGGCCTGCATTTTGACCATAAAATCATTAACGACCCCAGCCTGATTGTGAATCAGATCAGCCATTTGATTAAGCTCGCCGTGATGGCGCTGCTGCCGCTGATCTCCGGTCTGGTTATTGTCGCGATCGCCGCGCCGATGCTGCTGGGAGGCGTGAACTTTAGCGCCAAGTCGATCAAGTTTAATCTCGGCAAGCTCAACCCGATTGCCGGCATTAAGCGGATGTTTTCCATGCAGACGGCGGCGGAATTGCTCAAGGCGCTGCTGAAAGCGGTGCTGGTGGGCTGCGTGGCCGCCTGGTATTTGTGGCACAACTGGCCGGCGATGATGCGCTTGATGAGTGAGTCCCCGGTGACCGCCCTTGCCAGCGCGCTCAACATGGTGGCGCTTTGCGCCCTGCTGGTGATTCTGGGCCTTATCCCGATGGTGGGATTTGACGTCTTCTTCCAGATTTACAGCCACATTAAAAAGTTACGCATGACTCGCCAGGACATTCGTGATGAGTACAAACAAAACGAGGGCGACCCGCACATTAAAGGGCGTATTCGCCAGCAGCAAAGAGCCATTGCGCGCCGCCGCATGATGGCCGATGTGCCAAAAGCTGACGTTATCGTGACTAACCCCACCCACTATGCGGTGGCTCTGCAGTACGACGAAAACAAAATGAGCGCGCCTAAAGTTCTGGCGAAAGGTGCCGGGCTGATCGCTCAGCGCATTAAAGAAATTGGCAATGAAAACCGCATCCCGATGCTGGAAGCCCCTCCGCTGGCACGTGCCCTGTACCGCCATGCGGAAATTGGGCAGCAGATCCCCGGCCAGCTTTATTCTGCCGTAGCGGAAGTGCTGGCCTGGGTCTGGCAGCTACGCCGCTGGCGCGTGGCGGGCGGCTTAATTCCGAAGAAACCTGAAAATCTGCCGGTGCCTGAGGCGCTGGACTTTGCAAACGAGAAGGACTCCGATGGCTAATCTGGCTGCGATGTTGCGCCTGCCGGGCAACATGAAATCTGGGCAATGGCAAATTCTTGCGGGACCAGTACTGATCCTGCTGATTCTGTCGATGATGGTGCTGCCGCTGCCGCCGTTTGTCCTCGACCTGCTGTTTACCTTTAACATCGCGCTGTCGATCATGGTGCTGCTGGTGGCGATGTTCACCCAGCGCACGCTGGACTTCGCGGCGTTTCCGACCATTCTGCTGTTTACCACTTTGCTGCGCCTCGCGCTGAACGTCGCCTCTACCCGTATCATCCTGCTGGAAGGACATACCGGTGCGGCGGCGGCGGGTAAAGTGGTTGAAGCCTTTGGCCACTTCCTGGTGGGTGGCAACTTCGCCATCGGTATCGTGGTGTTTATTATCCTCGTTATCATCAACTTTATGGTTATCACCAAGGGTGCAGGGCGTATCGCCGAAGTGGGCGCGCGTTTTGTGCTGGACGGGATGCCGGGGAAACAGATGGCTATCGATGCCGATCTGAACGCCGGGATCATTGGTGAAGAAGAAGCGAAAAAACGCCGCTCGGAAGTGACCCAGGAAGCGGACTTCTACGGCTCAATGGACGGGGCAAGTAAGTTTGTGCGCGGCGACGCCGTGGCCGGGCTTATCATCATGGTGATTAACGTGGTGGGCGGCCTGATGGTCGGCGTTATCCAGCACGATATGGCGATGGGCGCGGCGGCACAGAGCTACACGCTGTTGACCATCGGTGACGGCCTGGTCGCCCAGATCCCGGCGCTGGTGATTTCCACCGCAGCGGGTGTGATCGTGACCCGCGTGGCGACCGACCAGGACGTCGGTGAGCAGATGGTGACTCAGCTGTTCAACAACCCGCGCGTGATGCTGTTGGCCGCTGGCGTGCTAGGGCTGCTCGGCATGGTGCCGGGTATGCCGAACTTTGTGTTCCTGCTGTTTACCGCCGCACTGCTGGGCCTGGCCTGGTGGATGCGTGGCCGCCAGATGGCCGCGCCGGAAGCGCCTCAGCCGGTGAAGATGCCGGAAAATAATCAGGCCGTGGAAGCGACCTGGAATGACGTGCAGCTGGAAGATCCGCTGGGCATGGAAGTGGGCTATCGCCTGATTCCGATGGTGGATTTTCAGCAGGACGGTGAGCTGCTGGGCCGTATTCGCAGTATTCGTAAAAAATTCGCCCAGGAGATGGGGTTCCTGCCGCCGGTGGTGCATATCCGCGACAATATGGATCTGCCCCCTGCGCGCTACCGTATTTTGATGAAGGGCGTAGAAATCGGCAGTGGGGATGCATACCCAGGTCGCTGGCTGGCGATTAACCCCGGCACCGCCGCAGGGACGCTACCGGGCGAGGCGACCATTGATCCGGCCTTTGGCCTGGCCGCCATCTGGATTGAGAGCGCGCTGAAAGAGCAGGCGCAGATTCAGGGCTTTACCGTGGTTGAAGCGAGTACCGTGGTGGCAACGCACCTGAACCACCTTATCGGGCAGTTTGCGCCAGAGCTGTTTGGCCGCCAGGAGGCACAACAGTTGCTTGACCGCGTGACGCAGGAAATGCCTAAGCTGACGGAAGATCTTATCCCGGCGGTGGTGACGTTGACTACGCTGCATAAAGTGCTGCAAAACCTGCTGGAAGAGAAAGTGCCGATCCGCGATATGCGCACCATTCTCGAAACGCTGGCGGAGCATGCGCCTATTCAGAGCGATCCGCATGAATTAACCGCCGTGGTTCGCGTGGCGCTGGGCAGAGCTATCACGCAGCAATGGTTCCCTGGCACCGGTGAAGTGCAGGTTATTGGCCTGGATGCGTCTCTTGAGCGTCTGCTGCTGCAGGCGCTGCAGGGCGGGGGCGGCCTTGAGCCGGGGCTGGCGGATCGCCTGCTGGAACAGACTCAGGATGCGTTGCAGCGCCAGGAAATGCTGGGCGCACCGCCGGTGCTGTTGGTGAACCACGCCCTGCGTCCGCTGCTGGCGCGCTTCTTGCGCAGAACGCTGCCGCAGCTGGTGGTGCTCTCTAGCCTGGAGCTGTCCGACAACCGTAACATCCGCATGACGGCGACGATCGGAGCGAAATAAAGAATGAAAGCGTTACTTTTGATGCTGCTGGTGCCATTTGGTGCGCTGGCGTTGGGCGAGGGCTCGTGGCAGGACAGCGGCATTGGCGTTACCCTCAGTAACCGGGGCGTGTCGGCCTCCTCCCGGCCGTTGAAACCGATGCAGCCCGTCAGCGGCAGAATGACGCTGGTTGCCTGGACCTATTCGCTGGACGGCCCGACGCCTGCGGGACTGACCGTCAAACTGTGTTCGCCGACTAATTGCACCCCGCTTGAGGGGGAGAACGGCACCACGCGCGGGCTGACCAACACCGATGCGAATCAGCCGTTGCGCTTTGTCTGGGAAGTGCCGGGCGGCGGTTCGATGTACCCGCCACTGCGGGTGCGCAGTAATCAGGTCATCGTTAACTACGTGCAGTAAGCCGCTTTTTCCGCCATCCGGGATGTATGCGTGTTAATGCATTGTTCTCCGGACGACGTCTGATTCGCCTAAAAAACAAAACCCGGCACGGTGGCCGGGTTTGTTGTTTCTACGTCTGAGACTTACATACGTTCTACGGTGTTGATACCCAACGTATCCAGACCCAGCTTCAGGGTCTTCGCGGTCAGCAGGGCGAGCTTCAGGCGGCTGTTACGGGTGGTTTCGTCAGCTGCGCTCAGGATTGGGCAGTGCTCGTAGAAACTGGAGAACAGGCCGGCAACATCGTACAGGTAGGCGCACATCACATGTGGCGTACCGTCGCGAGCTACCACATTCAGCGTCTCTTCAAACTGCAGCAGGCGGGCGGCCAGCTGAGCTTCACGATCTTCGGTAATGACAACCTTCGCTTTCAGCAGTTCGGCTTCGTCGAGGTCGGCCTTACGGAACACGGACAGCACGCGAGTGTAAGCGTACTGCATGTACGGCGCGGTGTTCCCTTCGAAGGCCAGCATGTTGTCCCAGTCGAAGATGTAGTCGGTGGTACGGCTCTTGGACAGGTCGGCGTATTTCACCGCGCCAATGCCTACCGCTTTCGCCAGGTTTTCCAGTTCGTCCGCAGGCATGTCCGGGTTCTTCGCCGCAACCAGACCGCGGGCGCGTTCCATTGCCTCATCCAGCAGATCGGTCAGTTTCACGGTGCCCCCGGAGCGGGTTTTGAATGGCTTGCCGTCTTTGCCCAGCATCATGCCGAACATCTGATGCTCCAGGGTGACGGACTCCGGCACGTAGCCTGCTTTACGCACGATAGTCCACGCCTGCATCAGGTGCTGGTGCTGGCGGGAGTCGATGAAGTAAAGCACGCGGTCGGCGTGCAGAGTTTCGTAGCGGTATTTCGCACAGGCGATGTCGGTGGTGGTGTACAGGTAACCGCCATCTTTCTTCTGGATGATAACGCCCATCGGGTCGCCGTCTTTGTTCTTGAACTCGTCCAGGAACACCACGGTCGCGCCTTCGCTTTCTACCGCCAGGCCTTTTTCTTTCAGATCGGCCACAATGCCAGGCAGCATTGGGTTGTAGAGGCTTTCGCCCATCACGTCATCGCGGGTCAGGGTCACGTTGAGGCGTTCGTAGGTTTTCTGGTTCTGCGTCATGGTGATGTCGACCAGCTTACGCCACATCTCACGGCAGTATTCATCGCCGCCCTGCAGCTTAACCACGTAACCACGGGCGCGCTCGGCAAAGACTTCGTCTTCGTCGTAGTGCTTTTTGGCCGCACGGTAAAACTCTTCCAGGTCGGCCAGCGCCATTTCGCCCGCGTTTTCCTGCTGCTGTTTTTCCAGGAAGGCGATGAGCATGCCGAACTGAGTGCCCCAGTCGCCAACGTGGTTGGCACGGATGACCTTGTGTCCAAGGAACTCGAGGGTACGCACGGCCGCGTCACCGATGATGGTGGAGCGAATGTGGCCCACGTGCATTTCTTTAGCGACGTTTGGCGCAGAGTAGTCGACGACGATAGTTTGCGGTTCAGACACGCTCACGCCAACGCGATCGGACGCCACGGCGTCATCAATGTTTTTGGCCAAAAATGCCGGGTCGAGGAAAATGTTGATAAATCCTGGGCCGGCAATCTCAACTTTGCTGGCGATCCCGGTCAGATCGAGGTTAGCAATGACCTTCTCTGCAACCTGTCGCGGCGGCATGCCCAGCGTTTTAGCAACGGACATCACGCCATTGGCCTGATAGTCGCCGAACTGGACTTTTGCTGACTGACGAACCTGCGGTTCGCAGTCCGCTGGCGCACCTGCAGCAATCAGCGCCTGGCTGACTTTTTCTGAGAGAAGAGACTGAATATTCACCGGGATACCTTACAATTTGTACTGGGCCGCCACATCAAGGGCAGCCTAAAAATGAGGAAAGAAACAGGGCGAGAGTATAACGTTATTTGCGCTCTGACGTCAGCAAAAGCCTTGCTTGCGGGCGGCGCAATTATTATTAACGGCGCAATGAATAACCATTCATCGGCATTTGGCCCCGGTGGGGAGTTGGCGGCCTGCCAGGAACAGGGTAGATTACGCGGTTTCTAAAAAAGAGGATGGCGGCATGGCACACTGGCAGGCGGTAGATGAACTGCATGATATTTCGGCAGATCTGCCAGGGTTTACGAAAGCGTTAACAGAACTTGCCACCCGGCTTGGGCTGGAGATTGCGCCCCTGGATGCCGATCACATTTCTTTGCGCTGCCACCAGAACGCGACTGCCGAACGCTGGCGCGCAGGGCTGGAAAAATGCGGCACGTTGCTGAGTGAAAATATCATCAATGGCCGTCCGATTTGTTTATTCAAGCTCGATGAACCAGTATGCGTCGAGCACTGGCGGTTTACGGTTGTGGAACTGCCCTGGCCCGGTGAAAAACGTTACCCGCATGAAGGCTGGGAGCACGTTGAGATTGTACTCCCGGGCGCGCCGGAAACGCTTAACGCGCGGGCGCTGGACTTGTTGTCTGACGCCGGGCTGCGTGAAACGGGTATTTCAGTGAAAACCAGCTCCCCGAAAGGCGAGCGCGAAAGATTGCCTAACCCAACGCTCGCGGTCACCGACGGTAAAGTGACCATCAAATTCCATCCCTGGAGCATTGAGCAGATCGTCGCCAGCGAACAGGCCAACTGATTAGCGCTGCCGCACCGCGTTTTGCAGGCGACTGATAGCTTCATTGAGCACGGTGGCCGTGCAGCCAAAATTGATGCGGACAAATTGTTGCTCACCAAAATCTATGCCGGGAGAAAAGCCCAGCCCGGCATTGAGAAAGAATTCTGCCGGGTTCTCTACGCCTAATCCGCTCGCGTCAATCCAGCCGAGATAAGTCGCTTCCGGTGAGATCATTGTTAAACCCGGCGTGGCATTCACGGCCTGCGTCAGCCGATCCCGGTTAGCGCGCAGATAAACCAGCAGTGCCTGTAGCCACGCCTCGCCGTCTCGCCATGCAGCCTCCGCCGCCGTCAGGGCAAGAATATCCACCTCCGGAACAATACCGGCCCGCGCGGCTTTGAATTTGCGGCGCAGGTCAGGGTTGGGAATAACGGCCACCGAGGCGCCAAGCCCGGCAATATTAAAGGTTTTGGACGGGGAGAGTAGCGTCACTGAACGCTGTGCCGCATCTTCACTTAAGGTCGCGAAGGGGATGTGCGTTACGCCGGGCTCAAGCAATAAGTCGCAGTGGATTTCGTCGGAACAAACGACTAAATCGTGGCGTTGTGCAAAGGCCTGATGCTGTTCGAGTTCGTTACGGCGATAAACCGTGCCGCCTGGGTTCTGGGGATTACAGAGCATCAGCAGTTTTTCATTGCCCGTCATGCTGGCCGTTAATGCTTCAAGCTCGAGAATCCAGCGTTTTTCTTTCAGCCTGAGCGGCGCATTAATCTGCGCCCGCCGGGCAAGTTCGGAAGCTTTACGAAACGGCGGGTATATCGGCGTCGGGGCTATCGTCGATTCAGTGGCGGGGGTAAAGGCTCGAACGCAGAGATTCAGGCCGGAAACCACGCCAGGCAAAAAGACCAGCCATTCAGGTTTGATGCGCCACTGGTAGCGGCTGGCGAGTCTTGCGGTCAGGACATCTGTCAGTTCATGCGGGCGTTTGCCGTAGCCAAATACGCCGTGCTGGACGCGCGCCTGAAGTGCCTCAAGGATGCAGGGCGGGGAGCGATAATCCATATCAGCAACCCACATGGGCAGCACGTTTTCAGCAAATTTATTCCACTTCGAACTGTCGCTGTGACGTCTGTCGATCCATTCATCAAAATTGAATGCCATAGTACGCTACCTTTTTGTGAACCTCTTTTAAGATTATCATTCGGTGACAGGGACACAACCGGCGAACTGCAGGTTTTATCAGGAGTAATCAATGGCTTTGCTTGAAATATGCTGTTATGGAATAGATTGTGCTGTTACTGCAGAACAGGCCGGCGCGGACAGAATTGAACTCTGCTCGGGGCCTAAAGAAGGCGGGCTGACGCCGTCCGCTGGCGTGCTGCGTCAGGTGAGACAGAAAGTGTCGATTCCGGTGCATCCGATTATTCGCCCTCGCGGCGGTGATTTTTGCTACACCGACGGCGAATTTGCCACCATGCTTGAAGATATTGCGTTTGTGCGTGAACTCGGTTTCCCGGGGCTTGTTATCGGGATGCTGGATGCAGACGGCAATATTGATTTACCGCGAATGGAGCAGGTGATGCAGGCTGCTGAAGGCATGGCCGTGACGTTCCACCGGGCTTTTGATATGTGCCATCATCCGCTACAGGCGTTTGAGCAACTGGCGGCGTTAGGGGTAGCAAGGATCCTGACTTCAGGGCAGCAGCAAACGGCCGAAGCGGGAATCTCACTTCTTCGGGAACTAAAACAGCATTCCCGTGCTCCAATTATTATGGCTGGCGCAGGCGTGCGTCTTAGCAACCTCGATAAGTTTGTTGCAAACGGTATTGAGGAGCTTCACAGCTCGGCAGGGCGGTCGGTACCTTCTCCGATGCGCTATCGCAAAGCGGGCGTGTCGATGAGCGCCGATGCCGAAGCCGATGAGTTTAATCGCTACTGCGTGGATGCAGATGCAGTAGCGGCCATGAAAAACGCGCTGGTGGACGCAAACCCGCCGCGCTGAAAAGATTTCTACCGCGCATCATGTCGCCCAATATGATGCTTGCTCGTACCAGGCCCCGGCGTATTGCTGGGGCTTTTTTTATTTGTAACCGGCGATGCGTTGCGTAACTATTCCTTCACTTTTTGTACACATTGTTTAACTTCGTTTGCCAGTCACTTACGTTACAAAACACCCTGGGGTGAATAATCCTCTCCGACAACTATCCATGTTAGAGGGAATTAAAAATGAAAAAAATTACTGCAACTGTGATCCTGGCTCTGTCATCCGTCTTTGCATCTGCCGCTTTTGCCGCACCGCTGCCCGAAGTGCTTAACAGCAGCCCGGCAGGACAGGAACAAATTGGCGTTGTGTCCATTCGTGGCGTGTCCGGCAGCACCGATGATGCTATCAACCGACTGCAGGTAAAGGCGGAGAAAATCGGCGGCAGCAAAATTAACATTACTGGCCTGGGCACACCGGGCGACTCCAGCCTGTGGAGTGGCACCGCACAGGTTTATCGCTAAGCGATGGCGAAGATAAATAACCCGGCAATCAGCGCCGGGTTTTTTGTTTATGGGTTATGGCTTGCGGGCCACCAGAACGGCTCGAAGCGGAGCGGGATAACCTTCAATGGTTTTGCTGCTGTCGTTCGGGTTGAGGAAGTCGCCCAGCGATTCGGTGATCATCCACGACGTGCGGCGCTGTTCTTCCTGCGTGGTGACGCAATGGTCGACAATTTTCACGTCGACAAAACCGCATTTCTCCAGCCAGTTTTTCAATGCCAGCGCGGACGGGATGTAGTAAACGTTGCGCATCTGAGCATAGCGCTCGCCCGGCACTAATACGGTATTTTCATCGCCTTCCACCACCAGCGTTTCCAGCACCAGCTCGCCTTCTTTGACCAGCTGATTTTTCAACTGCCAGAGGTGATCCAGCGGCGAGCGGCGATGGTAAAGCACGCCCATCGAGAACACGGTATCAAAGGCGTTTAGCTCCGGAAGTTGCTCAATACCGAGCGGCAGAACGTGGGCGCGCTGATCGTTTCCAAGCAGTTTGCGCACCGCCTCGAACTGGCAAATAAACAGCTGCATAGGGTCAATGCCAACCGCCAGCTGCGCGCCTGCGCCAATCATGCGCCACAGGTGATAGCCGCTGCCGCAGCCCACGTCGAGAATGGTACGCCCGGCAAGTGGCGAAATATGCGGCAAGACGCGATCCCATTTAAGATCTGAGCGCCATTCGGTGTCGATATCCACGCCATACAGCGAGTAAGGGCCTTTGCGCCAGGGCATCAGGTTACGGAGCAGCTTTTCAATGCCAAGCTGCTGGCCTTCGCTCAGCGGCGTGGCGGATTCAGCGGTGACGCTGTGCAGGAGGTCCAGACGATGAGGCGTCATCTCCGGCAGATAGTTCACCGTGTTGTACCAATGCTTGAACTGGCCGTGCAGGGATTCACGCTGCCAGCTGGCAATTTGCGCGGGCAGGGTTTCCAGCCACGGGGCCAGGTGGTTTTTTGCAATCAGCTGATAAAAATTACCGAAATCAATCACGCGACTTCTCCGGATTTGACGGCTACCAGAGAGCCAAAGTTAAAGCACTGGAACCACAGTTCAGCGTGCTCAAAGCCCGCCTGCTTGAGGCGTTTTTTATGGGTTTCGACCGAGTCGGTCAGCATCACGTTTTCCAGCATGCTGCGCTTCTGGCTGATTTCCAGTTCGCTGTAGCCGTTGGCGCGCTTAAAGTCGTGGTGCATGTTAAACAGCAGTTCGCCGACTTCGGCATCTTCAAAGCTGAATTTCTCCGAAAGCACCAGCGCACCGCCGGGCTTCAGGCCCTGCCAGATTTTATTCAGCAACAGTTGACGGTCATCGGGCTCAAGGAATTGCAGCGTAAAGTTCAGCACCACCATTGAGGCATTTTCAATGGCGATATGGCGGATATCGCCTTCGATGACTTCGACGGGCGTTTGCGCCTTGAAGGCATCCAGATGGCGGCGGCAGCGTTCGACCATGGCCGGGGAATTGTCGACGGCAATGATTTTGCAGCCATCGTGATGAATGTTGCGTCGTACCGATAATGTCGCCGCGCCCAAAGAGCAGCCGAGGTCGTAAACCTGACTGTGGGGTTGCACGAAGCGCTCCGCCAGCATGCCAATCATAGAGATAATATTGGAGTAACCTGGCACCGAGCGCTGGATCATATCGGGGAAGACTTCGGCTACCCGTTCATCAAAGGTCCAGTCGCCCAGTTTGGCTATCGGGGCGGAAAACAGCGTATCGCGGTCAGACATAACGTTAAATCCGGAAATTCGAAAGGGGCGTATTTTGCGTTAATGGAGCGAGAAAACCAACTCCCACGGCATATACCATAAGTTGGCCAGCACCATCAGCATCAGCGCGCACCAGGTGGCGCTCATGCCAGAACGACGCCAGCGGATCAGACGATGATGGTATCCGTAGTAATGCAGCAGGCGTCCGGCCAGCAGCATGATACCGCAAATATGCACCATCCAGGTTTCGGCGCCGTCCATTTCCATCAGCAATAAAAGCAGCAGGGAAATGGGAATATATTCCACCGCATTACCGTGAATACGGATGGCGCTTTGGAGTTCACTAAAGCCGCCGTCGCCGTAGGAGACCCGGTACTGCATGCGCAGGCGAACAACGTCGAACGAAAACTTAATTAACAGCAGAGCAGCCAGCACCGCATACAGCGCGCTTACCATATTAACTCCATGTCGAAACAGTTACGGCTCAGGCTATGATAGCTTGCAAGCGGAGTGCTGTCGCTAGTGGTCAGAAAAGAGTGGCCTGCTGCGGGATGGCGGGCGGGGCACCTAATTCAGGGAAAGCGTGCTGCAGCGCGGGCCACAGGGTATGAACCAGCTCCGGCGCCTGGGCGATGTCCGGGGTGTGGAGAAAAAGGTATGGCGTTGTTTTTGTCGCCCATTCAGGCAGCTTTTTTAACCAGACTTCAAACAGCTCGGCATTTTGCGTCATGTCGTCGCTGCCGATAAATCGCACCAGAGGATTACCGGCTGTGACAATGGCATGCACCGGAACTTTGGGCTTTTTACGCTGGGCTTCCCGCACCGCCTCGTTGTGCGGCACTGCGCTGTGAATAGGGCGGCTGTCGAGAATGGCACGATTCACTTTCCGTTCATGCAGGCCACGGTTCAGTGCCTGTTCATCAGCACCTTTGTCGAAAAAGGCAGGGTGCCGCACTTCCACGCCATAGGTGAAGTCAGCGGGTAATCCATCCAGAAAATTCCACAACGCCGGGAGATCGCCAGGCCCGAAGGTGGCCGGTAATTGAAGCCAGTATTGGCCTATTCTGCCCGCCAGCGGCGACATACGGTCGAAAAACTCGGCGGTGAGGTCACCGCAGTTGTGAAGGGCGGCGGTATGGGAAATGGTGGCGGGAAATTTAAAACAGAAGCGAAAACTGTCGCCTGTCATTTCCCGCCAGCGCTGTACGATTTCCGCTTTTGGCAGAGCGTACAGCGTGGTGTTGCCTTCCACACAGTTAAAGTGCCGGGCATAGTCTTCCAGCGAAGTGATGCCCAGCCGGTTCCATTTCGGGTGCTGCCACTGGGGAAGGCCGATGTAAATCATAGCGAAGCGATTATCTCGTCGGTGCTGCGAACGAGGGCGATGCGCGGGAAGATAAACTTCAGGCTGTTATTATGCTGCTCGACGCTGGAGGCGCTGCAGGCATCCTCAGCCAGAACCAACGAGAATCCCATTTCCCAGGCGTTACGGGCGGTGGACTCGACGCCAATATTGGTAGAAATACCGCAAAGGACGATGGTGTCGATGCCGCGGCGGCGCAGCTGTAGCTCAAGGTCGGTGCCGTAAAACGCGCCCCACTGGCGTTTGGTGACTTCAATGTCGCTGTCTTTTTTACCGAGCGCGGCCGGGTAGCTCCACCAGTTTTCAGGCAGGGCATGGCCCGGAGGTGCGGCATCAACAGGTTGTTTGAGGGCTTCGGCGTAATCGGCTGACCAGCCCACTCGCACCATCACCACCGGCGAACCGTTGGCGCGGAATTTCTCAGCCAGGCGAGCTGCACGAGCCACGACGTCGCTGGCGCTGTGGGGACCACCGGCAAACGGTAAAATGCCGTCCTGCAGGTCAATCACCACCAGGGCAGTACGAGATGCGTTGAGTTGTGTCATTGTGACTCCGGTTAACATTGGGGTTTAGGGTCAATACCTTACGCTGGAAGCCAGGTTGCTGAGTTTACAAATTTTGTTAATTTTTGTGAGAATCTGCAATACCGGCGCTGTGATTCGCGCCAGTCGGCGGTTTCGGGGTTATCGCCAGCCATTATTTCCAGTATAATAGCCCCCTTTTTTCATCCAGTTGTGACAGTCGAAATAGCTGCCACCAAAGCGCCTGCCGTCGCAGGTGGCGGGTCGCGTGCAGCTGATTAAGGGATATCTCATGCGTACAGTATATTGCGGGCAGCTCAATCAATCCCATGTGGGACAGCAAGTAACGCTTAGTGGGTGGGTCAATCGTCGCCGTGACCTCGGTAGCCTTATCTTTATTGATATGCGCGATCGTGAAGGCATCGTGCAGGTGTTTTTCGACCCGGACCGTCAGGAAGCGTTCCAGCTCGCCTCTGAACTGCGTAATGAGTTCTGTATTCAGGTTGTTGGCACCGTGCGTGCTCGCGACGAGCGCAACGTTAATAAAGATATGGCGACCGGTGAAGTGGAGGTGTTTGCCACCGAACTGACCATCATCAACCGCTCTGACGTGCTGCCGCTGGACTCCAACCACGTTAATACCGAAGAAGCGCGCCTGAAGTACCGTTACCTGGATCTTCGCCGTCCAGAAATGGCTCAGCGCCTGAAAACTCGCGCAAAAATTACCAGCTTCGTGCGCCGCTTTATGGACGACCACGGTTTCCTAGACATCGAAACTCCGATGCTGACCAAAGCCACGCCAGAAGGCGCTCGTGACTATCTGGTGCCTTCCCGCGTCCACAAAGGCAAATTTTACGCGCTGCCGCAGTCTCCTCAGCTGTTCAAACAGCTGCTGATGATGTCCGGCTTTGACCGCTACTATCAGATCGTAAAATGTTTCCGCGACGAAGACTTACGCGCTGACCGTCAGCCAGAATTTACCCAGATCGACGTTGAAACGTCCTTCATGACCGCGCCACAGGTGCGTGAAGTGATGGAAGACCTGGTGCGCAAACTGTGGATCAACACCATTAACGTTGACCTGGGCGACTTCCCGGTGATGACTTTCGCCGAAGCTGAGCGCCGCTACGGTTCCGACAAGCCGGACCTGCGTAACCCGCTGGAGCTGGTGGATGTGGCTGACCTGGTCAAAGACGTTGAGTTTAAAGTTTTCTCCGGCCCGGCAAACGACGCAAAAGGCCGCGTTGCCGCGCTGCGTGTGCCGGGTGGCGCACAAATCAGCCGTAAACAGATTGACGACTACGGCAAGTTCATTGAAATTTACGGCGCTCGCGGCCTGGCGTACATCAAGGTTAACGAGCGTGCGAAAGGCATTGAAGGCATCACCAGCCCGGTCGCCAAGTTCCTGAACGCGGATATCGTGGAAGCTATCCTGGCACGTACCGGCGCAGCCGATGGTGACATGATCTTCTTCGGCGCGGACAGCAAAAAAGTGGTTGCCGACGCGCTGGGTGCGCTGCGCCTGAAAATCGGTAAAGACTTGCAGATTACCGATGAGAAAAAATGGGCGCCGCTGTGGGTGGTTGACTTCCCAATGTTTGAAGACAACGGTGAAGGCGGCCTGACCGCGATGCACCACCCGTTCACCGCGCCGAAAGACATGACGCCGGAAGAGCTGGCGGCTCAGCCGGAAACCGCGATTGCTAACGCCTACGATATGGTTATCAACGGCTACGAAGTGGGTGGTGGCTCCGTGCGTATTCACAACGGCCAGATGCAGCAGACCGTGTTCGGCATTCTGGGCATTAACGAGCAGGAACAGCGTGAAAAATTCGGCTTCCTGCTGGACGCGCTGAAATACGGTACGCCGCCTCATGCAGGCCTGGCGTTTGGTCTGGATCGCCTGACCATGCTGCTGACCGGCACCGACAACATCCGTGACGTTATCGCCTTCCCGAAAACCACGGCTGCAGCCTGCCTGATGACCGAAGCGCCAAGCTTCGCTAACCCGGCTTCGCTTGCCGAGCTGGGGATTGAAGTCATCAAAAAGGCAGAGAAAAACTGATGCCTTATAAGCGTCCCGTTTCGGTTCTGGTGGTGATTTACGCAGAAGATACGAAGCGGGTGCTGATGTTACAGCGGCGCGACGATCCTGATTTTTGGCAGTCGGTCACCGGCAGCCTTGAAGAAGGGGAAAGCGCGCTGCATGCCGCCCGGCGTGAAGTAAAGGAAGAGGTCGCTATCGACGTGCTCAATGAGCCGCTGCCGTTAGTTGACTGCCAGCGCCGGGTGGAGTTTGAGATATTTACTCATTTGCGTCATCGCTATGCGCCGGGGATCACGCGCAATACGGAATCGTGGTTCTGTCTTGCGCTGCCTCATGAACGCCAGATTACGATTACCGAACATCTGGCCTGGAAGTGGGTGCCCGCCGAAGAGGCGGCCCTGATGACCAAGTCATGGAGCAACCGGCAGGCGATTGAAGAGTTTGTAATTGATGCCGCCTGATACAGGCGCTTTTGGAGATTGTTATGGCAGGTCATAGTAAGTGGGCCAACACGAAACACCGCAAAGCGGCACAGGATGCCAAGCGCGGTAAGATTTTCACCAAAATTATTCGCGAGCTGGTAACGGCTGCCCGTCTGGGCGGCGGTGATGCAGGGTCTAACCCGCGTCTGCGCGCAGCTATCGATAAAGCGCTGTCTAACAACATGACGCGTGACACCCTGAACCGTGCGATTGCACGCGGCGTGGGCGGTGATGATGATGCGAACATGGAAACCATCATTTATGAAGGTTACGGCCCTGGCGGCTCTGCCGTGATGGTGGAATGCCTGAGCGACAACCGTAACCGTACCGTTGCCGAAGTGCGCCACGCGTTCAACAAATGCGGCGGGAACCTGGGCACCGACGGCTCCGTAGCCTATCTGTTCACCAAGAAAGGGGTTATCTCCTTCGAAGCGGGCGACGAAGATCAGATCATGGAAGCAGCGCTGGAAGCCGGTGCTGAAGACGTTGTGACCTTCGACGACGGCGCTATCGACGTTTACACCGCGTGGGAAGAAATGGGCGTTGTGAAAGATGCGCTGGAAGCGGCGGGCCTGAAGGCGGACAACGCAGAAGTTTCCATGATCCCTTCCACCAAAGCAGACATGGATGCGGACACCGCGCCTAAGCTGATGCGTCTGATCGACATGCTGGAAGATTGTGATGATGTGCAGGAGGTTTACCACAACGGTGAGATCTCCGACGAGGTGGCGGCTACCCTTTAATGGCGCAGCCAATATCTGACCTGTACTCAGGAGACGCGTGATGGCGATTATTCTCGGCATCGACCCGGGATCGCGCGTCACCGGTTACGGCGTTATTCGCCAGACCGGGCGGCAGTTGACCTATCTTGGCAGCGGCTGTATCCGAACGCAGGTTGCCGACTTACCCTCGCGTCTGAAGCTTATCTACGCGGGGGTGAGCGAAATTATTACCCAGTTCCAGCCCGAGTATTTTGCCATCGAGCAGGTGTTTATGGCGAAAAATGCGGATTCCGCGCTTAAGCTAGGGCAGGCGCGCGGCGCGGCCATTGTGGCAGCGGTGAATGCTGATCTGCCGGTGTTTGAGTACGCGGCACGTCAGGTAAAGCAAACCGTGGTGGGCATAGGCAGCGCGGAGAAAAGCCAGGTGCAGCACATGGTGCGCACGCTGCTTAAGCTCCCGGCTAATCCTCAGGCGGATGCGGCGGATGCCCTGGCTATCGCCATTACGCATTGCCACGTGACGCAAAACGCGGTTCAGATGAGCGAATCGCGGCTTAATCTGGCGCGGGGGCGATTAAAATAATTAAGGCTGGATATCTATCCAGCCTTTTTTATATCATAGCGTTACTTTTTCGCGCATCAACGTAAATACGCAGGAGCACAATGTGATAGGTCGACTCAGAGGCATCGTTCTGGAAAAGCAGCCCCCATTGGTATTGCTGGAAACCAACGGCGTGGGTTACGAAGTGTATATGCCGATGACCTGCTTCTATGAGCTGCCGGACATTGGCAAAGAGGCGGTGGTGTTTACTCAGTTCGTGGTGCGTGAAGACGCTCAGCTGCTTTACGGGTTTAACAATAAGCAGGAGCGGACGTTGTTCCGTGAGCTGATTAAAGTGAACGGCGTAGGGCCAAAACTGGCGCTGGCTATTCTGTCCGGGATGTCGGCTCAGCAGTTCGTGAATGCCGTCGAGCGCGAAGAAATTAGCTCCCTGATCAAACTGCCGGGCGTGGGGAAGAAAACCGCCGAACGCCTGATTGTGGAGATGAAAGACCGCTTCAAAGGCATGCATGGCGACCTGTTTACGCCGGCGGCCGATCTGGTGCTTACCTCGCCGGATAACGGCCAGACGGACGATGCCGAGCAGGAAGCCGTTGCCGCCCTCGTATCTCTGGGCTATAAACCACAGGAAGCCAGCCGTATGGTCAGCAAAGTGGGCCGTGCCGGTGCCGACAGCGAAACCCTGATCCGCGAAGCGCTCCGCGCGGCGCTATGAGGTAGAGGATGATTGAAGCAGACCGCCTGGTATCCCCAGGAAATATTACCCAGGACGAGTTAATCGATCGTGCCATTCGCCCGAAGCTGCTCGAAGAGTATGTCGGGCAGCCGCACGTGCGCTCGCAGATGGAAATCTTCATTCAGGCGGCCAAGCTGCGCGGCGATGCGCTCGATCATCTGCTGATTTTTGGCCCGCCGGGGCTGGGGAAAACAACCCTGGCGAACATTGTGGCCAACGAGATGGGCGTGAATTTGCGAACTACCTCCGGCCCGGTGTTAGAGAAAGCTGGCGATCTGGCGGCAATGCTAACCAATCTTGAGCCTCATGACGTGCTGTTTATCGATGAGATCCACCGCCTTTCCCCGGTGGTGGAAGAGGTGCTGTATCCGGCGATGGAAGACTATCAGCTGGATATCATGATTGGCGAAGGTCCGGCTGCACGCTCGATTAAAATCGATCTCCCTCCGTTCACCCTGATTGGCGCGACCACCCGCGCGGGCTCTCTGACTTCGCCGCTGCGCGACCGTTTCGGCATTGTGCAGCGCCTGGAGTTTTATCAGGTGGCCGACCTGCAGCATATTGTTGGGCGAAGCGCCAGCGTGCTTGGGCTGGAGATGAGCGAGGACGGCGCTCTGGAAGTTGCCCGCCGCGCACGTGGTACGCCGCGTATTGCCAACCGCTTGCTTCGCCGTGTGCGTGACTTTGCCGAAGTGAAGCATGACGGGGCGATTACTGCTGAGGTAGCAGCACAGGCGCTGGACATGCTGAATGTGGATAGCGAAGGTTTTGACTACATGGACCGCAAGCTGTTGCTGGCGGTAATTGATAAGTTCCTCGGCGGCCCGGTTGGGCTGGATAACCTTGCTGCCGCTATCGGCGAAGAGCGAGAAACCATTGAGGATGTGCTGGAGCCGTTCCTGATTCAGCAGGGCTTTCTGCAGCGAACGCCGCGCGGGCGTATTGCCACGCCGAGGGCCTGGACTCACTTTGGGATTGTTCCTCCGGCTCAGCCGTGAATATTCCACAAAAAAAAAGGCGCCTCAGGGCGCCTTTTTCGTGTCTACGCGAGCCTTAAGCCGGCTGCTTTTTTGCCATGCTCAGAATAAACAGCATAGCGGCGGCCAGTACTACGGATGGGCCTGCCGGGGTATCGTAAAGCGCCGAGAACGCCAGCCCGCCGGTGACGGCAATCATACCAATGAGAACCGCAAAGCCCGCCATTTGTTCAGGCGTGCGGGCGAAGCGCCGTGCGGTGGCGGCCGGAATTATCAGCAATGAGGTAATGATGAGCGCCCCGACGAACTTCATTGCAACGCCAATGGTGAGGGCGGTCACCAGCATCAACAGCATTTTCACGCGCTGAAGATTGACGCCGTCCACGTGGGCCAGATCCGGGCTGATGGTCATCGCCAGCAGGCTACGCCATTGCCATGCAAGCACGCTAAGCACGACGGCCACGCCAGCGGCAATGGAGATAATGTCCGGCGGCGTGACTGACAGTAAATCACCGAAGAGATATGCCATCAGGTCGACGCGGACGTTAGACATCAGGCTGACCACCACCAGACCGAGCGACAGGGCGCTGTGCGCCATAATACCCAGCAGAGTATCAATGGCGAGGTGAGGGCGTTTCTCCAGCCAGACGAGGCCAATAGCAAGCAGTAACGTCACCACGATAACGGCATAAAAGGGGTTCACGTTAAGCAGCAGGCCAAACGCGACGCCCAGCAGTGAGGCGTGAGCCAGCGTATCGCCAAAATAAGACATCCGACGCCAGACCACAAAAGAGCCCAGCGGCCCTGCGGCACAGGCGAGCAAAATCCCGGCCAGCCAGCCGGGCAATAACAATTCAAGCATTACTGTCCATTCCCTCTGCGCAGAACGATGCGACCCTGCAGATCGTGACGGTGGTTATGATGGTGGCGATAAATGCCCAGCTGTTCGGCACCGATGGGCCCAAACATCGAGATAAATTCCGGGTGGGTGGAGACGACTTCTGGCGTACCTGAGCAGCAAATATGGTGGTTCAGGCACAGCACTTCATCGGTTTTGGCCATGACCAGGTGCAGGTCATGAGAAACCATCAGCACCGCGCAGTTCAGCTCATGGCGAAGCTGGTCAATCAGATTGTAAAGCGCCAGCTGGCCGTTGACGTCCACGCCCTGGGTGGGTTCATCCAGCACCAGCAGATGAGGTTCATTAAGCAATGCGCGCGCTAACAGAACGCGCTGATTTTCTCCGCCGGAGAGCTTCTGCATTGGCGCATCTATCAAATGCGCGGCCTGTACACGTTTAAGTGCCGGGAGGATGTCAGCTTTTTTCACCCCAGGGCGCAGGCGCAAGAAACGACTAACCGTGAGCGGCAGCGTGGCGTCCAAATGAAGTTTTTGCGGAACGTAGCCAATACGCAGATGCTGATCGCGCTTGATGACGCCCTGGTCGGGTGTGACCAGCCCGAGCACGACGCGCACTAAGGTAGACTTACCGGCACCATTTGGCCCCAGTAACGTAAGAATACGGCCAGGTTTGAGCGCAAGTGAGATATCGGCCAGCACGCGTCGCTGGCCGAAAGAGACCGAGATATTTTCCAGTTCAACCAAATTTGTCATGACAATTTCAGGGGTTGCATAAGTTAGCGGATGTTATAATATCACAATTATTCTGGTTATCACGATGATAAGTTGCATTATGTTACATAAAAAGACACTTCTTTTCGCTGCATTTTCCGCTGCCCTCTGGGGCTCTGCCGTCACCGGCACCCACGCCGCCGTTGTGGCTTCCATCAAGCCTCTGGGCTTTATCGCTTCCGCCATTGCCGATGGGGTGACTAGCACAGAAGTATTACTGCCTGATGGCGCCTCTGAGCACGATTATGCTTTACGTCCATCAGATGTAAAACGCTTACAGGGCGCGGACTTAGTCGTTTGGGTTGGGCCTGAAATGGAAGCCTTCATGCAGAAGTCTGTGCGTCAGCTTCCCGAGCAAAAACAGCTTGAGCTGGCGGCGCTTGCTGGCGTGAAACCGCTGCTCATGAAAGGCGGTGACGACGACGACCATGAGCACGGCGATGAACACGATCATGGCGCAAAGAGTGACGCAGATCACCATCACGGTGAATACAACTTGCACATTTGGCTCTCCCCAGAGGTGGCGCGGCTGTCGGCGGTTGCAATCCACGATAAATTAGTGGAACTTATGCCCGAAAATCGAGCCAAACTTGACGCCAACCTGAAAGATTTCGAGTCAGGCTTAGCAGACGCCGATAAACAGGTGGGTTCCGTGCTGGCACCGCTGAAAGGAAAAGGGTATTTCGTTTTTCATGATGCCTATGGCTACTTTGAAAAACACTACGGTTTAACGCCGCTTGGCCACTTTACCGTTAACCCTGAAATACAGCCTGGTGCGCAGCGTTTACATGAAATCAGAACACAGTTGGTTGAGCATAAAGCGGTTTGCGTTTTTGCTGAGCCACAATTCAGGCCAGCGGTAATTAACGCCGTTGCCAGAGGCACTAATGTTCGCTCCGGCACCTTAGATCCTCTGGGAATTGAAGTCGCATTGGGTAAAAACAGCTATATGCAGTTTATGACCGGACTTGCGAACCAGTATGCGAGCTGCCTGAAAGGAGATTAACGAGGAAGTGAATACGTGCAACAGATAGCCCGCTCTGTCGCCATGGCATTTGACAATCTATCACGGCCCCATCGCGTTATGCTGGGGTCGCTTACGGTTCTCACTCTGGCGGTCGCGGTATGGCGACCGTCAATTTACCATCCGCAGTCCAGTCCGATAATCAAGACCATCGAACTTCAAAAAAGCGAAATACACTCGCTGCTGCCGGAAGCAAGCGAACCCCTCGATCAGTCCCCGGACGCCGAAGATGACACCCTGCCTCAGGATGAGCTGGATGATAAAACCTCCGGCGAAGCGGGCGTTCATGAATATGTCGTCTCCACCGGCGATACGTTAAGCAGCATTCTGAATCAGTACGGTATCGACATGGGTGACATCAGCCAGCTCGCCTCCGCTGATAAAGACCTGCGAAACATGAAAATTGGTCAGCAGCTTTCCTGGACGCTTAACGCAGACGGTGATTTACAGCGTCTGACCTGGGAAATGTCGCGCCGCGAAACGCGCACCTACGATCGCGCTGATAACGGTTTCAAAATGAGCAGCGAAACCCAGCAGGGCGATTGGGTTAACAGCGTACTGAAAGGTACCGTAGGCGCAAGTTTTGTTTCCAGCGCGCGTGATGCCGGTTTGACCAGCGCTGAAATCAGCTCCGTTATCAAGGCGATGCAGTGGCAGATGGACTTCCGCAAGCTGAAAAAGGGCGATGAGTTCTCCGTGTTAATGTCTCGCGAAATGCTGGACGGTAAGCGTGAGCAAAGCCAGCTGGTCGGCGTACGCCTGCGCAGCGACGGCAAAGATTACTACGCTATCCGCGCTGAAGATGGAAAGTTCTACGATCGTAACGGCTCTGGCCTGGCCAAAGGTTTTATGCGCTTCCCAACCGTGAAGCAGTTCCGCGTTTCCTCGAACTTCAATCCACGTCGGCTTAACCCGGTGACCGGCCGCGTCGCGCCGCACAAAGGCGTTGATTTTGCGATGCCGCAGGGGACGCCTGTGCTGGCCGTGGGCGATGGTGAAGTGGTAATGGCGAAGCGCAGTGGGGCCGCAGGATACTTCGTGGCTATCCGTCATGGACGGACTTATACCACCCGTTACATGCACCTTAAGAAGCTGCTGGTGAAACCTGGCCAGAAAGTGAAACGCGGCGACCGTATTGCACTGTCAGGCAATACCGGGCGTTCTACCGGCCCGCACCTGCACTATGAAGTGTGGATCAACCAGCAGGCGGTTAACCCGCTGACGGCCAAGCTGCCGCGTTCTGAGGGCCTGACCGGCTCCGATCGCAGTGATTACCTGGCGCAGGTTAAAGACGTACTGCCGCAGCTGCGCATCGACTGATTTTCCCCTTTGACGAAAAGCCGGTTCTTGTAACCGGCTTTTTCTTTTGTCTGCTGGCCGCTACCCCGCTAAAATAACGATAAATTTGTCTCGCCAGACCGCTGGCGAACTACTGAGAGCCGCATGGAAAAAGCAAAAAAAAACCACAGTGAGTTTATCCCTGAATTTCAAAGAGCCTTTTTGCACCCGCGTTACTGGGGGGCATGGCTTGGCGTTGGCGCTTTTGTGGGGCTGGCGCTTCTTCCCCCGGGACTCCGGGATCCTTTGCTGGGGAAAATTGGGCGCTTAGCGGGGCGTCTGGGCAAAAGCGCCAGACGCCGGGCGCAAATTAACCTGCTTTACTGCTTCCCGGATTTACCCGAAGCCGAGCGTGAAGCCATCATCGATCGCATGTTTGCCACGGCGCCGCAGGCAATGGTGCTGATGGCGGAATTGGGGCTGCGTGACCCGAAGAATGTCATGGCTCGAGTGGACTGGCACGGCAAAGAGATAGTCGACGAGATCCGGGCGAAAGGGGAAAACGTGATTTTCCTGGTGCCGCACGGCTGGGCCGTCGATATCCCGGCCATGCTGATGGCCTCTGAAGGCCAGAAAATGGCGGCGATGTTCCACAACCAGGGCAACCAGCTGTTCGACTATGTCTGGAATACGGTGCGTCGTCGTTTTGGCGGCCGGATGCATGCCCGCAACGACGGCATCAAACCGTTTATCAGTTCCGTTCGTCAGGGCTACTGGGGTTACTATCTTCCCGATCAGGATCATGGCCCAGAACACAGCGAATTTGTTGATTTCTTCGCGACCTACAAGGCTACGCTGCCGGCCATTGGCCGCCTGATGAAAGTCTGTCGTGCACGCGTGATCCCGCTGTTCCCGGTTTATAACAGCGACACTCACCGGCTGGATATTTTTATTCGCCCGCCGATGGACGACCTGCTCGAGGCCGATGACCATACCATCGCCCGCCGGATGAACGAAGAGGTGGAATTGCTGGTTGGCCCGCATCCGGATCAATATACATGGATCCTCAAGCTTCTGAAGACCCGTAAAGAGGGCGAGATAGAGCCGTACTGCCGGGATGAGCTGTACCCGAAAAAGAAAAAATAGCGCATATTGCGTCATGGAAAACCGCGCCACTGTCTTTCACTGGCGCGGTTTTTTTCACCCTTTCACCAGCACCGGATCTTTGTTCCACAGCGTTGGGAAGAGTTGTTTAAGCTGCTCGACTTTCGGGATGTCGTTGATCGCGATGTAAGGGTAGTTTGGGTTGTCGTTCAGGAAATTCTGGTGGTATTTCTCTGCCGGATAGAACTGGGCATGTTCTTCAATCGTGGTGACCAGCGGCGCACTAAACTTATGGCTGGCGTTAAGCTGCGCGATATACGCTTTTGCCACCTTCGCCTGTGATTCGCTGAGCGGAAAAACGGTAGAACGATATTGCGGCCCGTAATCTGGCCCCTGGCGGTTTAGCTCCGTGGGATTGTGCGCGACGGAAAAGAAGACCTGTAATAGCTGACCATAGGTCACTTTGGTCGGGTCAAAAATAACCTGCACGGATTCAGCGTGCCCGGTCATCCCCATGCTTACCGTCTCATAATTCGCCGTCCGTGCTTTACCGCCCGTATAGCCAGATATTGCGCTGGTCACTCCTTTAACATGCTGAAAGACTCCCTGAACACCCCAGAAACATCCCCCGGCAAAGACGGCGGTTTCAAGATGTTGGCCCGTGGGCGACTCATCCTGCAGTGGCGCAGGGATCGCCACCGCACGCTCGGCTTCGGACCAGGCCGTATTTTGAAAAACAAGTGCCGCGACGATAAGCGCAGGAGCGCTAAACCATGCTACCCGGCGTTTGGTGGACGAAAATAGTGACGGTTTCATCGTAATGCTCCCCGGTTAACCGAACGTGAAGGCATAGGCGTTCACGCCCGGATCTTCAAATTCAATACTGAATGTGTGCTCGCCGCTGCCGCTCGACTGGCGAATCAGCTGGTAAAGGCGTTGTTCCGTCACCGTGCCGCTGCCGTCCGGGTTAACGTCTGAACCGTGGACGCTGCCGGGGGCCTGGCCGTCGATCGTGACTTTAAAACGCACCGGCTTGCCTGCTGCACCCGGGCCAAGAACAAGGTGCAGATCGCGAGCATGGAACTGGTAAACAATGCGGCCATTCGGGCGATTAAGCGTGATGTTCTCCCCGCCGATGGTCCAGTTACCCTCGAGCCCCCAGCTGTCCAGCGGCAGTGCGGAAGGTTTTTTGTAGTCAGCCGGTTTATCCCCGGTGACTTCGCCAGAGGCAAAGTTCTGCGCCCGCATATAGCCCAGGTAGGTCTCTGGGGAGATATCATTCTGGCCACTGGCTGCCTGTTCTACGCCGCTGGCAGAAACGGTGCTGATGCCGTTGTTAACGTTTTTAGCACCCGCCTGACGGAGCAGTTCCTGAATAACGCGTTCGGATTGTGCATAATCGCCTTCGCCAAAGTGCTCGTAGCGAATATGGCCGCTGGCATCAATAAAGTAGTGCGCAGGCCAGTACTGGTTATTGAATGCCCGCCAGATGCTGTAATCGTTATCAATGGCGATGGGATATGTGACGCCTAGTTTCTTTGCCTCTTTGGTGACGTTATTGACGTCACGCTCAAAAGCGAACTCCGGCGCGTGCACGCCAATCACTACCAGGCCCTGATCGCGATATTTTTCGGCCCAGGCTTTCACATACGGCAAAGAGCGCAGGCAGTTAATGCATGAATAAGTCCAGAAATCGACGAGGACAACTTTGCCTTTCAGCGATTCAGCCGTCAGTGGTGGCGAGTTGAGCCACTGCGTCGCGCCGCTCAACGAAGGCATCGCGCCAGCATCGGTCAGCGTTGGAATGGCGTCATCATCTGACGTTTTCACCACGGAAGTGGGCGTGGGGGCATTGGCCGTGGTGCTGTCCGGTGAGAGGCGTTTCACCAGCGCTTGTTCGATGCCGCCGGTTGATGCTGTAGAAAGTCGGGCCAGTACGCCTGTATCCAGGCCAAAAGAAATAGCGACGACGCCAAGTAACATCCCTGCGCCCAGAATGCGACGGATCCATTCCCCTACGCCAAGAGAGCGTTTCATGGCGCTGAATACTTTGCCGCCTATCAAAAGCGCAAGTGCCAGCGAAGTAGCCGCGCCTGCGGCATAAGACAACAGCAGCAGCGTTGAGCCTACATTTGCCCCCTGCAGAGCCGCGCCGGTCAGGACCAGCCCCAGAATGGGGCCTGCGCAAGGCGCCCAAAGCAGCCCGGTTGCAATGCCGAGTAAAAATGAAGCGCCCGGACCTGCTGGCTGGCCCGGTGCCACGCGGTTGGACAGCGAGTTACCCGCGTTAACCAGAGGGTGCATGACGCGCTCAGCCAGGCGAGGGAATAGCAGCGTGATGCCAAAAACCGCCATCAACACTAATGCCACGCCGCGGCCATATTGGTTAGCCGCGACGACCCAACCACCGCCGACGGCAGCCAGAGTAGCGAATAACGTAAAAGTTAACGCCATGCCCGCCAGTAGCGGTAGCCCTGTGCGGACAAACGGCTGGTCGGATCGTGCAAAAACAAACGGCAGTACCGGCAGGATACAAGGGCTGGCAATGGTTAACAGGCCGCCCAGATAAGCAAGAATAATGACCAGCATCATGATGTTCCTGTGTCAGAGTGAGAACGGAGAGCCGGGCGGAATTGACGGGGCTCCTCATGGACATATGCCTGCACTTTATAAAAAGAATACTTACTAAATCCTCCTCAAGAGTTAACAATTTCGTGATAACTCCAGGGAGGATAAAAGGGCATGCGAACGCAGCGGCGAGTACCGTCAGGCACTCGCCGCTGATTTAAGGAGGGTGTCTCTGGGGAAAGCAGGCGGGGGACGCCTGCTAACGTTTACTCAACGCACAAGATACGCGTGGTGTTGGTGGTGCCAATGGTGCTCATCACGTCGCCCTGGGTAACGATGACGAGGTCGCCAGAAATCAGGTAGCCTTTATCACGCAGGAGGTTTACCGCGTCGTTAGCGGCAGCCACGCCTTCGCTTGCGCTGTCAAAGTAAACCGGCGTTACGCCGCGATACAGTGACGTCAGGTTCAGCGTGCGTTCGTGACGCGAGAGCGCAAAAATAGGCAAGCCAGAGCTGATGCGAGACGTCATCAGTGCGGTACGCCCGGACTCGGTCATCGAAATGATGGCGGTAACCCCTTTGAGGTGGTTAGCGGCATACATCGCGGACATCGCGATGGCTTCTTCAACGTTATCGAACTGCACGTCGAGACGGTGTTTGGAAACGTTAATGCTTGGGATTTTTTCTGCACCCAGACAAACGCGCGCCATTGCCGCGACGGTTTCTGCCGGGTACTGACCCGCCGCAGTTTCAGCAGACAGCATCACCGCGTCGGTGCCGTCGAGTACGGCGTTTGCCACGTCCATGACTTCCGCACGGGTTGGCATTGGGTTGGTGATCATCGACTCCATCATCTGCGTGGCAGTGATCACGGCACGATTCAGCTTACGTGCACGACGAATCAGCGTTTTCTGGATGCCAACCAGCTCCGGGTCGCCGATTTCTACGCCCAGGTCGCCGCGGGCAACCATCACCACGTCAGAGGCGAGAATAATATCGTCCATTGCGGCTTCGTCGCAGACGGCTTCCGCGCGTTCTACTTTGGCCACAATTTTCGCATCGCAACCCGCATCACGCGCCAGGCGACGTGCGTAGTTCAAATCTTCGCCGCAGCGCGGGAAAGACACGGCCAGGTAATCAACGCCAATTTTTGCAGCGGTCACGATATCGGCTTTGTCTTTATCGGTCAGCGCTTCGGCAGAGAGACCACCGCCCAGCTTGTTGATCCCTTTGTTGTTAGACAGCGGGCCACCTACGGTGACTTCGGTAAACACTTTCAGGCCCTGGACTTCCAGCACTTTGAGCTGAACGCGGCCATCGTCGAGTAGCAGGATGTCACCTGGGACAACGTCGGCCGGGAGGCCTTTATAGTCGATGCCCACTTTCTCTTTATCGCCTTCGCCTTTGCCGAGGTTGGCATCCAGCAGGAATTTGTCGCCCAGGTTAAGGAATACTTTGCCTTCTTTGAAGGTAGATACGCGAATTTTAGGGCCTTGCAAATCGCCGAGGATCGCCACATGACGCCCCAGTTTCGCGGCAATTTCACGCACTTTATCTGCACGCAGCTGATGGTCTTCAGCTGAACCGTGGGAGAAATTCATTCGCACCACGTTAGCGCCGGCGGCAATAATTTTTTCTAAATTATTATCGCGGTCGGTTGCCGGGCCTAAGGTGGTAACGATTTTGGTTCTACGTAGCCGTCTGGACATGTATTACTCCGTTGACTGAAACAACTTGGTGTTGCGTGAACAAAAACTCGGTAGGTCAGGATGTGCTGTGAACACCCATGACAACGTAACCGAAGAGCCTAATAAGTTACAGCTTTGTTATCAAAATTTAACGTTCATCGCCTGAGAGAAGGCGTTCTTTATCAAAGCGCGATTCTTTGAGCGCTTCCTTGACTCGCTTCAAGTTATCCCTGAATTTTGCCCCTCGGCGCAAAGTAAAGCCCGTTGCCAGGACGTCAATGACGGTCAACTGCGCCAGGCGAGACACCATCGGCATATAAATGTCAGTATCTTCTGGCACATCCAGCAGCAGAGAAAGCGTCGCCTCACGGGCCAGCGGGCTGCCTTCCGATGTGATGGCGAGCACAATGGCATCGTTTTCACGGGCTAACTGGGCCAGCTCAACCAGATTTTTAGTCCGGCCGGTGTGAGAGATAAGCACCACCACGTCCTGCTCGGTACAATTCATACAGCTCATACGTTGCATAACAACGTCATCCGAGTAAATCACCGGGACATTAAAGCGGAAAAACTTGTTGGTAGCGTCGTGCGCGACGGCAGCGGAAGATCCGAGCCCAAAAAAGGCAATTTTCTTTGCCTGGGTAAGCAAATCGACGGCCCGGTTCACTGCAGACATATCCAGCGACTGACGAACCCGATCAAGGCTTGCCATGGCGGATTCAAATATCTTGCCGGTATAGGACTCGACGCTATCATCTTCATCAACATTCCGGTTTACATACGGCGTGCCATTCGCCAGACTCTGAGCTAAATGCAGTTTAAAATCAGGGAAGCCCTTGGTTTCAAGGCGACGGCAAAAGCGGTTCACGGTGGGCTCGCTGACGTCCGCGCTGCGGGCAAGCGTCGCGATGCTGGAGTGAATGGCGTCTTGGGGTGCAGCAAGAATCACTTCTGCGACTTTGCGTTCCGATTTGCTAAGGTGTTCCAGCTGTGACTGGATTTTTTCCAGCATATTCATAAAGGCGGGCACTCATGGGTTTTAGCGATTTCAGCAACAGAAGAAATCGTGGGCCGATTTAGCAAGAATATACGCTTGCTAAAATGTGATAGGGGCGAGTTGCCCAGGTAATGTTGTTGTTTTTTTTCATTACATGATCGGTGTCTAACTTTGGCAACGGTTACATCGCACAAAAAAACGCCAGTAAATGACGCTTTAGTGCGGCATTGTGGGAAAAGTTAGCAATTGAGGCGGTCAAACCGGGGTTAACGGTTGTCCTCAATTCAGCAAAAGCAGTACATTGCAGCGTAATAAAATTACAAGACGTGCCTGGCTTAATGCTATCCGGGCCCCAAAGGGCCGGTAACAGCCGGGATATCCGAAACGAGGAGACAAACATGGCGGTAACGCAAACAGCCCAGGCGTGCGACCTGGTCATTTTCGGTGCAAAAGGCGACCTGGCGCGCCGGAAACTGTTGCCATCCCTGTATCAGCTGGAAAAAGCAGGTCAAATCCATCCGGAGACCCGTATTCTGGGTGTTGGCCGCGCAGAGTGGGATAAAGAGGCATACACCAAAGTTGTCCGCGAAGCCCTCGAAACCTTCATGAAAGAGAAGATTGACGAGAGCCTGTGGGACAAACTGAGCGGTCGTCTGGATTTCTGTAACCTGGACGTCAACGATACCTCTGCTTTTACCAAGTTGGGCAAAATGCTCGACCAGCAGAATCGCGTCACCATCAACTACTTTGCTATGCCGCCAAGCACCTTTGGCGCTATCTGCAAAGGGTTAGGTAAAGCGAAGCTTAACGCCAAGCCTGCTCGCGTCGTCATGGAAAAACCGCTGGGAACTTCCCTCGAAACCTCCCAGCAGATCAACGATCAGGTGGGTGAGTTCTTTGAAGAGTGCCAGGTTTACCGTATCGACCACTACCTGGGTAAAGAAACCGTTCTTAACCTGCTGGCGCTGCGTTTTGCCAACTCCCTGTTTGCTAACAACTGGGACAACCGCACTATCGATCACGTAGAAATCACCGTGGCCGAAGAAGTGGGCATTGAAGGCCGCTGGGGTTACTTCGATCAGGCCGGGCAGATGCGCGACATGATTCAAAACCACCTGCTGCAGATCCTGTGCATGATTGCCATGTCTCCGCCGTCTGACTTGACCGCGGACCACATTCGCGATGAGAAAGTGAAGGTTCTGCAGTCGCTGCGCCGCATTGACCGCACTAACGTGCGTGACAAAACCGTGCGCGGCCAGTACACCGCAGGCTTTGCGCAGGGCAAGAAAGTGCCTGGTTACCTGGAAGAAGAGGGGGCGAACAAATCCAGCGCCACCGAAACCTTCGTGGCTATCCGCGTAGATATCGACAACTGGCGTTGGGCCGGCGTGCCGTTCTACCTGCGTACCGGTAAACGTCTGCCAACCAAATGTTCTGAAGTCGTGGTTTACTTCAAAAACCCTGCGCTGAATCTGTTTAAAGATTCCTGGCAGGAATTGCCGCAGAACAAACTGACTATTCGTCTGCAGCCGGATGAAGGCGTGGATATTCAGATCCTGAACAAAGTTCCGGGCCTGGAGCACAAGCATAACCTGCAGACCACCAAGCTGGATCTGAGCTACTCCGAGACCTTCAATGAGTCTCACCTGGCGGATGCCTATGAACGCCTGCTGCTGGAAACCATGCGGGGCATTCAGGCGCTGTTTGTACGTCGTGATGAAGTAGAAGAGGCGTGGAAATGGGTTGACTCCATTACCGAAGCCTGGGCTGCAGATAACGATGCGCCGAAACCTTACCAGGCTGGAACCTGGGGGCCGGTGGCTTCCGTAGCAATGATTACCCGTGACGGGCACTCCTGGAACGAATTTGAATAACAGGCTGTGAACATGACCGGTAAAAAATTGCTAACAAATGGCCTTCATTTTACCGGTAACATGATCTAACACAGAAGTGGCATAGTTTTTTATGAATAATAGCCCCGCGTGGATTCACCCGCGGGGCTTTTTTATTTACACTAGCTGAAGCGTTTTTGCTCCCGACATCAAGTCTGATGGGCTACAAAGTTACTTTTATCAGCCCCGAACATGACGATATCAATGCGGGAGAACAGCCACTTTCTGAGGAACTTCTATGCATCCAAATTTGTTACGGGTAACATCGCGTATTATCGAACGCTCCCGCCCAACTCGCGAAGCCTACCTGGCACGCATTGAGAAAGCCCGGAGCAACACGGTTCACCGCTCGGAACTTGCCTGCGGTAACCTCGCGCATGGTTTCGCTGCCTGCCAGCCGGACGATAAGGCGGCGCTGAAAAGCATGTTGCGTAACAATATTGCGATCATCACGTCCTACAACGACATGCTCTCCGCCCATCAGCCGTATGAACATTATCCAGAGCAAATCCGCAAGGCGCTGCATTCTGTGGGCGCAGTGGGGCAGGTTGCAGGCGGTGTTCCGGCGATGTGTGACGGGGTGACTCAGGGCCAGGACGGCATGGAACTTTCGCTGTTGAGCCGCGAAGTGATTGCCATGTCTACCGCCGTTGGCCTTTCACATAACATGTTTGACGGCGCGCTCTATCTTGGCGTGTGCGACAAAATCGTGCCGGGGCTGACGATGGCCGCGCTGTCGTTCGGTCATTTACCTGCGCTCTTTGTGCCATCAGGCCCAATGGCTAGCGGCTTACCTAACAAAGAAAAAGTCCGCATTCGCCAGCTTTATGCGGAAGGTAAAGTTGACCGTCTTGCGCTGCTGGAAGCGGAAGCTGCCTCTTATCACGCGCCGGGGACCTGTACCTTCTACGGCACGGCGAACACCAACCAGATGGTGGTTGAGTTTATGGGCATGCAGCTGCCTGGTTCTTCGTTTGTTCAGCCTGATGCTGAGTTGCGTCACGCGCTGACGGACGCAGCGGCGCGCCAGGTCACTCGCCTGACCGGCAACGGCAACGAATGGATGCCTCTCGGGAAAATGATCGACGAGAAAGTGGTGGTGAACGGCATTGTTGCACTGCTGGCTACCGGCGGCTCGACTAACCACACAATGCACCTTGTTGCGATGGCTCGCGCTGCCGGGATCATTATTAACTGGGACGACTTCTCCGAGATCTCTGAAATTGTGCCGCTGCTGGCGCGCCTCTACCCGAATGGCCCCGCCGACATTAACCACTTCCAGGCGGCGGGCGGTGTGCCGGTGCTGATGCGTGAGCTGCTGAAAGGTGGCCTGCTGCACGAAGACGTTAACACCGTGGCCGGTTTTGGCCTGCATCACTACACCATGGAGCCGTGGCTCGATAATGGTCAGCTTGCCTGGCGTGAAGGCGCGAGCCAGCCGTTGGATAGCGACGTTATTGCCACGATGGAAAAACCGTTCTCCCGCCACGGTGGAACCAAAGTGCTGAGCGGGAATCTGGGCCGGGCGGTGATGAAAACCTCTGCGGTGCCGGTAGATAACCAGGTGATTGAAGCGCCGGCGGTTATTTTTGAAAGCCAGCATGACGTATTACCCGCCTTTGAAGCCGGCCAACTGGACCGCGATTGCGTTGTTGTCGTCCGCCATCAGGGGCCAAAAGCGAACGGCATGCCAGAATTGCATAAACTTATGCCGCCGCTTGGAGTATTATTGGACCGCTGTTTCAAAATTGCTCTGGTGACAGATGGAAGACTGTCCGGTGCCTCAGGGAAGGTGCCTTCCGCAATCCATGTTACCCCGGAAGCGTATGACGGCGGGCTGCTGGCGAAGGTGCAGGATGGCGACATTATTCGCGTCAATGGCCAAACGGGCGAGCTAACGTTGCTGGTCGATGAAGCCGTACTTGCGGCGCGCACTGCTTATCACCCGGATCTCAGCGCTGAGCGCGTAGGGACCGGTCGGGAGTTATTCGGCGCATTGCGCGAACAGCTTTCTGGCGCTGAACAAGGCGCAACCTGCATTAAATTTTAAACCCGCGGCAGCACTGCCCGGAACAGATTAAAAGTGGCTAAGAGGCGCTCAGATGAAAAATTGGAAAACTACAGCAGAACAGATCCTGAAAACCGGTCCGGTTGTGCCGGTTATTGTTGTTAACAAGCTGGAGCATGCGGTGCCGATGGCGAAAGCGCTGGTGGCCGGTGGCGTCCGCGTGCTGGAAGTCACGCTGCGTACAGCTTGTGCTATCGATGCCATTCGTGCGATTGCGAAAGAAGTGCCTGAAGCTATCATCGGCGCGGGTACCGTGCTGAACCCACAGCAGCTTGCGGAAGTGACTGAAGCGGGCGCGCAGTTCGCCATCAGCCCGGGCCTGACCGAGCCGCTGCTGAAAGCCGCGACCGAAGGCACTATTCCGTTGATCCCAGGCATCAGCACCGTTTCAGAACTGATGCTGGGGATGGACTACGGCCTGAAAGAGTTCAAATTCTTCCCGGCTGAAGCCAACGGCGGCACTAAAGCGCTGCAGGCCATTGCAGGGCCATTCTCTCAGGTGCGTTTCTGCCCAACCGGGGGGATCTCCCCGGCTAACTACCGCGATTACCTGGCGCTGAAAAGCGTGCTGTGCATCGGTGGTTCCTGGCTGGTTCCGGCCGATGCGCTGGAAGCGGGCGACTACGACCGTATCACTAAGCTTGCCCGCGAAGCGGTGGAAGGCGCTAAGCAGTAAGCCATAAAAAAGCCCGCAGTACGCGGGCCCAATGATTCAATCGCTCTCACTTGAGGGCGATTTTTTATCCTTCAACTTTCACCTGAGCGGCTGACGTCACGGCCCTTGTTACTGCCTCATCGACGCTGTTACCGGTTGCCAGCGCCACGCCCATACGGCGTTTACCCGCAATCTCCGGCTTACCAAACAGGCGAACCTGTAAACCACCGCCCAGCGCCGCGCCTACATTGCTGAACTTAACGTTGTCGCTATGCAGCTCTGGCAGGATCACCGCCGATGCGGCAGGGCCATACTGACGAATTTCGCCGACAGGCAGGCCGAGGAAGGCGCGAACGTGCAGTGCAAACTCAGACAGATCCTGAGAAATCAACGTCACCATGCCGGTGTCGTGCGGGCGAGGGGAGACTTCACTGAAAATCACCTCATCGCCGCAGACAAACAGCTCAACGCCGAACAGGCCGTGGCCGCCCAGAGCGGTAACCACTTTTTCAGCAATCTCTTTCGATTTTGCCAGCGCGATGTCGCTCATCTGCTGTGGCTGCCAGGATTCACGGTAGTCGCCATCCTCCTGACGGTGGCCGATAGGCGCGCAGAAATGCACGCCGTCAACGGCGCTGATGGTTAGCAGGGTGATTTCAAAATCAAAATTGACTACGCCTTCGACGATGACGCGGCCTTTCCCGGCCCGCCCGCCCAACTGGGCGTATTCCCAGGCTTTTGCCAACTGGTCGGCCGTGCGGATGAAGCTCTGGCCTTTGCCGGAGGAACTCATCACCGGTTTAACAATGCACGGCAAACCAATTTCCTGCACGGCCTGGTGGAAAGCGGCTTCACTGTCGGCGAAGCGGTAGCTGGAAGTGGGCAGTTCGAGTTCTTCTGCGGCCAGGCGGCGGATCCCTTCGCGGTTCATGGTGAGTTTGGTGGCGCGGGCGCACGGCACCACTCGCTGACCCTGGGCTTCAAGCTCCAGCAGGGCATCGGTGGCAATGGCTTCAATTTCAGGAACGATAAAATCGGGCATTTCGGCGGCGACAAGCGCTTTTAGCGCCGTGGCATCCAGCATGTTGATGACGTGGCTGCGGTGTGCGACGTGCATTGCCGGCGCATTTGCGTAGCGATCGACGGCGATAACTTCTACCCCGAGGCGCTGGCATTCAATGGCCACTTCTTTACCCAATTCACCGGAACCCAGCAGCATAACTCGCGTAGCTGCCGGGCGCAGAGCGGTTCCCAACGTTGACATGTGATTTAGCCTTAACAAAGAAAAAGACCGCTGCAGTATAAACGAAAACGTTTGCGTTGGCAGCGGCTTTCCGGCTTGTGTGATAAAATGAATGGCGATATACTGGATAAATAAACAGGTAAAACGGAGCTGCAAAATGGCGGTCGAGATTAAATATGTTGTAGTGAGAGAGGGACAAGAAAAAATGGCCTTTGCCAGTAAAAAGGATGCTGACGCTTACGACAAAATGCTGGATCTGGCTGAAGTCCTCGGCGACTGGCTGCAGCAAAGCCCGATTGCGCTGGATGAAGGGCAGAGCGACACCCTGGCGATGTGGATGGCGGAAAACAAGGATCTGCTGGCGGGCGTGCTGAAAAACGGCAAGCTGCCAGAGCCTGAAGTAAGCCAGTCTGAGCCAGACGCGGAGTCCTCAGCGCTTGAACAATCGCCAGCGGCAGAAGACAACGTCAGCGAGCACCCTGGACGCAAGCGCACCAAAGCCGCGTAATACGGTTCTGCGGTAAGCGCCGGGCAGCCGGCGCGATTCTTTTCCCATCTTTAGCGCTGTCCGACGTTTCTTGACGTCCTGTGGCCTACTCTCGACGAGTTAAGTCAACAGAGGATCTCCGTCATGAATAACTGGTTACAGCAGCTTCAGTCGCTCCTGGGGCAATCTAATTCCCCTCAATCTTCACAGCCTGCAGCCGGTCATGGTCCTGAAGGGATCGGTAAACTTCTGGTGCCGGGGGCGCTGGGTGGATTAGCCGGGTTACTGCTGGCGAGCAAATCTTCCCGCAAACTGTTAACAAAATACGGCACCAGTGCGCTTCTGGTCGGCGGCGGTGCCGTGGCGGGGAGCGTGTTATGGAACAAATACAAGGAGCGGGTTCGTCAGAACCAGCCCGCTTCCGCAGGCGGGAGCGAGCCGCACTCGTCGGTTGATGTTCGTACCGAAAGATTAATCACTGCGCTGGTTTTTGCGGCGAAAAGCGACGGCCATATTGATGCAAAAGAGCGTCAGTTTATTGAGCAACAGCTGCGTGAAGTCGGCATCGACGGCGAAGGCAAAGCGCTTGTCGAACGAGCTATCGACAGGCCTTTAGATCCTCACCAGCTCGCGCAAGGCGTGAGAAACGAGGAAGAAGCGCTCGAGCTTTATTACCTAAGCTGCACGGCTATCGATATCGATCACTTTATGGAACGTAGCTATTTAAACGCCCTGGGTGATGCACTAAACATCCCGCCGGATGTCCGCTCCGGCATTGAGCAAGACATTCAGCAGCAAAAACAGCCGCTCCCGGTTTAATCCTCCTGCCATTACTTTGTGCCGGGTCTGTCCCGGCATTTTCTTTTATCTTTCATGTTCCGCTTGCAAGCCCGGCTGAATTTGCCACCCTTACGGGGTGTTAAACGGAAAATGATGAAAGTGATGCCGCCAAAAGCCAAAAAAGTTCCTCACGCTATGACGTTGCATGGCGATACCCGCACGGATAACTATTACTGGCTGCGGGATGATGACCGCACCGATCCCGAAGTGCTGAAATACCTGGAGCAGGAAAACGATTACGGTAAAACGATCATGGAGAGCCAGCGCGCGCTGCAGGATCAGCTGCTCAAAGAGATGATCGCTCGCGTTCCACCTCGCGATGTTTCCGCCCCTTATGTGAAGAACGGCTATCGCTACCGTCAGGTTTATGACAAAGGGAATGAGTACGCGATTTATCAGCGGCAATCCGCGGTCAGAGAAGAGTGGGGCGAGTGGGACGTTTTGCTGGATGCCAACCAGCGTGCAGCCCATAGCGAGTTCTACACCATGGGCGGGTTTGCCATTACGCCGGACAATGCCGTGATGGCCCTGGCGGAGGACTATCTCTCCCGCCGTCAGTTCGGTATTCGCCTGCGTAATTTGAAAACCGGGAACTGGTATCCGGAGTTGCTGAATAACGTCTCGACCAGTTTTGTTTGGGCAAATGATTCCGTCACGCTTTACTACGTGCGCAAGCATCCGAAAACCTTACTGCCTTATCAGGTCTGGCGGCACACGCTGGGCCACCCGGTGGCCGATGACCAACTGGTGTATGAAGAAAAAGATGACGCTTTTTACGTCAGCGTGCATAAAACAACCTCCCAGCATTTTGTTGTCATTCATCTTGCCAGCGCGACGACGAGTGAGGCTTTGTTACTGGATGCCGAACTGGCGGACGCCGAGCCGCAAGTCTTTGCCCCGCGCCGGAAAGATCATGAGTACACGGTCGATCACTACCAGCATGGGTTCTACATTCGTTCCAACAAAGACGGTAAAAACTTCGGACTCTACCGCAGCGCCGTGCGGGACGAAAAACAATGGGAAACGCTGATTGCCGCACGGGAACAGGTCATGCTTGAAGACTTTACGCTGTTCCGCGACTGGCTGGTGGTTGCCGAGCGCCAGCAGGGATTGACCAGCCTGCGCCAGATTAATCGCCATACGCGTGAGTCTACGGGCATCGCTTTTGACGATCCGGCCTATGTCACCTGGCTTGGCTATAATCCTGAGCCGGAGACCTCCCACCTGCGCTACGGTTACTCTTCAATGACGACGCCGGATACGCTTTTCGAGCTGGATATGGACAGCGGTGAACGGCGGGTTATCAAGCAAACCCAGGTTGCCGGTTTTGATGCTAACAATTACCGCAGCGAGCATCTGTGGGTGACGGCGCGGGATGGCGTTCAGGTGCCGGTCTCACTGGTTTATCACCGGAAACACTTTCGCCGGGGTAAAAATCCGCTGCTGGTCTATGGCTATGGATCTTACGGCAGCAGTATGGATGCTGACTTTAGCAGCAGCCGTTTAAGTCTGCTGGACAGAGGGTTTGTCTTCGCCATTGCCCATGTACGCGGCGGTGGTGAGCTGGGCCAGCAATGGTATGAAGACGGTAAATACCTGAAAAAGATGAATACCTTTAACGACTATCTGGACGTATGCGACGAGCTGCTCAGGCAGGGATATGGCGATCCTAAACTGCTTTATGGGATGGGTGGCAGCGCGGGCGGGATGCTGATGGGAACGGCTATCAATCTGCGCCCTGAATTATTCCATGGCGTGGTGGCTCAGGTGCCGTTTGTTGACGTTGTAACCACGATGCTGGATGAGTCAATTCCGCTCACCACCGGAGAGTTTGAAGAGTGGGGCAACCCCCAGGACGAAGAGTATTACCGCTATATGAAGCAATACAGCCCCTACGATCAGGTTCGCGAGCAGGCTTATCCCCATTTGTTAGTGACCACCGGGCTGCATGATTCGCAGGTACAATATTGGGAGCCGGCTAAGTGGGTTGCCAAATTACGCGACTATAAGCGGGATGAGACCTTGCTGCTGCTTTGTACCGACATGGATTCCGGGCATGGCGGCAAGTCGGGGCGCTTCAAATCTTACGAAGGCGTAGCGCTGGAGTTTGCTTTCCTGATTGCCCTGACGCAGGGGACGCTGCCAGGGCGCGTGCATTAATCGGCCGCGCTGGCGGCCAGGTAATGTTTTATTGTCATGCGGAGATCCGGCGTTAGCTCCTTGATGTTGTTGAGCATCCAGCGAAGATAACCCGGATCGTCTTCGGCTATTTCGGCAATGCGTTTGCCCCGGTATTTGCCAAACATCATGGTGGTCACCAGCGCCGGACGCCCGGTAATTGTGACCATATCTTCTGCGGTCCAGCCGGACACATCCATAATTCTCAGCAGCAGGGCGGCGGTGATATAGCAGTCAAACAAGGCGCGGTGATGATGCAGCCCGGCAGGCGTATCCACATGCAGTTTTAGCGATTTATACAAGCCCATGTTGCTGTATTTGATGCCCGGCCACAGGCGCCGCGCCAGCTTCACCGTGCAAATCCAGTCGCCCTGCATTTCCGGCAGCATGCGGCTGTCGAAACTGGCATTGTGCGCCACGTAATAGGGGCTTCCGATATAGCGGGGGATGACGTCTTCAATCCAGGGTTTATCGGCCACCATCTCTTCGGTAATTTTATGGATAGCCATCGCCTGGTGGCTTATTGGCCGGTCAGGACGGACAAGATCGCTCATCGGGTTTACAATCTTGCCGTCGATGATGTCGACCGACGCCACTTCCACTACGCCTCCCTGTAATCCACAGGTTTCCGTATCAATAATGCGCAGCATCGCAGTCTCCGTTAACAGGCTTCAGGCGACTAGCGTAAAGGAATGACCTCGCCGTGCCAACCTCTCTCATCCCGGCGGCCAATCGCCAGCAATTCGCCCTGGTCGGCTCTGACGACGAGCTGGCCTAAATTATCCCAACATGCGCTGCGGCCTGCAGAGCGAAGTTCTGCCCCGGACCAGGCGTAATTGGCCTGCAGAATGGTGAGCCCATATTTATGCGCCCAGCGCTGCATATACATTTCGTCTTGCTGGTAGCTCAGTTCTGTCATCGCGGCGCCGGTAGCGTAAAGATCTGCCCCGATGTTAGCCGCACTTTGCGGCCAGGCTTCATCATCGCTCTGGGCGCAAACGGCCAGCGCGATATTGCGAAAGCGTTGCCCCAAAAGTGGGGGGACGGGAGGCTGCGCGTTGATATCTGCCGCCTCAGAGGGACGTTTACAACAGGCGATACGCGACCCGTCCGGCAGAAAACCTACCATACCGGCTGCGCTATGCGCCTCGTCACTGAGCGACATGCCGACGATCACGGTCATATGGTAGCTGCGAGCAGCCTCGCTGAGCGGGTCGAACAGTGGATCGGTAAACGCCGGAGGGTTATTGTCGAGGCGTAATCCGGATAAAGAGAGATGAGGGAAAACCAGTAGGTCGATGCCTTCTTCGGCGGCACAGCGAATGAAATCGAGGTGGTGGTCGATGTTGGCCTGATAATTTCCGGCAACGGCACCGTATTGCGCAGCGGCAACATTCCAGCGTGGCATAGGTTCTTCCTTAATCTTTCATCCAACGATTGCGTCCTGCAATCGTGAGGGATGAGCCAAAGCTTGTGGTCAACTGAACAAGGAAGAGGGTAGCACTAGTTTTGCATCAAAGAGAAAATTCTTAAGTTTTTATTTTTGCTTTGGTTCATACGGCAAACGGGAAAGATTAACCGAGGCCAGACGATAGGCAATCAGCTTTTCACGGAACCAGGTCCGCAGGTGTTCAGGTTGTTCACGTTCCACCATTTCGGCCACAACGGGCATGTTATAGCGCTCTTTAAACGCCACACCGGCAGCGGCAAGGTCGACGTTAACTTTATCCATTTCTTCCTGGGGTAAATCGGCGAGATTGTAGCTCATCATATCCTCCTGCAATGTCAGCGCAGAAGTTACTGTTTTGCGCCCCGGATGACAAGCAACAATAGCTTTTCCCGTCTCGACTTGGTATTGACGCGGGGGTATCCTTGCCGCCTCAACACATAACAAAAAGGAATAGTTAATATGGCGTTCATCTCCTCCCGCATCGCAACCGTGGCGGCATTTGTCGCTGCTATGGCCGTTTCTCCAGCCGTGTTTGCTCACGCGCACCTTAAGCAGCAGTCTCCTGCGGCAGATTCTGCCGTGACCGCATCGCCGCAGTCGCTGACCCTGAGCTTCTCTGAGGGCGTGGAGCCCGGCTTCAGCGGCGTGACCGTGACCGGCCCGCAGAAATCTGCCGTGAAGACCGGGAAAGTGAAGGTTGCTGAGACCGACAACAAACAGCTGATTGTGCCGGTTGAAGAAGCCCTGAAACCGGGTGATTACTCCGTAGACTGGCATGTTGTGTCGGTCGATGGGCACAAAACCAAAGGTAACTACCACTTCTCCGTGAAATAATCGCCATGCTGTCGGCGTTCTACATCGCGCTGCGTTTTATCCATTTCACTGCCTTGATGGTGCTGCTTGGCAGCGCCATCTGTTGTTCGCTCCTTGCCCCGCAGCAGTTTAAGCCCGTGCTTGTGCGTCGCCTCAGAGCACAGTGGCGGCCTGCCGTCTGGCTGTCGCTCATTAGCGCCGGCCTGCTATTCATGGCCCAGGCCGGGCAAATGGGTGACGGCTGGCGCGATACACTCTCGCCGGATATCTGGCAGGCGGTGTTAACGACTCGCTTTGGCTCGGTATGGATATGGCAGATATTGCTCGGCGTGGCTACGCTGGCCGCTGTGCTGATCGCTCCACGGGCAATGCCGGGTTTATTACTGCTGTTAGCCGCGGCTCAGCTCATTATGCTGGCAGGCGTCGGGCATGCAGCCATGCACGACGGCGCGCTGGGTGTCTTTCAGCGGATGAACCATGCGATTCATCTTCTGAGCGCGGGCTGGTGGGTAGGCGGACTTCTGCCTTTGCTGGTTTGTATGCATATGGCGCATAAGCCGCGCTGGCGTACTCCGGCGATTACGGCAATGATGCGTTTTTCGCGCTACGGGCATCTTGCAGTGGCTGCGGTACTGGTGACCGGCGTGGTGAATAGCTTGCTTATCCTGGGCTGGGCGCTGCCGCTGGAAAGTGGCTATGTTCGATTGCTGGCGCTGAAGGTTGCGCTGGTGCTCGTGATGGTTATGCTGGCGCTGATCAACCGCTATATACTGGTGCCGCGTTTCGACGCTGTTCAGGCCGATGCTCAGCGAAGATTTATTCAGCTTACGTGGCTGGAAGTGATTTTATCGGTAGGAGTACTGCTGCTTGTCAGCATCTATGCTACCTGGGAGCCGTTCTGACGGCGCAAACTGGTTATATGAGAGATTCATGAAAAAGAGCATTTTGACTTTACTGCTGCTGGCCTGCGCGGGTTCTGCGCTGGCTGCCCCGCAAATTATCACCGTGAGCCGGTTTGAGGTGGGTAAAGACAAATGGGCGTTCAACCGTGAAGAGGTGATGTTGAGCTGCAGAGCGGGGAATGCGTTGTTTGCCATCAATCCAAGTACGCTGATGCAGTACCCACTGAACGCCATTGCCGAGCAGCAGATTAAGAGCGGTAAAACGAGCGGGCAGCCCATCAGCGTTATTCAGGTGGACGATCCGCAGCATCCTGGCCAGAAGATGAGTCTCGAACCCTTCATTGAGCGTGCGCAAAAGCTTTGCGGTGAATAAAAAGCACGCATTTTTTGCCATAAAAAAACAGCAATAACCTCAACGGGATATTGCTGTTTTTGCATAAATAGTCACCTTTATTGCGCTTTTTTTCTGACCACTTTTGTTGCGGACTGGAAAACCTGCGCCGGTAATCTATTCTTAAGGGGCAAGGCGATTTAGCCTGCATTAATGCCAACTTTTAGCGCACGGCTCTCTCCCAAGAGCCATTTCCCTGGACCGAATACAGGAATCGTGTTCGGTCTTTTTTTTTATTCGGAAACTAGCCAGCCTGCTTGCGTAAGCGTTTCCCATAACGCTTCGGCTTGACCAGTGCGCTAAAACCATACCACACCTTGATAGCTTGCCGTCCAGCGTTTTTTACTCAATTTGTTAATTTTTTGTTGCGCAAACGAGAGTGCTGAGCAGGCGCGTCATCCAGACTAGTGATGTGAGTCACAAAAACTCGCATCACTGCCGGGACAACGCTACACTTTCGGCCTCGCTGACCGCATTCCTTGAGAAATGCGGCGTTCCTGATAATAAGCCTGCATCCCATTATGACAAATCAAACTGAACTGGCCGCGCAACATGCGCATGAGAATAGCCTGCGCGCCGTGCTTCGCTCACCCCGGCTCATCCAGCGTGAAGTGCTTGCCGGGGTCGTCACCGCGCTGGCCCTGATCCCCGAAGTGATTTCTTTTTCCCTGATTGCGGGCGTGGATCCGAAGGTCAGCCTGATTGCCTCGATCGTGCTTTGTTTTGCTATGTCGATTCTGGGTGGCCGTCCGGCAATGGTCACCGCGGCGGCCGGCTCGGTGGCGCTGGTGATTGCCCCGATGGTTCATCAGTACGGCGTAGGTTATATCCTGCCTGCGGTGGTGCTGGCGGGCGGGATCCAGATCCTGTTTGGCGTGAGCGGGCTGGCGCGAATGATGCGTTATATCCCGCTTTCGGTCATGACCGGGTTTGTGAATGCACTGGGTATTCTTATTTTCTTTGCTCAGGTGCCTCATGTCTGGGGGCAATCGCCTCTCGTTTGGGGCCTGTTCGCCGTGACGCTCGCCGTCGTTTTACTGTTACCGAAAGTGCTTAAATCAGTGCCTTCGCCGCTGGTGGCGATTGTTCTTGTGACCGGGCTGAGCATCGCCATGGGATGGATAATGCCCACGGTAGGTGACAGCGGGCCGATGAAAGCCGGCTTACCTGGATTAACGGAACTGATAGTGCCGCTTAACGTTGAGACGCTGCGTATTATCTGGCCCTGTGCGTTGAGTATTGCTTTTGTTGGCCTGATGGAGTCCTTACTGACGGCCAGGCTGGTGGACGATCTCACCGATACTCCTTCAAGCAAGCGGCGCGAATGCTGGGGGCTGGGTGTGTCGAATATCTTCGCCGGTTTTTATGGCGGCATCGCGGGCTGCGCCATGATTGGGCAAACCATCGTCAACGTTGAGCTGGGAAGAGGGCGTACGCGGCTGTCTACCGTGGCGGCTGCGCTGGTATTATTACTGCTGGTCACCGTGCTGAGTGAAGTGATGGCGAAAATTCCGATGGTGGTGCTGGCCGGGATCATGATGATTGTGGCGGTGAAAACGTTGAACTGGCATAGCATCTCTCCAGTTACACTTCGCCGTATGCCGGTGCCGGAAACGCTGGTGATGCTCACCACTGTCGCGATCACGGTTTATACCGATAACCTGGCGCTTGGCGTTTTGGGGGGCGTTATCTTCGCTATGATGTTATTCGCCCGTCGTATTGCGCATGTGGTGCGTGCTGAGCGGCAGTTGGCAGCGGACGGGAGTGAAGTGACGTACCGGGTTCGTGGGCCGCTGTTCTTTGCGAGCAGCAACGACCTTGTCGAGCATTTTCATTATGCTGACGACCCGGCACGGGTGGTGATCGATCTGAGCCAGGCGCAAATTTGGGATGCTTCCACGGTTGCCGTATTAGATGCCATTGAAACGCGGTATCAGCGTTATCAGACTCAGGTCGAAATTGTTGGTCTGGATACCCACAGCGCCGATTTCCATCAGCGTCTTAGCGGAAAACTGTAGCGATTCTACCGGCGGCGTTCAGCCGCCGGCTCTCCCCAAACATTCTCAGCACGAAATGCCATTTTTTGAGCGGCTGGTCACAATTTCCCACTATTTTTTGCTGCCCGGCTGACGGTTTAAACGACAAGCTGGGGAAATAAACATTTCAGTAACATTTCCGTTGCCAGCCAATACGGAATAACTTATTACTATTTAACCGCTTACTCAGCGTAAGCGGCCCCGCCTCCACTATAACGATAAATAACAGGACACTTTATGACGACAAACGATGCCGTCCGTGAGGACGCTGCGCGCGGTTTTTGGCCGACGGTCAAAACCTTCCCGGCCACGGTAATTGCGCTGCTGTTTTTTACCCTGGTGATTCGCTTTAGCTATTTTATGGCCTGGCCGTTTATGACGGTGATCATGACCCGTAATTATCATCTCTCCCCGATCTCAGTGGGCGTAGCAATGACCAGCAGCGCGCTTCTGGCGGTTGTGTTGGGGATGTATGGCGGGCAGCTGTCGGACAAGCTAGGTCGCCGGGGCGTGCTTTCCCTCGGCTGTGCGCTGTCGTTTGTTGGCTATGCTCTGCTTGGGCTGGCCACAGGAATGGCGTTATTTATCATTGGGCTAATGATTGTTGGTGTCTGTTTTGCGTGGGTAGAACCGCCTACGCGAGCGCTGATGAGTGACTTACTGGGCGATCGCCGTCGTCGCGCTCTGGCTCTGCAGATTCGTTATTATTTGGTGAATGTGGCGGCGGTCACCGGGCCACTGGTCGGTATTGCGTTCGGGCTGACTTCGCAGAAAGGCACCTTTGTGATCACCGCGGTGAGCTATTTGCCTCTGCTTATTTATACCTTACTGTTTATTCCCGCAGGCAAGCTGGTGGCCAACGAAAGCGAGCACAAAGCTGGGGTCAGATTACGCGATGTGATGCTGATCATCGCCCGGGACAAACTGTTTGTCGCGGCGCTGCTTTGCAGCACGTTGTGCGCCGTGGTTTTCGTACATTATGAGTCCGTGGTGCCGCTTTATTTGCTGACGCTGGACGCTGAGGCGGCCGTAAAGTTAATTACGCTGATTCTGGTGTCGAACGCCTGTACGGTACTTATTGCCCAACTTTTCCTGGTTCGCTTCCTGGCTCAGGTGAGTCTGTCTAATCGTATTTTGCTCGGGGGCGCTATCTTCGCGCTTTCGCAGCTTTTGTTCTGGTCCGTCCGTACGCCGGATGCGCTGTTGTGGGTGAGCGTGACGGTTATTTTCAGCATCGGCGAGGCAATTTTGATGCCGAACCTGAATATTTTGCTGGATCAGCTGGCACCGGATGAGCATCGTGGCGCGTACCTGGGGGCATCGACCCTGACGACGTTAGGCATTGCGCTGGGACCGTTGATTGGCGGCGTTATGCTGACCCTGACCGGCGCGGGCGTGTTTTTGGGGACTATGCTGTTTAGCCTGCTGCTCTGCGCTATCATTTACGCCTGCAAATCCGGCCTTAAACAACGACTACAAGAGTAATACTGAGCGGAGTCATGATGATTACTCAAGCCCCCCGTCTTGAAACGGGAACGCCTTATCCTGCGCCATTTTACGCTGGACGACTATGAGGCGCTGGTTGCCTGTTGGTCTGATCCGGAGATGGTGAAGTTTATCGGCGGCGGAAAACCGCAGGATGGTGAAATGAGCTGGGCGCGATTGATGCGTTATATTGGTCACTGGCAGGCGCTGGGCTACGGTTACTGGGCGCTGTTTGAAAAACAGAGCGGGCAATTCGTGGGGTCGTTTGGTTTCCAGGAAGCTAAGCGAAATCTCACCCCGGCTTTGGTACACCCGGAGGCAGGCTGGTCGCTTATTCCTGCGGTACACGGCAAAGGCTATGCGGCGTTATCAGCCCTGAATATTTTGAAAATCAGAATCTCGCTTAACGCCATGTCCACATTACGTGGGTAGAAACAGAAAATCTATTGGAGTCGCCTCAGTTTTAAGACCTTTGATGAGAGCTTCCACGAGGGCGCTGAGTTTCTTGCCACCCATAATTTGCCTGTTTTTGTAGTCAGGAGGTACATAACAAAAACAGGCAATGACAAAATTTTAATTACAATTTCTAGCGCAGACGAGCAAGATTAGTTTCTTGTTCATCAAGGTATTAGCGGCCGTCAGCAGATGTGCGACCTCGGCTACCACCATATCGAGACGAATCTGAGGTTGAGCCTGAATTTCCAAATCCATAGGCCCCACTACCACTTCCTTCGTTCGACAGATTATATGCAGCGCTCTGTATATCCCGACCTCCTCCGTTTCCGTTTGAATTGCTACCTGAACCGCCATTACTTGACGATCTTTTTCCGCTTCCATCTCGATCATTCCATCCGCCTGACACTGCATCCATTTGGTAGCTCAAAATTTCTTTCATTCAAAATCTCCTTTAAAAAGTATCGGTCCTAAAAACTCGCGAGCACTTTGCAAATTACATTACATAGCACCATTTATGCTGTGAAAATATTTTAAATGTGACGCTAAGCACATTGTTTTGTTTTTCGACGTTTTTATGAAATTCACTAAAGGTAGATATGGTTAGTTAAAAAATAAAAATAATTTTCGATTATTTTTTTTAAAATTGCAGCATGTAATATCGATAATTTGAGATGGTGTGGAATATTGCATCTTCAGTAGAAGGGGGGAGGGTTAGACGCTCCTGTCTTTCTTTTGCGGGTGGTTTGGGGATTGAAAAGAACAGTGCTGCAAAGACATTGCACAGAATGTCAGAGTTGCTGTTTTTGTTTTCTCTTCAGTTTCGTTACCCTTATAGTTTTTGATTTTCCACTACTGCTGATGCTCTCAGGTGGCCTAAGGCGCAGCCCGACTGCCATGTGACGTTAATGCTCGAAATTAAGTGCATTAACTACACTGGCAACCAACGGAAAGGCTATTGTAGGGCAATGGCGCAAGAGGTATTTGAGTGGAGTAATTATCATTAATAAAAAATTTACTTTTTTTTACATCTCAACAAATGATAGTGTATAAAGTGAGTAGTTGGATAAAGTGGGTCATAACTTTTAAGGAGAAAACGAATGAAAGAAATATTAAGCACCCAGTGTGATATTGTCTCAGGTGGCTGGGCTGACAAAGATGGAAGTGGGCATAGGTCAGCAGATAATGGCGGTTCTCGTTCTGGAGGGAATAACGGAACTTCTTCTCTGGACAGAGCGGTCTCTGCATATCACAACAGCCCATATGGTAGCGGCGCTGGCGCAAATGGCTTCTTTGGAGGTACTAATGGAATAGGCTCAACAGGCTATAAGTCTGATGGTAGACCCCGTACAGGTACTGATCGCTAAATGACATAGAGGCACAGACGAAATAGCTGTGCCTCTAAGTATAAAAATACAAAATTATCAACTATCTTATTTCATATCATGGAATGCATGTGAAATGAAAAAAAAATTATCTGAAGTTAATCTATCGTATAAAGAAAAAATAGCGGTTCCTGATGTTTTACATTTTGTATGGATAGGAGACCTTAATCTGGTTAATACCGACTATATTAATATATGGAAAAATGCCAATTGTGATAAGGAAATTTGTATCTGGCATCATGAAAATTCTTTTTTAATAAATATGTTTCACAAGGCCATCCATGATTATGCTTTAAAAGTTGATTTTAAAAATATGGATGAAGTTGAAAAAACAATAAAAAACGAAGCTTTTGAATATTTCTTTGCGAAATTAAAGCATGGGTTTAGTTTTGATGAGTTAATTGTGAGTTTTTTGAATGAAAAATGCATTCCTTATCCAGATACAAAGTTGAAATTAACCACGTGGTTTCATGAGAGTGATATAATAACTAGAAACATCATGCCACTTTTTGATCACGGATTTGATGACTTCTTTAAATATTATTGTTATGAAATTATTCTTAGAGGCAATCTGGCCAGCGCCAGTGATATAGTGAGGTTATTAATAATTTATAAGCACGGTGGCATTTATGTTGATGTTGACACTCTTCCATACACAGATCATATTTTCCACAGAACAAATCGATACTTGAAAGAAAACAATATTGGTGAAGATGATTTCCTGCTGCTATCAAAAACACAGGCCATTATAAATAAAATCAAAGCACTTGAGATAGCTTCAAATGAGATGGTGAGCTACAGTGTTTTTCAAAAAAATAAAGAAAATAAATATAAAGAGATTATTGAGCTTATCGAAACCGATATTTCTGAATTTTCCTCTCAACAGATCACTCCTCTTGGAAAAATTGTTGTTCCTAAAAATATTTTGTCGCTTGGTTCGCTAAAAAGACTTAAAGGAATATATTTTAATAATGTTATTTGTTCACATGAAGGCTCTAAAGCCATTCGAATAATTCTACGTGTTATGAGAAAACGATATATTTTCCTGGAAAAGAATAATTGCATATTCGAGTTTAACTCTAGTGAAAGCAACGACGTTTATCTGTCAAGGATACGAAATTGGCGTAGTGAATTAATTATCAAGAAATTTAGTATTACCCCTGTTCTTACTGGGCCCGGATTAATTGTTGAGGTTTTATTAGGGTTGGCGTACTCAATTTTTGAATTGGACGCATCAATAACCCCTCCATTTATTGCAGAGTATATGCAAGATGAATGTATGGGAATAGCTTTCTATCAGCACAATTTGGATACTCCAGATGGTATGCTATCTACATGGAGAAATTGAATCGACTGCTAATAAAACATCAATGAATATATTGTCGCAGAGTGCATTAAGGATGAGTGAATTATGTTCCGTCAGGAAGCAATTGAAAATAGAAAAAGAAAATGGCAGGGCAGGGCATTGCTTCTTCCTGGTGTTCCACTTTATGTCACAGCCGGAATGTGCCTTTTCTTTATTGCTGCATTCCTGATTTTTGTCATCACAGGAAGCTATACCCGACGCGTCAATGTTACAGGGGAAATTACAACCTATCCGCGTGCGGCTCATGTTTATTCAAGTGTTCAAGGGGTAGTAGTTAAACAATATGTAACGGAGGGACAGATTATCAGCGCTGGTGAACCTATTTATCAGATTGACGTTAGTAAAAGTACACGCAGTGGCGTTGTTAGTGATAATCAGCGCAGCGATATTGGTAAGCAGCTTGAACGTATATCGCAGATTATAAACCGAATTGAAAGCAGTAAGAAATCAACTCTCGATATGCTTGTAAAGCAAAAAATACAGTATACCGATGCGTTGACACGTTCAACAGATATTCTTCTGCATGCCCGTGAGGGACTCCGTATTATGAAAGAAAATATGGAAAATTACAGAAGTTATCAAACTAAAGGACTTATCAACAAGGATCAGCTTACTAACCAGGTAGCTCTTTATTATCAGCAGCAAAATAATCTTCTGGGTCTTTCCGGACAGAATGAACAAAATTCACTCCAGATTACTGCTCTGGAAAGCCAGATCCAAACTCAAGCTGCAAATTTCGATAACCAAATTTATCAAATGGAGTTACAGCGTTACGAATTACAAAAAGAACTACTTAGTATCGACGCTGGCGGGACCATTGTCATTAGAGCACTTGCTGATGGGCGTGTTGATTCATTGAGTGTTACGGTTGGCCAGATGGTTACTGTTGGTGACAGCTTATTTCAAATAATTCCCAAGCATATTGATCATTATTCGCTCGTGCTTTGGGTTCCTAATGACGCTATCCCCTATCTCTCAGTCAACGACAGAGTCAATATTCGCTATGAAGCCTTTCCTGCAGAAAAATTTGGTCAGTTTGCAGGTACCGTTTCAGTTATCTCTAAGGCACCTGCGTCACCACAGGAAATGTTGACCTATCAAGGTGCACCGAAAGCTGCGCCGTCAGTGTCGGTACCTTTTTATAAAATTGTCGTGAGACCAGAAAAACAAAGCCTCTTATATGACGGAAAATATATGAGTCTAGAAAATGGAATGAAAGCAGAAAGTACACTTTTCCTTGAAAACAGGAAAATATATCAATGGATGTTATCCCCTTTTTACGATATGAAATACAGCGCAACTGGACCTGTTAATGAATAAGTTGTCCGTTAAAAAACTGATCAACCAGCTTGATTTAAAGCTTCGCCACACAGTCCCGCTTGTTCATCAGACTGAGTCCGCTGAGTGCGGCATGGCCTGCTTGGCCATGATTTGCGGCCACTATGGAAAAAATATTGATCTGATTAGCCTGCGTCGTCAGTTTAACTTATCTGCACGAGGGACTACCCTTTCCGGGCTGATTAATATGGCCAGCGAACTGGGGCTAACCACGCGTGCTTTGTCGTTAGAACTGGATGAACTTAATGCACTCAAAATGCCCTGTGTATTACACTGGGAATTTAACCATTTTGTTGTTCTGGTTAGCGTCAGCAGAAACTATGCAGTGTTGCACGATCCAGCGCAAGGGCGGCGTTCAGTCAGTCTGAACGAACTGTCACAAAGTTTTACAGGTGTGGCGCTGGAACTCTGGCCGGGAGGTGGTTTTACAGCAACGAGCGTGAGTCAACGGATTAGCGTTGGTTCACTGATGAGGAATATTTACGGGCTTAAGAGCACCCTAGCCAAAATTTTCTGTTTGTCACTGGTTATCGAAACAATAAACCTCGTTATGCCGGTGGGAACGCAACTTGTGATGGATCACGCGATCCCCGCAAAAGATCATGGTCTTCTTACGTTAATATGTGTTGGCCTCATATTGTTTATATTGCTGCGTACCTCAGTGAATATAATACGAGCATGGTCTTCGCTTGTTCTCTCAACGTCAATCAATATCCAGTGGCAATCAGGGTTATTCAGCCATCTTCTCAAGCTACCACTTAGCTATTTTGAGCGGCGTAAGTTAGGGGATATACAATCTAGATTTGCTTCGCTGAATACGCTTCGGGAAACCTTTACAGGCAGCATTGTAGGGGGATTAATGGATGGTATCATGGTCATCGGTGTGTTGATAATGATGATACTGTACGGCGGATGGCTAACCTGGTTTGTTCTGGGATTTACCTTGGCATATGTCCTCGTCAGACTCTTGACATACAGGGCATACCGACAACTAACAGAAGAAGCCTTGGTACGGGATGCCAGAACCAAATCATATTTTATGGAAACGCTTTACGGTATCGCGACGGTAAAGATGCAGGGTATGGGGGAGCGTCGGGGAAGCCAATGGCTAAATCTGGAAATAGATACCGTAAACAGTGAAATAAAAGTAACCAAAATGGATCTCTTATTTGGTGGGATAAACGCCTTCATTGGGGCTTGTGACCAGATAGTCATATTATGGCTGGGTACAAACCTCGTTATTGATAATCAGATGACTATAGGCATGTTCATCGCTTTCGGGGCATTCAGAGAACAATTTGCAAGTCGGGTATCTTCACTCACAAACTTCCTTCTACAGCTTCGTATGATGAGTTTGCATAATGAACGTATATCAGATATTGCGTTAAACGAACAGGAGCCAAGAAAACCAGATCGTCCTGTCGGTCCTGCTATGCGTCCAGTCTCTCTCGAAACAGTCAATTTAAGTTATCGTTATGACAGCCAGTCCCCGCCAATTTTCAGTAAACTTTCAATTCACATTTTACCAGGGGAAAGTGTCGCCATTACAGGTCCCTCAGGTACGGGGAAAACGACCCTGATGCGGGTACTCTGTGGTTTGTTTAAACCAGATACAGGGAGCGTAATTGTAGATGGAACAGATATAACACAAATGGGCCTAAATAATTATCATAAAATGATTGGGTGTGTTATGCAGGATGACAAATTATTCTCAGGCTCTATACGGGAAAATATTTGTGGGTTTGATGAAAATGCAGATGAAATATGGATGACTGAGTGTGCGAAAGCTAGCTACATTCATGAGATCATAACAAAAATGCCAATGGGATACGACACATTGATTGGTGAGCTTGGCGAAGGACTGTCGGGCGGACAAAAACAACGCATTTTTATTGCTCGGGCTCTCTATCGTAAACCTGGTATTTTATTCATGGATGAAGCCACTAGCTCACTGGATCGTGAGAGTGAAAACTATGTCAACAAAGCAATCAAAATGTTAAATATAACTCGCGTTATCATTGCACACAGAGAAACCACGATTTTATCGGCGGATAGAGTCATTTCCCTGAACTTATTTGATACCCCTTCATAGAACGATGATTAAAGCGGAGATATTCTGAGGATAAACCATGCCTGCAACCAGTCAAACAGATTCAGTGCATGGTTTGGTCATCGCTATAATTTTATTTATTCAACGATAAAAAACAAATGCCAGCACTAAACCCACGACCAGGACAGCACAGTAGAAAAAGATGCTACCTGAAAACTGGGAGAGCTCATTCAGATGGTCGCGACCTTGTTTATTCAGCTTTTGAATGGCATCCTTTTCATTATCTGCTTCTATTTTATATGGGTATTTAGTATACCCCTTATCTTTCATATCTCTGGACAACTCACGAGTAACAAGATCAGCCATGAGCACTTTTGACTCATTATCTTTAATGAAAACAATATAATTATTCATATCCTTCCCCTTCCCCTAAAAAATGCCATCTCATCATATGTCTTTCAATACTACTACTTTTCTATATTAAAAGGATAGTAGCAGGTTAGTGGATGCGTGTTGGAGAGTTATTGGTTTTCGAAAGGAATCTAACCCATTAATTTAACTATACATTTTCTGAGGGAGTACTCTAAATAAGTAAGAGGCGGCGTGGTCATACCCCATGAAAGTCCTTATACTCATCAAAATAAGAATAACCATATCGTGATTTATTCCACAGTTCTAAAATTTTGTGTATTTTTCTGATTATATCAAAAGTGTAAGAACTAATGGGGAACATGTAAGCTGAGCTTACCCACAATTAGTGTCGACGAGAGTAGGTGAGTTGGACTGAGCCCATCCTGGTAGACGATCTTGCCCTATAGTTTGAGCATATGATCACACCATGATTTACTCCTGAATTTATGGAAGACGCAGTCCATTAAACACCGGAACACGGTTATTACATTGCCGAAAGATTTGACCAACTCATCGTTTCTGCACATAGCCTCTTTAAGTGGCCAGGTGTTATCAAACCAGGTGACTGCGAGCATGATGCCCGGGGTTTACTCGAAGCCAAAACCTAGATCCAGAAAATACGGTCGCAGCTGAAGTGTACCGAAGAAGAACGGGATATTCTGAAAAAGGTTGTGAGGTACTTTGTAAGGGTGAACGACTAAAGTGCCATTTTGACAATGAACACCGTACCGTATGGGGTCTGTTGACGATGTGTCGAGTACTGAATGTCGTCCGGGCCGCGTTATACGCATGGCTACATAGCCCGGTCTCTGCACGTGATAAAAGATAACCAGCGTCTGCTGATTCTTATCCGTGACTCCTGTTCACTGAGTAGAGGCGTATACGGGGAGCGACTGGTTCGTGCCGACCTGAATGAAATAGGGGAAACCTGCGGTAAAAAACGGGTGAGCCGTACATTACAACTGAACCGGATTAAAGGCGTACGCGGCTATAAAGCACCATCTCGTATCGCTGGCCGACCTTCAGTAGTTGCCCCAGGTTGCGTGCAGGGGCATTTTACCGTTGTTCGGGAAAATCAGGTCTGGGCTACCGACATTAACTATATCCGAACCTGACAGGGCTGGTTTTATCCAGCAATGATTTCCGTTCTCTTCGGCCGTAACGTGGTGGGCTGGTCGAGGAAAACCACTCTCTCACGCTAACTGGCGTTTGATGCGCTGATAATGGCGGTCTGGCAAAGTAAATCCGACAGATAGGTTATCGTGCACTCCGACCAGGGACACCACTACGGCAGCGATGGCTGGAAGCGCTACTGCCGGGCCGACAACCGGGCCACGAGCATGAGTCGACGTGGCAACTGCTGGGATAATGGCGTGGCCGAAACGTTCTTTAGTTTGCTGAAAAAAGAGCGAATCAGAAGACGTATATATAAAACCCGAGATCTGACCCGCGTCGATATCTTCGATTATATTGAAGTGCTCTACAACCGGTATTGGCACCACTATCATCCTGGCGGCATCAGTCCGGAGGCCTTCGGACAGACTTGGTTGTGAGGGCAGAATTTTTCTACGGGCATGAGGGCAGCCCACTGGCGCATATGCTTAACCGAGCGATAAAAGTTGGTGTGATCGACATTCACGCTGAGTGTTGTCAATATCTCCTGCAACTCACGATATCTGATGCCATATTTACAGCCCAGCCTGCTGCCAATAGACTGATGTCTCACTGAAAATGCTGGTCCTTAAAGACGTTAATGAGAAGTGTGACTTGTGAAAATGGGTGCAAAATTTTATTAATACGACGATCTTTACAACAGGGCGCTATCATTTACGCCTGCAAATCCGGCCTTAAACAACGACTACAAGAGTAATACTGAGCGGAGTCATGATGATTACTGAAGCCCCACGTCTTGAAACGGAACGCCTGATCCTGCGCCACTTTACGCTGGACGACTATGAGGCGCTGGTTGCCTGTTGGTCCGATCCGGAGATGGTGAAGTTTATCGGCGGCGGAAAACCGCAGGATGGTGAAATGAGCTGGGCGCGCCTGATGCGTTATATTGGTCACTGGCAGGCGCTGGGCTACGGTTACTGGGCGCTGTTTGAAAAACAGAGTGGGCGATTCGTGGGGTCGTTTGGTTTCCAGGAAGCTAAACGGAATCTCACCCCGGCTTTGGTACATCCGGAGGCAGGCTGGTCGCTTATTCCTGCGGTACACGGTAAAGGCTATGCGGCGGAGGCGCTCAGCGCGGTGTTAAGTTGGGCGGATGACAATTTCAGCGGGCCGGTATGCTGCATCATTGATGACGATAATCAGCGTTCTATTGGCCTGGCAGAGCGCTTCGGTTTTGCTTTCCAGCACTACGTTGAGTACCACGGGAAGCAAATAAGAATGTTCCTTCGCCCGAACAATCGCTAATCTCGCCAGGCCTTGCTCAGAAGTCGCTGTACTCCTGGGCAGGCCGCCAGAACCCATCGATAAATGCTTCCACCGGGTAACAGCCGCCGTGGCGCATCCGCTGTTCGCTCATTGCACTCAGACACTGACGTTCGCTGGTGAAGACTTCCAGCACCAGTTCGTCGCAGCCGCCGTCCAGGTAACAAATAAATAAAACCAAAGCAAACATTAGCGCCTCAGAACCGCTTCGTTTGGTTTAAGTGTAGGGGAGCATAAGGGATTGGGGGAAATAATTAACCCGTCTCAGGGACGGGTTCATCTTGAATTATGCAAGGCGCATAACCCAGGCATCGCGCTGGCGATCGTAATGCTGCAGGTAAAGTACGGAATGTTCGCCGTCCAGTACGGCGGGGATAGAAGTTGCCCCATCCCAGGCATCCAACTGCATGCACAGGTCAGGGTCGGACTTGCAGGGAATGCTTAACGTTCGATCCCCCTGTTGTTCACCGTGTAATTCGGCATCATCGATCTCGAAGATGCCGATCCGAACGTTGGTCTTTGTCATTTTTGGCTCCTTGTTATCTGCGGCAGGTGGTATGACCAGTGGGTCATTCCAATTTCAGCGTAGTCAAGGCAGCACAAATTGCCAACTTAAAAAGTGCTTATTTTTTTAGCCAGCCTGCGGGGCGGCGAAAAGCTTGCCGTCGCGCACTAATTCCCTTGGATAGCTGTTCTTAAGGCGTGAGCCAACTTTGCGCGCCAGGCCGAGCGGTTGCCCCTGAAAAGTGACAATCACTTCATCTCGTGACGGTGTCACTTCTGGATAGATATCCCGCCCACGATACCACTCCTCGGCTTCGGCCTCGGTCAGCGGGAAGCAAAGTGGGTTGTCACTTTTGACCAGAGAAACCACGGCTTCATGCTGCCAGCGGAAACCTTTGTTATGCTGTTCGGCGAGCTTCAGGCCAATGCGAGAAAAACGCACTTTACCGATAAGCGGCTCAATCTCAGTTGGGAACAGCCAGATTTCTTTGTCCCGCTGCCATAAGCTCAGCTCATTGCCCCAGGTCAGGCCCGATTTTGCCGCCGCGGCGGTCAGTTCGACAGCGGCTTTGCCTTTCATCGGCGCGAAGGGGAATTTCCCGACTTTATAGCCCGGAGCCGGCAGCGGTTCGATAGAGGCCGTTTTGCGCAAGCGCGCAACGAAGAAGCCTTCACAGTCATAAATCTGCGGGAATACGTGCAGGAAACCTTCCGGAGTCAGCGCACGATCGGCTTCCGGGAAAAGTTCATTCAGGGGGGCTATTTCTCCCGCGTCCGGCCAGGTATCCAGCAGCCATTGGCAGACATCCTGGTTTTCCTGGCGATTCAGCGTGCAGGTCGAGTAGACCAGCGTCCCGCCAGGTCTGAGTGCATGAAAAGCACTCTCGATCAATTCGCGCTGGGTTCCGGCAATTTCAGCTGTACTTTCAGGCGACCAGTTGCGCAGCGCATCAGGATCTTTTCGCACCACACCTTCACCGGAGCAGGGGGCGTCCAGCAGAATGGCGTCGAAGGATTCCGGCAGGGCGGCACCGAATACGCGTCCATCAAAATGCGTCAGCGCCACGTTGCTGATCCCACAGCGGCTGATGTTGGCATGCAGGACTTTTACCCGGCTGGCGGAATATTCATTGGCAAGAATTGCGCCGGCGTTATTCATGCGGGCGGCAATCTGGGTTGTTTTTGAGCCCGGTGCGGCGGCAACGTCCATCACTCGCTGCGGCTGGTTGCCGTCAGCAAACAGCGCGGCAACGGGCAGCATTGAACTGGCTTCCTGAATATAGAACAGGCCGCTCAAATGCTCTGCGGTGCTGCCCAGCGGCAGGCTTTCTTCATCTTCACGTTCAATCCAGAAACCCTCGTTGCACCACGGTACCGGCGTTAAACGCCAGTTATAAGGCGCGACGAGCGTCAGAAAGTCAGCCACGGATATCTTCAGCGTATTGACGCGCAGGCTGCGGCGCAGCGGCTGCTGGCAGTATTCGATAAAGCTTTCCAGTGTCTGGTCGGCGGGGAGTGCGTCACGAATCGCGTCGAGAAAAGGTTGAGGAAGATAAACGGCAGTCGATTGAGCCATGAAAAACGCCCCTGAAAAAATTAAGGGGCGCAGTTTAACACGGAATTACCCGGGCGACGTACCGCCCGGGCTCCTGGTTTAGCGAGGCAGGGCGGTGCCCCATTGACGCCACTCTTTCGGCTCACTTTCCAACAGCAGGAAGTGTTTTCCGGCCTCTGCTTTAGGGGAAAGCGGGATTCCCGGCGGCGTCGCAAACGCAATGCCACCGCGAATAAACTGATTAAAGGTCCCGGTTTTCACCACGCCGCCTGTTAAGCCAAAGTCGAGGCTGTAGCCGGAAGCCAGCCAGAAGACGGAGTTGTCCCGAACCAGATGCTGGTAACGCTTGCTGATGCGCAGGCCGACCATCACACGGTCAGAGAGATTGCCCAGCGTCATACCCGTAACCGTGCCGACTTCAATCCCACGGAAGAGAACCGGCGTGCCGATGCTCAGCGATCCGGCTTCAGGCACTTCCAGCACGATGTTCAGCCCGTCGGAGTAACGGGAGTCGGTAATTGACGCTTCCTGCAGCTCGAAGTCGCGGCGCGGGTCGCCTCTGCCCGGCTCAACGTTGATGTAAGGCTGGAGGATGGTATCCAGATGATCGACGCCCGCCGCAGAGATCTGCGGTGTGACAACGGAGAAGCGGGTGCCGGCGCGTGCGAAGGTAGACACATACTCAGGATAAAGTACTGCTTTCGCTTCCACTTCGTTGCGGGATTGCGTCAGGTTCAGCGACTCGAGCTGGCCGATATCAATGCCCAGATAACGAATTGGCATCCCGGCGGAAAGTTTCCCTGCATCGAACGTGTGCAGCGTTATCTGGCTGCCCACCGCTCTTGCCGCGGTTTCAGAGGCGTAAAGTACGCGTTTCTCACCTTTTACCTGCCCGACGCTGGCGCCGGTCATGTTGTCAAAGCTGATGGCTCCTTTGAGCGCACGAGAGAGCGGCGAGGCCTGCACCGTTAACCCGCTGCCGTTAAGCTGAACTTTCGCGCCGCCTTCAGCCCAAAATACGGTGTTTGGCGTCAGCAACTTGCGGTATTCCGGCTTGATGTGAACATCAATATCAAAGTTATCGGCGCGAGGGCGGATGGCGATGATTTCGCCTACCTGGAATTTGCGGTACAGCACCACGGAGCCGGTCTGGATATCAGGCAGGCTGGAGGCCGTCAGCGTCAGCGTGGTGGTCGGGATGTCGCTCAGGCTGTTTTCAATCGCTTTTTCCAGGTTGGCGTAGAGCGGATAACTGCTTTTCATCTCGCCTTTGCTGCCCGGCAGCACGCGTATACCACCGTTGACCCATTCGTTAGCGCTGGCACCCAGGAATTCCACGCCGTCCATGCCAAGCTTCACATCAATGCGGCTGTTGACCACGAATTTACTGTCGCCCTGAAGGAGATGGCGGTATTGCGGTTCAATGGCGACGGAGAACGTGACGCCTTTCGCTGAAAGTTCTCGCGCCACAACCTGGCCGATTTGTATCCCGTGCAGGATAATCGGTTGCCCGGCATCAATGCCGTAGCTTTCAGGGGCCGTCAGCGAAAGCGTTAGCACATTCGGCTGCTGGAGCGGAGTTTGATCGCTGGAGACCACGGTGAAGCGATCCTGCGGCTCGCCGTCACCCGGCACAAGTTCAAAGGTGCTGCCCGTCAGTAACGTGCTGATGCTCGGATTATCCAGCGAGATTTTTGGGCTACGGAGTTCTATACGCGTGCCGCTACGCATCAGGCTAACCACGCCGGGGTCAACGGTCATTTCCCCTGTGACGGCACCGCCTTGATTGAGGTTTAACTTAGTGAGAGAACCCACCTCCAGCCCCTGATACATCAACTTAGTTGATCCTGCTTTGAGGCCATCCCCGCTCGGGAGATCGAGGTTAATAATGACGCCGCGCTGGCTGTGTGCCAGGTCTTCGTACAGGCCGAATTCATCATCCGCTTTGGCCGGTTCTGAATCGTCAGGTGAATCGAAAGCAATAGCGCCATTAACCAGGGCCGCCAGGCTTTCTAGCTGAACTTTAGCTCCACTCAGGCCAACATCGGCCTTCACCCCGGACACATTCCAGAAACGACTGCCTTTTTTCACCAGGCTGGTAAAGCGGCGATCGATAAGCACGTCGACAGTGACGCCCTGCTTGTTCTTATTGATGGCATAGTCATACACGCGGCCAACCGGAATTTTGCGGAAATAGACCAGCGACCCGCTGTTAAGGGAGCCTAAATCCGGGGCGTGGAGGTGAATCATCAGCTCGCCGTTATCCAGACGATATTTAGGTTGGGTATCGAGGGCGGTAAAATGGTCTCGCGGCTCGCCTTTACCCGGCATCATGCCGATGTAGTTCCCGCCCACCAGGGCATCAAGCCCGGATACTCCGGCGAGGGAAGCCTTCGGCGTCACCAGCCAGAATTGCGTGTCTTCCCGCAGTGCATCCTTCATATCGCTTTTGATGCTGACTTTGACTTCGATTTTACGCAGGTCATCGCTCAGGCTGATGTTTTGCACGGTACCCACTTCAACGCCCTGGTAGCGCACGGGCGTGCGGCCAGCAACTATCCCGTCGGCGGAGATAAAGTCGATGGTCACGGTGTTACCGCGCTCCTGGTAAGTCGTCCAGATCAGCCAGCCGGCAATCAGTAACGCAATAACAGGTAATAACCAGAAAGGGGAAATCCGGCGTTTCGTTTTAATTCTCGCTTCAGTCGGTGAAGCGGGCGTTTCCTGACTCATGTGCGTCCCAAAGTAGTCGGCTATCCAGCCATTCGACGGCAAGAATAGTTAATATAACCGCCGCGCCAAAGAAGACCGCAGCGGGACCCATCGTAAAGGCTAACAGCTGGTCACGGTTAACCAGTGACATCATCAACGCGATGACAAACAGATCGAGCATAGACCAGCGGCCAATCCAGGTGACAAAGCGCAGCAATAATATGCGGGTTCGTAATCCCTGCTGGCATTTGAAATGAATACTGATCAGTAGCGTAATCAATACAATAACTTTAGTAAACGGCACCAGGATACTGGCAATAAACACCACGGCGGCAACGGCGATATTACTGTGCGCCAGGGAAATGATGCCCGAAAGAATGGTGTCTTCCTGGCGTGCCCCGTTCACGTAAATAATAGAGATCGGCAGCAGGTTAGCCGGAAGCAGAAAGACCAGGGAGGCAACCAGTGCTGCCCAGGATTTTTGTAAGCTTTGCTTACGACGATGGTACAGCGGGATGTGGCAGCGAGGGCAGCGCCCTCGTTCGTCAGGAACGCCGGTAAAATGGCAGCCCAGGCAAACCCGCAGCTGCGTGTTAAAGGCGCGAGCGGGGCGCTGAGGGTAAAAACGCTCCCATAGCTGTTCAATGTTCAGGTGGATCATGGTCAGCAGACTCAAGACCACCAACGCAATAAAAGCGATCAGTCCAGGGCCTGGCTGGATAAACGCGTACTCGCGAACCTTAATGCAGGCCACGCCAATGCCCACCAGATAGATATCCAGCATCACCCACTCTTTAAGCTTATCCAGCATCAGCAGCACCGGGCGGAGGTTCATGCCGAGAATGTTGCCGAAGCAGAGGTAGGCAATAGCCGCGACCAGCGTGGCCGGGGCGCCGACGACGCAAAAGAGCACGACGGCGGCGGTGAGCACATCCCCCTGACTTGCCATCTGCCAAATGCCCTGCATAACGTCGGCATCAATACTCGAACCCAGCAGATAAATACGCAGTAGCGGATCGGAAAAGGCGACGGGCATGAGCACCAGCATCGCCACGGCCATGGCCCCCAGGCGCGTCAATGACCAGTCACGGCCATGATGCACTCTTGCATCACAGCAAGGGCAGTAGGCACTTTGTGTTGATTTAACCTGGGGCAGAGAGAAAAGGGTATCGCATTGGGGACAACGCTGATAACGTGCCTGAGGCAATGCCTGACTGATGGCGTGTATTTTCATTGTGCGTCGTGAGCCGGGAGCGTTGTTATCTGAATGATGCATTTAGCCTATCGTAATTCATAAAATGATACACCTTGTGGCACCGTGCATTTAATGCTTATTTTAATATGCTACAAAGTAAAGCAAGACAACATAACGGTTATTTAATGAACAAAGAACAATTTTACGCGGATTTGAACCGCGATTTTAGTGCGTTAATGGCAGGTGAAACCAGCTTCCTCGCAACACTGGCGAATACCAGTGCTTTGCTCTTTGAACGCCTTGATGGCGTCAACTGGGCAGGATTCTACCTTCTCGAAGCCCAAACGCTAGTTCTGGGGCCCTTCCAGGGCAAAATTGCCTGCGTAAGAATCCCTGTCGGTAAGGGCGTATGCGGCACAGCCGTCGCAACAGGCACGGTTCAGCGTGTCGAAGATGTGCATGCTTTCGACGGGCACATTGCCTGCGATGCGGCCAGCAATTCTGAAATTGTGCTGCCGCTGACGGTTGACGGCCAGACGATTGGCGTCCTGGATATCGACAGCACCGAGTATGGCCGTTTTTCAGAAGAAGACGAAAAGGGTTTAAAAACCTTGGTTTCTCAGCTTTCAGACGTGCTGAGCGGCACTGATTTTAAAAAATTCTTCCCTCGATAGCATGATAAGCAACGGATAACGTGGCATTTAGCGATGGCGTCATTATAATGTCGCCTGTTCATGCCTGCGACTTATTGGCAATTCCGTTGTAATCAGGAAATTTCATGGAAAATCAACCTAAGTTGAATAGCAGTAAAGAAGTTATCGCATTTTTGGCCGAGCGTTTCCCTCAATGTTTTAGCGCTGAAGGTGAAGCTCGTCCGTTGAAGATTGGTATCTTCCAGGATTTAGTCTCTCGTGTTGAAGGCGAAATGAGCCTCAGCAAAACGCAGCTTCGTTCAGCATTACGTCTTTATACGTCAAGCTGGCGCTACCTGCACGGCATCAAAGCTGGCGCGACTCGCGTCGATCTTGATGGCAACCCTTGCGGTGAGTTGGACGAACAGCATGTCGAACATGCACGTCAGCAGCTGGATGAAGCAAAAGCCCGCGTTCAGGCGCAGCGCGCTGAGCAGCAGGCGAAGAAACGTGAAGCCGCGGCAGCCGCAGGCGTAACGGAAGAAGCTCCACGTCGCGAACGTAAACCTCGTCCGGCGGCAGCACCGCGTCGTAAAGAAGGGGCGGAGCGTAAACCTCGCGCTGAAAAACCGGCACCTAAGGCACCTCGCGAAGAGCGTCGTACGCCGGTGACCGATATTTCTGCTCTGCAGGTTGGACAGGCCATTAAAGTCAAAGCCGGTAACAACGCAATGGATGCTACCGTACTGGAAATTACCAAAGATGGCGTCCGTGTACAGCTGACTTCTGGTATGGCAATGATCGTACGCGCAGAACACTTGCAGTTCTGAAACGGAGGCCTGACTCAGGCATGAACAAACTCTTTAAGCTTACGGCCATCGCCAGCCTGCTGTTCGTGGCAGGCAGTGCCCTGGCCCTGGACAACATTACTCGTGCTGATCAAATTCCTCAATTAAAGGAAGAAGCTCAGCACGCCACGGTGAGTGAGCGCGTGACCTCGAGATTTACGCGCTCGCATTACCGCCAGTTCGATCTGGACGCCAACTTTTCGGCAAAAATCTTTGACCGCTACCTGAACTTGCTGGATTACAGCCATAACGTGCTGTTGGCCAGCGACGTCGCCCAGTTCGCTGCGAAGAAAGGGCAGATTGGCGACGAGCTGCGCAGCGGTAAGCTCGATGTTTTTTACGATCTTTATAATCTGGGTCAGAAGCGCCGTTTTGAACGCTACGAGTACGCCTTAAAGGTGCTGGCGAAGCCGATGGATTTCACCGGTAACGACACCATCAATCTGGATCGCAGCAAGGCGCCGTGGCCAACGAGTGTTGATGAGCTGGATAAGCTCTGGGATGCGAAAGTTAAATACGACGAGCTGAGCCTGAAGCTGACCGGTAAAACTGAGCAGGAAATTCGTGAAACCCTGACCAAGCGCTACCAGTTTGCCATCCGCCGTCTGGCGCAAAGCAACAGTGAAGATGTGTTCTCGCTGGCGATGACTGCGTTTGCTCATGAGATTGATCCGCATACGAACTATCTCTCTCCGCGCAGCACCGAGCAGTTCAACACCGAAATGAGCCTGTCTTTAGAAGGCATCGGGGCGGTACTGCAAATGGATGATGATTATACGCTGATCAACTCCATGGTTGCCGGTGGTCCGGCGGCGAAGAGCAAGGCGATTACCGTCGGCGATCGCATTGTTGGCGTCGGCCAAACGGGTAAACCGATGGTTGACGTTATCGGCTGGCGTCTGGACGACGTTGTGGCGCTGATTAAAGGGCCGAAAGGCAGCAAAGTTCGCCTTGAAATCCTGCCAGCGGGCAAAGGCACCAAAACGCGTACCGTGACGCTGACCCGCGAACGTATTCGCCTCGAAGACCGTGCGGTTAAAATGTCTGTGAAGACAGTCGGCAAAGACAAAGTTGGCGTGCTGGATATCCCTGGCTTCTACGTTGGCCTCACTGATGATGTGAAGGTTCAGCTGCAGAAGCTGGAAAAACAGAACGTGAAGAGCGTGATTATCGATCTGCGTTCTAACGGCGGCGGCGCACTGACTGAAGCGGTGTCTCTTTCCGGTCTGTTTATTCCTAGTGGCCCGGTCGTTCAGGTTCGCGACAACAACGGTAAGGTCCGTGAAGATAGCGATACTGACGGCGTGGTCTACTACAAAGGGCCGCTCGTGGTGCTGGTTGACCGCTTTAGCGCCTCGGCGTCTGAAATCTTTGCGGCGGCGATGCAGGACTATGGCCGCGCGCTGATTGTCGGCGAACCGACCTTCGGGAAAGGCACCGTGCAGCAGTACCGCTCGCTGAATCGCATTTACGATCAGATGCTGCGTCCGGAATGGCCTGCGCTGGGTTCGGTTCAGTACACCATTCAAAAGTTCTACCGCATCAACGGCGGCAGTACTCAGCGTAAAGGTGTGACTCCGGACATCATGATGCCGACCGGCACTGAGCAAACCGAGACCGGCGAGAAGTTCGAAGATAACGCGTTGCCCTGGGACAGCATCAACGCAGCGACCTATGTGAAAACCGGTGACCTTACGCCGTTCGAACCTGAGTTGCTGAAGCTGCATCAGGATCGCATCGCCAAAGATCCTGAATTCCAGTACATCATGAAGGACATTGCTCGCTTCAATGCCCTGAAGGAAAAGCGTAACGCTGTTTCTCTGAATTATGCGGTACGTGAAAAAGAGAATCAGGAAGACGACGCGACGCGCCTGGCCAGAATCAACGATCGCTTCAAGCGGGAAGGTAAAGCGCCGATTAAGAAACTCGACGATTTACCGAAGGATTACCAGGAGCCCGATCCGTATCTCGACGAGACGGTACACATTGCCATCGATCTTGCCGGTATGGAGCAAGACAGGCCGGCTGAACAACCGGCGGCAAAATAACCTCCCAGATGGGCACCAAAGCGGTGCCCATTTTTTTGCCTGTCTTTGGTGATGTAAGATAAATGCATACAAAATGTAAAGTTATGTATTATTAACCACTTGGGCGGGGCTGATGCTTGAAAATAGACGGCGCGCCCCTACGATGTGGGGGAGCGCAAAGAGCGTGTTTTTAACCGAGGTAAAAAGAAAATTATGATGCGTATCGGGCTTTTCCTGTTGACCAACCTTGCGGTAATGGTCGTTTTCGGGCTGGTGCTAAGCCTGACGGGGATCCAGTCGAGCAGCGTTCAGGGTCTGATGATCATGGCGGTGCTGTTTGGCTTTGGCGGCTCTTTTATTTCCCTGCTGATGTCAAAATGGATGGCATTGCGTTCAGTAGGCGGTGAGGTGATTGAGCAACCTCGTAATGAAACTGAGCACTGGTTGATGGAAACCGTGCAGCGGCAGTCACAGCAGGCGGGTATCGCCATGCCGCAGGTTGCGATTTACCATGCGCCGGATATCAATGCTTTCGCCACCGGCGCTCGCCGTGACGCCTCTCTGGTTGCGGTCAGCACAGGTCTGCTGCAAAACATGAGTCGTGACGAAGCGGAAGCGGTTATCGCGCACGAAATCAGCCATATCGCCAATGGCGATATGGTCACCATGACGCTGATTCAGGGCGTGGTGAACACCTTTGTTATCTTTATCTCCCGTATCATCGCTCAGGTGGCTTCCGGCTTCCTGTCCGGGAACCGTGATGATAACGAAAGCAGCAACGGCAACCCGCTGATTTACTTTGCGGTGGCGACGGTGCTTGAGCTGGTGTTTGGCATTCTGGCAAGCATCATCACCATGTGGTTCTCACGCCATCGTGAATTCCATGCTGACGCAGGTTCCGCGAAGCTTGTGGGCCGCGAGAAGATGATTGCTGCGCTGCAGCGCCTGAAAACCAGCTACGAGCCGCAGGAAGCCAGCAGCATGATGGCGTTTTGTATCAACGGTAAGGCCAGGTCAATGAGCGAATTGTTCATGACGCACCCGCCGCTGGACAAACGTATCGAAGCGCTGCGCAGCGGCGAATACCTGAAGTAACCGGAAGGTTGAAGTGAAAAAGCGTGCCCTCGCGGCACGCTTTTTTTATGCCTGAGCCCGAGGCTGGGACATTCGCAGTCCGCTGACGACGGCGGCAATGGTGGCAAATATGCCTGCAAGAATCAGCGAGGCATGCGTCCCGCTGTTACCAAACAAGTTAAACATTAGCGCGACCAGTGCGGCGCCGCAGCTTTGACCGAGCAGGCGAGCCGTCCCCAGCATTCCGCTTGCCCCTCCGCTACGGTGGCGAGGCGCCGAGGAGATAATGGTGTGGTTATTCGGGGACTGGAAGAGGCCGAATCCTGCCCCACACAGCACCATACGCCAGATAATATTCAGGTCGGACGGATCGTGCGGGAGCATGGCCAAAGCAAACAAGCCGCAGGCCATCACTAAAAGCCCTACGGCGCCCATCAGGCCAGCATGAACACGTTCGATAAGATAACCTGCCAGCGGTGCCATCACCATCGTTGCCAGCGGCCACGGCGTTAACAGCAGACCGGTTTCAACCTCACTGCGACCCACGACGGTTTGCAGGAAAAAGGGCAGTGAAACCAGCGCCAGCATTTGAGCGCCAAACGAACATATTGACGTGCCGATAGACAGAGAAAAAATCGGAATTCGCAGCAGGTCGACCGGCAGCAGAGGGAACGGCAAGCGAAGCTGGCGACGGATGAAGAAAAAGCCAATCACGATAAGCGCAACCAGTTCACCGATAATGACGAACCCCGGCTGGCCCTGTGAAAAACCACCGATCGCTGAAATAAGCAGGCCGAAGGTGAGGGCGTTCATCACCGCACTCGGGATATCAAAACGCTGACCCTGGGATTTTTGCTGATTAGGGGGTAAATAGCGCAGCGCCAGAATCAGCGAAACGATGCCAATCGGCACATTGATTAAAAACAGCCACTGCCAGGAGGCCACCGAAAGAATTGCGGCGGCAACGGTGGGGCCGGCTGCGGAAGAGACGGCAACGATAAATGAATTGACCCCCATTCCTCGGCCAAGAAAACGTTGAGGATAAATGAGGCGTATCAGGGCGGTATTTACGCTCATTAGCGCAGCACCGCCAAAGCCTTGCAGTACGCGGGCTAAGGTGAGCATCGGCAACGACGTTGAAACGGCACAAAACAGTGAGGTCAGGCAGAACAGGACCAGACCGCATTGATAGATACGGCGGTAGCCAAAAATATCGCCGAGAAACGAAAGCGACAGCAGCGAGACAATAATCGCTATTTGATAAGCGTTAACTACCCAAATAGATTCCGCCGGGCTGGCATTCAAATCGTGCGCAATGGTAGGCAGGGCAACGTTAGCAATAGCGCCGTCCAGCACGGCCATCATGATGCCGAGCGCGATGGTTAAAATGGCGCCATAACGCTGGGGCGTAGGCAAGCCGTCGGACACTGATTTATCCATACTTTGAAAAGGCTGTCTGAGGTCGTTAGGAGGGTAATGATTTTACCATTAATTAATCTCGCTGATGCCGCAGATTTGTAACGAATCAGCAGGCTTTGATTGCGACACTCACGGGGCATCAATATACTAAAAAGCAGTTCTGATTTTTATAAAACAATAACATCCGAGGTGAAGTATGGCACTCTCAGACTCCGACAAACAGCCCGATGCAGTCTCTTCCGTGCTGAAAGTTTTCGGCATCCTGCAGGCGCTTGGTGAAGAAAAAGAGATTGGGATAACCGAACTTTCTCAGCGTGTGATGATGTCCAAGAGTACCGTGTATCGCTTTCTGCAGACTATGAAGTCACTGGGCTATGTCTCTCAGGAAGACGAGTTAGAGAAATATGCGCTGACGCTTAAGCTTTTTGAGCTTGGCAGCAGTGCCCTGCAGAACGTTGACCTTATCCGCAGTGCAGACATACAGATGAGGGAGCTCTCGCGGCGGACCAAAGAGGCGATTCACCTCGGTGCGCTGGACGACAGCAGCATTGTCTATATTCATAAAATTGACTCGCTCTATAATTTACGCATGTATTCCCGCGTAGGACGTCGGAATCCTTTGTACAGCACTGCAATCGGGAAGGTTTTGCTGGCCTGGCGACCGCGCGAGGAGATTCTGGATATTCTCTCTGACGTAGAATATGTCCGCAGCACGGAACGTACTATCGTCAGTACTGAAGCGCTTCTCCCTGTGCTTGATCAGGTGCGTGAGCAGGGGTATGGCGAAGATAACGAGGAACAGGAAGAAGGCCTTCGCTGCGTGGCGGTGCCGGTGTTTGATCGTTTTGGTGTTGTCATTGCGGGAATGAGTATTTCATTTCCAACGCTTCGCTATTCGGATGAGGGGCTGTCTGAATACGTGAATATTCTTCATCAGGCAGCGCGTGCGCTGTCAGAGCAAATGGGCTATCACCACTATCCTTTCTGATTTTGTTAAAGTGGGCCGCGCAGAACACGCGGCCCTTGAGGCCTAACCATTATCAATAGGCGTGTCCACTTTACGCAGCAGCGGGCAGTCGGTCAGGCCAATAATCCCACTGTCGGTATGAATAAACTGTGCGGTCACGGTATTACGTGCCGTCAGGTACTTACATTGCAATCCAAGTCCGGCAGCATTTTCTTTGCTGCCAATCAAAACCCCATAGCCGGAAAGCAACAGGCCAATCCAGATAATGGCAATAACAACAATCGTACGAATAATCGCTCGCATAGTGCCCTCAAACATCAATTCAATCCTGCATCAACCCTACTATGAATAATTAACGGCACAATCTGATGATTCTGAAATGAAAAAGCAGGAAACGTTACTCATGGTTTAGTTGGTTAGTGTTAAATTAGCGAAATTCTATGGTCAAGAGGTGACGATGTAGTGAGAAAGTACAGATGGGTGATCGTTCTGGTGATTGTTGTTACCTGCCTGCTGCTATGGACTCAAATGATAAATGTGATGTGCGACCAGGATGTGCAATTTTTCAGCGGCATTTGTACCATTAATAAATTTATCCCCTGGTAGTGATTTTTCTCTCTCTGCCTCAGGTGTAGAATGCGTTTTTTTTGAGGTGGTAAGATGAACGAACTGGGTTTTAGTGCTTTAACTATCATGCCGCTGGCAATCTCGCTGGTGACGTTGATTGTCGGTCTTGTCCTGTGGTTTTTTGTCAATCGTTCCAGCTGCCGTGCAAACGAGCAGATTGCGCTGCTTGAAGAACTGGTTGATTTACAGAAACGTCAAAATGCCTTGCTGCGCCGTTTGTGCGAGGCGAACGAACCAGAGCCGGAACACAAACTGGCTGCGAAGGTTGAAGAAGAAAATGACGACGACTTTGTGCGTCTGGTAGCGGAACGCTAATCTGGCTGGAGGTGGGATGAGCTGGAAAAACCCCTGGTACAATCCGCAGTTATCCCACCATTTGCCCGATGGGTTTCGCAATATCGAGCCTGCGGTACGGCAGCCTGGTGACGTCCAAAAGTGGCGGCAGGAGCGCAAAGCGCAGAAGCTGCCGCATCCTCCCGGCGAAGGTTATTCCGCGTTTATTGAGCGCTGGTGGCAGCAGGCCGATCTGAGCGGCAGCGATGACCGCGTATGGTGGCTGGGACATGCCAGCCTGTTATTGCGGCTTAGTGGCTATTTTTTGCTGACCGACCCTGTATTTTCCCGTCGTGCATCCCCGGTTTCTTTTGCGGGTCCCGCCCGGCGAACCGAAGTCCCGCTCGACCTTAACCAACTGCCTCGACTTGATGCGGTACTCATCTCCCATAACCACTACGACCATCTGGACAAAAAAACTGTCCGTCGTTTGATCAAGCGTTTTCCCGACGTGCATTTTTTTGTGCCCCTGGGCCTGAAAGCATGGTTCAGCCAGCGCGGTATTGAGCAGGTAACAGAGCTGGACTGGTGGCAAAGCTTTAACTGGTGCGGCATGGTTTTCACCGCCGTACCTGCCCGGCACTGGAGTATGCGAACGTTTTGGGATCGTAACCGTTCGCTTTGGTGCGGCTGGGTTGTGGAGCAGGGGAATTTACGCTTCTGGTTTAGCGGTGATTCGGGTTATACCCCGTCTCTGGCGGAGATCGCGAAACGGTTGGGTCCATTTGATATGGCTGCATTGCCGATCGGAGCCTATGAGCCTCGCTGGTTTATGGGCGATCATCATATGGATCCTCAGCAGGCAGTGGCCTTATGGCAGGCAATCGGCAAACCCAGGATAATTCCTATCCACTGGGGCGTATTTGAGCTGGCCGATGAGTCTCTCGATAAACCGCCGCAGGAATTGCTGGCGGCTCTGCGTGAGAAAGGGGAAAACGATGAACTGTTTTCGCCGTTGCGTATTGGTCAAAGTTTGCCCTTAACAAAAAATAAGAATTAATTATTATTGCCCGTGCAGAGAGCTTTATTTCTATTTGGCTAAATTAACGCCTGATAATCACGCCTTAAATTCCATCGAAACGTTTTTATTGCCTTATCCTGGGGCAATCTGTCATTAAACTTTCATTATTTTGGTGCAAAATACGTGGTCTGTTGTACAGGCTTTATTCAGTGGGCGTAAAAAATATAGGGATGAAGTTCGGGTATCAATCGCGATGACTGGCTTTAGGTTGATTTGTGCATAGGTATGCATAAAAAATCATAAAGATATATCCTTAAAAAAGGATTTTATTGTTCGCATGTCTGGACGAAAAGTACACTTTACGCTAAGGTTCAGAAGTTGTCGGAATGTTGTTAAAACACAATCTGTTGCGACAATTTTGTGTAGTGAAAATATATATCAAAAAGCGCGGATTACTTTCTCAAAGTAATCGTGTAATTTTCTGAATCTGTGCGGCAGATCGACACATGCTTAAAAATGGCTTGCCATTGTTTACGTTGTGTGTGATAACACGTTGGGTTAAACGAGGTACAGTTCTGTTTATGTGTGGCATTTTCAGTAAAGAAGACCTGAGTAAACACGTTGTCGTTGAATACCGCTTCTCTGCCGAGCCTTATATTAGTGCCTCATGCAGTAATGTCTCTGTTTTATCTAAGTTATGCCTGCGGGCGAAGAATACAATCTAAGGAATTTGCAAAATGGCAAAGATTAAAGGTCAAGTTAAGTGGTTCAACGAGTCTAAAGGTTTTGGTTTCATTACTCCAGCAGACGGCAGCAAAGATGTATTCGTACACTTCTCTGCAATCCAGGGTAACGGCTTCAAAACTCTGGCTGAAGGCCAGAACGTTGAATTCGAAATCCAGGACGGCCAGAAAGGCCCTGCTGCAGTTAACGTGACTGCCATCTAATTCTTCTGGATTAGAGCTCAGGCGCGAATAACGCCGAATTGAGATAAAAGCCCCGTTTCGACGGGGCTTTTTCATTTCTGTTGCTAATCTACTGTTTTTCAAGCCGTTAACAAATTGAATCATTTGTTGCCTCTTGTTGCAAAGCTGCGAAGGTTTTAGCACTGTTCTCCCGGCAAAATGCCTGAGATCTGGTTAAATCTTTCAATCGCTTAGGCTGAGCAAGGAATAGTTGTGAAGAAGGGTGTCCCCGTATTAACCGGTAATTTTATCCAGTGGCGTTTTGGGCTTCTGTGTGTGGCCATCACCGGGAGTTTGGTATTCCTGCTAGGACGTATTGCCTGGCTACAAATTATCTCGCCGGATAACCTGGTTAAGCAGGAGGATATGCGTTCTCTGCGCGAGGAGCCGATTGAGGTGCCCCGTGGGATGATCGAAGATCGCAACGGGAAACCGCTGGCGGTCAGTGTGCCGGTCGAGGCTGTATGGGCCGATCCGAAAACGGTCATGGAGAAGGGCGGCGTACTGGTTAACAGCCGCTGGCAGGCGCTGGCCTCTGCGCTGCACGTCCCTTTGAGCGAGATTGCCGCACGCATTCACAGCAACGAACGCGGCCGTTTTATCTACCTGGCGCGCCAACTGGATCCCCAACAGGCACAATACATCGACAAACTCAATATCCCTGGTATTGCTCTACGCGATGAATCTCGCCGCTTTTATCCGGCGGGCCGGGTTGGAGCAAACCTGATCGGATTCACCAATATTGACGATCAGGGCATAGAAGGGATCGAGAAAAGCTTTAACCAGCAGCTCACCGGTAAAGAAGGTGAGCGTCTGGTACGTAAAGACCGTTACGGCCATGTCGTAGAGAATATTACTGAGAACCCCGCCAGCCCCGCGCATAATATCCAGCTCAGCATCGATGAACGGCTGCAAACTGTGACTGAAGATGCGCTCAGCAACGCCGTGTCCTGGAACAAAGCAGAGTCAGGCGCCGCGGTGGTCATTGATGTGCAGACCGGTGAAGTGCTGGCGATGGCTAATTACCCGACTTTTAATCCGAACAACCGTGATGACGCAAAGCTCGACGATTTCCGTAATCGTGCAATAAGCGACACCTTCGAACCCGGTTCGACGGTAAAACCGATGGTGGTAATGACCGCGCTGCAGCAGGGAATTGTCCGGCCTGACAGCGTGATAGATACTCATCCATTTACACTGGACGGGCACCACATCCGTGACGTTGGGTACTATCCGCAGCTTACTCTGACCGGGGTGCTGCAAAAATCGAGCGATACCGGTGTGTCCCGTCTTTCACTGGCGATGCCGATTCAGAATATTTGGGACACTTATCATAAGTTTGGCTTTGGTGTCCCCACCGCAATCGGCCTGACGGGTGAAAGCCGAGGCCTGTTACCGGTGCGCCAGCGCTGGGGAGAACTGGATCGAGCCACTTTCGCATTTGGCTATGGCCTGATGGTGACCCCGCTACAGTTGGCTCATGTTTACGCCACGATTGGTAGCTTTGGTATTTCACGTCCGCTGTCCATTACCCGCGTTGATCCGCCGGTGGAAGGGACAAGGGTGATGCCGGAAGAAATCGTGCATGAAGTGGAACATATGATGGAGAGCGTGGCGTTGCCCGGCGGCGGGGGTGTTAAGGCAGCAGTTCATGGTTACCGCGTGGCGGTAAAAACCGGTACAGCCAAAAAAATCGGGCCCGATGGCAAATATATAGATCAGTACATTGCCTACACGGCTGGCGTGGCGCCGGCCAGTAATCCTCGCTATGCGCTGGTGGTGGTGATTAACGATCCTTCCAACGGGAAGTATTACGGCGGTGCGGTTTCTGCCCCTGTTTTCAGCCAAATCATGGGTGATGTTTTACGTCTGGAAAATATTGAGCCGGACGGGTTGCCCGCCGGCGACAACAGCATGATGGTGCTGAACAAAATGGAGAATGACCGCGCCGCCATGTAGCGGTTTGGCAAAAGGGGCGCTAAACTTGCGCCCTTTGTTGTTTCCGGAGTTTTCTATGTCCTGGCTTTGCCCACTCTGCCATTCCGTGCTTAGCGCCAGCGCGAACAGCTATCGTTGCCCTCAGGGTCATCAATTTGATATTGCCAAAGAAGGCTACGTTAATTTGCTGCCCGTTCAGCATAAACGTTCGAAAGATCCGGGTGACAGCGCGGAAATGATGCAGGCTCGGCGGGCATTCCTTGATGCCGGACATTATCAGCCTCTACGCGATACCCTTTGCCAGCTGTTAAAAGAGATAGCGCCCTCGGCACTATTGGATATTGGCTGTGGGGAAGGGTATTACACGGCGGGGTTTGCGGCGGTTGCGGCAGATAACGGGGGTGAAACCTGGGGACTGGACGTTTCAAAAGTTGCGATTCGCTACGCGGCTAAACGCTACCGTGAAGTTAAATTTTGCGTAGCATCCAGCCACCGCCTGCCGTTTGCCGACGAGAGTATGGACTCGATTGTGCGCATTTTTGCCCCCTGTAAGGGCGAAGAGCTTGCGCGGGTCGTGAAGCGAGGCGGCGTAGTGGTGACTGCCACGCCTGGCCCACGCCATTTGATGCAGCTAAAAGGGCTGATTTATCAGGATATTGTCTTGCACAGTGAAGAGGTTGAAGCCATGCCTGGCTTTACGCTGCAACAGACGCTCCAGCCTGGCTGGATGATGACCCTGCGCGGGGATGAGGCTGCCGCTCTGCTGCAAATGACGCCGTTCGCCTGGCGTGCGCGCCCTGAAGTCTGGGACGCGCTGAAAACAGAAACGGCGTTTAGCTGTGAAACTGACTTTGTGGTGCGGGTCTGGCAGCGCGATTGATCAGTTAAATGGGGCGAAGTGGCTGTACATGATCTGGCAGCCGATGCCTATCAGCACGATACCGCCGAGGATCTCGGCGCGTTTGCCTAACATAGGTCCTATAAAGCGGCCTACCATCATCCCCAGCGTGGACATGATCGCGGTAGCGCAGCCGATGGCTAACGCAGTCTGAATAATATTGACCTGCAGGAAGGCAAGCCCTACGCCCACGGCCATTGCATCCAGACTGGTGGCGATCGCTGTGGTCACCAGCAGCCAAAAGCCGTGGCGATGAATTTTAGGCGCATCTTCCTGAGCCGCCCCGCGGAAGCCTTCCAGCACCATACGCCCGCCGAGGAACACCAGCAGAACAAAAGCCACCCAATGGTTCCATTCCAGCACAACCTTGCTAGCCAACAGGCCAAGGCCCCAGCCGATAAGCGGAGTAATGGCTTCAATGACGCCAAAGATCAAACCGGTACGGAGTGCTTCTGAGAATTTAGGTTTGTGCAGGGTGGCGCCTTTGCCGATAGAAGCGGCGAAAGCGTCCATGGACATGCCAAAAGCAAGCAGGATAGTTGCGGAGAGATTCATCGTTACGCCTCAGTTGGGAATATCCATATACACGCAAACCATCCCCAACTTTACGATGGCGCGTGCCTATGGTCTCGCCTACTCAGAACTCTGAGGCGTACATGCCACGTTAATCTCAGGAACGGATATAACGAGTATGTTGACATGTACATTTCTGCCTGTGGCAGAAATCGGCTACTCCCCAACGACGGGCGCAACCTTAACATATTTTTTTAAATTAAAACAATCTTTGAATTCTATTTTTCTGCTTGTTTATTGATAACGATTAGCATTTTAACTGGGTATGAAATGAAAAGGTTAAAATAAAGCCGTATAAATCTTATGAAATAGCAAAGGCTATGTTTCAGGTGGTGAAAAATAACCCACAAATATAGACTTTGCTATAATTGTAACTTACTGAGTTGAAACCATTAGTTTGTAGATTTTTTCGAGGTCATCAATATTCTTTACGCGGATCAATAAGCGCCGCTGTTCTAATTGCATCACCAGCACACCATCTTCCGATAAATTCATTTCTTTAATGCGGTTATATTCCACCCAAACATTGGCGAAGAAAAAACCATGGCTTTTGAAGATGATCTTCGGCTGTCTGAACCAGGAAAGATAAATGGCCATTAGCGCCAGAGCAGATAATAACCATGTGGTTAGCGGGGTCCCGTGCGAGGTCACGTTGTTATAGATCAGAATGCCGACGAGAAAGACAAAGATGGCGCTGTCCACGCGATTGCGGCGCAGCAGGGGGATTTTGAGCAAGGTGTTGCCCTTCAGCTTGTCCATCACAAACTCATCGTAAACGGCAAAAGCCAGCAGCAACGCGATAAACACAACCAGCACGACATCCGTTAACGTCATGAAACCTCCCCTTAGAGATAAAAAAACGGGGGCTAATGCCCCCGTTTGTCAGAACAAATTACAGACCCAGCAGGCCAATAGCGTAACCCACAATCCCGATCACGAAGAAGCCCATAATGATCCACAGCGCGTTGACTTTTTTGCGTAGCAGCCACATACAGGCAAATGTCAGCAGCAACGGCACGAGACCCGGCATCAGCTGGTCAAGGATCGTTTGCACGGTGGTCACTTTAACGGCCCCGGTCTGGTCGGTAATCTTTGACACCACCAGCGGGATGTTAACGTGCGTCCACTTGTTAACTAACGCCCCCATGACAAAGAGGCCGAGAATAGACGCCCCTTCCGTCAGTTTCTGCAGGAAGCCGCCGCCCATATCCTTAACGATATCGACGCCTTTACGGTAGCCGTAGGCCACGCCATAGTAGCGGGTCAGGAGGCGCACTGCGTTGAACAGAATAAAGAACAGAAGCGGGCCAAGCAGGCTCCCGCTCATGGCGATACCGGCACCCAGAGCCGCAAAGACCGGGCGGACGGTACCCCAGAAGATAGGGTCGCCTACGCCGGCCAGCGGCCCCATCAGGCCAACTTTGATGCCGTTAATCGCACCGTCATCAATTTCAGCGCCGTTAGCACGTTGTTCTTCCATCGCCAGCGTTACGCCAAGTACCGGGGCGGCAACGTAAGGGTGGGTGTTAAAGAATTCCAGATGGCGCTTGATAGCCTGGCGACGGGCATCGTTGTTCTCCGGGTACAGGCGTTTGATAACCGGCACCATACAGAAGCAGAAGCCTAACGCCTGCATACGTTCGAAGTTCCATGAGCCCTGGAACAGGTTAGAACGCAGGAATACGCCACGGATATCACTCTGGGTGATTTTCTTCTCAGTCGTTAATTTAGTGGAATCAACCATTTCGCTCACCTGTTAGTCCAGTTCGTTATCAAGATCGTTCGCGGCAGCAGCCTGGGCCGGAGCACCCGCGCTACGGTTATATTTCGGGCTGAGCTGAATGTAGAGAATGGCCATCACTGCGCCAATCACGCCCAGTGCCACCAGGTTGAAGTTGGTGAACGCTGCGGTAACGAAACCGAGGTAGAAGAACGGCATCAGGTAGCCCGCGCGCATCATGTTGATGACCATCGCGTAACCGACCACCACAATCATGCCGCCGGCGATGTTCAGGCCGCTGGTCACCACTTCAGGAATGGCATTCAGCATGTTCTGAACTTCACTGGTGCCTACGGAGATGGCGACGATAACCGCTGGAATAGCGATACGCATTGCCTGCAGGAACAGGGACGAGACGTGGATCCAGGAAAGCGCCGTCAGGTTGCCGTTATTGGCCGCCTTATCCGCCGCGTGCTGGAAGCCCACGGTAATAGTACGAACGATAATGGTCAGCACCTGGCCCGCAGCAGCCAGTGGGATAGCCAGCGCGATACCGGCGCCGATGCTTTGGTGTCCGGCGATGACCAGAATGGTCGAGATAATTGAAGCGAGGGCGGCATCCGGGGCCACGGCGGCACCGATATTCATCCAGCCCAGGGCGATCATTTCCAGCGTACCGCCGATGATGATGCCGGTTTTCATGTCGCCGAGAACGGCGCCGATTAACGTACAGGCGATAAGCGGACGGTGGAACTGAAATTCATCGAGCACCGACTCCATACCGGCGATACAGGCTACGACAAACACCAGCACAATCTGAAGAGTGGTAATCTCCATTGTACTTCTCCTATTGACGATGACTTATGTGTGAAATCTGAGCAATATTATTAGTGATGACAATCATTTAACTTTCGCGATCAGATCCATCATTTTCAGTTTTTGATCGGTAGACACTTTCCGCGCTTCAAGCTCAATACCGCGGTCATTCAGTTTTTTGAAGGCCTCAATATCTTTCTCATCTACGGAAATGGCGTTGTTAACCTGGGTTTTGCCCTGGCGGAAAGCCATGCCGCCGATGTTGACGGAGGTGATTTTTACGCCACCTTCAACAATGCGCTCAACGTCGGTTGGGTTGGTGAACAGGAGCATGACGCGTTCACCCGCGTATTTGGGGTTGTTGTAAACGCGGATCATTTTTGCGACATCCACCACGTGGGCGGTAACGCCCGGCGGTGCGACCTGGGTCAGCAGCGTTTTGCGAACGGTGTCTGCCGCCACTTCATCACTGACGACGATAATGCGGGTAACGTTGGTTTCTTTCGTCCAGCGGGTGGCGACCTGGCCATGAATTAAACGGTCGTCAATACGCGCCAGACCGATGTTCATGTAATCATTTGGCCCCATCGGTTTGGCTGGCGCTGCGGCTTTAGGCGCGGCGGCCACGGGGGCTGGTGTGGCTTTTTCAATCGGCTTAGCTTTCAGCGCTTTCACGCCTTCGCGGCCGGTTTCAACGGCGTGGGCAACCAGATCGTCGAAGGTGGGATTGTCGTCACGCGACATCAGGGTTTCGACCAGCATAGGGATATTCACCCCGGCGACCACTTCGTAAGGTTCCTTATCCACAACGATACGGCTTGCCGCATTGAATGGACTGCCACCCCAGGTATCCACGAGGAACAGCACGCCTTTGCTGGTATCCAGTTTCTCCAGCTGAGCGTTATATTTCTCGATCAGGGTTTCAGCATTTTCACCCGGGACGAAATCTATCCAGCCAACGTTCTCTTGTTCGCCTAATAGCATTTCGGCGGTCTTCAGCAATTGTTCCGCTGCCCAGCCATGTGTGCCTATGACAATAGCAATAGTCACTTGCTACCTCCTGTTTTTGTCATTACAACACCCCTCGAAGGGTGCGGTGGTGTATCGGGATCGTTTCAGCGAATCGATTCAGATAACACGTTCAAGAAAGAACAAACCATTTGCCGGAATTATTTTAGACAGTGAAAAAATAATTTATGTGATGAAGATCCGTAATTTAACGTTGCCATGATTTCATGGCATTACGCTGTAAAATATGGTCAGCGTAAGTTGCAAAAAAATTGCAAAGTCAGGTAAATCTTTGCCAAGCCCTGGTTTACTTTGATACTGTTAGCGTCCGATTCACTTTCAGGAGTAGCGGGCAGTAGCCCACCCTATGGACCGTCACCGACGTCTTTTCACTGCCGGGATGCCTAAATCCCACCCTCTCAGCGGCGTTTTATGCCCGCAAATACGATTAACCAGCCGCTTTGCGTCCGTAACCCACGGAATGCCGATTTGCTGCGTCTTTAACGGAGATCTGACATGGAACTGTTAATGGACCCGCAAATCTGGGCCGGTTTACTCACGCTTGTTGTGCTGGAAATCGTACTGGGTATTGATAACCTGGTGTTTATCGCCATTCTTGCGGATAAACTTCCGCCTAAGCAGCGGGATAAGGCCCGATTGATCGGCCTGTCGCTGGCGCTGATTATGCGCCTGGCGCTGCTGTCGCTGATTTCTTGGCTGGTCACGCTAACCGCGCCGCTGTTCAGCATCGCGGATTTCACCTTCTCAGGACGTGACCTGATTATGCTGGTGGGTGGTATCTTCCTGCTGTTTAAAGCGACCACGGAACTGCATGAACGCCTCGAAAACCGTCAGCATGACGACGGCCACGGTAAGGGCTATGCCAGCTTCTGGGTGGTGGTGCTGCAGATTGTGGTGCTTGATGCCGTCTTCTCGCTGGATGCGGTGATTACCGCAGTGGGGATGGTCAACCATCTGCCGGTGATGATGGCTGCGGTCATCATTGCGATGGGCGTGATGCTGCTTGCCTCCAAACCGCTAACGAATTTTGTTAACCAACATCCGACGGTGGTGGTGCTCTGTCTGAGCTTCCTGCTGATGATTGGCTTGAGCCTGGTGGCAGAAGGCTTCGGTTTCCATATTCCAAAAGGCTACCTGTACGCGGCCATTGGTTTCTCGATCATCATCGAACTGTTTAACCAGATCGCGCGTCGTAACTTTATTCGCCATCAGTCTCGCCAGCCGCTGCGTGCACGTACTGCCGATGCGATTCTGCGCATGATGAGCGGTAAGCGTCAGGAACGTGTCCAAAGCAGCGAAGACAGCAAAGCCATGACGCCAATTGAGGCGGAGTCCTTCGCGGAAGAAGAGCGCTACATGATTAACGGCGTGCTGACGCTGGCATCGCGCTCATTGCGCAGCATTATGACGCCGCGCGGTGAGATTTCGTGGGTTGATGCAATGAAAAGCGTGCCGGAGATCCGCGAACAGCTACTGGCGTCTCCCCATAGCCTGTTCCCGGTGTGTCGCGGTGAACTGGATGAAATTATTGGCGTTGTCCGTGCGAAAGAGCTGCTGGTTGCCCTGGATGAAGGTGTTGACGTGGCGGCCATTGCCGCGCAGTCACCGGCGATTGTTGTGCCGGAAACGCTGGACCCGATCAACCTGCTTGGCGTGCTGCGTCGCGCTCGCGGCAGCTTCGTTATCGTTAACAACGAGTTTGGCGTGGTGCAGGGGCTGGTCACGCCGCTGGACGTGCTGGAAGCGATTGCCGGTGAATTCCCGGATGCGGATGAAACGCCTGAAATCGTTCGTGACGGCGACGGCTGGCTGGTGAAAGGCTCAACGGATCTGCACGCGCTTCAGCAGCGTCTGGACATTCATCGCCTGATGCACAGCGAAGAAGACATTGCTTCTATCGCCGGCCTGGTGATTGCGGTGAATGGTCATATTCCTAAAGTTGGGGACGTGATCGAAGTCGCGCCGCTACGTATTCAGATAGTCGAAGCCAACGATTATCGCGTCGATTTAGTTCGCGTGGAGAAAGAACGCTCTCCACACGAGGACGAAGAAGAGTAAGTCAGCGCATAGGGAAGGCCGGGATAGCCCGGTCTTCATGGCGAGGGGGCGGCGGCGTGTTGCCCTCGAGCCAGCGAGAGAAATCCCTCAGCGGCATGGGTTTGGCGTACAAAAATCCCTGCAGCACATCGACACCGTTACGCCGTAAATATTCTGCCTGCTCTTGCGTTTCCACTCCTTCAGCCACCAAATCGATATCCAGCCTTTGCCCGAGCGCGATAATAATGTCCGTCACTGTAGAGTTAACCGCGTCGGTTCCGATGGCGGCGGTAAACGATTTATCGATTTTCAGCACATTGGGATTCAGCGTTTCAAGATAGGCAAGCGAGCTGTGGCCGGTGCCGAAATCATCAATAGCCAGATCGATACCGAGCCTGTGAAGCTCCTGAACGACGCGGTGATCCATTTCGGGCAGGGCGTTACGTTCGGTGAGTTCCAGCGTTAATTTTTGCTTAGGCGTGGCCGGGAACCAGTAACGTTTCAGGTCGCGAATAATTGCGCCGTCGTGGAAGTGGCTGGCGGCAACGTTAAGGCCGATATGAAACCCGGGCGTTTTGGGGAATATTTCCAGATGACGCACCGTTTCATCCAGCACAAAGCGGGTGAGCGGGGCGATTTGCTGCTGCTGTTCCGCCAGGGGGATAAACACTTCCGGTGAAATCCAGCCCTGTCTTGGGTTATTCCAGCGCAGCAGCAGCTCGACGCCAACGCACTCTAAGTTTCGGGCGCTGACCAGCGGCTGGCAGAAGACTTCAAATTCCCTGGCGGCAAGGCCGAGGTTGATCTCCCAGGAGAAGCTCATTCGATTGGCGGTCGCAAGCCAGGCAATATAGCCCACCAGCAGGCTGAGCAATAAAGCCAGCGGAAGCTGAGCCGGTAAATTTTGTAGCGTTAGCTGGTCGGCAGAAGGACCAATAGCGGTAATAGAATAAGGGTAAAGTTTAGAGGCTGTTTGTTTAGAAACATCATCTTCGTTTGTTTCTATCTTTCCTAGCAGACCGGCACCGTATTCAAGATGATCGTCGCCGACGTTCAGTACCGCTCGCGTCACCCAGGGATACTCCGGCTTAAGCAACAGACTGGTTAACATCTGAATATTAACGATCTGCATCACGCCATCGTGAGGCTGCCCCTGCTGCGGCCGCCAGAAAATCAGCACCGGGGTGCCTTTTAACAATGAGCTGTCGCGGGATAAAAACAGCAGCGGCTCGTCTGAAGGCAGGCGAGTATGGAGCTGATGAATACCCACGTTGCGGCTGCCGTAAATACTGGAGCAGTACAGCACGCCATCTTTGATTAAACCAATCGCGCGGACCGTTTGCATTTTGGCGGCGTGTTCGCGAATTTTTAATTGGGCGTCGTCGCAGGAGGTACCGATGAGCTGCATAATATCGTCGCTGACGGTATTCAGCGGAGCGAGGAGCGTATCGAGCGTGGTAATGATTCGCTGATTAAACTGGACGACGCGCTGCTCGTTAAGATTACGTTCTGTCACGTATCTGACGCTAAGCGTGACGATTAAAACTAAAATGGCGAGTACAGCGCAGACAATAACTCGCCTGCGGCGATAGTCAGAAATAATCCGCTGTGCCGTTTGCATCCCTGTTTCCCTGTTTCTCGCCGCAAGAAATGAGGCGTAACGTTATCATCAAAGTGTAGCGGGATATCAGAGTGCGAAAAAAATAAAAAAGATATGATAAAAAACGCCGCATAAACGGCGCGAGAAGACTGGCAAAGTTCACTGATTTAAAAGCCCTGCCACCAGTTTGATAAAACAATGGATACTGTTCTCTGGTTTACCCCAAACAATCGAAAACCATGTTTTTCGGCTGTTTGTCATCAATCAAACGCCGCATAAGCGGCGCTATATCTCTGGCTTAAGCCTTTATGAGGCGGAATATTGGCCATCCTGATGGCAACCTGGTTAGCCTTATTTTTGCCCATCGCTTAGATGGTCAGCGCCAAAATCAGGCACATCTTCGGTAAATCGTGCTGTCCTGGCATCTCGCTCGTAGCCCTGTGATTCGCCCAGGACACCATACAGCTCAGGCCGACGTCCATGAATCCACCTGCGGCCAGTAGACATCGGCAGCAACGCCAGATCGAGGTCGGCGTACACGATCGTATCCTCAAAGGAACCTGTTTCGCTCACGATCCTGCCGTAAGGGTCAATAATCATGGCATTCCCTGTCCGAACCTCTCCGTTATCCAGGCCGACGCCATTACTGAACAGAATGAAAAAGCCATTATCATGCGCGCGCGAAGGTAACCAGCGCATCAGCCAGCCCCGGCCGCTCTCACCGCGTAAGGCTGTCTCCAGCGTTTGAGGATCGTTATGTCTGTTTTCCCAGAGGCTCGGGGGAATGGGTTTCATACCGAAAGGACTTCGCGAATGGGTTCCTCCAGTCTGGTGCGGAGCGATAAGCACGTCAGCACCCAGCAATGCCGTAATGCGCGCGTTTTCCACGAGATTGTTATCCCAGCAGATAAGCACCCCAACACGCACTCCCCACGGGGTGTCAAAAACAGTAAAACTGTTGCCGGAGGCAATATCAGGGTGTTCAAAAGCGTGGAGCTTCCTGTGTACATGCCGCGTGCCATCCGGCATGCAGATGGCGTAGGCATTATACAAGCGCTCGTCGCTGCTCTTTTCAATGAACCCTGCGCCAATAGCCATCTGGTATTGTTCGGCAAGTGCTGCAATCCTGGCCAATGATGCGCTCTCGTCAGCCCGCTCAGACAACGCATCCAATGCCTGACGGCTGAGATCCGGCACATGCCAGTATCCAGTAATGCACATTTCAGGGAAGGCCAGAATCTTTACCTCCTCCTGGGCGGCCTGAATAATAAATTTCTCCATCACCGATAAATTGTACTGTTTGTCTCCCGCCCGGTGGCAGAACTGCACTGTGGCAGTACGAAGAGTGGTATCCATTTTTCGCTCCTTATTTAACGATTCGGAGGCTATTCCATCAGAGAGCACGTTCGCGTGTATAATCACGATTTCACCCCATACGATAACCAGACGGAATGGATATAAAACTGCTTCGCGCTTTCGTTACCCTCTCACAGTCAGGGTCATATCATTCAGCGGCTGAAAAACTGTGTGTCACGCAACCTGCACTAACCAAACAGATCCAGACGCTGGAGTCCCTTTCCGGCATCACGCTATTTCAGCGAGGTCGCCACGGGGCAAGGCTGACCGTGGCAGGAGAACTGTTGCTCCCGGGTGCCACTGCGGTACTAGAACGCCACGATCTTTTCTGTTCCGAAGTGGCCGGTATTCAGAAAGGGCGGGCAGGAAAACTGACCATGGGCTTTGGGATCTCCTCTTTCCAACTGGCCCCTCGACTGGTGGCCGTTTTTCGCAGCCAGTTTCCAGATGTGCAGGTATCCCTGAATGATATGTCCTCTGCGGAACAGTTTCGGCAGTTAACGGAAGGCAGCCTTCAGGTCGGGTTCGTGCGATTGCCTGTGCCTGAGCAACTGGAAGGTCGAGTCCTGGCGGAAGAGCAACTGGTTCTTGCCGTGGCTCAGGCTGTTAATACGAAAACATCTGCGGCAACAGAATTGCTGCAAATGAGCCAGCTGCTGCAGCTGTCTCGCAATCGGGGAGAAGGGCTCTCGGCTCAGGTAGCTCGCTTTCTGGCAGGAAATAATCTCGCTCCCCGTACCGTTTCAGCGGCAGATGATATTCAGACCTTGCTGGCGCTCGTTGCCGCCGGAGAGGGTGTAGCATTGCTGCCGGCGGGGGTAAGTCATATTCTGCCAGCTGGCGTCAGGCTTGTGGCACTTGAAGGTGAACATACCACCTGGCAAACGGGCATTGCCTGGAATGCTCAGCTAAACGATCCTGTGCGAGATCGCTTCCTGCAGATGGTGACCAGCTGAATGAATTTTAGGGAGTTAACGTCGGGGAAAGAACACGCGGATGTTCAGTAGAAAGAGATGAGCGGGAAATACCGTAAGATATTTCCCGCTCATTTTATATCGAACGCGGCTTAATCGCACTGAACCTTAATGGCCAGCCCGCCTCGCGATGTTTCGCGGTATTTAGCGTTCATGTCTTTACCGGTTTCGTACATGGTCTCAATGACCTTATCGAGCGAAACGCGCGGGGCGCTGGTACGACGCATCGCCATACGTGTGGCGTTGATAGCCTTCACCGAGGCAATCGCGTTACGCTCGATGCAAGGCACCTGTACCTGCCCGGCGACCGGGTCACAGGTCAGGCCGAGGTTATGTTCCATGCCAATTTCCGCCGCAACGCAAACCTGCTCCGGGCTGGCGCCCAGAATTTCAGCCAGGCCCGCCGCCGCCATCGAACAGGCAACGCCGACTTCACCCTGGCAGCCCACTTCTGCGCCGGAGATAGAGGCGTTCATTTTGTACAGCACGCCAATAGCACCGGAGGCCAGGAAGTAGCGAATCCAGGTATCCGGCGTGACAGGCTCGATAAAGTGATCGTAGTAGGCCAACACCGCTGGCACGATCCCGCAGGCGCCGTTGGTTGGCGCGGTTACTACGCGGCCACCTGCGGCGTTCTCTTCGTTCACCGCCAGGGCAAACATGTTCACCCAGTCAACCACGTTCATTGGATCGTTGGACAGCTTGTCGCTGGACACCAGCATCCTGCGCAGGGCAGAGGCACGACGCGGCACGCGCAGCGGACCAGGCAGCACGCCTTCGGTATTCATGCCGCGATCGATACAGGCGCGCATGGTTTGCCAGATGTTGGCGAAGTAGTCTTCGATTTCCTGGCGGCTATGCAGTGCCAGCTCGTTCTGCATTACCATGCCGGACACGGACAGCCCGGTGTCCTTGCAGTGCTGCAGCATTTCCTGTGCGGAATGGAACGGATAAGGCACGGTGACTTCGCTGGCCGCATCTTTCCCAAAGTGTTCTTCGTCGACGATGAAGCCGCCGCCGATGGAATAATAGGTTTTGCTGTAGATCTCTTTGTCGCCGTTATAGGCGTGGATCTGCATGCCGTTTTCGTGCAGCGGCAGGTTGTCGCTGCGAAAACGCATGCCGTTATCCTGCGGAAAATCGACTTCATGCCGACCCTGAGCAATTAGCAGACGACCGCGGGTTTCCACGTCGCGAATAAAAGCCGGAATAGCGTCGATATCGACGTTATCAGGCTGGTTGCCGGCCAGACCCATAATAATCGCGATATCGGTGTGGTGGCCTTTCCCCGTCAGGGAAAGAGAACCGTAAACGTCCACCGCGATGCGGGTGGTACTGTCCAGCAGTCCCTGTTCGATCAGTGCGTCGACAAACTGTTTCCCGGCCTTCATTGGCCCGACGGTATGGGAGCTGGAAGGCCCGATGCCGACTTTGAACATGTCGAATATGCTAATCACTCTAAAACTCCTCTGATAGCACCCTGTTTCATGGAACATGATGCTTTGAAATGGCTAAGCGCTAGTTTAAAAATTTATTGGTTCCACCAGGAAACTATTCACATGAATTAAACTAATGCTTAACCATAAATCACCTAATAGCAGATGATTTATGGTCTTTCTGTTGCTTAAATATAGCCATTTTCAGCGTTTTAAAGTGTCGCCTGGATCGCTATCTACCTGTAAAGAGAGTTCGCGAATAATCCCCGCCGTCATACCCCAAACAAAATAGCGTTGATACCAGGAAAGCCAGACACGATGCGCGTTGCCGCGGCGATGAATATCTAACGGATGGTAGCGCCCCAGACTCAGGGCCTCGGCGAGCGGCATTTCAAACACCGCAGAAACTTCATCTTCACTGGCGCGCCACGGTAAATCAGGGGGAATGATGCCGACAATCGGCGTTACCTGGAAACCCGTCACGCTGTCCACCGGCGGAAGCGTGCCGATAACCTCGACGGATTCTGGTGGAATAGCGACTTCTTCCTGTGCCTCGCGCAGCGCTGCGGCTATCAGCGAGCTGTCGGTGTCGTCTACCGCTCCACCGGGGAAGGCCACCTGACCGGCATGTTTGCGCAACATCAGCGAGCGTTGGGTGAGCAAAAGCCCTGGCTGAGGCCGGCGTACAATCGGCACTAGCACAGCCGCCTGACGTTTGTTACTGACCGGCGCGCTATCCGCCGGGCGTAACAGTTGAAACCGGGTAAGGAAATCGTTCAGCGTCAGGGACGAACCAGGCATGCATTAATTCTCCAGTAAGGGCAGGATACGATTAACTTTATCAAATGTTTCCTGATATTCCGCCGCCTCGTTACTGTCGGCGACGATCCCGCCGCCGGCAGAACAATATAATTTCCCGCCTTCAGCAGTAAGCGTGCGGATGGTGATGCTGGTATCCATCCTTCCGCAGAAGCTAATGTAGCCGATACTGCCGCACCATGCGTTACGCCGCTGAGGCTCCAGCTCTTCAATAATTTCCATTGCCCGCACTTTGGGGGCGCCGGTGATTGAACCGCCGGGGAAGGTGGCGCGCAGGAGATCGCAGGCGCTAAGCGTCTCAGGCAACCTGGCGGTAATTGTGCTCACCAGATGATGCACCGCAGGGAAAGGCTCCACCACAAACAACTCGGGCACTTTGACGCTGCCCGGCACCGCAACGCGGCCAATATCGTTGCGTAGCAAATCAACAATCATCAGATTCTCAGCGCGATCTTTCGGTGAGTTCGCCAGGCGCTCAGCTTGGGCTGCGTCGGCCTGCGGGTCGGCAAGGCGAGGCAGCGTGCCTTTGATCGGACGGGTTTGAATCTGCTTGTCTTCGAGCAGAACAAAACGCTCCGGAGAAAGACTGAGAATACAGCTGTCCGGCAGCCGCAAAAAAGCGCTGAACGGCGCGCGATTCGCCTGATTTAGCGTTTCGAAAGCCTGCCATTCATCCCCTTGATAGCGGGCGTTGAACCGCTGAGCCAGGTTGACCTGGTAGCAGTCGCCGCTGCTGAGATAAGCCTGGATCTGGCGGAACTTCTCACCGTACGTTTCGCGGGACATATTGGACTGCCATTGGCTGGTCAGCCGGAAAGGTTGGCCTCCCTGCCGGGGCGAAAGTGCATTCAGCCAGGCCAGACGAGCTTCAATGTCTCCCCGGCAAACCAGCGTCAGGCGCTGCAGATGATGGTCTGCAATCAGCGCCCAGTCATAAATACCGACGGCCATGTCCGGCGTGGTCAAATCCTGTTCTGCCGTCGCGGGGATTTTCTCAAAGCGGCGGCCCAGATCGTAGCTGAATAGCCCCAGCGCGCCGCCGCAGAACGGGATATCGTTAGTGGACGTGGTGGCAAGGCCAAAGCTGTCCAGCGTTTGCTGTAACAGTTCAAGCGGGCATTCTTTGTGTTGCGATGAAAGGCCGTCGCGTTCAATCACGGTTTCCTGACCGTGTGTGACCAGCGTCGCAAGCGGGCTGGCGACCATAATATCAAAACGATTATGCGGATGGTCGGCAAAGCCAGAGTGAAGCAGCATGGCCCAGGGTTGAGCGGAAACCGCGCGGAAATAGTGCTGAACGGCATCGGCCTGCCAGCTGAGTTCGCGAAAAGCGGGGGAGGTTGTAACATTCATCTTGGTAGCATCGTCAGGAGCAGAGTAAAATAGCGACTTCAGCACTGTAACAGGAGTTAAACATGATTTCAGGATTACCGGCGCTTAGCCACGAGCAGCAGCAGCAGGCCGTCGAGCGTATTCACGAACTGATGGCCGACGGCATGAGCAGCGGCGAAGCCATCGCCCTGGTAGCCAGTGAGATTCGTGCCTCGCATACCGGGGGTAACGTCGCCGTACGCTTTGAAGATGAAGACGGCGAAGAAGAAGACCCGCAGGACTAGCCGGGCCTCAGCGACTTAGCGTTACACCGCCGCGATGATTTTGATTTCCACTTTGTAGCGCGGGTTCATCAACTTAGCCTGTACGGTGCAGCGTACCGGCGCTTTACCCGCCACGACCCACTCATCCCACGCTTTATTCATTGCCGCAAAATCTTCACCATCCGGCAGGAAAATCGTTGCATCCAGAATGCGGGTCTTGTCGCTGCCGAGTTCAGCCAGCAGGGTGTCGATTTGCTGCAGGGTGTTTGCCGTCTGCTGGTAGGCGTCAGCATCCAGATTTTCCGGAACGCCGGTGTAGTACACGGTCTGGTTATGGATAACCGCGTCAGACCAGCGGGCTTCAGGTTTAATACGCGCAATACTCATGGCAACTCCTTAACAACAAACGATATGTGCGGCACAGACTGCCACAATCCGCTGCCTGGTGCCACCGCCTGGCTGGATAAACCTCGCCGGGGCTGACATAATCACTGGCAATTTAACCAGGGGGTAACGTGACGGACGATTTTGCAGCAGACGGCCAGCTGGCTAAGGTCATTCCCGGTTTCAGGCCGCGTGAAGCTCAGCGTGAAATGGCGGAGGCCGTAACCCGGGCGATCCAAGCCGGCGGTGAGCTGGTGGTCGAGGCCGGCACCGGTACAGGGAAAACATACGCTTATCTTGCCCCCGCGCTGCGTTCTGGCAAAAAAGTCATTATATCTACCGGCTCGAAAGCGCTGCAGGATCAGCTGTTTTCCCGCGATCTGCCAACTATCTCTCGCGCGCTGAAGTTTACCGGCCGTGTGGCATTGCTGAAAGGGCGCTCTAACTACCTTTGCCTGGAAAGACTCGAGCAGCAGTCGCTGGCTGGCGGTGATTTGCCCGTGCAGGCGTTAAGCGACGTGATGCATTTGCGCGGCTGGGCCAGTGAAACCGTGGATGGCGATATCAGCACCTGTGGGTCCGTCGCCGAAGATTCCACCGTCTGGCCGATGGTCACCAGCACCAACGACAACTGTCTGGGGCAGGACTGCCCGCAGTATCAGGACTGCTTTGTGGTCAAGGCGCGTAAAAAGGCGATGGACGCCGACGTGGTGGTGGTGAACCACCACTTGTATCTGGCCGACATGGTAGTGAAAGAGAGCGGCTTCGCGGAGCTTATTCCCGAGGCTCAGGTGACGATTTTCGATGAAGCCCACCAGATCCCGGATATCGCCAGCCAGTATTTTGGCCAGTCTATCTCCAGCCGACAGTTGCTCGACCTCGCCAAAGACATTTCCATTGCCTACCGCACGGAAGTTCGTGACGCGCAACAGTTGCAAAAAAGCGCCGACAGCCTTGCCCAGCGCACGCAGGATTTCCGCCTGCAAATAGGCGATCCGGGTTACCGGGGAAACCTGCGGGAGCTGCTTGCGGACACCAATATTCAGCGTTCACTGCTGCTGCTCGATGATGCCCTGGAGCTGTGTTATGACGTGGCGAAACTTTCTCTTGGCCGCTCGGCGCTGCTGGATGCCGCCTTTGAACGGGCGGTAATTTATCGCGGGCGGATCAAAAGGCTGAAAGAGATTAATCAGCCGGGCTACAGCTACTGGTATGAGTGCAACGCCCGCCACTTCACGCTGGCTCTGACGCCACTTTCCGTGGCCGACAAGTTTAAGGAAGTCATTCGTGAAAAAGCGGGCTGCTGGGTCTTTACCTCGGCCACGCTTGCGGTGAATGACAATATGAGCCATTTCACCGAGCGGCTGGGTATCGGCGAGGCGGAAACGCTGCTGCTTGCAAGCCCGTTTGATTACGCCAGGCAGGCGCTGCTGTGCGTGCCGAGAGGGCTGCCAACGCCCAATCAGCCCCATGCGGGCCGCCATCTGGCTAATTTGCTGCGTCCGCTGATTGAAGCGAACAACGGGCGATGCTTTATGCTTTGTACCTCCCACGCCATGATGCGTGACCTCGCCGAACAGTTCCGGGCCACCATGACGTTGCCTGTGCTGCTGCAGGGGGAAACCAGCAAAGGCCAACTGCTGCAGCAGTTTGTCGAGGCCGGTAACGCCCTGCTTGTGGCGACCAGCAGCTTCTGGGAAGGCGTAGACGTGCGCGGCGACACGCTCTCCCTGGTTATCATCGACAAACTTCCCTTTACCTCGCCGGACGATCCGCTGCTCAAGGCTCGCATGGAAGATTGCCGCCTTCGCGGGGGCGATCCGTTTGACGATGTCCAGTTGCCAGACGCGGTGATCACCCTTAAGCAGGGTGTCGGTCGCCTCATCCGCGATGTGGAAGATCGTGGGGTCCTGGTTATCTGCGATAATCGCCTGGTCATGCGTCCGTATGGCGCTGTTTTCCTTAACAGCCTGCCGCCCACGCCGCGCACCCGGGATATAAATCGGGCAGTTGAGTTCCTCAATGCCTCAGGCGCGCAGTAATTTGTGCCAGGCTATGGTATGATGCGCGCCGTTTTTTGACCTTATCTCCGCCAGAGGTTGGCAAGCCCATGCGAATTTTAGCCATCGATACCGCAACAGAAGCCTGTTCTGTTGCCCTGCAAAACGACGCGGCGTCCTACGCCCATTTCGAACTCTGCCCGCGCGAGCACACGCAAAGAATTTTACCGCTGGTCAAAGAGATCCTGAACCAGGGCGGAATTACTTTGTCTGAGGTGAACGCACTTGCCTACGGGCGTGGGCCGGGCAGTTTTACCGGCGTGCGCATTGGCATTGGTATTGCGCAGGGGCTGGCGCTGGGCGCTGAGCTGCCAATGATTGGTGTTTCAACGCTGGCAACGATGGCGCAGGGTGCATGGCGCAGAACGGGCGCCACCCGCGTTCTCGCCGCAATAGATGCCCGCATGGGCGAAGTTTATTGGGCTGAATATGAGCGTGACGAGCAGGGCGTGTGGCACGGTGAAGCAAGCGAAGCCGTCCTCAAGCCTGAAGACGTTGCCGGGCGGTTGAAGCATCTGAGCGGCACCTGGGCTACAGTCGGAACAGGCTGGCAGGCCTGGCCTGATATGGCGAAGGATAGCGGACTTTTGTTGCAGGACGGTGAAACTACGCTGCCCGAAGCTGAAGATATGCTTCCTCTGGCGGTGCAGGCGTTCAGCGCCGGCAAAACCGTCGCCGTCGAGCATGCGGAGCCTGTCTACCTGCGGAACGAAGTCACCTGGAAAAAGCTACCTGGCAGAGAGTAAGACCGACCCCGCTAAACGGCGGGAAGGTTAAGGAGATGAGGTATGGCTGTTTGTAATGTCAAAAAAATGCAGCTGGCTGCTGGCCGCCGCTGCGGCGCTGGTCCTGAGCGGCTGCGTGAGCGTGCCCGATGCTATCAAAGGGACTTCCGCGACCCCGCAGCAGGATCTGACTGCGGTGATGAGTGCGCCCCAGCTTTATGTCGGGCAGGAAGCGCGCTTTGGCGGGCGAGTGGTGAACGTGGACAACCTGAAGGGCAAAACTCGCCTGGAGATTGCCACCGTCAGCCTCGATGAAGGTGCCCGTCCGGCATTGAATGAGCCTTCGCAAGGGCGCATTTATGCCGACGTGAATGGCTTCCTTGATCCGGTCGATTTCCGCAATCAGTTGGTGACCGTCGTCGGGCCAATTACCGGCACGGCAGAAGGTAAGATTGGCCAGACGCCCTATAAATTCATGACTATGCAGGCGACGGGCTACAAGCGCTGGAACGTCGTCCAGCAGGTCGTCATGCCGCCACAGCCGATTGACCCGTGGTTCTGGGGCGGGCCTTACCCGTATCGCCACCATTACGATATGTGGGGCGGCGGCTGGTACAATCCGGGACCTGCACAGGTGCAAACCGTTGTAACCGAATAATCTGTTGTTTTTAAAATGTTTTCAAACAGCGGCCTGGCCGCTGTTTGTTTTTATCCAGGACGGATGAAAAAATTTAGTGATGTGCTTCGCAACCTTTAATCAGGCTAATTAATAAACTGGTACGCTGAGTTAATATTATGTTAACAAAATGTATTCCCTGGGGTTGTGATGACGACAAATAATAATTTCAGAGGTGGATCCTTGAATAAGGTTTGGCTTAACCGCTACCCGGCCGACGTTGCGGCTGAAATAAATCCCGACCGCTATCAATCCCTGGTTGATATGTTTGAGCAGGCTGTCACTCGCTACGCTGACAAACCCGCTTTTATCAACATGGGGGAGGTGATGACCTTCCGCAAACTGGAAGAGCGCAGCCGGGCATTTGCCGCGTACCTTCAGCAGGGGCTGGGCCTGAAAAAAGGCGACCGCGTGGCGCTGATGATGCCAAACCTGCTGCAGTATCCTGTCGCGCTGTTCGGCATTCTGCGCGCCGGTATGGTGGTGGTTAACGTTAACCCGCTTTATACCCCGCGCGAGCTGGAGCACCAGTTGAACGACAGCGGGGCCAGCGCGATTGTGATTGTGTCAAACTTTGCCCACACGCTGGAGAAAGTGGTCGAGAAAACCCAGGTGAAACACGTCATCCTGACTCGCCTGGGGGATCAGATCTCCGGCCCGAAGGGGACTCTGGTTAACTTCGTGGTGAAGTACATCAAGCGCCTGGTGCCGAAATACCATCTGCCGCACGCCATCTCTTTCCGTCGGGCGCTGCAAAGCGGTTACCGTATGCAGTACATCAAACCTGAAATTATCAACGGTGATTTAGCCTTCCTGCAGTACACCGGCGGCACCACCGGGGTAGCCAAAGGGGCTATGCTGACGCACCGTAATATGCTGGCCAACCTCGAACAGGTCAGGGCGGCGTACAGCCCGCTGCTGCATGAAGGTAAAGAGCTGGTGGTGACGCCGCTGCCGCTGTACCACATTTTTGCTCTGACCATTAACTGCCTGCTGTTTATCGACATGGGAGGCCAGAACCTGCTGATCACTAACCCACGCGACATTCCGGGGCTGGTAAAAGAGCTGGCAAAATATCCTTTCACCGCCATGACTGCTGTGAATACGTTGTTTAACGCGTTACTCAATAACAAAGAGTTCCAGCAGCTTGATTTCTCGAGCCTTCACCTCTCTGCGGGCGGCGGTATGCCCGTTCAGCACGCGGTTGCAGAACGCTGGGAAAAACTCACGGGCCGCTTCCTGCTCGAAGGTTACGGCCTGACGGAATGCGCGCCGCTGGTCAGCGCTAACCCGCATGATATGGATTACCACAGTGGCTCTATTGGCCTGCCGGTGCCGTCCACCGATGTGAAGCTGATAGACGATCAGGGTAATGAGGTGCCACCTGGTGAGCCCGGCGAGCTGTGCGTGAAAGGCCCGCAGGTGATGCTGGGCTACTGGCAGCGTCCGAAAGAAACGGATGAAATCCTTAAAGACGGCTGGCTGCGCACCGGGGACATTGCGGTGATGAACGAAGAAGGCTTCATGAACATCGTTGACCGCAAAAAAGACATGATCCTCGTTTCCGGCTTCAACGTTTATCCGAACGAAATTGAAGACGTGGTGATGCAGAACGAAGGCGTGCTTGAAGTCGCTGCGGTGGGGGTTCCTGCCGGGGTGACCGGTGAGCAGGTGAAAATCTTTGTGGTGAAAAAAGATCCCGCGCTAACGGAAGAGGCGCTTATCGCCTTCTGCCGTCGTCAGTTAACTGGCTACAAAGTGCCGAAACTGATTGAATTCCGCACGGAACTGCCAAAATCGAACGTCGGGAAAATTTTACGACGAGAACTGCGTGACGAAGCGGGCAAGACAGGCAACAATAACGCCTGAGCTCCAAGTCACTCGTCCTGATGCCGGTTCGCCGGCATTTTTTATGGGCGCAACCTAAGAGAACTGAATTTGACTTACCAGATGATCACTACCGATGAAGGGCTGGCCGCCGTTTGCCAGGCCGCCCGTCAATTCCCCGCGCTGGCGCTGGACACCGAGTTTGTTCGTACCCGTACCTACTACCCTCAACTGGGACTTATCCAGCTTTATGACGGTCAGCAGGTTTCGTTGATCGATCCTTTAACCATCAGCGACTGGTCGCCTTTCAAAGCCTTGCTGCAGGATCCGGATACAAGCAAATATCTGCACGCGGGCAGTGAAGATCTCGAAGTCTTCCTGAATGCCTTTGGCATGCTGCCAGATCCGTTTATTGATACGCAGATTCTGGCGTCCTTCACTGGCCGCCCGCTGTCTTGCGGCTTTGCCACCATTGTTGAGTCCTACACCGGCATTGCGCTGGATAAAAGCGAATCCCGTACCGACTGGCTGGCGCGTCCGCTCACCGAGCGGCAGTGTGAATATGCTGCGGCTGACGTACTTTATTTGCTGCCTATCGCTGAGAAACTGATGGCCGAAACGGAAGCGGCAGGCTGGATCAACGCGGCTCTCGATGAGTGCCATCTGATGTGCTCCCGCCGCCGCGATCAGCTTGATCCGGAAGAGGCCTGGCGCGAAATAGGCAACGCCTGGCAGCTGCGTACCCGACAGTTGGCCTGCCTCAAGAAGCTGGCGGCCTGGCGCTTGCGTAAAGCCCGCGAGCGCGACATGGCGGTGAACTTTGTCGTTCGCGAAGAAAACCTGTGGCAGGTAGCGAGATACATGCCCGGCTCGCTGGGCGAACTGGACTCGCTTGGCCTGAGCGGCAGTGAAATTCGCTTCCACGGTAAGACGCTTATCGCCCTGGTGGCCGAGGCGCAGGCGCTGCCGGAGAGCGAGCTGCCGCAGCCGCTGCAAAACCTGGTGGATATGCCGGGCTACCGCAAAGTGTTTAAGGCCATTAAAGCCCTGGTGCAGGAAGTGAGCGAGGCAAAAGGGCTGAGCGCCGAATTACTGGCCTCCCGGCGCCAAATCAATCAGCTGTTAAACTGGCACTGGAAATTGAAGCCGCAAAACGTCATGCCGGAATTAATTAGCGGCTGGCGGGCAGAATTAATGGCAGAAGCGTTAACGAAATTGCTGGCGGAATACTGATTGTTGATATGATCTGGGAATAATTACAGTATTGTTCTCAGGCTGAATTATATTTGCGGGCTGCAACGAGAAGGGTCTTAATACACGTTAAGTGGCCGCAGAAAAATAAAACCCCCTGACAAATGCAGGGGGTTTTTTATTCATGCCGACTTACTGGCTTCTTCCGCTTCCGGGAGCGTCACGTTCAGCTCCAGAATCGAAATATCCCCATCCCGCTGCTCAAGCTGGACGCTGACCATTTCCGGGTCGATTTGCACGTACTTGCAAATCACGTCGAGAATGTCCTTGCGCAGCTGCGGCAGGTAATGCGGTTCCGCATCGCTACGGCGACGCTCAGCTACGATGATCTGTAAACGCTCTTTCGCGATGTTGGCGGTGTTCTTTTTTCGTGACAGAAAAAAGTCGAGTAATGCCATAACTTATCCTCCGAACAGGCGTTTCAGGAAACCCTTCTTCTCTTCTTCAATGAAGCGGAAAGGGCGTTCTTCGCCGAGCAGGCGTTCCACGGTATCGGCGTAGGCTTTGCCTGCATCCGATTCACCGTCAAGAATCACCGGCTCGCCCTGGTTGGACGCACGCAGCACTGACTGGTCTTCCGGGATAACGCCAACCAGCGGAATGCGCAGAATTTCGAGCACATCTTCCATGCTCAGCATATCGCCTTTATTGACGCGACCTGGGTTGTAGCGGGTCAGCAATAAATGCTCTTTAATCGGCTCTTCACCGTTTTCAGCGCGGCGGGATTTGGACGACAGAATGCCGAGAATTCGGTCTGAGTCACGCACCGAGGAAACTTCCGGGTTGGTGGTGATCACTGCTTCATCCGCAAAGTACAGCGCCATCAGCGCGCCGGTTTCGATACCTGCCGGGGAATCACACACGATAAACTCGAAGTCCATGTTTTTCAGGTCTTCCAACACTTTGGCCACGCCTTCGCGGGTCAGTGCGTCTTTATCGCGGGTTTGTGAAGCAGGCAGGATATAGAGCTGTTCAGTGCGTTTATCGCGGATAAGCGCCTGATTCAGCGTGGCATCGCCCTGAATAACGTTAACGAAATCGTACACAACGCGGCGTTCGCAGCCCATGATCAGGTCAAGGTTACGCAGGCCAATGTCGAAATCAATAACGACGGTTTTTCTTCCCTTTTGGGCCAGCCCCGTAGCGATGGCCGCGCTGGACGTGGTCTTACCGACGCCCCCTTTACCCGATGTAACAACAATAATGCGTGCCATAAAGGATTTCCTTGTTAAAAGGGCTTAATTCAAAGATTGAACGGAGAGCGCACCACTCGCCAGATTCAGGCGAGCCGCTTTTCCATAATAATCGGCTGGGATCTGCTCGCTCAGCCAGTACTCGCCCGCAATAGAGACAAGCTCTGCTACCAGGTTAGTACAAAATATTTGTGCATCACGATCGCCGCTTGCACCAGCCAGCGCACGGCCACGCATCATGCCGTAAATATGAATATTACCATCTGCTATCAGTTCTGCACCGGCGCTGACGTGATTGGTCACAATCAAGTCACAGTTTGGCGCATAAATGCGCTGCCCGGAACGGACCGGAGCATCAATTAAACGCGTTTTTGTGATCGGTGTAACATCTGGCGCGGTGACCACCACGGGCTCAGCAGGCGCGGCTTTTGGCGTTCTTGCGACCTTTTCTTTCCCTTCAGTCAGCAAGGGCAGGCCAGCGCGTTCAATTTCAGCCTTTAAGGCCTCATCTTTACAGCCGCTGATACCCACCACGCGCAGGCCGGTTGCGGTGACGGCCTGTTGTACTTTCTTCCAGTTGACGGAACCATCGAGACTGGCGACGTTAACGACCACCGGGGCATTCTTTAAGAATGCGGGAGCCTGGGCGATTTTATCTTCCAGAGCCTGGCGAATAACCTCAGGTTGTGCATCATGCAAATGAACCACAGATAAGGTAAAACTGCTGCCCTTTAACTCGATTGGCGTGTTTGACATCCTGGCCTTACTCAATTCAGTTTCAATCCCCACTATTGTGGGACGATATTCCGAAGTACACCAGGCATGTTATAGTCCAGCTTATATTCAGGCAAGCCACTCGCTGGCGAAAATAGAGTAAAAAAAATGTTTTGTGTGATCTACCGAAGTACTAAGCGTGACCAGACATATCTTTATGTCGAAAAAAAAGACGATTTTTCCCGAGTGCCGGAAGAGCTGATGAAAGGCTTTGGCAAACCGGTACTGTCGATGCTGTTGCCGCTGGACGGCAGCAAAAAACTAGCCAATGCCGATTTGGATAAAGTGAAACAGGCGCTGGAAACTGAGGGCTATTATTTACAGATTCCGCCTCCGGTAGAAAGCTTGCTGACAATGCACCTGGAAAAGAGTCCTAAAAAATAACTTTCAGACTGAAGGTAAATCTTTTCTCTGTATTCACACGGAAAATGTGTGAAACACATTATTGAAGAAATGATGATGAAAAATGCAGCTTTGCGTTATACCTTCAGCGTCTTAATACTTGCCAGTGGGGCAGGTTATCTCCCCCATGTCGAGGCGGCTCCCGCAGCCGCCTCAGTTCCACAAAGCCGCACACCTGAAACCACCACGCTGGCTGAACAAGGGCGCAACCCCGCTGAATTCCCGGTTTACGTCGAAAAGTTAAAGCAACAAGCCAGAGCTGAGGGCATCAGCAATGCGACACTGGCAAAAGCCTTTGCCAATATTCATTTTGTTGATCGGGTCATTCAATCCGATCGCAATCAGCTGGAAAAGAAAATAACGCTCGATGACTATTTAAACCGCGTTATCACCCCCGCCAAAATCAAACAGGCGCGTAGCCTGGCCCGCCAGCATCGGGCAGAGCTGGAAAAGGTTAGTGCGAAAAGTGGCGTTCAAAGTCGCTACATCGTCGCCCTGTGGGCAATGGAAAGTCACTTCGGCAAGCTGCAGGGCAAAGAAGATGTCATTTCTGCCCTGGCGACGCTAGCTTTTGAGGGGCGCCGGGAAGCATTTTTTACCCATGAGCTGATGGCGGCGCTGAAAATCATTCAGCGGGGCGATGTCAGCGCGGCGCAGATGAAAGGTTCATGGGCCGGGGCGATGGGGCAGAACCAGTTTATGCCGAGTTCGCTGCTGCGCTACGGCAAAGACGGCGATGGCGACGGCAAAATTGATATCTGGAATAATACCCGCGACGTTTTCGCTTCCACGGCAAACTACCTGGCGGTAGAAGGCTGGCAGCGTGGCGGAGCGTGGGGCTATGAGGTGAAGTTGCCCGCTGGCTTTAATAGTTCACTGCCTGGAACACGTCCGGGGCAGGGCAAGTCCGTGGCCCAGTGGAAAAAACTAGGGGTAACGCTGCCTAAAGGAACACATCTCCCGGTGTCGTCACAAAAAGCCTGGCTGGTGAAGCCAGACGATGGCCTGGCACGCTCGTTCCTGGTCTATAACAATTTCCGCACCCTGATGCACTGGAACCGTTCTTACTACTTTGCCATTAGTATCGGCAAAATGGCGGATGCCATTGCCCGATAAAGCACGCTTAGAAACACTTCCCCGGTATTCAGCGGGGAATTTTTTATCTAGTATCAAAGGCAGTTAACACACACGACACAGAGGAAAGGCATGTATCAACATCATAACTGGCAGGGTGCGCTGCTGGATTTTCCGGTAAACAAGGTAGTCTGTGTTGGCAGCAACTATGCCAAACATATTAAAGAGATGGGCAGTGCGACGCCGGACGAGCCGGTGGTGTTTATCAAACCTGAAAGCGCCCTGTGCGATATTCGCCAGCCGCTGGCGTTACCACAGGAATTTGGCTCCGTGCATCATGAGGTAGAGCTGGCAATTCTGATTGGCTCAACCCTCAAACAGGCAAGCGAAGAACACGTGCAGAAAGCCATTGCCGGCTATGGCGTTGCGCTGGACCTCACGCTGCGGGATCTGCAGGCCAAACTGAAAAAAGCAGGCCAGCCGTGGGAAAAAGCCAAGGGCTTCGATAACTCTTGCCCAATCTCCGGGTTTATCCCTGCGGCACAGTTCACTCACGATCCGCAAAACACCCCGCTGGAGCTGAAGATCAACGGTGAAGTTCGTCAGCAGGGCAATACCGAAGACATGATCCACAAGATCGTGCCGTTGATTGCCTATATGAGCAAGTTCTTCACCCTGCGGGCGGGGGATGTGATCCTGACCGGTACACCGGAAGGCGTAGGCCCGTTGCTTAGCGGCGATGAGCTGGAAGTGAGCTTTGCCGGTCACAGCCTGACGACGCGCGTTTTATAAACAATTTGCCGCTTCAGGGCGGCAAAACTTGCATCCGGGTGTCAGACTGTTTATAAGGTGCAGCTTAATTTTAAATGCAGGAACCGCTATGACACCCACTCCTTTTTGGCAAAGTAAAACTCTCGACGAAATGAGCGACGCCGAGTGGGAATCCCTGTGCGATGGCTGCGGCCAGTGCTGCCTGCATAAGCTGATGGACGAAGACACCGACGAGATTTATTTCACCAACGTCGCGTGTAAGCAGCTCAACCTCAAAACCTGTCAGTGCAAAAATTACGCCCGCCGCTTTGAGTACGAGCCGGACTGCATCAAACTCACTCGCGACAATCTGCCGACTTTTGAGTGGCTGCCGCACACCTGCGCCTACCGTCTGTTAGCCGAAGGTAAACCGCTGCCAGAATGGCATCCGCTGATTACCGGCTCAAAAGCCGCCATGCACGGCGAACGCATTTCCGTGCGTCATATTGCGGTGAAAGAGTCTGAGGTCCGCGACTGGCAGGATCACATTCTCAACAAGCCAGAGTGGGCGGATTGATTCTTTGATTTGAAAGGGGATTTGCCTTACTGGGTTTGTGCCTGGGGCATGAGTGGGTCATCTTCAGTAAAATTAGCGCTCAAAACGCTCATCCGATCGCCGTTGTTCATCCATTTTACGTAAACGTTGTAAATCCTCTGCGCAAAGTATGCCCCATTTACGCTGCTATAAAGTTCGAATTCGTTCCCGCACTCAACAGGCCACTGGTTAACTCCGGTGGCTTTTTTGTTTGTGTTTGGTGGTTATTACGGTCCCACTATCTTAGTAAGTTAAACCCATAGCTTGCCCATGAGTTTTTGTTTTCAGGTCGCTGTAACCTACAATCAATACAATTCACTCAGCCCTGCCTAAAACCAATGGCTGGCAGAACTCTTTATTTGAATCTCTTTGCTTATGAAAAATACGGACATTAAATCATGGTAAAATGCCTCCCCTTGTTAATACTTTTTTTCTCTGATGTTTGCATGGCTAGCGCCCCCGCTGATGTCTGGCGATTGCGATATGATGAGCGAGGACTGCCATTAGCAGATGTCCGAATAAATAATAGATTTCATACGTTAATGTTGGATACCGGGAGTGGAGAGGGTTTACATCTTTATAAACATAATCTGGACACCCTGGTTGCTAATTTCGGACTAAAAGTTACTCAGAAAGCCCCTCGTCGGATGATCGATGTATCCGGTGGGGAAAGTATTACCCCGTCCTGGAAAATTCATCAATTAACTATTTCTGATGTTCCTTTCGATGACGTTGAGGCGGTAGCGCTCAAGCCATGGGGCTTCAACCTGGGTGGAGATGTGCCTACAAATGAAGTTTTGGGGCTTGGCATTTTTCACGACCGTCGGGTTTTAATCGACTTTAAAAATGACCGGTTGCAGGTGTTGGACTCACTTCCATCGGAAGTTAATAAGTGGTCGTTCTATCCGGTAGAGCAAACGGAATCGGGCTTACGTGTTACTGCATTTGTCGGAGCAACGCCTTTGCATTTGATTGTAGATACTGGTGCCAGCCACTCACTTCTCTTCTCAGACCGACTACCAGAAAACACACTTTTTTCAGGGTGCAAAACCCTTGAGCCAGAGGCATCCAACTTAGACTGCAGAGTAGCGGAACTCAGTATTACAGATAATGAAGGCAGGACTAGCAACAATTTGGCTATTGTTTCCAGTAGCCCGACTCCCGAAGAAATTGATTTCGACGGTTTGCTGGGAATGAATTTCATGCGGGAGCGTAAGGTGATTTTAGATATGATTGAGGGGCGACTTTATATCAATCCTTAGACGCTTAATCCTGGGCGAAAATTTTATCTACGCATAATAACCTCAGCGTTTTGCACGAAAGGTTTATTGCTTCCTTCGACTAAGAGTACGTAATAAAAAACTGAACGCACTTTTTGTCTTTCTGCGGTTTTTTTATCTCTCCGGCGTATACTTCACTTTTCAGAGGAGGAAAAATGAAAAAACTAGCAACTATCATGGGTATATTGCTACTCAGCGGCTGTGCGACGGCAGAGCGTGAGGCACCGAAGCCTCCGCATAGCGTGGGCATGGCGAATCCGGCTTCGGTTTATTGCCAGGCCAAAGGTGGGAAATCTGTCAGCGTGAAAACGCCTGAGGGCGAAAGAAGTGACTGCCTGCTGCCTGGCGGGGAAAGAATTGATGAATGGGCGTTGTACCGGCGCGATCATTCCTGAAAAAAATAACCCACCGAAAGGTGGGTTATTACTATCGGGCACTTGCTAACTTAGCGGCCAAACAGATCGCGACGCTTAGGTTTGAAGAACTGAGCAATCAACACCAGCACCGCAATAATCAGGAACACGGCGAAGATCCCGAGCAGCCACTGGACCATATCCAGCGACAGGAATTCCCACTGGCGAACGGAGCAGTCACCGCTCGCAACGAAAACCTGCGGCAGCCATTTATCCAGCGGCAGCCAGCTTGGGAAACGAGCGAAGAAATCACAGGTCACAAACGGAGAAGGGTGAAGCTGCAGCATGGTGTGCTCCCATGCCAGCTGTACGCCTTTCCCTGCGCTGTACAGCCAGATGGCCAGGGCGCCATAGCGCAGCGGGCTTTTAGGGGCTATCGCGCCCACGATACCAGCGCCCATCACGCCAAACAGCGCACAACGTTCATAAATGCACATCACACAAGGTTTCAGCCCCATAACGTGCTGGAACCACAATGCCACCATCTCAAGCGCAAATGCCGTAAAGGCCAAAAGCAGCCAGGCGGTGCGCCCAAGAGAGCATTGGTTTAAATATCGCAACATAATCAGTTTCCCTGCAGCATGCGTAGAATCGGCAGTGTAAACCAATTCCCTTTTTGCGCCAGTAGCGCAGATGAAAATAACGTAGTAATCGGATGTTTATAAGGAAAAAATTTGTAACGGGAAGCGGACTTCCCGTCAAATTGCCTTAGTGCGGTGCAAGCAGCGTATCAGGCGTCACTAGCCAGCCGCTGTCCAGCATCCATTGCGTAGCAGGCGTTAAGGTATATTCCACGCACAGCAGGCCCACAAGGGTCAGCACCAGCGTGTAGGGCAGCGCCATCACAACCATGCGGCCGTAAGAGAGGCGAATCAACGGTGCCAGTGCTGACGTCAGCAGGAACAGGAAGGCCGCCTGGCCGTTCGGCGTTGCCACCGAGGGCAGGTTAGTGCCGGTATTGATCGCCACCGCCAGCAGTTCAAACTGCTGCATATTGATGGCGCCATTCTGCAGCGCAGTTTTCGCCTCGTTGATATAAACAGTGCCGACAAAGACGTTGTCGGAAATCGAGGATAGCAGGCCGTTAAAGATATAAAACAGCGACAGCTGGGCGTGCGGAGAGGCATCGAGCACGTACTGAATTATCGGGCCGAACAGATGCTGGTCGATGATAACCGCCACGATGGTGAAGAAAACGGTCAGCAGGGCGGTAAACGGCAGCGCTTCGGTAAAGGCTTTGCCGATAGCATGCTCGTCGGTAACGCCACAAAGTGATGTCGCCAGAATAATCACCGACAGGCCAATCAGGCCGACTTCTGCCAGATGCAAGGCCAGAGCGATAATCAGCCAGACGCCAATCAGCGCCTGAATCAGCAGCTTCATCTTGTCCTGCTTCGTTCGTTTCTTCGTGCTCTGGGCGTCAAAGTCATACAGGATCCCGCGTACTTTTTCTGGCAGCGTTTGCCCGTAGCCGAATACTTTAAAACGCTCCAGCAGCACGCAGGTGAGCAGGCCACAAATCAGCACCGGCACGGTCACCGGCATCATGCGCAGGAAGAAATCGCCGAAGTGCCAGCCCGCATTTTTAGCAATGATCAGGTTCTGCGGCTCGCCAACCATGGTCATTACGCCGCCCAGCGCGGTGCCGACGCCAGCGTGCATCATCAGGCTGCGCAGGAAAGCGCGGAACTGCTCAAGAACCTCCCGGCTGTCGGTTCGAATATGGCTGTCGTCCTGAACGTTGCTGTCATCCTGCGATTCGGAGGCCACGCGGTGATAAATGCTGTAGAAGCCCACGGCCACGCTAATGACAACGGCCACAACCGTTAAGGCATCCAGGAAGGCGGAAAGAAACGCGGCGGCGACGCAGAAAGCCAGCGACAGCGCAATTTTGGACCGGATCCCCAGCAGCAGGCGGGTGAAAAGCAGCAGCAGAAGCTGCTTCATGAAGTAAATCCCGGCCACCATAAACATCAGCAGCAGCAGGACTTCGAGGTTTGAAGCGATCTCAGCGCGAACGTGATCGGGGCTGGTCATGCCGACCAGCACGGCTTCAATGGCCAGCAGGCCGCCCGGCAGCAGCGGGTAGCATTTCAGCGCCATCGCCAGCGCAAAAATAAACTCCACAACCAGCATCCACCCCGCGATAAACGGGCTGACGAACCAAAAGACCAGCGGATTAACCACTAAAAAGAGGATCAGCGTCAGTTTGTACCAGTCAGGTGATTGACCCAGAAAGTTGCGGTACAACGCCCGCCCAAAGGACATTTCCATCGTATAGTTACCATTATCCGTTGTATTATGTTGATGTTTAGAAAGATAACGCTTCAGGTTACTCGTTTATGGGGCATGCGATCAAGCCGAAGGAAATCCTGAGTTAAGGCGTTTATCGTCAAAATTCAACGCCGATCCCGCATTTGCGCGTCGCCCCCGCTATCTGGCGCGCATGGCATCTGGTATGATGAGTCCAATTTGCAAAACCTGAGTAATGGAAATCTTACTATGGTCATTAAGGCGCAGAGCCCAGCGGGTTTCGCGGAAGAATATATTATAGAAAGTATCTGGAACAGCCGTTTTCCGCCGGGTTCCATCCTGCCGGCAGAGCGTGAACTTTCAGAACTGATTGGCGTTACGCGTACCACATTACGTGAAGTGCTTCAGCGTCTTGCTCGTGACGGCTGGCTGACAATTCAGCACGGGAAGCCAACGCGGGTGAACAATTTCTGGGAAACCTCAGGCTTAAACATACTGGAAACGCTGGCCCGTCTCGATCACGACAGCGTGCCGCAGCTGATTGATAATCTGCTTTCGGTGCGAACCAATATCTCCACGATATTTATTCGTACGGCGATTCGTCAGTATCCAGATAAAGCGCAGGAAGTGCTGGCCACCGCTAACAAAGTTGAAGACCACGCGGACGCCTTTGCCGAGCTGGACTACAACATTTTCCGCGGCCTGGCGTTTGCGTCCGGTAACCCGATTTATGGGCTGATCCTGAACGGGATGAAAGGGCTGTACACCCGCATCGGGCGTCACTACTTCTCTAATCCTGAAGCTCGTAGCCTGGCGCTGGGTTTCTACCACCGCCTGGCCGAAATCTGCCAGCAGGGGCTTCACGAGCAGGTCTTTGATACCGTGCGTAACTACGGTCGCGAGAGCGGCGAGATTTGGCACCGTATGCAGAAAAATCTGCCCGGTGATTTGGCGATGCACAGTCGCTAGCCAGAATAAAAAACGCTTCCCGAGGGAAGCGTTTTTTTTACTCTTACAGCGGGTTCCGCTGCGGGCAGCGCTCCAGCAGTTCCACGCTGCCATCCGCATTTTGCTGCTCCAGCACGACGTCAAAGCCCCACAGGCGATGCACATGCTTGAGCACTTCCCGGCGGCCCTTGTCCAGCGGGGCGCGATTGTGCGGGATATAGCGCAGCGTTAGCGAACGATCCCCGCGCAAATCCACATCCCAGACCTGAATGTTCGGCTCGAGGTTGCTCAGGTTGTACTGGGCCGACAGCTGAGAACGTATTTCCCGGTAACCCTCTTCGTTGTGGATGGCCGAAATTTCCAGGTAATTATTGCGGTCATCGTCCAGCACGGTGAACAGGCGGAAGTCGCGCATCAGCTTAGGTGACAGGAACTGACTGATAAAGCTTTCATCCTTGAAGTCACGCATGGCGAAATGCAGCGTTTCCAGCCAGTCTTTACCGGCAATATCCGGGAACCAGTAGCGGTCTTCTTCGGTCGGTGACTGGCAAATTCGTTTGATATCCTGGAACATGGCAAACCCCAACGCGTAGGGGTTAATGCCGTTGTACCACGGGCTGTTATAGGGTGGCTGGAACACCACGTTGGTATGGCTGTGCAAAAACTCCAGCATAAAGCGGTCGCTGACTTTGCCCTCGTCATACAGATGATTGAGAATGGTGTAGTGCCAGAAAGTAGCCCAGCCCTCGTTCATCACCTGGGTCTGTTTTTGCGGGTAAAAATACTGGCTCACCTTGCGCACAATACGCAGGATCTCACGCTGCCACGGCTCCAGCAGCGGGGCATTCTTCTCCATAAAATACAGCAGATTTTCCTGCGGCTCCGAAGGGAAGCGATGGGCGGATTCTGCGGTTTTTTCCTCTTCCTTACGCGGCAGCGTGCGCCAGAGCGTATTCACCTGGCTCTGCAGATACTCTTCCCGGCTTTTCTGGCGCGCTTTCTCCTCCTGCAGGGATATCTTCTGCGGGCGTTTATAGCGGTCCACGCCGTAGTTCATCAGCGCGTGGCAGGAGTCCAGCAGGCGCTCCACCTCATCAACGCCGTAACGCTCTTCACACTGCGTAATGTAGTTTTTGGCGAAAATCAGGTAGTCGATTATCGAGCTGGCATCCGTCCAACTGCGGAACAGGTAGTTGTTTTTAAAGAAAGAGTTATGCCCGTAACAGGCATGCGCAATCACTAACGCCTGCATGGTGATGGTGTTCTCTTCCATCAAATAGGCAATGCAGGGATTAGAGTTGATGACAATTTCATACGCCAGCCCTTGCTGCCCGTGCTTGTACAGGCGCTCGGTTTCGATGAATTTTTTGCCAAAAGACCAGTGCGGATAGTTAATCGGCATCCCGACGCTGGAATACGCGTCCATCATCTGTTCTGAGGTAATGACCTCAATCTGGTGGGGATAGGTGTCCAGCCGGTAGAGCTTTGCTACCCGGTCAATCTCGGCCAGGTAGATGTCCAGTAGCTCAAACGTCCAGTCGGGCCCGTCACTCAGACGGGTGGGATCCTTTGTGGCGAAATCAGTTACGTTAGCCATCAGCGCGCCCTCATTGTTTTCGACTTTCTCTGGATGGAAAGCCTCACTCTCAAGAATAGACAACTCCTGAAAGATAGCGCCGACAAGTAAAATTTTTTCTTCGCGATTTATTGATCTCAATAGCGGGGTTTTAGCCCGTCACGCAGCATTTTATTTTGACGAAAATGTTTTCCCGTACAGGAGATGCTAATTATCCCGTTCCAGCACTGGCGGGCAGCTTTGTGAGTTTAGTCACCATAATAAAGCCATATGTTGAATAACATATTCAACTGAGTTATCAATATGTAATCAGAAGATTATTCTTTTAGCTAATTGCGGAGCAGATATGCGTGTTGTGGTGCTGGGAAGTGGTGTCGTCGGCGTGGCGAGCGCCTGGTATTTACGTCAGGCCGGGCATGAAGTCACCGTCATCGATCGCGAATCAGGGCCGGCGCAGGAAACCAGCGCTGCCAACGCCGGGCAGATCTCTCCGGGGTATGCTGCCCCGTGGGCGGCACCGGGCGTCCCGTTAAAAGCCATTAAGTGGATGTTCCAGCGCCACGCGCCGCTGGCCATCAGCCTCGACGGAACCCAGTTCCAGCTGAAGTGGATGTGGCAGATGCTGCGCAACTGCGATACCCGGCATTACATGGAAAACAAAGGCCGCATGGTGCGCCTGGCAGAATACAGCCGCGATTGCCTGAAAGAATTGCGCCACACCACCGGCATCCAGTATGAAGGCCGACAGGGTGGCACGCTGCAGCTGTTCCGTACCGAGCAGCAGTATGAAAGCGCGGCCAAAGACATCGCCGTATTGAAAGACGCGGGCGTACCGTATGAGCTGTTGGAAGCCAGCCAGCTCAATCGCGTTGAGCCCGCGTTGGCGGACGTGGCCCATAAGCTGACCGGTGGCCTGCGTTTACCGAACGATGAAACCGGTGACTGCCAGCTGTTTACCCAAAACCTGGCGCGGATGGCGGCGGAAGCGGGCGTTGAGTTCCGCTTCAATACGCCGGTGGACCGTCTGCTGTACGACAACCAGCAAATCTGCGGTGTACAGTGCGGCCAGGAAGTGGTGAAGGGCGATGCCTACGTCGTGGCATTCGGCTCTTATTCCACAGGCCTGCTCAAGGGTATCGCCGATATTCCGGTCTATCCTTTAAAAGGTTACTCCTTGACCATTCCTATTGCCGACGAACAGGGAGCGCCGGTTTCAACCATTCTGGATGAGACCTACAAGATCGCTATTACCCGCTTTGACAACCGCATCCGTGTGGGAGGCATGGCGGAAATCGTCGGCTTTAACACTGAACTGCTGCAGCCTCGCCGTGAAACGCTGGAAATGGTCGTCAGGGATCTCTATCCGCGCGGCGGGCACGTAGAGCAGGCAACGTTCTGGACCGGACTACGTCCGATGACCCCGGACGGGACGCCAATTGTGGGACGTACGCCGTTCAAAAATCTCTGGCTTAATACCGGGCACGGCACCCTGGGCTGGACAATGGCTTGCGGTTCAGGCCAGATGCTGAGCGACCTGATCTCAGGGCGGACTCCGGCTATCCCAAGCGAGGATTTAGGCATCGCACGCTACGCGCCTGGCTTTACGCCATTGAGCCCCCGCCACCTTCATGGCGCACATAACTAAAAGGAGCCGTCATGTCCCGTCCTGTGGTAGCGACGCTGGATCTCAGCGCGCTGCGCAATAATCTAGAAGTGGTGCGCAGAGCCGCCCCGTGTTCACGTGTCTGGTCGGTCGTTAAGGCCAATGCATACGGCCACGGTCTCGACCGTATCTGGTCGGCGTTAGGCGCGACAGATGGTTTTGCCATGCTGAATCTTGAAGAGGCCATTTTGCTGCGTGAGCGCGGCTGGAAAGGGCCGATTCTAATGCTGGAAGGGTTCTTCCATGCCGATGAGCTGGGGCTGTTCGACAAATACCGGCTGACCACAAGCCTGCACAGTAACTGGCAGGTGAAGGCGATAGCCAACGCGAAGCTGAGCGCGCCGCTGGATGTTTATCTCAAAATCAACAGCGGGATGAATCGCCTCGGGTTTACGCCCGATCGCGTGCACGGCATCTGGCAAAAACTTCGTTCCATCCCGAATGTGGGTGAACTAACCCTGATGGCGCATTTTGCCGATGCCGAGCAGCCAGAAGGCATTATTGAGCCTATGAAACGCATTGAACAGGCGGCGGAGGGCATTGATGCCCCTCGCTCTCTGTCAAACTCGGCGGCTACGCTATGGCACCCGGAAGCGCACTTTGACTGGGTTCGGCCAGGGATAATCCTGTACGGGGCTTCTCCGAGCGGGCAATGGCAGGATGTCGCTACCAGCGGCCTTCAGCCGGTAATGACGCTGAGCAGCGAAATTATCGGCATTCAGAACCTGAAGGCTGGCGATACCGTGGGCTATGGCAGCCGCTACACCGCCAGCGGCGAGCAGCGAATTGGGATTGTGGCTGGTGGTTATGCGGACGGCTACCCGCGCATTGCGCCAGACGGTACGCCTGTCATGGTGGATGGCGTCATGACCGGCCTGGTGGGTAAAGTGTCGATGGATATGATCGCTGTAGACCTGACGCCTTGCCCGCAGGCCGGTATCGGCAGTCCGGTTGAGCTGTGGGGCAAAAATGTCAAAATTGACGATGTCGCCAGCGCCGCCGGCACGGTTGGCTATGAGCTGATGTGCGCGTTAGCGCCGCGAGTGCCGGTGGTGGTGAGTTAATGTCCATGCTTCTCTCGAGAGGCAGTTTGGTTGTCACCTCGCAAACCGCAGTATAGGTTTTGTTTTTTTACCCTCACCCTAACCCTCTCCCAGAAGGAGAGGGAATAAAGAAGGTTTCCGTCATTTGTTTTCCCCCTCTCCCTCAGGGAGAGGGCCGGGGAGAGGGGAAACTACTCCTCTTCTTCCTCGGCCACCCGGACACCAATCTTACGCACCAGGTTGTCTTCTTTCTCGGCCACTGTCCAAATCATCCCGGCAAACTCCACCTGGTCGCCAACAACCGGTGCGCCGCCAAGCATCCCCAGCACAAAATCACCTAACGATTGCTGGGTATCCACTTCTTCATCCAGCGTCAGGCCGTATATGGTCGCCACGTCGGAGAACTGGGCGCTGGCTTCCAGAATAAAGTCGCCAAAGAAACGCTGATCTAAATCCACCGGTGGCGACTGGCTGAACAGTTTCCCCAGCGCAGGAAGATCGCGCTCCCGGCCAATAACGCAAAGTACATCGCCTTCTCTTAGGCGAGTGCTGCCCGTTGGGTGAAGCAGCGCGTTATCGCGGAACAGCGCAGCAATGCGCGTTTCTTCTGGCATATGCAGATCGCGCAGGGCGGCACCCACGCACCATTTCTCTTCGCTTAGCTGGTAGACAAACTGTTCCCACGGATTGTCAGGATGAATATCCAGGCCTACGCGGGAAACGGGCCAGCCGACAGGCGGCACCACGACTTTGGCTTTTTTGGCGGCCCAGCCCAGCGATGTGCCCTGGAGCAACAGAGACACTAGCACCACAAAGAAGGCCACGTTGAAGAACAGGCGGGCATTATCCAGCCCGGCCATCATCGGGAACACCGCCAGGATGATAGGCACTGCACCTCGCAGCCCAACCCAGCTGATAAATACGCGCTCGCGTAGGTTAAATCCACGGAATGGCAGCAGCCCGGCAAAAATCGACAGCGGACGGGCAAAGAAGATCATCCACGCGGAAAGCAGCAGAGCAGGCACCGCAATCGGCAGCAGATCGGATGGATTCACCAGTAAACCCAGCACCAGGAACATGCCGATTTGCGCCATCCAGGCCAGGCCGTCGAAGGTTTGCAGAATCCCGAAACGGTTGCGGATCGGGCGGTTGCCCATGACAAAGCCGCACAGATAAACCGCCAGAATACCGCTGCCGTCCAGCGCCGTCGTGACGCCAAATACCATAATCCCGCCGCTCAGGGCCAGCATCGGGTAAAGCCCGTGGGGGAGGGTTATCCGGTTAATCATTTGCAGCAGCAGATAGCCGCCGCCGAGACCAAGCGCAATCCCCAGGCCAAATTGCTGAATGATGTGCACGAGGAACAGCCAGCTCAGGCCGGTCTGGTGTTGCTGGATCATCTCAATCAGCGTAATGGTGAGAAACACCGCCATCGGGTCATTGCTGCCCGATTCAATTTCAAGCGTCGCGCCTACGCGTTCGTTCAGGCCTTTCCCACCGAGCAGGGAAAAGACCGCAGCGGCATCGGTCGAACCCACAATGGCGCCAATAAGCAGGCCGTCGATCAGGTTGAGGTTGAACAGCCAGGCGGCGGCAATTCCGGTCAGCCCGGAGGTAATTAATACGCCAACGGTTGCCAGCGAGAGCGCCGGGCCCAGCGCAACGCGAAACGAACTCGCCTGGGTTCGCATCCCGCCGTCAAGCAGGATCACCGCCAGCGCCAGGTTACTGATCAGGTAGGCAAAGGGATAATTATCAAACGGGATACCGCCGAGGCCATCGATCCCGGCCAGCATACCGATAGCCAAAAAGATAACCAGAATGGGAATACCCAGACGAGAGGAGAAAGAACTTAATAAGATACTGCAAGTTACCAGAACGGAACCCAAAATAAACAGACTGACAATCGCCCCTGCGTCCAAAATCATTCGTCTCCTTTGTCTATGTTGTCGAATTGTAACATGTCATCTGCTACCCAAACGCCCAAAAAGGGCGCTTAAATCGGGCTTCTTTAGCGAAGTACCGGGTGTCCACTTAACGTCAGTCGGGAGGTGACGCCGTCGTGGACCAACTCGCCATACGCGCCGAGGGGCAGCGTCACGGTTTGTGGTTCATGTCCAAAAGGCAGGCCGGAAAGGACAGGCACGTTCAGGCGCTGTTGCAACGTTTTACGCATTTCCTCAAAAGTATATCCTGCATCGTAATCCGTCGTGGTTGTACCGTTAAAACTTCCTAAAATAATCGCTTTCTGGCGTGACAGAATACCCGCATGGTAAAGCTGCAGCAGCATACGCTCAACGCGGAAGGGATGTTCGTTGATGTCCTCCACGACCAAAATACCGCCGTCTATTGGCGGCAAAAACGGCGTGCCGACCAGGGAGATCAGCATCGCGAGATTGCCGCCCCAAACCGTGCCGCTGGCCAGCATCGCGGGCGCATCGTTTTCCCAACTGAGCGTGAACGTCGGTTCGCTGAGCGCCTGCCAGAAGTGGCGCCAGGTATATTCATCCATATCCTCGGCACCAAAATTTCCGGCAAGCATTGGCCCGCTGAAAGTGATGGCTCCGCACTGTGCCAGCAGGGCCATCTGGAAAGCGGTGAAGTCGCTGTGACCGCAGATAATGTGTGGCCGGGCGCGAAGCGAAGCCCCAAGACGTGAGAAATCAATGTGCTCAAGCAGGCGGCTTACGCCGTAACCTCCGCGCACGGCCAGCACAATGTCCGTTTCCGGTGGCAGCGCCGCCAGCTGATTAAGTTCTGCCAGTCGCTCACTGTCGGTGCCAGCAAAACGCTGAAAACGCCGGGTCACTGCCTGCTGATTGACGACCTGATGCCCGTTCTCTTCCAGCCGACGAATGCCCCTGGCCGCGGCCTGTTGATTAACACAGTAGCCGGACGGGGCGATTAAATGAATCAGAGACATGGCATTTCCTTGCTGAATATGAATTGGTTATCATGCCGCTATCGAGGGCGCTTGTCATCGCCGTTATGGCCGGCCACATCAATAAGGATAGAGGCGTGAAATTAAGAGGGTTTATCATTCTGGTGCTATTCCTGGCCGGTTGCTCCAGCCATTCTCCGCAGCAGCAGGCGCCGTGGGATCCGACGATCCCCACCCAGCGGGCGCTGAACTGGATGCCGCTGACCGAACTCTCCGGGCAGCAATGGGGCGTTAGTCCGAGACTGATAACGGCGATCATTGCGGTAGAATCGGGCGGCAATCCACAGCTGGTTAGCGCCTCTAATGCCATCGGCCTGATGCAGATCAAAGGCTCCACTGCGGGCAAAGAGGTGTATCGCAATCAGGGCTTCAGAGGGCAACCATCTGACAGCGAACTGAGAGAGCCGGCGCGTAATATCGACATCGGCACGGCTTATCTGAGTATTCTGGAACACGGCATTTTACGGGGAATCAATGACCCGCAGGTGATGCAGTACGCGCTGATTGTTTCTTACGTGAACGGGGCGGGGGCGCTACTAAGAACCTTTGATTCCGACAGGCAGACCGCAATTGACAAAATTAATCGCCTGAGTCCGGATGAATTTTACCAGCATGTAGCGACCAACCATCCTGCGCCACAGGCACCGCGCTACCTGTATAAGGTCACGCGGGCCATGAACGCCATTTAAGCTATTTCACGCGGCTGGCCTTTTCCCGGGCCGACCGCTCCAGCGAGAAAATAATCTTTTGCAGTTCGCGCTCGACCGCCGGGTTGACGTTTAAGAAACGAAAACTCAGGCGCGGAGTAGAAATGGTCTCATTTTTACTGTCCACCACTTTTCGCTCTGAAACCATCACCAGCTGCATATCAAAGTAAAACTTGCCCCATTCCACGAGATCCATCTCTACGCGGCCAAAACGCAGGCCGGGCGCAAGGCCTGGCGGCAACGTGCCGTCCACCAGCGCGCCCATCCCACCAAGAGACAGGTCGCAGAGCCGGAAGGCAAACTGAGAACCGTCAGCAAGCTCGGTGCGGCAATAGTACTGGGGCTGCGTAGGCGCGGTAATGCGGAAATATTCCCGGCGCTGAACGAACCACAGCGATGGCGGCAGCGGCGTGGTAAACGCCGGCAGATTTTGATATTCCGTCGCTTTCAGGCCCGGCAGCGAGAATTCGACTTTTGCCCCCTGCGTTTCAGCGATGAAATCAATATCGTTGGCCTTCTGCACGGAAAGGTTTTCCTGCGCCTGGCTGCCAAAGTCCAGCACTAAACGCTCCGCCGAGACATCGAGAATTTTGCTGATGAACTGCCCGTTAGACCATTCCAGCCTGACGGGAACCTGCTGTCTGTGTAAATCACGTAACACACCTAATACTGCCAGAGGAGACTGCTTCAGGAACTGATCGTTATAGTGACTCAAGGCTCAAGTCCTTGTTGTGTTTTCAGGTTGTGGTAACGAAGCTTATCGGCAAAACAGCACAAAACTTAATACAAATTTCTGACTATTTTTTTGTGAAAATGCGCATAACCAGGTGAGATTCATCACGTTTTTTTGCAACCGAACTATACTCTTTTTGACAGCAGGCCGCTGGCCGCGGCGCAGACCGCCTCAGGCGAGCCTGCTAAAGCTCACAATGTAGAAGAGGACGTTCTAAAATGGGTATCCTGGCCTGGATTATTTTTGGTCTTATCGCGGGTGTGGTAGCTAAGTTAATTATGCCTGGCAAAGACGGCGGCGGTATTATCCTCACCTGTATTCTGGGGATCGTGGGCGCGGTTGTCGGCGGTTGGGTGGCGACGGCATTGCACCTTGGCGGACCGGTAACCGGTTTTAACTGGCCAAGTTTCTTTGTGGCGGTGATTGGCGCCATTATTGTGCTGGCTATTTTCAGGATGGTACGACGGTAGAAAGTCATTCATTACAAAAAACGGCCCTGCGGGGCCGTTTTTACATTTAGCTTTTTATGACGAGATTAAAAATCATACCCTACTGTCGCAATCACTGAACGTTCTGCGCCCCAATAGCAATAGCCCGTCCCGTAGCAGCCCGCCACATAATCGCGTCCGGTCAGGTTGGTGGCATTGAGCTGCACAAACGCACCTTTCAGCGTCGGTGTCCATGCGCCCATATCAGCCCGCACCATCGCATCCAGCAGCGTTACGGAGGGCACGCGCAGGGTATTTTCGTTGTCGGCCCATTGTTTGCCGATGTAGCGAATGCCCGCCCCAAAGCTGAGGCCGTAATCGGCTTTGAACGTGCTCCACAGGCTCGCCATTTGATTAGGCGTAACGTATGGCGTGTTGCCGTCATTACCGTCAATGGCGTCTTTGTAGCGTACCCGGTTGAGGGTATAGCTGGCGATGGTCGACAGGCGTGGCGTTAGCTGAGTACGGGCCTCCAGTTCAAGCCCCTGCGAATGCACTTTGCCTGCCGGTTCAAAATAGCCGCCCTGAACGTTACGGTTGCCCACATCTTTCTGGGTCAGATCGTACACGGCGGCGCTATACAGATCGCTTGTGCCGGCTGGCTGGTATTTCACCCCGGCTTCGTACTGTTCGGCGGTTGTCGGTTTCAGCAGCTTGCCTTCAGCATCGGAAAGCACCTGCGGCGTGACGGCCTGGCTATAGCTCACATACGGAGAAATACCGTTATCAAAGGCGTAAAGCAGGGAAGCGCGGCCGCTGAAGTGATTATCCGTGCGGTTATCCGTTACGTCGCTATCGATAGCCGTCGCCACCAGGTGGCTTTTGGTGATCAGATGGTCGTAGCGGCCAGACAGCGTCACATGCCAGCGGTCCCACTTCATCTCATCCTGCAGATAAGCCCCGGTTTGTTCGTACTGACGGCGGCCCGCTTTCACCAGCAGACCCTGATTAATTGTCGCGTAGCTTGGGTCACGTGGATCGTAATAATAGTAACCGCCAACGCCGCCAGAAACGCCGGTCCACGGGTTCAGGTTGGTGGTGTAGCCCGTTCCGTCCGTCAGATCGTTGGTGAACCGGTGATACTCACCGCCGAGCACCACTTTATGCTGCAGGTCGCCGGTCGCGAAGTCGGCTTCCAGCTGGTTATCAATGGCCCATGCATCCAGCGAGGAGTTTTCACGGCTGTAGTAGCGCGACAGTTCGTTATGCTCGGTATCTGCCCAACCAATTTGGTAAGCCTGGCGCAGTGCTACATTAGAGTGGGTATAGCTGGCGTTCGAGCGGAACGACCAGACATCGTTGAAGGCGTGCGCAAACTCGTAGCTGTAGATCTGCTGGTGGCGCTTAAAGGCGTCATCGCCTGGTTGTACGTCAGAAAATCCAGTATCCAGCTTGCGTCCCGTTGTGGTGTAAAGACTGCCGTCGCCCGGCACAGAACCGTGGTAGCCGCCGGACGGATCTTTTTCCAGATAGGCTCTTAGCACCAGAGACGTTGCATCATCCGGCTGCCAAAGCAGGGACGGCGAAATAGCGTAACGTTCGTCACGGGTGTTTTCATACTGTGTATCGCTATTTTTTGTCAGGCCGGTGATACGGAAGGCCCACTGGTCATTAATCGCGTTGGTGTAATCAAAGGCTGTCCCGTTGGTGTTGTGGTTGCCGTACATCGCCCGGACGTGGCCTTCTTCAACAAACTGCGGACGTTTCGACGTTTCCATCACCAGGCCGCCGGGCACGGTCTGGCCGTAAAGTGCGGAGGAGGGGCCTTTGATGACATCCAGCCGTTCGAGGAACCAGGGATCGACCTGGACCACGTTAAAGCTGCCCGCATCGCTCATCAACCGGAGGCCATCGAGAAAAATGTTATTCACGTCACCGCCATGAAAACCCCGTAATGCTACGGTATCGTAGCGGGTTGCACCGCCGGAGAATCCGGTAAACACGCCCGGGGTATAGTTCAGCGCGCTGTTAATGGTTTGCGAGCCCTGGTCTTCCATTTGCTGACGGGTCACGACGGAAATGCTTTGCCCGGTGGTAATCAGCGGTTCGTCGGTTTTGGTCGCGCCACGGGTTGTGGTGGCGGTGTAGCCCAGCGTAGGAGAGGTTGCGGTATCGGCAGGTTTAGCGGTGACCACCAGGGTTTCTTCGGCCGATGAAGAAAAGGGGGCGATGAGAGCAAGCGCGCAGAGTAAGGCGGAACGCTTGACGGTAAAAACCTTTATCATTTTTTTGATCCGGAAGTATTGAGGTCATCATCCTGATGGAAGTCCTCCGTCGGCATGCGACGGGAAATCATGGCTTAAATGAGATTTCGAATGCGAATTGTTATCGTTATTATTTATAAGTGCAAGATGTACGATGTTTTTTAATGCATGAAAGCCCATGAAATCACTGATGATTTCATGGGCTTGTTGTTTTAAATGAAATGATTAAGCGGCAATTATGCCGTGGTCTGTGCGGGCAGGTTACGGCGCTGGCTGGCTCGAGGCAGGTGAGCTCTCCGTTTTATCTGCTGCAGGTTTGGCCGTTTCCGTCACCGGGCCGGGCGTGGCCGAAGGCAGTTTATCCGGCGCGTTGTCGCAGGGTTTGTCTTTCGGACAAAGCAAATCCAGCATTTTCAACGTGACGCCGTTGGTCCAGCCGAAGCCATCCTGAAGTGGATATTCACCGCCGCCACCGCCCGTGCCACCGGTGGTCACATCGTATTTTTCAACCAGCTTTTGCTCTTTGTTGTAGAGATTCTGCACCGTGCTCAGGAAGCGAAAGCTGACTTCCAGGGCGAGATCTTTATGCCCGTAATTTTGCAGACCTTCGGTGGCTACCCACTGCAGCGGCGCCCAGCCGTTGGGAGCATCCCATTGCTGGCTGGTTTTTACGCTGGTCGTGGCAAGTCCACCCGCGCTGAGCAGATGCTGACGGGTGGCTTTTGCCATCTTGTCCGCTCTGTCTTGCGAAGCGGCATGAACATAGAGCGGGAACAGGGCTGCGGCGGTTAGCGGGTTTCGAACCGTGTTGCTTTTCAGATCGTAATCCGCGTACCAGCCTTCTTTGGCGTTCCACAGGTTTTGTTCAATAGCTTTCTGTCGATCGTCCGCTGCCTGCTTATAGCGCGCCGCTGCGGCGCTATCTTTTGCCAGTTCGCTGGCGTGCGCCAGGGTTTTCTCAAGCTGATAGAGCAGCGCATTAAGGTCCACGGGCACAATGCTTGTGGTGCGAATGGTGCCCAACTGGGCGGGATTATCCATCCAGCGGGAGCTGAAATCCCAGCCGGAAGCGGCGGCGGCTCGCAGGTCACGATAAATATCCGTGGCCGCACGCGACGGCGTGTTTTTCGCGGTGGCGACGTCGTCCAGGTAAGACTCGGTTCGCGGCGTGTCTTTCTCATCCCAGTAACGGTTGAGCAGGGCACCATTCTTGAGTCTCACCACGCGGGCATGGGCTTCGCCTGGTTTGAGGGCGTCGCTGCCTTCCATCCACCAGCTGTATTCCTGCTTCAGCTGCGGCAGGTAGGTTGTGTAAACGCTATCGCCTTGATTCTGCGCCAGCAGTTCCACCATCATGGCGAAGAACGGCGGCTGCGAACGGCCCAGGTAGTAGCTGCGGTTCCCGTTGGGAATGTAGCCCCAGGTATCGATTTCGTGAGCGAAGTTATCCACGATATTTTGCACCTCGTCCCAGCGCCCACTCTCCGCCAGCCCCAACAAGGTGAAATAACTGTCCCAATAGTAAAGTTCCTGGAAGCGCCCGCCGGGTACAACGTAAGGTTTTGGCAGCGGGAGTAGCGGGTCCCATTTGTTGTCGCTGTTAGCGGAGCGGGTCAGTTCTGGCCAGAGCCCGTTGATATGCTCCCGCAGGCTTTGTCCTTCCGGCGGCACATACTTTTTTGCTTCCTTTGGCAGGATAAAGTTCACATCAACAAAATGGCGTAAATCGAACCCCGAGAGCCGGCGCTGCATACGATAATCGGCAAGGATCATCAGCGGGTCGCCTTTGGGTACGGCATCCGCGAAGGTTTTCTGGTCGGGGAACAGCTTCGCCGTCTGAACATCAATAAACAAAGGCCCAAAAAGCTCGTCTGGCGATTGAGGTTCGGGTGGGCGTGGGGATTCGGTTTCCTGGGCTGCAAACGAAGCAAGCGGCGTGAGGCCAAATACAGCACCGGCAGCGGCCATTTGGGCCGCAAAGCAAAGCGCATAAGGCCGGCGCAAAACGGGTTTTATCATCTTTCCTTCTCCATCGACGGGACGCAACACGCTACGTTGCGATCAACTCCCTGAAAACCTTAGTTGAATTTTCCGAATTTCGAGCGCCGTTGGAGATAAAAAGAGAAAAACCGGATTATTTACCCCATAAAAAAGCCCCGCAAAGCGGGGCTGAAGTGCTCATTAAGACGGTAATCACCCCTGCGGGTTCACCAGCCACGTGCCGGAATTTGCAACTACAATGGTTTGCTTGCGGGGCGTTTCGCCGCCGCTCAGCGCCAACAAATATTTCCCTGCAGGAAGCTGAAGCGATGCAAAACCGTTGGCTGCGGGCGTCAGCTTTTGCGCTTTACCGTTGACCGCCAGCTGTTCGCCGTCGCTCATTCGAACATACACTCGGGCAAGCGTGCTTTCAGCCACGACTGCTGCAGGGGCAGCGCTTGCCTGCGCCGGGCTTTGATTAGCTGCAAGCGGCGCGAGAGCAGGCTCCGGCGAGCTCACTGAAGGACTTCCACGGCCAAAAAGTACCGCGCCAACAATCAGGCCCGCGACGGCGCCTGCGCCAATTTGCAGGGCAGGTTGATAGCGCTTCCAGAGCGGACGCGTCGCCGTGTTCTCTGGATCTTCTACCGGCACCAGTGCGGTACCCGTTTTTTTATTACCGATGAGTTCCCGCACCTCATCTGGCTGGATATTCAGCAGCGCCGCAAAAGCGTCAATGGATTGGGGACGATCTTCCGGCTTAAGCGACAGTGCTTTATCCACCGCCTGCAGTAAATTCAGGGAATAACCTTCGGGCTGGCTTTCCGCTAGCTGAATGCAGCTGTCCTGAATACTGCGGGCGACGCTGGCAGGCGGTGCATTACCGGTAATCAGCGTATAAAGCACGGCTCCGACGGCGTAGATATCTGTCCATGGCCCCAGCTGGCTTGCCAGGTCTCCGGTGTACTGCTCCAGCGGTGCAAAGCCAGGGTGGAGCAGGGTATTGCCTTCATCCAGTGAGCCTTGCCCCCGGCGTGGCGCGCCGGTATTGAGCAGGATGGGCAGCCCGTTATCCTGAATTTGAATGCTTTTCAGCGACAGGTTGCGGTGCAGATGTTCGGCCGCGTGAAGCGTTGCCAGCGCGCCGCAAAGCATTGGCAGCATCCGGCGGATCCACGTTTCATCCACCAGCGACGGCTGCTGCTTTTGCAATTCATCCAGCGTAATGCCGCTATAAAACAGCGTCACCACGTAAGCGGTATTATTGTCGCTCCAGATGCGCAGCACCTGGGGCAGATTCGGGTGATTAAAGTGCGCCAGCTGACGCGCTTCCTGCATAAAACTGTTCAGGCCGGTGGTGTAGACCAGATGATCGCGCTCGCTGTGCAGCACCAGCTCCATCACGTCATTGCGCATGACGTAAGCTTTAGGCATGTATTCGCGGATTGCCACCAGACGTTCGAGCTGATGATCCCATGCCCGGTAAAGAATACTGGTCATGCTGGCGTCGACGGCTTCCTGAATCTCAAATTCATCGAAGCGGTAGCCTGGCGGCAGAGCGTTGGGTACTTTTGGAATAAAATCGTTATCTATCATTATGTTCTCTGCGCGTATTTATTTTTGGGCTCGCCAGGCGCCCGCGGCCGGGTCGCGCAGCTGCGGGTGCAGGGACTCGACCAGCAGCAGCGTGATAGAGGTGCCTGGCGTCAGCCAGCCGGACCAGAGCTTGCGCACCTCGTTGAGCCGTGTCTGAAGGCGTTGTTCATCCAATGCCATATCGCGAGATACTTCCACGGCAACGGTGCCGCTGGTCTTCCAGCCATTGATTTCCGGGTGGTACGGCAAAATTAGCCAGCTTTGAGGTGCCTGTTCGTTACTGACCACCATACGCTCATTGTTCACGCTGGTGATAAGCAGGCTGTCTGCATCGGCTGCAGGGTTCAGTCCGCTGACCGGGAAACCGTGGACAAATGTCATCATAATGCGCTTTTCGCCGTTGGTGCCGCGCTGCACCACTTCGCTGGTGCCGTTCAGCCAGCCGCCTTTTTCACATTTGCCGTTCTCTTTACCCGGAATAAACAGGGAGCTGCTGGAGGCGTCGCCCTGCCAGAATGTGCGCAAGTGGCAGCCATCCTGTAGGGTAAATTCCAGCCACGGCGTGCGGTCGAGAGGCGTGGAAAGATCTTCCGGGCGCTCATTGCGGGTCGCGACCGAAGAAAGCGGGGACTCGATAGTCACTTCCCAGTCGCTGGTTTTGGTGGCAGACCCGCGAGCAAGGGAAGCCCCCTCGGGATCTTCAAGCTGCCAGTTGACGCGCTCAATCTCGCTGCACTGGTTTTCCAGAAGCGCGCCGAGTCGAGGCATGAACGTTTTCAGAATAAGGGGGTTTTTATCCCCGTTTGCCACAATGCGAACCGGCAGATCGCTGCCGCACCAGCTTTGCGGGGCATTGCTTTTGATGTTGTCTATCCACACGTCCAGCTTTTGGGAGGGCGACTGAACGATGCGGTAGTTCCCTGCCCAGACGGTAGTGGATGCCAGCAGCAACGCCATACCCGAAAGCCAGAGTTTCATAAAAATCCTTGTTAGCCTGTGTGTAAAGAGAGGACAACGTTAACGCCTGCACAGGTTGCCGGGTAAGTCGTTGCTACTCTCATACCAAAAACTTTGGTTAGAAAACCCCCGGGGGGGAAGTTTAATTAATGATCCACGTTCCGTTGTCGGCGTTCTGGCAGGCTTTGCTTTTATTATCTACCGCAACGCAGGTGGATTTTTTGGCCGCGCGACGAGGGCGAGGCCGGTCTTTTTTCAGCGTCTGGTTATACAGCTCGCTTTTTACCAGCGCCCTGAGCGGCACATAGCCCAGCAGCTCTTGTTTATCCTGTTCGGCGATAGCAAACCAGTGGTTTTCCACTTCGCCTAGCACGGTATAGCTTTGGCCATTCTCAAGCTGGCCCAGCACTTTGCCACCAAAATCGGGTTTGCTCATGATGGAACCCGGATAAAGTGCCCGATACTCGGCGTCAACAGGCGTGAATTCTTTCGGTACTTCAACGATATAGCGGTGAGTCAGGGTGACGCCGTTTACCGTGCTGGTCACAATGGTGTCGTCGGTCATCTTCGGCGGCGGCGCTTTACAGCCGACAACCGTAGTGACAACAAGGAGGACTAACAGGCTTCGCAATTTCATTGAGACGTTCCCTGAGAAAAAGGTTAAAACCCAACCGCCGCGGGAGCAAGGAGCGCCGCACAGGAAAATTATCCACGACGTGAGATACGCCCACGCAAAACGGCGCGGCGGCTTGAGTATCTCGCCGGTGCAAGGAATTCGCGTGGTTTCAGCATAGTAGCGTGATTTTACATAGCCCGGTTAACAATTCAATGGTGTTATAACAGTGGAATAACCTATTACGTACATGAAGGTTTAATGCCAGGTTAACGCAGCAAAAAATTAGGCTGATGTAAAAGTAATCGACGTGTCGCGTAAGTATAGTAAAAAGCATGAAGATAGCGTTAATTTTTTGAATTTGTTTGATAAATTCAGGCTTTTCAGCGAAGCGTTATTTTTATTCTGCGGTCAATGTGAGAGGGCTTTTTAGGTTTCCTTGAGGTTATTCTTAAAACAATAAAAAAACATCGGGCCGTCTTCAGGCTGCCCGATGTGAAGGCAAAGATTCAGGTGCCGCTCGATTGAGAAAACAGCCGCAAAGCGCGCTCACCTGTTTCATCAATCGGCAGGTAAACCAACAGTCTTGAACCGTCTCGCGGGGCAGAGTACCAGTTGACCTGTTGCATACCGAAGGTGCCGATCTGCGGATGCGTATACTGTTTTATATGATTTTCGATATTGCGGATTTCATAGCGCTGCTCCCAGAGCGTTTTAAACGCGGGTGAAGCGGTGAAAAACGATTCCAGCAGTGCTTCCCAGCGCGGGTCGCCTCGGTGCTCGGTGATCCCGGCGCGGAACCAGCCGACAAACTTGGGCAGTACATCTTCGTTACAGTCCACCCGGCTGCGCCAGGTCTCATTAGTCAGATACTGATAAATGCAGTTGCGGTGCTCCGGCGGTTCATTGTCGAGATCGACCCCCATGAGGTGGCAAAAATGTGAGTTGTAGCCGAGTATGTCGAAGTTCGGCTTCTGAATGCTGGCAGGGTTGGGCATCAGGGCGTCCAGCATCCGTCTGGCGGCGGGGCTGAGCCCCTCGCACTGCGCGGCGGCGGGCGCTTCGGATGGGGGCAGGCCGGCCAGAATAAACAAATGACGGGTTTCCGCCGGGGAGCACTGCAGCGCGCTGGCGATCGCCGCCATGGCGCTTGAGGATGGATTCACTTCTCGTCCCTGCTCCAGCCAGGTATACCAGGTCACGCCGATATCAGCCAGCAGCGCCACTTCTTCGCGGCGAAGGCCGGGCGTGCGGCGACGCCCGCTGCGCGGTAGCCCCAGCCGCTGCGGGTCCAGACTTTCACGCCGGGTGCGCAAAAACAGCGCCAGCATTTTACGGCTGTCGTCCAGCGGGCCATGGCGCAGTTCAGGCTGAGTGATGAGCATCACAAATACTCCAGAATAGTAGTGCCAGTACCAGTATAAGTAAGAACTGGTACCCGGTTAAATGTTCAGGGATCCTACGTCGGTATCCTGAACTATGCAATGGAGTCTCTGATGAATAATTCGCCTGTTTCACCCGGTCGTGCGGGCCTGGTGCTGCTGTTGACGGGCCAGATGTTGCCGTTAATCGACACCTCTATCACCAACGTGGCGCTGGACTCGATCACGCAGTCCCTCGGCACTACGGCAACCCAACTTGAACTTATTGTGGCACTTTACGGCGTTGCCTTTGCCGTCAGCCTGGCGGTGGGTAGCAAACTGGGGGATAACCACGGCCGCCGCAGAACGTTGCTCTGGGGCGTGGCCCTGTTCGGTATTGCTTCTTTTCTCTGCGGGATATCCGGCTCGGTCACCGAGCTGCTGGCGGCCCGTACCCTGCAAGGCGTTGGCGCTGCGCTGATCGTGCCGCAGATCCTTGCCACGCTGCACGTGACGCTCAAGGGCACCGCTCACGCCCGCGCCATTAGCCTGTACGGCGGCATTGGCGGGATTGCCTTTATCATCGGCCAGATGGGCGGCGGCTGGCTGGTGTCGGCGGATATTGCCGGGCTGGGCTGGCGAAACGCGTTCTTTATTAACGTGCCAATCTGCCTGTTGGTGCTGGTCCTGAGCCGGTTTTATATTCCTGAAACGCGCAGCGAAAGCCACTCGCGGATTGACTGGCAGGGAACCTTCACGCTCGCGCTGGTGCTGTGTTGCCTGCTGTTCCCGATGGCGCTGGGGCCAGAGCTACACTGGCCGTGGCCGATGCAGCTGATGCTGGTGGCCACGCTGCCGCTCGGCTATCTGATGCGCGTTGGCGCGCTTAACCAGCAGCAGCGTGGGCTACAGCCGCTACTGCCGCCAAGGCTGCTTAAGCTGGGCAGCATAAGGTTTGGCCTGTTGATTGCGCTGCTGTTCTTTACCTGCTGGTCGGGCTTTATGTTCTGCATGGCACTGACGCTGCAGTCGGGCATGGGGATGGCACCGTGGCAGTCCGGGAACAGTTTTATTGCCATGGGCATTTCATATTTTGTCTCCGCATGGTTTGCGCCGAGGCTTATCGTGCGCCATTCGCTGAGCACTATTTTACTGAGCGGAATTGCCATCCAGGTGGTGGGCCTGCTGGGGCTGATATTGACGCTTTACCACTTTGGCACTCACGCAGGCCCGCTGGCTATTGCCCCGGCGACGCTGGTGGTGGGTTACGGCCAGGCGCTGATTGTGAACAGTTTCTACCGCATCGGGATGCGCGATATCGACCTGAACGATGCCGGGGCGGCAAGCGCCATATTAAGCACTCTGCAGCAGTCTGCGCTGGGGCTTGGCCCGGCGGTCCTCGGCGCATTGTTCCTGCATTTGCAGCACCAGAGCGGGGATTATTCCGTGGCGATGATTGGGTTCCTGGCGGCTGAAATTGTGATGATGCTGGCGCTGGCGATCGCCGCCGTCACCCGCCGTCAGCTTTTATCCGGGGTGAAAGTCTCTTTAAGATAACGCCCCGGCGGCAGGCCGATAATTCGGGTAAAGGCAGTGGTAAAGCTGCTGGCGCTTTGATAGCCCATATCATACGCCACCTGAGTTATCGGCTCGCCGTTAACCAATTTTTCCACCGAGCTGATAATCCTCATTCTTTCCCGCCAGCGAGTAAAATTTATCCCGATTTCGCTTTCGAAGAGACGGCCTAATGTTCTGGGGCTAATGAAGGCGACAGCGGCCAGCTGCACCAGCGTTTTGCTACAGGCTGGATCTTCCCGCAGCAGGTTGGTGATTATCCTCAGCCGCTTATCTTTACCCTCAGGCACAAACAGATCGGTTTTCAAAACTTGTTTTCGCAGCTGGAAGTGCAGCAGTTGTGCAATGAGCTCAAGTTGTGCGCCCGGATCGTCGCTGTGTTGAATCGCTAAGGCTTCTTTGGCCAGCTCCGTCAGCAGATTTGAGGCGACGATAAGCGAGCTGTTTTCCGGCAAGTGCAGCTCAAACCCTTGTCGGAAACGCAGGTTAATCAGCCGCGAACGCTCGGTGTAAAGCGCCCGGTGTCGCAGGCCCGGCGGCACCCAAACGCCGTTACCGGGCGTAGCCAGCCACCAACCTGTTTCGGTTTGCAGCCGAAGGGTGCCTTCCAGCGTGACGCTTAACTGGCCGTGCATATGGCAGTGAAACGTCACGTCGTCCCCGCGGCGATGGGTCATGTCGGAAGCTGCGATTGCCACGGATAGGGCGTCTGGCATGTTGGCACTCCTGCGAAGGGTTTTGGCGGATTAGCGAAAGAATTATCACATTCTTTTTCTGATAATACCGGCATCGAGAAAATAAGAGGAGAACAAGATGAAAACATTACGCTTCGTAGGTATAGCCGGTAGCTTGCGGGTAGATTCCGCTTCCCGTGCATTGCTCAACAGCATTGGCGAAATGCTGCCTGAGCCGAGTCATTTTAGCGTGCTTGATATTGGCGCCATGGAACATTATTGCCAGGATCTGGAAAAGGGGGAATTACCTGAGCCGGTGGTAAGCGCCCGTCGGCTAGTGACTGAGGCCGATGCGGTGATCATTACGGTGCCGGAATACAATCACGGCATACCCGGCGTACTCAAGAATGCGCTCGACTGGCTGTCAAGGCCGGTCAGGGCCAGCTGTATGCTGGGAAAATATGTCTTTTTTGTTTCGCAGTCGACCGGCGCACTTGGCGGCGTCAGGGCGCAATACCAGCTGCGGGAAACGCTGGCCTCAATGCTGTGCAACATGGTGCCGCTGCCGGAGCTGGCGGTCAGCTTTGCTCAGCAGAAACTGGAGAACGGACGTTTAGTTGATTCCGCCACGGCGGCGTCTATTCGTACCCAGCTTGACGTCTTTATTAAGGCGGTAGAGCAAAATAGCACAAACCGTTAACGACGAATTTATCGCCTTTTGTGGCAACAAAATAAGGATAAAATCCATACCTGCGTGTGGATTTTTTTTACCAATAACATCCCGATAATTAAGTGAATTACCGCTAATAATACCAGGAATACAGGATGTATTATTCGGCGGTATTATTTTTATAATATCTGATTTTATTTGGTTTTTTTAATTAAAAAAATCATTGGCATTAATTGTATGGATTAATCAGGATGTGAATGAGATTTTAAAATATCGTGAAAGTGGGTTAACATAGATCTACTTCATTCACCTGCGATGCAATAGAATTATTATGCCTGCAATGAAAAAGACAATTATTTCTCTGACAACACTGGCGTTATTCGTAAGCTCTGCTAGCTACGCTAACGCGGATTCCACGCAAAAAACTGACTTCCTGCTGATTGGCGGCGGTATTATGAGCGCCTCTCTCGGGACGTGGCTCCAGGAGCTGCAGCCGGACTGGAAACAGGTCATGGTTGAGAAGCTTGACGGCGTGGCGCTTGAGTCCTCTAACGGCTGGAATAACGCCGGTACAGGGCACTCGGCAAATATGGAACTGAACTATACGCCGGAGCGCCCGGACGGTTCTATTGATGTCAGCAAAGCGCTGGAAATTAACGAACAGTTTATGATTTCCCGCCAGTTCTGGTCCGCACAAATTCAGCGCGGTATTTTGAACGATCCGCATTCGTTTATTAATTCCACGCCACACATGAGTTTTGTCTGGGGCGATAAAAACGTTGAGTATCTGACCAAACGCTATGATGCGCTGCAGAAAACCACGCTGTTCCAGGGCATGAAATTCTCCACTAACCACGAGCAAATTAAACAGTGGGCTCCGCTGGTGATGGAAGGGCGCGACCCGAATCAAAAAGTGGCAGCCACCTGGACGCCAGTAGGGACCGACGTTAACTACGGCGAAATTACCCGCCAGCTGATCGGCAGCCTGAAAAAAAGCCCGAACTTCTCCCTGCAAACATCTTCTGAAGTCACCGACTTCAAACGCAACGGTGATAATTCCTGGCACGTTACCATCAAAGACGTGACCAGCGGCAAAGAGCACGCCATAGATGCGAAATATGTCTTTATCGGGGCTGGCGGCGGCGCGCTGAAACTGCTGCAGGAAACCGGTATTCCAGAATCGAAAAACTACGCCGGTTTCCCGGTGGGTGGCTCCTTCCTGATGACCGAAAACCCGGCGGTAACCAGCCAGCATCTTGAAAAAGTGTATGGTCAGGCCTCCGTGGGTGCGCCTCCGATGTCCGTGCCGCACATTGACGCCCGCTTTATCGACGGTAAGCGCGTAGTGCTGTTTGGGCCGTTCGCGACCTTCTCTACCAAGTTCCTGAAAAACGGCTCTTTCTTCGATCTGCTGAGCACCACCACCACCAGCAACTTTATGCCGATGACCGACGTAGGTCTGGATAACTTTGACCTGGTGAAATACCTGATTGGTCAGGTGATGCTGAGTGATGAAGACCGCTTTGAGGCGCTGAAAGAGTACTACCCGCAGGCGCGTAAAGAAGACTGGAAACTGATTCAGGCCGGCCAACGCGTGCAGATCATCAAAAAAGATGAGAATAAAGGTGGCGTGCTGAAACTCGGTACCGAAGTGGTTGTTGACCAGCAGAAAACCATTTCTGCTCTGCTGGGCGCATCCCCAGGCGCATCTACCGCGGCACCTATCACGCTGAACGTGCTGAAGCAGATGTTCCCGCAGCAGTTCAACTCGCCTGAGTGGCAGAGCAAGATCCGCTCCGTTGTACCAAGCTACGGCCAGGAGATGAACGGCAACGCGGCGCTGACGCAGAAAGTTTGGGATGACACCGCAGCCACGCTGCAGCTGACCAAACCGCCGGTCATTCAAATGAACGACCAGAGCGCAACCCCGGTAGCAAAACCAGCTGAAGCGAAAGCGGAAGCGGCGACCCAGCACGATATGGCGCTGTAAGTTAACGCCTCAGCCAGCCTCTGTATTGCAGAGGCGGCAATAAAAAAAGCCAGCCGCAAGGCTGGCTTTTGCATTTCAGCGACCGTTACAGCCCGCGTTTATCCATCAGCAGGGCAAGGTCAACCAGGCGGTTAGAGAAGCCCCATTCGTTGTCGTACCAGGCCAGAATTTTCACCAGATTCCCGCCAATCACCAGAGTTGAAAGCCCGTCAATAATCGAAGAGCGCGGGTCGCCCTGGTAATCGCTGGAGACCAGCGGCTCATCGCTGTAGCCCAGAATGTCTTTCAGCGGGCCAGCTTCTGCGGCTTTACGGAACGCGGCGTTCACTTCTTCCGCCGTGACATCGCGTTTGAGCGTCACGGTTAAATCGACGATGGACACTACCGGCACCGGCACACGCAAAGAGTAGCCGGTCAGGCGGCCGTCAAGCTCCGGGATAACCTTGCCGAGGGCTTTAGCCGCGCCGCTGGAATACGGCACAATCGACAGCGCTGCCGCCCGTGCGCCACGCAGGTCTTTTTCCGGCTGGTCGTGCAGCGCCTGGCTGTTGGTGTAGGCGTGGGTGGTGTTCATCAGGCCGTGTTCAATGCCGAATGCCTGATGCAGCACCTGCGCGGCAGGGGCCAGGCCGTTGGTAGTACAGCTGCCGTTGCTGACCACAAAATGCTTCTGCGGATCGTAACTTTCGTGGTTCACGCCCAGTACGATGGTCAGATCGTCGTCTTTGCCTGGGGCCGAAATGATCACGCGTTTTGCGCCGCCGTGGGTGATGTGAACCTCGGCTTTTTCGCGACTGGTGAAAAAGCCGGTGGCCTCGATAACGATATCCACGCCAACGTCACGCCATGGGATCAGCGCCGGATCTCTTTCGCTGAAGACGCGAACCGGCTTGCCGTCAACGTGAAGCAGCCCTTCGGAAGCCTCCACCGGTGCAGGCAGTTTGCCCATCAGCGAGTCGTGTTTTAACAGGTGCGCAAGGGTTTTGCTGTCCGTCAGATCGTTGATGGCCACGATCTCAATATTGGGGTTACCCAGGGCAGCTCGCAGCACGTTACGTCCGATTCTGCCAAAACCATTAATCCCGACCTTAACCATGATTCACTCCTTCTCTTGAATGTCTGGGGTCAGAGTAGGCTCAGAGTGAAATGGCGTAAATGACAAAAAAGGATCAATTCATGCCAACTTCCGGCAGTGGAAACGTTCGCGGTATTCTCCCGGCGTGAGGTGAAGCTGGCGTTCAAAGACGCGGCGCAGGTTAATGGCGGTGCCAAAGCCCGAAGCGCAGGCGACCCGCTCCAGGGTGTCGTTCGACTGCTCAAGATGATGGCGGGCGGCGGCCAGTCGGGCTTCTTCCACATAGCGGGCGGGTGTGACGCCGGTTTCACGGGTAAAGACGCGGGTAAAATTACGTGGACTCATGGCGACCCGTTCCGCCAGTTTTTCTACCGACAAATCCTCTGCCAGGTTATCCAGCAGCCAGTCCTGAAGCTGGCTTATCGGCCCGGTATTGGCCGCCTGGCGCAGATGATAGCGGCTAAACTGCAGCTGGCCGCCGGGGCGATGGAGGTACATCACCAGATCCTGGGCCACATCCCGCGCGAGGGTGAAGCCGTAATCCGCCTCAACCAACGCCAGCGTAAGGTCAAAGCCGGAACTCACGCCGCCGGAGGTCCACACCGGGCCGTCCTGAATATACAGAGGGCCGCCTTCAACTTTGATTTGCGGCCACCTGGCCTGCATCTCTTCCAGCATTCGCCAGTGGGTGGTTGCCCGGCGGCCATCCAGCAGCCCGGCGCGGGCCAGCAGCATCGCGCCGCCGCACACGGAGGCAATGCGCTGAGTATTCGGCGCGGCGCGGCACAGCCAGTCGACCACCGCGCTGCCTTCGGGCTCGCTCTGGCCTTTGCCGGTTATCATGATGGTGTCGCGAGGCTCATTGGGATCGAGGTCGGCCAGCCGGTGATCGGCCAGCAGGTTCAGGCCGGACATGCCGTGCACGACGTGATGGGGTTGAGTGGTGGCGATACTGATGCGGTAGCGAGGCTCGGTCAGGGCTTCCGCATGCAGGCGGTTAGCCTGCATCAGAATATCGGCGATACCGGCGGCTTCGAACAGCATGCCGCCGTCAGGGACAATAACCAGAATAGTTTTCATGTCCTGAAAAGTACGCTTTTAACAAATTAAGTCAAGCGGACTAGCCGTAATGACGTTTTCCCCAATCGAGCGCGGTCCCAATCAATTGGGTCAGCAACTGCTGGAATTGCGCGCCCTTATCGTCTGACCAGGCAAAACTCTCTTCATCCATGTAGCAGCACTGCGCCACTTCCAGCTGTACCGCATGGATATTTTGCTGTGGCGCACCGTAATGGCGAGTGATGTACCCGCCCTTGAAGCGGCCATTCAGCACTTTGCTGTAGCCGTTGAAATGCTCGCTGGTTTTTAACAGTTCAGCGCTGAGTGCCGGATCGCAGCTGGCGCCGTCCGCAGTGCCGAAGTTAAGATCCGGCAGGCGGCCTTCGAACAGGCGAGGTACCACGGATTTGATGGAATGCGCATCCCATAGCAGCGCATAGCCAAAGATTTCTTTGAGCCTTGCCAGTTCCTGGGCAAGCGCCTGGTGATAGGGCTGCCAGATGTTGGTCAGGATATCTGCTCTGGCCTGCGCATCAGGGGATTTCCCCGCCTCGAACAGCGGTTCACCGTCGAAAAAAATGTCCGGGTAAAGCCCGGTGGTGGCCGTGGTGTACAGCGGCTTGTCGTCCGAGGGACGGTTTAAATCCACCACGTAGCGCGAGTAGTTGGCGCTGAGGATGCTGGCACCCATCTCGCGTACTGGCTGGTAAAGTTTGGGAATATGCCAGTCGGTATCTTCCAGTTTTTTGGCCCGCGCCGTCAGCCCGTCTGCCACTTCCGGCGTTAACTGCGTGCCGGGATGCGGCATGCTGATCAGCAGCGGCAGCTTGCCCTGGTGAAGCTCAAAGCCCTTAATCATTCCACACCTCTTTACCTTGATAGATAACCTGTTTGGAGAGCGTGCCGCCCAGCCAGTAGCTCAGTTCGGCGGGATGGTCTATTTCCCAGGCAACAAAGCTGGCTTCTTTACCTGCTTCCAGGGTGCCCGTTTTCTCGCTAATCCCGAGCGCGCGCGCCGCATTTAGCGTCACGCCAGCAAGTGCTTCTTCCGGCGTCAGGCCAAACAGCGTACAGGCCATGTTCATCATTAAACGCAGGGACTGCACCGGGGAAGTGCCTGGGTTCAGGTCGCTGGAAATGGCCATTGGCACGTGATGCTTACGCAGCAGCGCGACCGGCGGCTTCTGCGTTTCGCGCAGGAAGTAAAACGCGCCGGGCAGCAGCACGGCGGTCGTGCCGTGTTTTGCCATCAGCGTAATATCGTCTTCGCAGAGATATTCCAGATGGTCGGCGGAAAGTGCGTTGTGGCGGGCGGCAAGCCCCGCGCCGTGCAGCAGCGAAAGCTGTTCGGCATGAAGCTTAACCGGCAGCCCCAGTTCATGCGCTTTCACAAAGACGCGTTCGACCTGCGGCACGGAAAAGGCCAGGTGTTCACAGAAGGCATCGACGGCGTCAACCAGCCCTTCACGATGCAATTCAGGTAACCAACGTTCGCAAACGTCGGTGATAAAGTCGTCGCTGCGGTCTTTGTATTCCGGGGGCAGGGCGTGTGCAGCCAGGCAGGTACTGTAAATTGTCAGCGGCAGAGTTTGCGCCAACTGGCGGACCACGCGCAGCATTTTGCGCTCGTCGTCAAAGCTGAGGCCGTAGCCCGATTTCACTTCCAGGGTAGTCACGCCGTCTTTGCGTAATGCGTTGATACGGCGGCTGGCGCTTGCCAGCAGTTCGGCTTCGCTTGCCTGACGCGTGGCCTTCACCGTGCTGGCTATCCCGCCGCCTGCCGCGGCAATATCCGCGTAGGTGGCACCGTTCAGGCGCATCTCAAATTCCTGGCTGCGGTTGCCGCCGAACACGCTATGGGTGTGGCAGTCGATAAGGCCAGGGGTGACGAGTTTGCCCTGAAGATCGCGCTCTTCGTCATGGGGCTGATTTGGGCGCTGGCTTTCGGGGCCAATCCAGGCAATTTTGTTGCCTTCGGTCAGCATCGCCGCGCCTTCGATAATATTGTACTGGCCATTGACCATGGTGGTGATGCGGCAGTTACGCCATAAAATCCGCATAAGATCTCTCTCATCAGGACGGGGCACGGCGAAAGCCGCACCCCAGGGGAACTACTTCGCCAGCATTGGCAGGTTCAGGCCGTGCTCTTTGGCGCACTCAATAGCAATATCATAGCCCGCATCCGCGTGGCGCATCACGCCGGTGGCCGGATCGTTGTTCAGCACGCGAGCAATACGCTCTGCCGCTTCGTCGGTGCCGTCGCAGACAATAACCATGCCGGAGTGCTGTGAGAAGCCCATGCCGACGCCTCCACCATGGTGCAGGGAAACCCAGGTCGCGCCGCTGGCCGTGTTCAGCAGGGCGTTCAGCAGCGGCCAGTCGGACACGGCATCGGAGCCATCCTGCATTGATTCAGTTTCGCGGTTCGGGCTTGCCACCGAACCGGAATCAAGGTGATCGCGGCCAATGACGATAGGGGCAGACAGTTCGCCGCTTCTGACCATTTCGTTAAACGCCAGGCCCAGTTTTGCGCGCTGGCCGAGGCCGACCCAGCAGATACGCGCTGGCAGGCCCTGGAAGCTTATGCGCTCTTTGGCCATGTCCAGCCAGCGGTGCAGGTGCTTGTCGTCAGGAATAAGTTCTTTGACTTTGGCATCGGTGCGGTAGATATCTTCCGGGTTGCCGGACAGCGCGGCCCAGCGGAAAGGCCCGATCCCGCGGCAGAACAGCGGGCGAATATAAGCGGGCACAAAGCCCGGGAAATCAAAGGCGTTGCTGACGCCCATCTCTTTGGCCATCTGGCGGATGTTGTTGCCGTAATCAAAGGTAGGAATGCCCTGCTGCTGGAAGGCGAGCATTGCTTTAACGTGTTCTGCCATGGAGGCTTTCGCCGCCTGAGTGACCACCGCAGGCTCAACGGCTGCGCGCTCGCGGTACTCTTCCCAGCTCCAGCCAATTGGCAGGTAGCCGTTGAGCGGATCGTGGGCGCTGGTCTGGTCGGTGACCATGTCAGGGCGCACGCCGCGCTTCACCAGTTCAGGCAGAATTTCTGCCGCATTGCCGTGCAGGGCGATAGAAACGGCTTTCCCTTCGTCGGTGTAGCGTTTGAGGCGGGCGAGGGCGTCGTCCAGATCTTTGGCCTGCTCGTCGACATAACCGGTGCGCAGGCGGAAGTCGATGCGTGACTGCTGGCATTCAATGTTCAGTGAACAGGCCCCGGCAAGGGTAGCGGCCAGCGGCTGTGCGCCGCCCATGCCGCCGAGGCCCGCAGTGAGTACCCAGCGCCCGGCTAGCGAGCCATTGTAGTGCTGGCGGCCTGCTTCTACGAAGGTTTCATAGGTGCCCTGCACAATGCCCTGGCTGCCGATGTAGATCCACGACCCGGCGGTCATCTGGCCATACATCGCCAGGCCTTTTGCATCCAGCTCATTGAAGTGTTCCCAGTTAGCCCAGTGCGGCACCAGGTTAGAGTTGGCAATCAGCACGCGAGGGGCGTTGGCGTGGGTTTTAAAGACGCCAACCGGCTTGCCGGACTGCACCAGCAGGGTTTCATCTTCATTCAGGGCCTTAAGCGCTTCGACCATTTTGTCGTAGCACTCCCAGTTTCTCGCCGCCCGGCCAATGCCGCCATAAACCACCAGTTCTTTTGGGTTTTCAGCCACGTCCGGATCGAGATTATTCATCAGCATGCGCAGCGGGGCTTCCGTCAGCCAGCTTTTTGCATTCAGCTTCGTGCCGCGTGGCGCCCTGATTTCAACATCACGATAACGAGAAAACTCACTCTTCATGGGGTTCACCTTGTTTTGAGATAACGGGGAAAGTGCTCACGAAAAATACCATGTCATTTTTTCGTTTGCTTGTATATACATGATTAGCACATTTGATGCCAGGCGCGAAAAACATTTTATTGTTCTTTTAAATCAATTAATTAAATAAACACTGCTAAGTAGTTACATCATATATCGTTTCTTTTTCGACCTCTTACGCACCATTTTGGCGCTCTTTACAAAGAGATTGATCCTTTTTGGGGCAAAAATAGCAGTTCAGATAGCTGGAAAATCGCCCGGAAGGCACCGTTTAATCCTGATGAAAATCACGATTCGATCACACTTAAAATTTAATAAAATCATTATTTATTTGTTTTTAAACAATAAAATTCATTTTTTTCGATGTTGCGTACTTGTTATGGCACAGGCTTTGCAGATTGTACATACAATGCTATACATAGCTTTTTTACGCAGCCGTTCATTTCTTCGGCAGCCAGATGACCATGAGGCGTAGCGATGATTACTTTCAACAATGTGACCAAGTTTTATGACGACGGCACGGTCGTGGTGGATGGACTGAATCTCACCGCACCCGGCGGCAAGATCACCGTGCTGGTAGGCCCTTCCGGTTGTGGGAAAACAACGTCACTACGCATGATTAATCGGCTGATTGAGCCGTCCTCCGGCGACATCCTTCTTAACGGTGAATCCACCTCGGCTATGGACGTGGTGCAGCTGCGCCGCCGTATTGGCTACGTTATCCAGAATGCGGGCCTGTTCCCGCACCGAAACATCATCGACAACATTGCTACCACCGCAATCCTCAACGGCATGCCTAAGGCCAAAGCCCGTGCGAGAGCAGGGGAACTGCTGGAAGTTGTCGGCCTGGCCCCGCAGCTGGCAAAACGCTATCCGTGGCAACTTTCCGGTGGCCAGCAGCAGCGTGTAGGGGTTGCCAGAGCGCTGGCCGCTGACCCGGAGTTCATGCTGATGGATGAACCTTTTAGCGCCGTGGACCCGGTGGTGCGTGACCAGCTGCAAGAAGAGTTTCTCCGCATTCAAAAGGAAGTGAGTAAAACCATCATTATGGTGACCCACGATATCGATGAAGCCATGAAGCTGGGCGATCTGGTTGCGGTCCTGAAGCCCGGCGGCAAGCTGGGGCAGATGGCGTCCCCGGGTGAGCTGCTTAACGCCCCGCAGAGTGATTTTGTTGCCGACTTTATTGGCCGCGACCGCGGCTATCGCAAGCTGAGTTTCTACAATTCCGGGCCGCTGGCCTCAATGCAGACGGAGCCGACCGCCGAAGTGGGCACGCCTATTGATATGGCGCGCAACATTGCGGTGCAGCGCTGGCTGCTGGTGACCCGCGAAGGCAAAGCCTGCGGCTGGTTTGATACGCACCAGCAGGTTGAGGCGGTGGTGCCGGAGCACATTAATCTGGGCGCGACCTTCTTCCCCCAAACCGGCACGCTGCGCCAGATGCTTGACTCCGCGCTCAGCTCGCCGTGTCACCGGGCGGTGGTGATTGGCGAGCGGGCAGAAGTGCTGGGTACTCTGGGGCTGGATCACGTCCTGGATGCCTGCAAGTCGATGGCGCGGGAGGCGGTATGAGATTTGACTGGCTGTGGGCGCAGAGCGACAAAATTTTCCATTTGCTGCTGTGGCATCTCTACCTCTCTGTGACGCCGATCCTGATTGGCCTGCTGCTGGCGATTCCGGCTGGCTGGCTGGTGAGCAGCATGCCGCGCGTAAAGGGCGTGATTCTTAACCTGTTCGGGCTGCTCTATACCATCCCGTCCCTGGCGCTGTTTGTACTGCTACCGCCGCTGCTCGGCACGCAGATCCTCGACCCGATCAACGTGGTGGTGGCACTGACGATTTATAGCTTTGCGCTGCTGGTCAGAACCGTGTGTGACGGGCTGGATTCGGTGCCCACCGACACCCGGCAGTCTGCTTTTGCCCTCGGCTATAAGCCGATGCACCAGTTTTTCCAGGTTGATTTGCCGCTGGCGGTGCCGGTAATTGGCTCGGGGATGCGGGTTGCCGTGGTTTCTAACGTCAGCATTGTTTCCGTCGCCGCGCTGATCGGCGCCCCGCAGCTCGGGTCGCTGTTTACTCAGGGGTTTCAGCTGCAGTTTCTGACGCCAATTATTGCCGGCATCGTGCTGTGTATCGTGCTGGCTTTCGTGCTCGACTGCGTGGTTGTGGCCGTCACCCGCTCATTAAGCCGCTGGCAGCCAACAAGGGGATAAAGTATGTCTGACTGGTTCTTTACGCTCAGCCACTGGTATGGCGACGACGGTATTCTTCCGCTGCTGGCGCAGCATATCGGCTACAGCGCGGTGGCGCTGGCGATAGCGATAGCCATCGCGTTTCCGGTGGGCTGCTACACCGGCCATACCGGCAAAGGGGAAGCGCTGCTGATTGGCACCACCAACGCGCTGCGTTCCCTGCCGTCGTTTGGCCTGATTATCCTGCTGGTTATTCTGATGGCGGGCTACTTCGAGTCCGACATGGCCTTTATTCTGCCGTGCATTATCGTGCTGGTGGTATTAGCCCTGCCGCCAATAGCGCTGGGTGTGCATGCGGGGATTCGCTCCGTTGACCCCAGCGTGCACGATGCCGCCAAAGGCATCGGCCTGACGCCGTTCCAGGTGCTGACTCAGGTGGAGCTGCCCTGCGCCACGCCGTTGATTCTGTCCGGTATTCGCAGCGCCACGCTGCAAATTATCTCTACCGCCACCATTGCGGCCTACGTCTCGCTTGGCGGCCTGGGGCGGTTGATTATCGACGGTCGCGCGGCGAACGATTTTGCCCAGATGACCGCCGGTGCGGTACTGGTTGCCATTCTGGCGCTGCTCGTGGATGTGTTCTTTTCCCTTTCGGTGAAGTACGTGGTGTCCCACGGCATTTCCCGACGTATCAAAACCCAGTGATGTTGAGCCCGTTAATTACACAAGGTGAAAGCGATGAATATGAAGAAACGTTGTTTGACGCTGTTGAGTGCCGCGATGCTGTCCGTTGTTTCCTCCGCGTGGGCGGCAGATGCGGGGCAGAAGGTGATTATTGGCTCGGCTGATTTTCCGGAAAACCAGCTGCTGGCGACGATTTACGCCGGTGCGCTGGAAGCGCAGAACATCCCGGTGGAGAAGAAGCTCAACATCGGCAGCCGTGAGGTTTACATTCCGGCCCTGCTGGACGGATCCATTAACGTTATCCCGGAGTACAGCGGCGCGCTGCTGAGCTACCTGGATGCCAATAATAAAGCGCACAGCTCCGACGAAGTGGCGACCGCGCTGGCGGCGAAGCTGCCGGCCAAAGTGAAAATGCTGAATACCTCCGTGGCGCAAAACAGCGACGTTATCGCCGTTACCAAAAAAACGGCGGATAAGTACAACCTCAAAACCATTGAAGACCTGAAGCCTCATGCGGCAGAGCTTATTCTGGGCGGCCCGGCTGAATGGAAAACGCGTCACGAAGGCGTGCCGGGGCTGAAAGAAGTGTATGGCCTGAACTTCAAGAGCTTCAAAGTACTGGATGTCGCGGGCCCGCTGACGCTGACCGCGCTGAAAAATAACCAAATTCAGGCGGCGGATTTAACCTCCACCACGCCGGAAATTCAGAAAGACCATCTGGTGGCGCTGGCCGATCCGAAAAACCTGTTTGCGGCGCAAAACATCGTCCCGATTGTGGCCACTACTACGTTGAATCCGACCATTGAGGGCACGTTGAACAAAGTTTCGGCCCAGTTAACCACCGCAGACCTGATCGCCATGAACGGGCAGCTTGCGGAATTTGCCAGCATTGATGACGTTGCGCATCAGTGGCTGGTTAAACATGGTCTGAGCAAGTAAGGGCGTACGATGACAAGACAAACTGGCTCCACCGCGCGTTCCCATGAAACCGTTACCTTAGGCAGGGCGCAAACCACGATTGACGAGCTGGTGCGCATTGCCGACGGGGCGCCGGTCGAACTGGCCCCTGAGGCGCTGGCGAATATGGACCACGTTAGCGGGTATATTCGACGGGCAATAGATGAGGGGCAGGTGATCTACGGCCTGACCACCGGGGTAGGTGACCTGGTCACGGAGCGCCTTTCTGCCGACCAGATCGCCAGCGTGCAGCTCAATATGCTGCGCAGCCACGCCTGCGGGATGGGGCCAGATTTGTCGGTGCGTGAAGTGCGCGCCATGATGGCGGTGATGCTGAAGTCCCTGCTGCAGGGCTACAGCGGCGTCAGCGCTGAGCTGGCGAAGCGCATGGCCGAAATGCTTAACCGGCAGGTGACACCGTGGTCACCGGCCAGCGGCTCGGTCGGCTATTTAATTGCGACGGCGCATATCGGGCTGTCTCTGTTTGGCGAAGGGCAGTGCTGGTATCAGGGCGAGCTTCTGCCGTCTGCTGAGGTTTTGGCAAAAGCGGGGATCGCTCCCCGAGTGCCTGGCCCGCGCGAAGGCCATGCGCTGATCAGCGGCACCTACGAAATCACTGGCCTGGCGTGCCTTGCCGTGCATGATTTTGAGCGGCTGCTGCCGGTGGCGGACATGGCCGGCGGCATGTGCCTGGAAGCATTAAAGGGCAATACCCGGGGCTATGACGCCCGGCTGCATGCCCTCCGTCCGCATGACGGGCAGCAGAAAACCGCCGCGATTCTTCGCCGTCTGCTGAGCGGCAGCGAGATCTTTGCCCGTTACCGCGACCATCGGGTGCAGGATGCACTCAGCCTGCGCTGTATTCCGCAAATTCACGGCGCGGTGCGCGACCAGCTCGCCCATTGCCGCCAGATTGTGACTATCGAACTCAACTCGATGACCGATAACCCGGTCTTTCTCATCGAAGAAGACGCGCTGGTTATTCTGCCCGGCGGCAACGGGCACGGTGCCCCGCTGGCGCTGGCGCTGGATTCTCTGGCTGTCGCCATTGCCCAGGTCAGCACGGCGTCTCAGGCACGCTCGGATCGTATTACCAACGTGCATCTTAGCGGTCTGCCTGCGTTCCTGGTCGGCAGAAGCGGCGCGAACTCCGGGATGATGATCCCGCCTTACGTGGCCGCCGCGCTGGCGGGGGATAACCGCAGCCTGGCCGCGCCGTCGAGCGTGCACACCGTCACCACCTGTGCCGGGCAGGAAGACCATATCAGCATGGGCGTCTCTTCGGCGCGCAAAGCCATGCTGGCGGTGAGCAACGCGGTGGATATCGTTGCCATCGAACTGCTGTGCGCCAGCCAGGCGCTGGAGTTTCACCGCCCGCTTCGCGCCTCGGTTGGCGCGGAGTTAACGCTGGGCATGGTGCGCGCCCGCGTGCCGTTCCGTGAGACCGACACGGCGCTTTATCCGGATATGCATGCCGTGCGCGATTTGATTGCTGAAGGTGAGCTGAGCCAGCGGCTGCTCGCCCTGGCTGAGGAGTCCGAACATGAGTGAAGCTTTACAGCCGCTGAAAGGCGTCAGAGTGCTTGATTTATCCCGCGTGCTGGCCGGACCGTGGTGCGCCTCGCTGCTGAACGATCTCGGGGCGGACGTCATCAAGATTGAGATGCCGGGCAGCGGGGATGACTCGCGCAGTTTCACTCCGCATATCGGCGGGGAAAGCAGCTACTTCATGCAGCTTAACCATGGCAAGAAAAGCGTTACCCTGGATTTAAAGGCTCCGGAGGGGCTAGCTATTCTTAAGCAACTGGTGGCGCAGGCCGACGTGCTGGTGGAGAACTTCCGTCCGGGCGTAACCAAACGCCTCGGCATCGACTATGCGACGCTGCAGGAAATCAACCCGAGGCTGGTTTACGCCAGTATTTCCGGGTTTGGGCAGCACGGGGCGATGGCGCACAAAGCCGCCTACGACCATATCGTGCAGGCCTACGGCGGCATCATGCAGGTCACCGGCTGGGCAGAAGGGGAGCCAACCCGCGTCGGCGATGCCATTGGGGACGTTGTGGCCGGGCTGTACGGCAGCTGGGCGGTGCTCGCGGCACTGCTGCAGCGCGGGATCAGCGGCAAAGGGCAGCATCTTGATGTCTCAATGCTCGACACCATGGTGACGATGCAAATGGTTTCCCTGACTCAATGGATCGGCGGGCAGCCTTCCGCCGGGCGGCTGGGCAACGCGCACCCCATCAGCGCGCCGATGGACAGCTATCCGGCGCAGGATGGCCACATCGTCATTGCTGTCGCCAACGATAAGCTTTTCCGCCAGCTTTGCTCGGCGATGAATAAGCCCGAACTGGCAAGCGATCCGCTGTATCTCACCGACCCGCTGCGCCTGGCGAACCAGCGGCCCTTGCGGGAAGAAATTGAACGCTGGCTGGCGGATAAAACGGTGAACGATGCTCAGGCCATTCTGGACCACGCGGGCGTCCCGGCTTCAGCCGTGCTGCGTCTCGACCAGATTCTGACCAGCGACTATGCGAAAGAACGCGAACTCGTGAAGCAGGTGACGCACCCGACGGCAGGCACCATCTCTATTGTTCCGCAGCCGGTGAAAATGAGCGCCATGCAAGCCGAGCCTGCGCTGGTGCCGCCTGCGCTGGGTGAGCATACGGCCAGCGTGCTGCGAGAATTACTGGCTATCGACGAGGCAACGCTGGCGCAGCTCAAGGCGCAGGGCGTCATTTAACCGGCGGAGAACGCAAATGGTGCAAATAAAGAAAGTGGCGGTGATCGGGGCCGGAACAATGGGCGCGCGCATCGCCGTGGTGATGGCGCGTGCGGGCTACCGCGTTAGCCTGTGGTCGCGCTCTGAGTCGACGCTCGATAAAGCGCGAGCCATTGTGGCATCCCTCGGCGCTGGTGAAGCCGTAGAGTTCACCACCTCCTTTGAGGCTTGTCTGAGCGGTGCTGACCTGGTGTCCGAGAACGTTGCCGAAGACGTGGCGCTCAAGCAGCGTGTGCTGAAGGATGTCGAGCACCTGGTGGGCGAGCATTGCGTTATCACGACGAACACTTCAAGCGTGTCTATCACGCTGCTGGCCTCGGCCTTGAACCAGCCGCAGCGGCTGATCGGTATGCACTGGTTTAACCCGGCGGATACCATGCCGATGATCGAGATTGTGCGTGGGGAACAGACCGGAGATGACATCTGCCAGAACGTGCGGGACATCTGCCAGCAGCTGGGGAAAGAGACGATCGTCGTTAACCAGGATATACCGGGCTTTATTATCAACCGGCTGCAGTACGCGATGCTGCGCGAGGCGCTTTATCTGGTAGATGCCGGGATCGGCTCCGTGGAGGACGTAGACCGGGCGGTGCAACGCACGCTGGCTCCCCGCTGGGCGGCGATGGGGCCGATGAAGCTAATGGATTTTGCCGGGCTGGATACGGTAGAGAAAGTGGCCGGTATTTTATTGCCCGCGTTGGATAACAGCGGTGAACTCCCGGCGTGGCTGAAAGCCAAAGTGGCCGACGGAAAACTCGGCGCGAAAAGCGGGGAGGGCTTCTATGCGTGGACCGCAGAGACCGCCGCCGCCGGAATGCGCCATCGTGACGACATCGTCAGGCAACTGACCGGGGGAGAGAAGCATGAGTGATATCCTTTCTCACGTTGACGGTGCGGTTGCGGTGGTGACGCTCAACCGGCCACAGAAATACAACGCGCTCACGGCTGAGATGCTTGATGAGCTGCTTGGCACCTTAACCGAGCTGGACGGGCGACCGGACGTCAGGGCGATTGTTTTGCTTGGCTCCCCCAAAGCCTTTTCTGCCGGGGCGGATACCGGCACGCTGGCGTCTGCGTCGGCGACAACATTATGGCGCAGCGGGTTCAGCGAGAAGTGGGACCGGGTGGCGAGCATTGAAACGCCGCTGATTGCCGCCGTGTCTGGCTACGCCCTCGGTGGCGGCCTGGAGCTGGCGCTGCTGTGCGACATTATTATCGCCGATTCGAGCGCCGTCTTTGGCCTGCCGGAAAGCCACATCGGGATTATCCCCGGTGCGGGCGGGACGCAGCGGCTGGTGCGCGCCGTGGGCAAATCACTGGCGATGGACATGCTGTTAAGCGGCAGAAGAATCGACGCACAGGAAGCGCTATATGCAGGGCTTGTCAGCCGCGTGACGGATGCGCTGGAAGAGCAGGCTTTAGCGCTGGCAACTCAGGTGGCAAAAGCCGCGCCGCTTGCCGCGATGATGATAAAAAAAGCCGTGGCGGCCAGCTACGAAATGCCGCTTAGCGCGGGCGTGGCCTACGAGAGATCGCTCTCTGCGTTAATTGCCGACAGTGAAGACCGGGCCGCGGGGCTGGCGGCGTTTAAAAATAAGCAATCGCCCGAGTTTAAGGGGCGATGAAGTAAAATAGCGTTGTAACCGGCAGCCAGTCTGCCGGTTTTTTTATGCCGAAAGGGTAACGCGGGCGAAGAGGGAAGAGGCAGAGGAAACCACGCTGATCGTGGCCGGGGCGCTAATCAACAGGCTGTCGTAGTGCTGTAAAACCTGGCGTTCACCGTTGACCTCAAGCTCCAGAACGCCACCGGCATTAAACAGCAGCTGTGTACCCTGCTGGTGCGCCCAGGTGCCTTCCCGCAGCCAGCTTACCGTGGCTTGGGTGGTGTCTGCCTTATAGATGACGTTAAAGTCCAGCAGCGGCCCGCCGACAATCGTACAGCTGACTTCGCTGTCGCCGCTAAAATCCGTGGCCTGGAAAGGCGGAATAAGTGCGCTTTGTTCACCGTCGACGGTGAGAGTCATGCCTTCGCCTTCCAGCACGCTGATATTGCGCAGATAGCCTGAAAAAAGAGAAAAGGGGCCGTCCTGGCGGATGGTGGCCACCGAAATACGCCAGTCGTAGCAATCCGTGGCCGGAAAGCGATAAATCTCCCTCGTCACGCCCTGGCCGTTTTTCCAGGGCATTTCCGGGCACTGCTCATAGGGCAGAAGCTGGATCATTTGTGCATGCTTCCTTCGAGGCGGTAGCGCGAACCCGGGTAAACCAGACGCACGCTGGTGACGATTTTTTTATTCTGGCGGCCGGTCCAGGTGCGGCGATTGACCTGCAGGCAAGGCGTGTGTTCGTCGATTTCCAGATAAGCACACTCTTCGCGAGGCACGTTTACCGCCTCAATAATATGCTCGCCTTCAACGATGGGCGCGATGGACGAGAGATAGGCGTTGGGCGTGATGCGGGTAAAATCCTGCTGGAAGTAATCCGGCACGATCAGCGAGTTCACCAGGCGGTCTTCCAGCATCACCGGGACGCCGTTTTCGTAGTGGCAAATCAGCGAGTGGAACAGGCGGCTGCCTTTGGGTAAGTTGAAGGCCATGGCCTGCTGCGCATCGGCATAAACTTGAGTCAGTTCCAGCACGCGGGCGTGATGGCGATGGCCGCGGCTGGCAATTTCGTCGGCAATATTGTTGATTTCCAGCAGCGCGGACTGCCCGCGCACTTCGGCGACGAAAGTCCCGATACCCTGCATACGCACCAGCAGACCTTCAGCGGTCAGCTCGCGCAGGGCGCGGTTGATGGTCATGCGACTGTAGCCAAACTGATTCACCAGTTCGCTTTCGGAGGGAACGCGGTAGTTTACTGGCCACAATCCACTATGAATATTGGTCTTAATAATGATTTTGACCCTTTCATAATAGGGGGCCGGCTGGTCCAGATTGTCGGTCTCTGCCGCTGCTTTAAAAACGTCGTTTTGTGCCATTCATCATTCCTCGCCCGGGTATCCTTTAAAGTTTACTCTACCCCTATTTGGATGTATATATACATGCATGTATATACAATTGATTAACATCGAACCGGGGTGCTGATATGGCGGTATATTTTGCGGCAAAAGCGCTTCTGCCGCAGGGCTGGGCGGAAAATGTCAGAATGGGCGTTTCGCCCGAGGGCGTCATTCATTCAGTGGCAGCTGACTGCGTGCCGGATGAAGGTGATATCCGCCTGGGCGGCGTTGTCGTGCCGGGGATGCCGAACCTGCATTCGCACGCTTTTCAGCGGGCGATGGCGGGGCTAACGGAAGTGGTTGGCGACCCGGCAGACAGCTTCTGGACGTGGCGCGATCTCATGTATCGCCTGGTGGGCAAAATCACCCCGGAACAGCTGGAGACCATCGCCAGCTATCTGTATATCGAAATGTTGAAAGCCGGCTATACCTCGGTGGCCGAGTTTCACTATCTGCATCACAATGTGGACGGCAAAGCCTACGCACAGCCTGCGGAGCTGGCGCTGCGCGTGGCTCAGGCCGCAAAAAACGTCGGCATTGGCCTGACGCTGCTCCCGGTGCTGTATACGCATTCCGGGTTCGGGGGGCAGCCCGCTTCGGCGGGGCAGCGCCGCTTTATTAACGACACCGACAGCTACCTGAAACTGTACGACAGTATCACCACGGCGCTTGCTCCGGAACCGATGCAGCGCGCAGGGCTGTGCTTCCACTCGCTGCGCGCCGTGACGCCGGAACAAATGCATATTGTGCTGGCGAGCCAGACGCAACCCCAACCTGTGCACATTCATATTTCCGAGCAGCAGAAAGAGGTGGCGGACTGCCTCGCCTGGTCCGGGCTGCGTCCCGTCGAGTGGCTGTATGACAATATGCCCGTCGATGAACGCTGGTGCCTGATTCATGCCACGCACATCACCGAAAGCGAAACGCGGCTTATGGCTGATTCTGGCGCAGTCGCCGGGTTGTGTTTGACCACCGAAGCGAATCTCGGGGACGGCATTTTCCCTGGGCAGGCGTTTTTGCAGCAGGGCGGCAACTGGGGCATTGGCTCCGACAGCCATATCAGCGTCAGCGTGAGCGAGGATTTACGCTGGTTTGAATACGGCCAGCGGCTGAATAACCGCCGCCGCAATTTGCTTCACCTTGAGGCGGAGCCTTATGTCGGCAACGTGCTTTATCAGGGAGCGCTGCGCGGCGGGCGCATGGCGCTAGGGCAAAACATTGGTGAGCTGGCCGTAGGGGCGAGGGCCGACTGGTTGGTGCTGGACGGGGACGATCCGTTCCTGGCGACAGCGAAAGATAGCGAGCTGTTGAATCGCTGGATTTTTGCCTGCTCTTCTAACCCAATCAAAGACGTTATGACTGGCGGGAAATGGGTGATCCGTCAAGGGCGACATGAGAAAGACGCAGAGATCAAAGCGGACTTCGCGCAGGTTTTGAAGCAGCTAACGCGTTAGTTGCCCGGTGAAAATGCATATCCGCTATTGAGCTATCCGCCTCCGGGATTTCGGGTTGTAATGCTGGCCTGCAAGTTTACGAGGAGAAAATCATGGCCAGTGCACGTTATGCTATTTTGGGCGGCAGCTCTGGTATCGGGCTGGCGCTTGCCCGCAAGCTGACTTCTCGCGGAGACAGCGTGCTTATCGGCGGGCGGTCGGGGGAAAAACTGCAGGCGGCATTAGCCGAGCTTGGCAAAAATGCCGCCGGTAAAACGGTGGATGTCACCGACCGTTTGTCTCTCAGGGCTTTCTTTTCGGATGCCGGGCCGCTGAAGGGGTTGTTTACTCCGGCAGCCACTTATCAAACTGGCGATTTTCGCGATGGCGATGCCGTCACTTCCGAAGCGCTGTTTCAGGCCAAATTCTGGTCACAGTATTGGGCCGTTTATGAAGCGCTTCCCTATCTGTACGCTTCCTCTGCGGTGGTGCTGATGTCCGGTGCGGCATCTGCCCGTCCTATTGGGGCACCCGCCTATGCCGCCTGTAACGCGGCGCTTGAGGGACTGGCGCGGGGCCTGGCGGTGGAACTAAAGCCGGTTCGAGTCAACTGCCTGTCGCCGGGCACTACCGACAGCGAACTTTGGCGCAACCGCCCGGCGGAAGTGCGCGAATCGGCCTGGCAACACTGGAACAGCCTGGCGCTAAATGGTCGCCCGGGGCACGTAGATGAGCAGGCTGCAACGGCGCTTTTTCTGCTTGATAATCAAAATATTACCGGCAGCACTATCTATTGCGACGGCGGCTATACGCTGCGGTAGGCACGTTTGTCCCGAACCACCCACACTTCGGCGTGGTTTTTTCACCTTTGTCGGGGAACCTGCGCGCCAGCGCTACCACTCAGCCTCAATTACCCAACGAGTGGAATACCCTCCGATGAGAAATATCCTTAATACGTTCCGTCCTACACAGTCCGATCCTCGCCTGCAGGCGCAAAGTGGCCAGTCGAGCCGCACCACCAGAACGTCGGCCACGGCTTCGTCGTCCCGCAGCGTGAATAACCCGTCCACCCGCCTGGTGCAGGATTTCGCGAAGCTAAGCGGCAAAAACCTGAGGGCCAACGTGCTGCTTAACAGCGATGACAATTCGGTGCCGATTCACCATAAAAGTCCTTCGGCGCTGCTGAAAGCGATAGACGATAATATTTCCAATACGGCCAGAGAGTGGGGGATGCCTAAGCACGAAGTTGAGGCGATGCTGGGCAGCAGCAAGCGCATTAACGAGCCTGTTTGCGGCGTCACGGCGAATAACGTAATGAAGCTTTTCCTCGACACCGACCATTTCAGCTACGCTTTTGAACACGGTCGTACAATGTCGTTACCTCAGCTTCAGCAGCAGCTTGCCAGCTTACCCGCTCACAAACATTTTATTTTGCGTGTGAATGACGCAGGCATGGGCCATGCGTACGTCATTGATCTGCCGGCAAGCTCTAAGCCAAGGCGCGATGCGTTTCTGTATCAGTCCGATTTAGGCGACGGAGCGACACGCCCGCTGCGTCTTGATGACTGGATGAGCAAGAAAGCCTCGCATCCGGTATCGCTCAACGACATCAACACGCATTTTATGAATATGTCGCACGGACGAATCGATCCGGGGCATATTGCGAAGCTGTTCGACGTTGACAGTAACCCGAACATGCTGCGCCCGGAGCGCCTGGATCTACAGAGGAATCAAGGTTTTAATTTTCAATTAGCGGAATACGATCCGGCCAATCTTGAGAAAAACGTCTCGGCGATTAAAGCCCGATGCGGCTAAGTATTTGCCGCCGGTAGCAGGGAATAAATCCACGATTGATGTGGATTTATTCCGGCTTGTCGGCAGAGAAAAAGCGGCGTTGGGGCTGGACTAACTCAATGTGATCTCTATCATGTCGGAGTCACTACAGAACAAGAGAACGTGCTATGCAACATATCATCGAAGGCTTTCTTAACTTCCAGAAAGAGATTTTCCCGCAGCGCAAAGAGCTCTTTCGCAGCCTGGCGTCCAGCCAAAATCCTAAAGCGCTTTTTATTTCCTGCTCCGACAGCCGTCTGGTACCGGAGCTGGTAACGCAGCAAGAACCTGGGCAGCTCTTCGTTATTCGTAATGCCGGCAATATCGTGCCTTCTTTCGGTCCGGAGCCTGGCGGCGTTTCTGCGACCATCGAGTACGCGGTTGTTGCCCTTGGCGTGACCGATATTGTGATTTGCGGGCACTCTAACTGCGGCGCAATGAAAGCGATCGCCTCCTGCCAGTGCCTGGACCCGATGCCAGCCGTTGCGCACTGGCTGCACTATGCCGATGCGGCAAAAGCGGTGGTGGAAAAGAAAACCTGGAACAACGAGACCGACAAGGTCAACGCCATGGTAGAAGAAAACGTTATCGCCCAGCTGAACAACATTAAAACGCATCCTTCCGTCGCGGTAGGGCTGCGTAACAATGGCCTGCGCCTGCACGGCTGGGTTTACGATATCGAAAGCGGCGAAATTCGCACCCTGGATAAAAACAGCAAGTCGTTTATTTCCCTGGCGGATAACCCTGACGTTTGTTTCGAATAACCTCACGCCAGCGTTCTTGCAGACAATATAATCCACGCTTTGCGTGGATTTTTTACATCTATGGACAAATAAAGACGTCATCAGCGGGATTGTGGAGATTTCGCGGATTTACTTTCCCTATACGGAAAAGCCTGATGCGGCGGGATTATAATCGACATAAAGCGGGCTAAAGCTCGCGTTCAGCCGCAGGTCAGGAGAGTTCGAGATGAAAAAGTATCTGTATGTGTTGGCAATGTCTGCGCTGATTGTTGTGCCTTCCCTGGCGCAGGCGCGTCCTGGCCCCTGGTTTGGCCATGGCCCGGGGTTCTGGTCTGGCCCACGTTATTATCCGGGGCCACATTATTTCTATGGCGGGCCGCGTTTGACCGTCTTACCGGGGCTTGCCACGGCCATTATCGTGGGCGGCCTGACTTATTACGTGGTCAACGGGATTTACTACCAGCGTCAGGGGGCGGAATACATTCGCGTGGAGACGCCGTCCAGCATTAACACTGGCGTGAGTGTGCTGGATTACAACGGCAAACGCTATTACGTGCGTAATGGCAGCTATTATCAGAAGGATATTAACGGCAACTATTTCGAAGTGCCGCGCCCTGCCGGGCTGTAATCCCCATTTTTTCAGCCTGTATAGCAGGCAGCAAGGTAAGAAACCCACCGTCAGCGTGGGTTTCTTTTGATATTAACTGGCGCCTTAATTTACCTCTTTTCTCAACGTTAGCCCTCCTGTCAACGTTTGGACTGGTTTTCAATGCCACGCAACCATCAGTTTTTCATATTGGTACATCTGCACATCAATTTGGTTACATAAAATCTACAACTTAGTTCGCAAATTCATTATCAGCAGGGTGTGGTTTGCGTTCATTGCTTGTATATACATGAGTGATCATTTGATGTGCGATGGGTTTTCCGGCGTTTAATCAGGTTCAGCGAGGTCGTTATGTCTTCCTTTTCATCCACAGAAGAACAGTCAAAAAAGGGCTCACGTCTGAGCGAGACCCGATCTATCGATTACATCCCGGACGGGGAGCGTCACGGGCATCCGTTTAGCCAGTTTACCCTTTGGTTCGGCGGCAATTTGCAGATCACAGCGATTGTCACCGGCGCGCTGGCCGTGGTGCTGGGCGGCGATGTAGTCTGGTCGCTGGTGGGGTTGTTTGTAGGGCAGATTCTGGGGGCATCGATCATGTCCTTCCACGCTTTGCAGGGGCCGCGTCTTGGCCTGCCGCAGATGATCATCTCCCGGGCGCAGTTTGGTGTTTACGGGGCGGTGATTCCGCTGGTGCTGGTGTGCATTATGTATATCGGGTTTTCTGCCAGCGGCACCGTGCTGGCGGGGCAGGCGATGGCGCATTTGCTGTCGATCAGCGATGTCAGCGGGATGATCCTGTTTAGCGCCATTATTATCGTCATTGCCGTGCTTGGTTATCGGGTAATTCATAAGCTCGGGAAGGTCGCCAGTATTGTCGGCGTGCTGGCTTTTGCCTGGCTGTTTGGATCGCTGCTGTTCAACACCGATCTCGCGGCCATTTTGCAAAATAACCACTTCTCCATGCCAATGTTTTTGCTGGCTGTGTCGCTGTCCTCTTCCTGGCAAATTGCCTTTTGCCCCTATGTTTCCGATTACTCGCGCTATCTGCCGCGAGACGTGTCAGGCCCGAAGGTGTTTTTCTCGGTGTTTAGCGGCACCGTGCTGGGGACTCAGGCTTCGATGACGCTGGGGGTTATCACCGCTGCCATAGCCGGGAGTGCTTTTTCCGGCCACGAGGTTGGCTATATTGTGGGGCTGGGCAAAACCGAAACCATGGCGATGCTGATTTATTTTGCTATCTGCTTCGGCAAAATTACTTTTACCACGTTGAACGCGTACGGCAGCTTTATGTCGCTGACCACCATTGTGTCCGGATTCCGCAAGCAGGTGATCCTGAGCCAGAAGAACCGCATTCTGTTTGTGGTGCTGATGGTGGCGGCTTCCTGCATTATTGCGCTGCTGAGTGAACCGGCATTCCTGAAACACTTCACCCATTTCCTGCTTTTCCTGCTGGCCTTCTTTGTGCCGTGGAGCGCCATTAGCCTGACCGACTACTTCTTTATTTCATCCCGAGCCGTAGATATTCCCGCGCTGTTTGACGCCGATAAGCGCTATGGCCGCTGGAACCTGTTTGGCATAGGGGTTTATATCGTCGGGGTACTGATTCAACTGCCGTTCATTGAGAACCCGCTTTTCCACGGTTCGCTGACGTGGCTCTTCGACGGCAACGACGTGTCGTGGATCATCGGCTGGTTTGGCACCGCAGCACTCTATTACGGGTTACACCGACTGGATAAACGTGTTTTGCCGGCGGCGACGACTTACCCGAACAGCGCGGCTCGCTGATTTTTCTTTGTTTAAAAAAAATCCACGCCTGAGCGTGGATTTTTTATGGCCGGAGGGAACAGCTTAGACGTTGAACAGGAAGTTCATCACGTCGCCATCTTTCACTACGTAGTCTTTACCTTCGGCGCGCATTTTGCCGGCTTCTTTCGCGCCTTGCTCGCCTTTGTAGGTGATGAAGTCTTCATAGGCGATGGTTTGCGCACGAATGAAGCCTTTTTCGAAGTCGGTGTGGATTTTACCCGCCGCCTGTGGAGCGGTTGCGCCGACAGGGATGGTCCACGCGCGTACTTCTTTCACGCCAGCGGTGAAGTAGGTTTGCAGGCTCAGCAGCTCGTAGCCTGCGCGGATCACGCGGTTCAGGCCCGGCTCTTCCAGACCAAGCTCGGCCATGAACTCTTCACGGTCGGCGTCGTCCAGTTCGGCGATGTCGGATTCAACGGCGGCGCAGACGGCAACCACGACGGAACCTTCACCTGCGGCAATTTCGCGGACTTTATCGAGGTACGGGTTGTTTTCAAAACCGTCTTCGTTAACGTTGGCGATGTACATGGTTGGCTTCAGGGTCAGGAAGCTCAGGTATTTGATTGCCGCTTTATCTTCTTCAGTCAGATTTTTCAGCGCGCGCAGCATACCGGCGTTTTCCAGCTGCGGCAGGCATTTTTCCAGCGCTGCCAGCTCGGCTTTAGCGTCTTTGTCGCCGCCTTTGGCTTTCTTCTGCACGCGATGAATCGCGCGCTCGCAGGTGTCCAGGTCAGACAGCGCCAGCTCGGTATTGATGACTTCGATGTCGTCAGCCGGATCCACTTTATTGTTTACGTGGATGATGTTGTCGTTTTCGAAGCAGCGCACCACGTGGCCGATAGCTTCGGTTTCACGGATGTTGGTCAGGAACTGGTTGCCCAGGCCTTCGCCTTTAGACGCGCCTTTCACCAGACCAGCGATGTCCACGAACTCCATGGTGGTCGGCAGGATACGCTGCGGTTTAACGATTTCGGCCAGCTTGTCCAGACGCGGGTCCGGCATTGGCACCACGCCCGTGTTCGGTTCGATGGTACAGAACGGGAAGTTAGCCGCTTCGATACCTGCTTTGGTCAGGGCATTGAACAGCGTGGATTTACCCACGTTCGGCAAGCCGACGATACCGCATTTGAATCCCATGGTTTAAATCACCTTAATTGCTTGATTATCAATGAATTTTACTGTTTTCATTGAAAAAATGTAGATAACTTTGCGTATTATACACTGAAACCGCCGCCAGCGGGCGTGGAAATCCTTTCCCGGTGCGGGGAAGGCCGGTTTATTGTGCTTTAAAGGCGTGCAGACGATTAGTGGCTTTAGTCAGGCCTTCTTTCAGCCAGACTTCGGTGCAGCGCGCCGCTTCGTCTACCGCGTCGTCGATAAGCTTCTGTTCGCTGATCGGCGGTTTGCCGAGCACAAAGCCGACAACTTTGTTTTTATCGCCCGGATGGCCAATCCCCACGCGTAACCGGTGAAAGTTCGGGTTATTGCCGAGTTTGCTGATGATGTCCTTCAGGCCGTTGTGCCCGCCGTGCCCGCCACCCAGCTTAAATTTTGCCACGCCCGGCGGGAGATCCAGTTCATCGTGCGCCACCAGAATTTCGTCCGGGGCAATGCGGAAGAAGGTGGCCATGGCGGCAACCGCTTTCCCGCTGAGGTTCATAAACGTGGTCGGAACCAGCAGGCGAACGTCTTCTCCACCCAGATTAATGCGGGCGGTGTAGCCAAAGAATTTCGCTTCTTCTTTCAGCGACTGATTGTGGCGCTCGGCCAGTAAATCCACATACCAGGCCCCGGCATTATGGCGGGTCGCTGCATATTCAGCGCCTGGGTTAGCCAGGCCGACAATTAATTTAATGCTCACGTTTAAATTCCTGAAAACCGTTCACAGCCGCGTAGTTTACTGTGCGAGGGCGACGTTGACAAAGCGCAATCCCCGCGCAGACACATTCTTGAATAGTTGAGGATCTGAACCATTAGAATTTCAAGTAACTCAGGCGCTTATTTGTAAACTTTTGTAGGCCTTTCGTTCGTAATTGTGATCGCTCACGCACACGCGCTTTAGGGGCGTTGTCTATACTTTAGTCACAAGGATAGGGGATGTTCCCCACCGACCCGTAATCTTGCGGAGGTGACATATGAAACGCAGAAACGCTTCGTTACTCGGTAATGTCCTCATGGGATTGGGACTGGTTGTGATGGTGGTCGGCGTGGGCTATTCAATTCTGAACCAGCTCCCGCAGCTAAACCTGCCGCAGTTTTTCGCCCACGGTGCCGTGCTGAGCATTTTCGTTGGGGCCGTACTTTGGCTTGCAGGGGCGCGCATTGGCGGACGTGAACAGGTCTGCGACCGTTACTGGTGGGTACGCCATTACGACAAACGCTGCCGCCGGGATGAACATCATCGCCACAGCTAATATTTAGCAGATTTTGAGAAACGGCTCCTTTTCAGGGGCCGTTTTTTTTATGCTTAACGGATTGACCCTCACGTAACGTGAGGCTGCACACTCCCCCTCAGCAGAAGCCAAAAGGAGCAGGATATGTTGTTCAAAGTGGGTGAACTGGCAAAGCGTGCCGGGACTACGGTACGAACGCTACACCACTATGAAGCTATAGGTCTGTTGCTGCCTTCTGCCCGCACCGCCGCGGGTTATCGACTGTATAACCGGCAGGATATCGCCCGGCTGCATCATATTCAGGCGCTGAGCCGGATGGGAATGAGCCTGGGTGAGGTGCGCGACTGTCTCGATCGTCAGGCGCTGTCGCTCCCGGAGATCCTGGATTCACAGATCTCAGTGCTGGATGGCCAACTGGCTGAAATCGCCGTGCTGCGCCAGCGACTGGTTACGCTGCGTGAAACTTTGCGCAGCGGCGCAGAACCTGACCTCGAGGAATGGCTGACAACGCTGGAGTTAATGACGATGTACGATCGCTATTTTTCAAAAGAAGAGTTAGAGCGCCTGCCTTTTGCGCAGGCTGATAGCCGCCGCGACGAAGAGTGGAAACAACTGGTCGACGAGGTGGCCGGGCTTCATGCTCAGGGCGTTCCCCCGGCCGATGAACGCGCCCAGCGGCTGGCGGCGCACTGGATGAAAATCCTGGAGCGTGACACGGCGGGTGAACCGGATTTCCTGGTTCGCCTGAACAAAATGCATCAGGCTGAGCCGGATATGGCCCGCCAGACAGGGATTTCACCGGCGCTGACCGAATACGTAACTCGCGCATTTGGCCACAGCAAGCTGGAGATTTACCGGCGCTACCTCAACGATGAGGAGTTTGCTTTCACCAGCCGCCACTATTTCGACCGGATGCAGGAGTGGCCGCCGCTGGTGGCTGCGGTGAGGAAGGCCAATGCGGAAGGGGTGAAGCCTGAATCAAATCAGGCGCAACAGCTCTCTCGCCGCTGGCTGGAGCTGTTTCAGTCGTTCGCCGGGATATCGCCAGAAACGCAACAAAAATTCCGCACCGCAATGGCGAACGAACCAGAGCTTGCCAAAGGTACCTGGATGACGCCGGAGGTGCTGAGCTGGCTGCAGCAGGCCATTGGCGCTATGTTCCAAGCCGCTGGACTAAGAAATCAACCAGGCTCCTGACGCGTAAAGAGAGATGGCGGGCGTGCGGGTAGAGTAAAATAAACGGCCGGGAGGTGCCGCCGTACTCGGGCAGCACTTCAACCAGCGTCCCGTCGGCCACGTCCTGTTCCAGTATAAAACGGTAGGTCTGGATCAGGCCCGCGCCGCTTTTGGCAAGCGTCACAATCCCCAACACGTCTTCCGCACAGGTGAAGCCGCCATGGGTAAAAATGTCGGTATCTTTACCCTCGACGCTAAACGTCCAGGGCACTTTTCGTCCGGTGCTCGGCAGTTCAAACTGGATGCACTCGTGATGATTTAAGTCGTCCAGCGTTTTAGGTATTCCCGCCCGGGCTAAATAGGCCGGGGAAGCCACGGTGATCAGCTCCGCATCTTCGAGCTTGCGGGCAATAAGCGATGAGTCCTGGGGCGAGCGGCCGCGAATGGCGATGTCGTAACTTTCATCGGCAAAGTCGATGTTGCGGTTGCTGATGTGAACCTGCACCGATACGCGGGGGTAAAGCTGTCTGAATTCTGGCAGCAGCGGCAGCACGCGATAATGAGAATAGGGCGTGGGGAGGCTAATTCGCAGCACGCCTGCAGGTTCAATCTGCGCGCCGGTGACTTCTCGCTCCGCCTCTCTGAGCTGCTGCAGCGCCTGCTGGCATTGGCGGAAGTAGCGCTCACCGCTTTCTGTCAGCCTGATCTGGCGGGTTGTACGCACGAACAGGCGCACGCCCAGGCGCTCTTCCAGGCGGGCGATGGAGCGGCTGACCGCCGCGGGCGTGATCCCCATAAAATTGGCCGCCGCGCTGAAGCTCAGCTGTTCTGCGGCCTGGCAAAACAGCTCCAGCGTGCCGATCTGCATCTCTTCGAAGTGGCGTTTCATCCCGGCGTTCTCTTTCTATTTATTACATGAGGTATCTTGTCATGTTACGGATGGCTAATTTATCGGTCATTGTGTCATAAGTATAGTGAGCTCCACATTCACCGACAGGAGCAAAGCATGAACTCAACCCCAACCGTTATTGTGACCGGCGCCTCGAGCGGCATCGGCCTGGCTATCGCCCAGGCTTATCTGGCTCGTGGCTATAATGTTGTCGGCAATGGCCGCACGCTGAAGCGCTTAGAAACGGCGGCTGCAAGCCTGGGCAACCCGGCGAACTTCCTGGCAGTGGCCGGAGATATTGCGCTGAAGGCCACCGCAGAAGCACTGTTTAAGCAGGCGATAGCCGCTTTTGGCCGCGTGGATATTCTGATCAATAACGCCGGGATCTTTATCCCGAAACCGGCTAGCGATTATAGCGAGCAGGATATCGACGCGTTGATTAACACCAACCTGAAAGGGTTTTTGTTCCCGTCCCAGCTGGCTGCCAGCCATATGAGCAAAAATAAGTCGGGGCACATCGTGAACATCACGGCGAGCGTGGCCATGCAGCCTAACGTTAAGGTGCCTGCTTTGCTGCCGGTGATGGTGAAGGGCGGTTTGAACCAGGCGACCAGGGCGCTGGCTTTAGAACTGGCGGCGGATAATGTGCGGGTTAACGCCGTTGCACCCGGCATTATCGAGACGCCGCTTCATGCGGATTATTCAGGCTCGGTAGGTTTTCTCAGCTCTCTGTCTCCGAGCGGGAAGACAGGCACCGTGCAGGATGTGGTGAACGCCGTGTTGTACCTGACGGATTCACAGTTCGTCAGCGGCACGGTCATGGCCGTGGACGGCGGCAGCACCGCCGGGATCTGGTAACGGGAGAGCTGCTATGCCATACGTTAATATTCGCGTCACCCGGGAAGGGGTCAGCGCAGAGCAGAAGCTGGCGCTGATTGAGGGCGTCACCGATCTGCTGGAGCAGGTATTAAACAAAAAGCCCGCCGACACCTTTGTGGTTATCGACGAGGTTGAAACCGACAACTGGGGCGTGAACCGTGAAAGCGTGAGCGCCCGGCGGAGGCGGGAAGCCGGGCTGTAGGCGTGAAGCTGGCCGCTAACTGGCGGCCAGTGCGGCCTGAACATCCGGGAAGAACGTAAGGCGGCCGGGAATGGGCTTCACGCCAGCCCGCGCGAGCGTGCGCAGCGGCTGGAATTCAAGGTTCGTCACCCGCAGTTCGCAGCCTTCCGGCATTTTCTCTACAAAGCGCTGGAAGGCATCCAGACCCCCCGCGTCCAGCAGCGGCACCGCATCCCATTGCAGAACAACCACCCGATGCCCCGGCACCTGCTGGGCGAGCTGAATGAACAGCCCTTCGGCGGCGGCAAAGAACAGCGGCCCCGTGACGCGAAGCGCCAGCACATCCTCAGGCACATTCACATTGTTAAGCGGCGCGAGGCGGGTCATTCGGGCTATCCGGCGCATGAAAAGCAGCGACGCCAGCACAATGCCAACGCTGATGGCAATCACCATGTCAAACAGCACGGTCAACGACATGCAGATTAGCATCACGATGATGTCGTCTTTCGGTGCCCGGCGCAGCAGGTTGACGACTTTATGCGCCTCGCTCATATTCCACGCCACCATCAGCAGCAGGGCCGCCATCGCCGAAAGCGGCAGCCAGGAAAGCAGAGGGGCGAGCGCCAGCAGGGCCAGGATCACCAGCAGCGAGTGAATAATGGCGGCTACCGGCGAAGTTGCCCCGGCACGCACGTTAGCGGCGGAGCGGGCAATGGCCGCAGTGGCGGTAATACCGCCGAAGAACGGGGCAATAATATTTCCCAGCCCCTGGCCGACCAGCTCGCTGTTGGCGTTGTGTTTAGTGCCGGTCATGCCGTCCAGCACCACCGCGCAAAGCAGGGATTCGATGGCACCCAGCATGGCCATAGAGAACGCCGCGGGCAGCAGGGCGCTGAGCGAATCCCAGCTAAGCGTAAACTCCGAATTTGGCATCGCCCATGGGAGCATTAGCTGAGGCAGAAGCTGTGGAATGCCGTTGCCCTGGGTGCCGTCGGCCAGCACGTAGTGGAACCGGGAGCCAATCGTCGCGACTTCACCACCCAAAGAAGCAACAATCGCCATCACGGCGCAGCCCGCCAGCAGCGCAGGAAGATGCCCCGGCAGACGAAGCCCCAGGCGTGGCCAGAGAATCAGCACCGCCAGCGTCACGATGCCGATTGCAGCGTCGCCCATATTCACCGTGGGCATCGCCATCGCCAGCGCGGCCACTTTATTCAGGTAGTGCTCCGGCACGTGCTCCAGCGTCAGGCCGAAAAAGTCTTTCACCTGCATCGTCGCAATGGTGATGCCGATCCCGGAGGTAAAGCCCAGCGTCACCGACAGCGGAATGTATTCGATAAGCCGCCCAAAGCGCGCCAGCCCAAACAGGATCAGGAATATCCCGGACATCAGCGTGGCAACCAGCAGACCCGCAAGGCCAAACTGCTGTGCGACCGGGTAGAGGATCACCACGAAAGCCGCTGTCGGGCCGGAGACGCTGAAGCGCGAGCCGCCGCTAAGGGCGATGACAATCCCGGCGACGGCGGCAGTATACAAACCGTACTGCGGCGCAACGCCGCTGCCGATGGCCAGCGCCATAGCGAGAGGGATAGCGATGATCCCGACGGTCACGCCGGCGATGGCGTCGCGGCTAAAGCGAGACAGGGTGTACTTTTCGCGCCAGCAGGCATCAATCAGGGCGCGGAAAGGCATTACGTGAGAAGAAGATACGGTTTTCACTTGTGATTCCATCCGTGAGCGCATCATCTGTCGTTCAGGCAGGTGAAGGAGGCATTGAAAAAAGAGTAGTTCAAAAACGAAAAAACCCGCCGCAGCGGGTTTTAAAAGCAACGTCTATCAGTGCTCGAACATCGCAGAGATAGATTCTTCGTTGCTGATACGACGAATAGCTTCAGCCAGCATACCGGACAGGGTCAGGGTACGGACGTTTGGCAGGGCTTTGATTTCGTCAGACAGCGGGATGGTATCGCAGACAATCACTTCGTCGATCACCGAGTTGCGCAGGTTGTGCACCGCGTTGCCGGAGAAAATTGGGTGAGTGGCATAAGCGAATACGCGTTTAGCGCCGCGTTCTTTCAGCGCTTCAGCTGCTTTGCACAGGGTGCCGCCAGTATCAATCATGTCGTCAACCAGCACGCAATCACGGCCGGACACGTCACCGATGATATGCATAACCTGGGAAACGTTAGCGCGCGGACGGCGCTTGTCGATGATAGCCATATCGGTGTCGTTCAGCAGCTTAGCGATAGCACGGGCACGTACCACGCCGCCGATGTCCGGGGAAACCACGATTGGGTTTTCCAGACCGATTTGCAGCATATCTTCCAGCAGAATTGGGCTACCGAAGACGTTGTCTACCGGGACGTCAAAGAAGCCCTGGATTTGTTCAGCGTGCAGGTCCACGGTGAGAACACGGTCAACCCCTACGCTTGAGAGGAAGTCAGCAACGACTTTCGCAGTGATTGGCACACGAGCGGAGCGCACGCGGCGGTCCTGACGAGCGTAACCAAAGTAAGGGATAACAGCGGTGATACGACCTGCAGAAGCGCGGCGCAGGGCATCAACCATAACAACCAGTTCCATCAGGTTGTCGTTCGTTGGGGCACAGGTGGACTGGATGATGAAAATATCACCACCGCGTACATTTTCGTTGATTTGTACGCTTACTTCACCGTCGCTAAAGCGACCGACGGCGGCGTCACCAAGGGAGGTGTACAGGCGGTTGGCAATACGTTGTGCTAGTTCCGGGGTGGCGTTACCAGCAAAAAGCTTCATATCAGGCACGAGAAGAACCTCAGGCATGCGTCCAGTGGCGGATGGTTGCTACCGCATAATGTGCGGGCGGGGTAGCCCCCATCCAGGCGGTGTATTAAAGAGCACGATGCAACGTCTGAAACGAGGTGACGTTGTCACCAATGCCCAGCTTGCCCGGATATGGCCTGATGCAGCGGAGATCTATTAACGCCTCGCGCAACAAACCCATGCAGCCATTCCGGGGCTTGCTCAAGCACCTGCCGGGCGGCGTGCTCGGTGTTAAATTCAGCAAACACACAAGCGCCGGTGCCGGTCAGGCGCGACGGCGCGTATTCTAACAGCCAGGAAAGCGCGGCATCAACCTCGCGAAAACGTTTTCTTGCGATAACCTCACAATCGTTGCCAAATTCACATTTTAGCAACGTCGTAATTGACCTGACCGGGGTTTCGCGCGGGAGGTCAGGATCGCCAAAAATGACCGGCGTCGGAATGCTGACGCCTGGATGGGCAACCAGGTACCATTTTTCTTCAGGCTCAACCGGCGTCAGGATTTCGCCGACGCCTTCCGCGAAGGCGGCATGACCCCTGACAAACACCGGCACGTCGGCACCAAGACGAATGCCCAGCGCGGCCAGTTCGTCTTCGCTACAGCCGGTTTTCCAGAGATGGTTCAGCGCCACCAGCACGGTGGCCGCGTTGGAAGAGCCGCCGCCCAGTCCGCCGCCCATCGGAAGCCGCTTCTCAACGCCGAGATCGGCCCCTGCGCCCGCGGGCAGGGTGCCTTTTTCTGCCGCGTATTCCATCAGCATACGGGCGGCTCGCACAATCAGGTTTTCTTCATCAGGCACGCCGTCAATCGGGGTCACCAGCTGAATGACGCCGTCGTGACGCAGTTCGATGGCGAGCGTATCGCCATAATCAAGAAACTGAAACAGCGTCTGCAGGTTGTGATAGCCGTCGGCACGGCGGCCGGTGATGTACAAAAACAGGTTCAGTTTTGCAGGGGAAGGCCAGCGGGAGATCATTATTTCACCGTCCAGCTGTCCATTTTCAGCTTGATGCGCTGATCGCCTTCGCGCAGTTCCATGTTGGAAGGCAGAGAAGGTTGGGTTTTGCTGTCGTAATCGCTGTACACCACTTTCCAGGTTTTGCCACCCTGGGTGTAGTTTACTTCGCGCAGGCGATACTGGTCGTCCAGCTTGTAGTCTGTGGAGTCGCCCGGCAGGCCGAGCATCCACTGGCGCAGGCTGTTCAGCGGAATAGGCATTCCGGTCAGCTTGCCAATCATCTCTTCCGCATCTGTGGCGGTGTAGCGCTTGCCGTCGCGGTCGGTTAACTGAACCCGATCCGGCTGAGCGTTAAGCTCAAGTTCGGTGCTGCCGAGCGGGTTGGTCAGCAGCAGGCGGTAGCGGTCCGGCGCGGTTTGCTGCCAGTTAAAGCGGGCATATACCTTTTGGCTATCGGAGAGATAAGCAAAAGCGCCGCGCGTCTGATACTGGGTGATTTTTTGCACTTGTTGCTGGTGTTCTAACCACTGCGGCGAGTCAGGACTCTTGCCCGGGCCGCTCGGTTGGTTGACTGAACAGGCGGCCAGCACGAGGCTGGCAAGGGGCAGAAGGCGCATCAGGCGGGCTTTTGGCATCAACATGGCGGCAGCAAATCCTTAAATTCATTTTTGTGGTCAACCGTTCATGCTAGCGGGCGGGCGGCAGGGCGTCTACGGTCATGTTGTCTTAAATCATAAATCATCCACTTACTCCACAAGGGGAAGCTCTCTTTTATTGATTCGGCTCATCCTGTATGATGCGACCAGAAATCCTTATCAACATCGGTATTACTCAGACCGCTCCATGACCCTGTTAGCGTTAGGAATTAACCACAAAACCGCGCCAGTATCGCTGCGAGAACGTGTAACGTTTTCGCCAGACACGCTCGACCAGGCGCTGGGCAGCTTGCTGGAACAGCCTATGGTCCAGGGCGGGGTGGTACTGTCGACCTGTAACAGAACTGAGTTATATCTGAGCGTTGAGCAACAGGAAAACCTGCACGAAGGGCTGGTGCGCTGGCTGTGTGATTACCACAACCTCAACGAAGAGGAAGTGCGTAAAAGCCTATACTGGCACCACGATAACGACGCCGTCAGCCATCTGATGCGCGTGGCCAGCGGCCTGGATTCACTGGTGCTGGGCGAACCGCAGATCCTCGGGCAGGTGAAAAAAGCCTTTGCCGATTCCCAAAGAGGTCATTCGCTTTCCAGCGAGCTGGAGCGTATGTTCCAGAAGTCCTTCTCCGTTGCCAAGCGCGTGCGCACCGAAACCGACATTGGCGCCAGCGCCGTTTCCGTCGCGTTTGCCGCCTGCACCCTGGCACGGCAAATCTTTGAATCTCTTTCCTCGGTAACGGTCCTGCTGGTCGGTGCCGGGGAGACTATCGAACTGGTTGCCCGCCATCTGCGCGAGCATAAAGTTGAGAAGATGATTATCGCCAACCGTACCCGAGAACGCGCTCAGGTGCTGGCCGATGAGGTCGGCGCGGAAGTGATTAGCCTGAGTGAAATTGACGAACGTCTGGCGGATGCCGATATCATCATCAGTTCTACCGCCAGCCCGCTGCCTATCATCGGCAAAGGGATGATGGAACGCGCGCTTAAAGCCCGTCGTAACCAGCCGATGCTGCTGGTAGACATCGCCGTACCGCGTGATGTTGAACCAGAGGTGGGTAAGCTGGCGAACGCCTACCTTTACAGCGTGGACGACCTGCAGGCCATTATTCAGAGCAACCTCGCGCAGCGCAAAGCGGCGGCGGTTGAGGCTGAAACTATCGTGGCTCAGGAATGCAGTGAATTTATGGCCTGGCTGCGCGCGCAAAGCGCCTCCGAGACCATTCGAGAATACCGTAGTCAGGCAGAGCAGGTGAGAGACGACCTGGCTGCCAAAGCGCTGGCTGCCCTACAACAGGGCGGCGACGCGGAATCCGTACTGCAGGATCTGGCCTGGAAACTGACCAACCGCCTGATTCATGCTCCAACCAAATCGCTCACGCAGGCTGCCCGTGACGGGGACGACGAACGCCTGCAAATCCTGCGTAACAGCCTCGGGCTGGATTAGCACACACAACTCTTATTACAAGGTGAACCACCGCCCATGAAGCCTTCTATTGTTGCCAAACTGGAAGCCTTGCAGGAGCGCCATGAAGAAGTTCAGGCCCTGCTAGGCGATGCCTCGACCATTGCCGATCAGGACCGTTTCCGCGCCCTGTCTCGTGAATATGCCCAGTTAAGCGATGTATCGCGCTGTTTCCTGCAATGGCGTCAGGTACAGGAAGACATTGAAACCGCAGAAAGTATGCTCGGCGACCCGGAAATGCGCGAGATGGCGCAGGAAGAGCTGGCTGAAGCCAAAGCCAGCAGCGAAGAGCTGGAGCAGCAGCTTCAGGTTCTGCTGCTGCCAAAAGATCCCGACGATGAGCGCAATGCGTTTGTCGAAGTTCGTGCCGGCACCGGCGGGGACGAAGCCGCGCTGTTTGCCGGCGATCTGTTCCGCATGTACAGCCGCTATGCCGAATCCCGCCGCTGGCGCATTGAAATCATCAGCGCCAACGAAGGCGAGCACGGTGGTTTCAAAGAAGTGATCGCTAAAATCAGCGGCGAGGGCGTCTATGGTCGCCTGAAATTTGAGTCCGGCGGCCACCGCGTTCAGCGCGTCCCGGCCACTGAATCTCAGGGGCGTATTCATACTTCTGCGTGTACCGTGGCGGTGATGCCGGAAATTCCAGAGGCGGAACTGCCGGACATTAACCCAGCGGATCTGCGCATCGATACCTTCCGTTCCTCAGGTGCGGGCGGGCAGCACGTTAACACCACCGACTCCGCAATCCGTATTACCCACTTGCCGACCGGCATTGTGGTGGAGTGCCAGGACGAACGTTCCCAGCATAAAAACAAAGCCAAGGCGCTTTCCGTGCTTGGCGCGCGAATTCGCGCTGCCGAAGTCGCCAAACGTCAGCAGGAAGAGGCTTCTACTCGCCGTAACCTGCTGGGCTCCGGCGATCGCTCTGACCGCAACCGTACCTACAACTTCCCGCAGGGGCGCGTGACCGATCACCGCATTAACCTGACGCTTTACCGTCTGGATGAAGTGATGGAAGGGAAAATCGACGCCCTGATCGAGCCTATTGTGCAGGAGTTCCAGGCCGATCAGCTCGCGGCGCTGTCCGAGCAGGATTAATGGAGTTTCAGTCATGGCTTCGCCAGGCCGTTCAGCGCCTGGCGCAAAGCGAAAGCCCAAAGCGAGATGCGGAGATTTTATTGGGGTTTGTCACCGGCAAATCCCGCACGTTTATCCTCGCTTTTGGTGAAACCACGCTGACGGAAGCCCAGCAAGCCGAGCTTGATGGGCTGCTGGTTCGTCGGGAACGCGGGGAGCCGGTTGCGCACCTCGTGGGCGAACGTGAGTTCTGGTCGCTGCCGCTGCGCGTTTCTCCGGTGACGCTGATTCCTCGGCCTGATACCGAATGCCTCGTCGAACATGCGTTAACTAAGCTGCCGAATGCCCCGTGCGCAATTTTAGATCTTGGCACCGGAACGGGAGCTATTGCTCTGGCGCTGGCCAGCGAACGCCCTGACTGCGATGTTACCGCGCTGGACGTGGTGCCGGAAGCAGTGGTGCTGGCAAAAATGAACGCAGAAAACCTGGGTATAACCAACGTCAGAGTGCTGCAAAGTCACTGGTTTAGCGCCCTTGATGCCCAGCGTTTTGCGCTGATCGTCAGTAATCCACCGTATATCGACGAAGCCGATCCGCACCTCAGTGAAGGTGACGTTCGCTTTGAGCCGAAAAGCGCGCTGGTGGCGGAGAATCATGGCCTGGCCGATTTAGAAACTCTGGTTAACGATTCACGCCGTTTTCTTGAACCCGGTGGCTGGCTGGTGCTGGAGCACGGCTGGACGCAGGGCGAAAGCGTGCAGCGTTTGCTGCGGGACGCTGGTTTTACCGAGGTTGCAACCTACAAAGATTATGGCGATAACGATCGCCTGACGTCAGGACGCTATCTTTGACTTATTAAGGAACAGACATTTTGGCGACTTATTTTTCACTTAAATATCTGCATATTTTCACCGTCGTTATTTCGATCAGCCTGTTTGTTTTACGCTACTGGTGGCAATATCGCGGGTCTGTGATGTCCGGCAAACGCTGGGTGCGCATCGTACCGCACGTTAATGATACGTTGTTATTGATCAGTGGTTTTGCGCTGGTTATGGTTACGCATTTCTATCCTTTTACGCCGCAGGGAACGTGGCTGACTGAAAAGCTGTTTGGCGTTATCATCTATATCGCTTTAGGTTTTATCGCGCTGGGGAAACGCCCGCGCAGCCAGCAGGTTCGTTGGTTTGCTTTTCTGCTGGGGCTGGTGGTGCTTTACATCATCATAAAACTCGCCACCACTAAAATACCGATATTGGGGTAAGTATGAAGTCGTTAGCCGATTTCGAATTTAATCAGGCACCGCTCTGCGAGGGCATGATTCTGGTCTCGCAGCTGATTCGGGATGATTTCCCGACCGCAGAAGTTAAAGTGCAGCTCGGGGAGCTGCTGAAGCTGGCAAAAGAAGAGATTTGCCTGGGGGCTCATCCCGACCTGCAGCTGGAAAAACTGTTGGAACTCTTTTACGGTGAATGGGGCTTTAAGGACTCAGGCGGCGTGTATCGCCTGTCTGACGCCCTGTGGCTGGACAACGTTTTAAAAAGTCGTCAGGGGAGCGCTGTTTCCCTTGGGGCAATTCTGCTGTGGCTTGCCGAGCAGCTAGATATTCCGCTGATGCCGGTGATTTTCCCAACGCAGCTTATTCTGCGAGCCGACTGGATGGACGGCGAAATGTGGCTTATCAATCCGTTTAACGGCGATACGCTGGATGAGCACACGCTGGAAGTCTGGCTCAAGGGCAATATTAACCCGACGGCGGAGCTGTTCGACGAAGATCTGGACGAGTCCGACAACGCGGAGGTGATCCGCAAGCTGCTGGATACGCTCAAGTCCGCACTGATGGAGGAGCGGCAGATGGAGATGGCGCTGCGCGCCAGCGAAGTGCTGCTGCAGTTTAATCCTGAAGACCCGTACGAAATTCGCGACCGCGGCCTGATTTATGCGCAGCTGGACTGCGAACACGTGGCGCTCAACGACTTGAGCTATTTTGTTGAGCAGTGCCCGGAAGATCCGATTAGCGAAATGATTAAGGCGCAAATCAATTCGATTGCGCACAAGCAGATTACCCTGCATTAAGTTCACACCTGATAAGGCGAACATATGAAACAAAAAGTGGTTAACATTGGCGATATCAATGTCGCAAACGACCTGCCGTTTGTGCTGTTTGGCGGCATGAACGTGCTGGAGTCCCGCGACCTGGCGATGCGCATCTGCGAACACTACGTGACCGTGACCCAAAAACTGGGTATTCCGTACGTGTTCAAGGCCTCTTTTGATAAAGCTAACCGTTCATCCATTCACTCTTACCGTGGCCCGGGCCTGGAAGAGGGCATGAAGATTTTCCAGGAGCTGAAGCAAACCTTCGGCGTGAAAATCATCACCGACGTGCATGAATCTCACCAGGCACAGCCTGTGGCTGACGTGGTTGATGTGATTCAGCTGCCAGCTTTCCTGGCTCGCCAGACCGACCTGGTTGAAGCAATGGCCAAAACCGGCGCCGTGATTAACGTGAAGAAGCCACAGTTCGTCAGCCCTGGTCAGATGGGCAACATCGTGGATAAATTCGCCGAAGGCGGCAACGACAAAATCATCCTGTGCGATCGCGGCACGCAGTTCGGCTACGACAACCTGGTTGTCGACATGCTGGGCTTCAGCGTGATGAAGCAGGTCTCTAACGGCGCGCCGGTGATTTTCGATGTCACCCACGCACTGCAATGCCGTGACCCGTTTGGTGCAGCGTCAAGCGGCCGTCGTGCGCAGGTGACTGAACTGGCTCGCGCCGGGATGGCGACTGGCCTGGCTGGTCTGTTTATTGAAGCGCACCCGGACCCGGATAATGCCCGCTGCGACGGCCCATCTGCGCTGCCGCTGGCGAAGCTGGAAGCTTTCCTGACCCAGATTAAAGCGATTGACGATCTGGTGAAGAACTTCGAGCCGCTGGACACCAGCAAGTAATTGCTGCAAAAAAGAAAACCCGCTTCGGCGGGTTTTTTTATATTTGGAACTCTCTCTCACGGGGAGAGGGAGTAAACACTAGAGACTGCCCTTACGGGCAGTCTGCTGTTTAGGCAAAGATGGTCATCAGGTAGGCGGCAAACAGCGCCAGGTGCGCGGTACCGTTAAGCACGTTGGTGCGGCCGGTGGAGAACGAAATCTGACACAGGACCAGCGCCGCCATCATAACCACCATCTGCGGCATGCCGAGGGCGAAAATAAGGTCGTTGCCGGTGAGCCAGGCAATCAGCGTCACCGCCGGTACGGTCAGGGAAATGGTGGCGAGCACGGAACCGAAGAACAGGTTCATGGCGCGCTGTACCTGGTTGCTCAGCACCGCTTTTAACGCGCCCAACCCTTCCGGAGACAGAATCAGCAAGGCGACCAGGAAGCCGGTGAACTGGGCCGGGGCATCCATCGCATCCAGAAGATGCTCCAGCGGGTTGGCGTTCATCTTGGTGACGGCGATCACCGCAATCAGGTGGACGATAAGCCAGGCCGTATGCCATGCGGAGCTGTGCGCGGACGGCTTGCCGTGGTGCGGGTCATCGCTGTCGCCTTCATCTTCGTGCTCGTAAACAAACAGGCTCTGGTGCGTTTTCGTCTGAATCAGCAGGAACACACCGTACATCGCGGCAGAAATCAGCGCCACAAGCAGGGACTGGCCCAGCGAGAAGTTGCCGCCCGGCAGCGCCATCGGGAACACCAGCACGATCACCGCCAGCGGGAAGAGGGCGATCAGGTACTGTTTGATACCAAACAGGTTCATGTACTGCGTGGCAAATTTGCGGCCGCCCATCAGCAGGGAGAAGCCCACAAGGCCGCCGGTCACAATCATGATGATGGAATAGAGCGTGTCGCGCATCAGCGTTGGGGCGGCATCGCCGGTGGCCATCAGCGCGGAAATCAGGCTAACTTCAAGAATAACGACCGACAGGCTCAGAATCAGTGAGCCGTAGGGTTCACCCAGACGGTGCGCCAGCACGTCCGCGTGACGAACAACGCTAAAGGCACTGCTCAGGATGGCGACCAGCGCCAAAATATTGATGCCGACAACCACCGGCAGGGACTGGCTTGACCCCCACATTGCCAGTACCGCCAGTGCCAGTACCGGGAAAATGAGAGAACTCTCCTTGTGGCGGGTTTTTACCGCCTCATGTTGTGTTTTTGTCATTCAACTTCTCCATCTCTGCAGGCGATAACCTGTTTTGATCATTATAGTCAGGTTTTTGAAGTCATATAAACTAACAAAAAACCGTCACTTTTAGTTAAACATTTACTTATTTTTACGGCATTTATTTGAATTTAAGTCAAGCTCATCAAAATACCGTGTGTTCTTTATTTAATTTAAATAAAACATATTGATATGAATTTAATTCAATCAAACAACCACTATTTTTGATGGCGTTTGTCCGGGGTATTGGCATGAAAATCACAACCTGAGTGTGAAATCAGTATGTTAGAGATACAGTAACGGGCGAGTGCATTGTTTACCAACAGAGATGTCATGAAAATTAACCTTCTATTGTGTGTGGTTAATTATTTGGTGACAGAGTAGCACACGTCAGTCTGGCAAGAAAAAATGACAATTTATCTGTTTTGTGATCGTCATCATGCTTGCCAGCGCGCGGTGAATTGCTTATGGTCTTGATATATTGCTCTATTAGTAGGCAAAAGTTGTCAATAAATGCCGGGAAGGCGCAGCGTGTGCAGTCGCACGGAAGCAAGCAGTGGCGGAGGTATATCGTGTTAACGCGTGATTTCTTAATGAAAGCGGATTGTAAGACGGCTTTTGGTGCCATTGAGGAATCGTTACTGTGGTCCCCTGAGCAGCGCTCGGCGTCACTTGCCGCCACGCTCGCTTGTCGCCCAGACCAAAGTCCGGTATGGCTCTTTGGTTACGGTTCATTGATGTGGAACCCGGCTTTTGAATTTGAAGAGTCAGCCCCCGGCATGCTGGTGGGCTGGCATCGTGCATTTTGCCTGCGGTTGACGGCGGGGCGTGGAACCGCCTGCCGTCCCGGACGTATGCTCGCGCTTAAAGAGGGCGGCAGAACGACCGGGCTGGCTTATCGGCTGCCGGAGGCAGGCCTGGAAGACGAGCTGACGCTGGTCTGGAAGCGGGAGATGATCACCGGCTGCTATTTGCCCACCTGGTGTAAACTCGAGTTGGATGATGGGCGGACGGTCAACGCGCTGGTGTTCATTATGGACCCGCGTCACCCGCTGTATGAGGCGGATACCCGGGCAGAAACCATCGCGCCGCTGATCGCTTCTGCCAGCGGGCCGCTGGGCACCAATGCGCAGTACCTTTTCTCTCTCGAGCAGGAGATGAAAAAGCACGGTATGCAGGACGATCGTATGTCCGAACTGGCAAATCAGGTGCGAGCCTGGCTGAGCGGACATGAGGATGACAGCGGGCTGCAGCCCGGCTTCGCATAGAAAGAAGAAGGCCACCGAAAGGTGGCCTTAGTTTTTATGCCGGAACATAACTGATGGAGTGCTCCAGCGATTGCGTGTGGCTGTCGATCAGCACCTTCCAGGTCCCGCTATAGGGCACGGCAATATAGGCCGACTGGCGATTTTGCACGCTTAACACGTCGGCCTCCGGGCTACCGTGCTTGTCTGAGTCGCACATCAAATGGATATGACAGTTATTCGAACAGCGAACCACCACGGTATCGCCACCAAAAAGTTTTAAACTGGCTTTTACTACTGGCATTTTTCACTCCACTTCCGCATCAAACATGGCCTGCTGGCCCCCAAAGGTGATGTCCTGGTTCGTGATGTTGTTCACAAATCACTCGTGGCATCACACCAGAGCCGAGAGGGGTAAATGCTGATGCTGATCAAAAAATGCCGCAACGATTAAACAATAATTATATTGTGCCTGAAACCTTTCAGCTGGCGGGTGTTTCGTTGGCAAACGTCCGCCAGCGCATCATTAAATACGGAAATGCCCCGCGGTTTCCGCTAACTCTCCAGCCTGACTTTGCAATGCACCCGCCGCCGCCGCAGATTCCACTACCAGCTCAGCATTCTGCTGCACCATATTGTCCAGATGGGTCACCGCGTGATTAATTTCCTGAATCCCTTTCATCTGTTCGTCAGCGGAGAGGGTTATCTCGCGCATGATGACCAAAACGCTGCCGACGCTTTGTTCTATTTTGTCCATCGCTTCACCGGCCTGGCGTACGTAAAGCGATCCATCGGCAACGCTTGCGGTGGTGGAGTCGATCAGGCTTTTGATCTCCTTCGCCGCCTGCGCGCTGCGACTGGCGAGGTTACGCACTTCACCTGCCACTACGGCAAATCCCCGGCCTTGTTCTCCGGCGCGAGCAGCCTCAACGGCAGCGTTTAATGCCAGGATATTGGTCTGGAAAGCGATGCTGTCAATGACGCCGGTGATGTCGCCAATCTTGCCGGAGGCTTGCTCAATGGCCTGCATGGTGACTATCACCTTCGACACGACTTCTCCCCCGCGTTCGGCGGCTTCACCGGCGCTGTGGGCCTGAGTGTTGGCCTGAGCGGCAGAAGCTGTAGAGTTTGCGACGGAGGCGGTGATCTGCTCTACGGCGCTGGCTGTTTCTCTCAGGCTGGAGGCGGCCTGCTCGGTGCGGGCAGAAAGCTCCTGATTGCCTGCGGCAATTTCGTTGGCGGCGACTTTTACTGAGGCGCTGGAATCCCTGAGCTGGGTCATCACCAGGCCCAGCTTGTCGCTGAAGGCGTTAAAGGCATGGGCGATTTCCGTCACTTCATCGTGACCGGTTTCGGGTAAGCGCTGCGACAGGTCGTTTGTGCCGTTGCTGATGGCACGCATCCCGTCGCGGATCGTCCCGAGGCGGCTCATCACCTTGCTAATCAACAGATGCACAATCGCACCGGAAATCAGCACCAGCACCAGTAGGGCAATGGCGGAAGCCTTCAGTAAAGCGCGCATCCCCGAAGTGGCATCATGTTCGTCGAGGGCCACGACCAGATACCAATGCGTACCGGCGATCGGCGTGGCCATCAGCTGCTTATTTGCTCCGCTGATGATACCGGTAGAACGGTGAGTATCGCCGAGCAACTGAGGTAAATCAGCCTGTTGAACGGCATCAGAAAAGGCTTTCAGCGTCAGGGTCGGATCCTGAGCGGCAATCAACGTTCCATCGCTATTGATCAGCAGCCCGCTGCTGGCGGGCGTAGGGTGAATGCTGCGCACGTTAGCCACCACGCTGTCCATCGCCACATCCCCCGCGACAACGGCTTTAAGGCTGCCATTTTGCTTAATGGGCACGGCAAAAGTCACGACCAGCTTACCGGTACCGGCGTCCACGTAAGGGGCGGTGACGACAGGGCCATCGTCCTTCACCACCTGCTGATACCACGGGCGCCCGGTGGGGTCGAAGTCGGCCGGTACCCCCGTCGGGTCAGAAAATTTTGCAGTTTTATTCGCATAGCCCACGTAGATATTGGTGAAGCCGCCGGCTTTGGCCAGTTGAGTGAAGACCGGGATGGGATCTTCACTCAGCGCGGCGTTTTCCAGCGAGCTAACGATCGCCATTTTTCCGCTGACCCAGTCGCCGATAGCGACGGAATGGCTCAGGCTGGTGCTGGTTAGTGTGTCGGTGATGGCGCGCTGGTTATCGCGGCTGGTGACGGTGTAATTGATAAAGGTGTTAAGACATAAAGCTGAGACCAGGCAAATTGCCGTGACTAAAAGAAGACGTGTACGAAGAGATCTAACCATAATTATTATCCTGCTGCTGTGTTGTCCTAAGCAAAATATCGGCAACAATTGCAGGTAACTTGATGGCGCGGGAGAGGGTATAAGCAAATAATATTCCCGCGCTGAAATAATTAGAAGGTTAGGGTTTTGTCCGACGCTAGCGTCCATTCGGCCAGTTCAACGAGCGTGCCGATGGCAACGCCTTCAATGAGCGGCAGGCTGGTGATCCCGCGCCCGTCGGTACAGGTTTTACAGAGCTTCACTGGCACACCTTGCGCGGTGAGGATCTCGAGCATCTGCTGAATGTTGTATCCCTCGGCGGGCTTCTGACCGCGCAGGCCAGCGGTAACCGCATCGGACATCAGGAACAGTTTTACTTCTGGCTGCGGCTCCTGGTCTCGCAGGGCGCTGGCCAGCCGCAAACTGTTAAAAAGCGACTCGCTGCCGTACGCTGCCCCGTTGGCAATAATGACTATCTTCTGCATGGGTTTCTCCTTGATGGTAACGCTGAGCGTAAGAAGCAGTGTATCGCCCTGAGTTATCTCTGGGTATGATTTGTGCCCGGGAAAGCAGGATTAATCCTGGAGTCATACATGCGTGTGGTTCTGGCCGTTAAGAGCAAAACCAGTGTGTTATCATTAAGCAATGCGTAGATTTGCCGTTCCGCTTTTGACTTTGTGTTGTTTGCTCCCTCGCCCGGGAGGGGCAATGAGCACCTCAAACAACGTTGTTCCCACCGTCCGAAACCCTTTCTCTTCTCCCGCTGATGACCTGCCCAACATGGGGCTTGCGCCTGAGACCGATGCTGCCGCGCGCAGGATTGCCGCGATGGCGAAGAAGTTTGGCGAAGACAGCATGGTGGATAACGGGCTGGATACCGGCGAGCAGGCCCGATTGTTCGCCTTTACCAGCCTGAGAGATTTACTGGCCGACAAAGTGACTGATGAAACCCAGACATTGCTTTCGCCGTGGGGTAAAGCCAGCGTTAATTTGCAGGTGGATGAACACGGCAGCTGGAAGGGCAGCAATGGCTCACTGTTCACGCCCTGGCAGGACAACAGCCGCTATCTGACCTGGAGTCAGCTTGGCCTTAGTCAGCAAAAAGACGGCACCACTGGCAACCTTGGGCTGGGGCAGCGCTGGGTCGCCGGCAACTGGCTGCTGGGCTACAACTCGTTCTACGATAACCAACTGACAACGCAGCTCCAGCGCGCGGGATTTGGCGCCGAAGCCTGGGGGGAATACCTGCGGCTTTCGGCCAACTATTACCAACCGCTAAACAGTTGGCGTGGGCAAACCGACACGCTTGAGCAACGCCTGGCCCGAGGCTATGACGTCACCGCGCAGGCCTGGCTGCCGTTTTATCGACATATTTTTACCAGCCTCAGCTTCGAACAATATTTTGGTGACAACGTCACGCTCTTCGACAACGATAGCGGATACCGAAATCCTGTCGCGGTGACTATGGGGATCAACTACACGCCCGTGCCGCTGATTACGTTGACGGCCCAGCATAAGCAGGGGGAAAGCGGGATCGCACAGGAAAACCTGGGGCTTAAGCTGAATTATCGTTTCGGCGTGCCGCTGCAAAAGCAGCTCTCGGCGGACGAAGTGGCAGCGGCGAGCTCGCTACGCGGCAGCCGCTACGATAGCGTTGAACGGGAATCCGTCCCGGTGATGCAGTTTCGCCAGCGTAAAACGCTGTCGGTATTCCTGGCCACACCGCCGTGGCAGCTGCAGTCGGGAGAAACAGTGTTGCTTAAGCTGCAGGTGAAAGCGACTCACGGCATCCGGCAGCTGGCATGGCAGGGGGATACCCAGGCACTCAGCCTGACGCCACCGGCCCAGCCGCGCAGCGCCGACGGCTGGAGCATTATTTTGCCTGCGTGGCAGGCAGGTGCCGACAATGAATATCATCTGTCGGTCACCGTGGAAGATGAAAAGGGGCAGCGAGTCGCGTCGAATGAGATTGTGCTCAAGCCCGCGGCTCCGCTGCTGATTGCTCCCGAAAGTGACCCACGTTACTCCTTGCTACCCGGGGAGTAACCGGCGTTAGAAAATGCGATCCTGATGAACCCAAACGGCGGCTTCCACCCGGGATTTAAGCTTCATTTTTTTCAGCAGGTGTTTGACGTGCACCTTCACCGTGCTTTCGGTGATGTCCAGGCGACGGGCGATCATCTTGTTAGGCAGGCCCTGGGCTATCAGCTTCAGGATATCGCGTTCCCGCGGCGTAAGCTGATTGACGTCACGGTCTGAGGTGGCGCGGTTAGCCCGCAGGCTGGCCGCCAGCACAGGCGTCAGCGCTTCGCTAAGTACCATTTCTCCCGCCGCGGCCTGCTGCAGGGCTTTAAGCAAGTCCTCCGGCTCCATGTCTTTCAGCAAATAGCCATCCGCACCGCGCTTAAGGGCGGTGACCACATCTTCTTCATGATTCGAAACGGTAAACACCACAATGCGCCCTGACAGCGCTTTTTCGCGCAGGCAGTCGAGCGTTTCCAGCCCGTTCATGCCCGGCATGTTCAGGTCGAGCAGGATCAGGTCTGGATCGAGCGCTTCGGCAAGCTGCACGCCCTGTTCGCCGCTGCCGGCTTCACCGATGACGGCCAGCTCTGGCGCCATGCTAATGAGCTGCTTAACGCCGGTACGCATCATGGGATGATCGTCTATCAGCAAAATGGTTGCTGCTTCCTGATTACTCATTCTTCGCTCCTTGTTACGGAAGAAAGCGGTGCTTCGGGGATAAAATTGACGACCACTTCGGTGCCGCCGCAGGGGCGGGGGCGTACCTGGCAGTCACCCTGCAAGGTTTGAGCGCGGTCGCGCATGATAATAAGGCCGTAATGATTGCTGCGCTCGCCGCTGCCGGAAATACCGCGCCCGTTGTCCCACACCGCCAGGCGTACCTGATTTCCGTGAAGGGTGACGCTAATGCCGCAGGCGCTGGCTGCCGCGTGTTTCAGGCTGTTGTTCAGCGCCTCGCGCGCGATCTGCACCAAATGGATAGCCTGGTGAGAAGGGACTAAGCGCGGCGGGAGCTGGTAGTCCAGCGTCACCGGGAAGCCCAGTTTGTCGCTGAACTCCTGGCAACTGGCCTCAAGCGCCGGGCGGAGGCCAGGCTCTGTGAGCTTCAGGCGGAAGGTGGTCAGTAATTCTCTCAGCTGCCGCCAGGAAGTATTCAACTCACCGCGTATTTGCTCCAGCAGCGTCCGGCTCTCTTCCGGCAGCGCTTTGCCCTGCATTTGCAGGCAGCTGACCTGCATCTTCATACAGGAAAGCGACTGGGCGATGGAGTCATGCAGTTCCCTGGCGATGGCGGAGCGCTCCTCCATCACCACTAACTGCTGCTGGTGCTCATACTGGCGCTCCATAGCGAGCGTGGCGGTGAGCTGTTCCATCAGCGTGGCGATAAGTTGCTGCTGATCTTCGGTCAGCGTTTTGCCCGAAGGCAACTGGGCCAGCACCAGACCGTAGTGGATATGATTATCGGTAAGGCGCCATTTCAGCGTAGTGGTGTCCTGCGGCAGCGCGGCCCCGGCATCCGGGCACAGCTGGCAGCCCTGGGCATCGCAGTGCGAGTCCGGCTGGAAAGTGTACTCCTGATAATTCTCTTCATCTTCGTACTCGTACACCCGCAGCACGATGCCCAGCAGCGGGGTTAAAACCTGGAGTTCGCTCAGTACGGGGGAAATACGCTGGCACAGCGGGGCCTGCGCGTGCAGGCGGCGGTTTGCCTCGTAGAGGAAGGTGAGCATCTGGTTTTTTTGCTCAAGCCCGGCGGTTTTCTCCCTGACTCGCCGCTCAAGCACCGCGTAGCTTTGCGCCAGCTCGCTGGACATGCTGTTAAGCGCGCTCCCGAGCGTGGCCATTTCGTCGCGCCCGCGAACAGTCACCCGCTGGGTGAAGTCCCTCTGACCAATGGCGGTGGCCATCGCCAGCAACTGGCGCCACGGGCGGAGTAATCTTTTGCGTAACCAAATCAGGGTAAAGACAATCAATATCCCGAGTAGCACCGCCATACCCTGCTGCAGCAAAATCACGTGATGCAGGCGCATCTCCGTGGTGCGATCAAAGGAGCTGACCAGTTCATCGATGCTGGCAACGAAATGGACGACGGCGGGTTTTACCTGCTGCGGCGTTTGGGCAGCAATCAGCGCCGGTTCGAGCGTGCTGCGCCAGTAATCTTGTAGCTCGCGGAGTTTGGCCTGCTGCCCGTCGCGTTCGGCGGCAAGGTGCAGATCGTCGCTCCACGTGGTTTGCTCCATTTCTCGCAGCAGCATTTTGTCCTGTTCCTTCAATGGAATGGCCGCCAGCAGGCGGTAGCTCTGCATGCGCATCGAGCCCGTTTTATTGATTGCGTGGGCATTGCCCGAGATCCCCTGGGCCAGCCAGCCGGCCATCGCCATTCCCGCCACGCTTAACATCGCCAGCAGCATGACAACCAGCGCGAGCTGATTGACCAGCGAAAGGGGAGAAAACAGGCGTTTTAGCATTGGCAAACGGGCTCCTGAGCGGGAAAGGTGAAGAGTGGCGCTATTTTCAGTCAACAGCTGGAGTATACCCATACCCCCAAAGGATTACCCCCTAATTGCCAAAGGTGGCAGGGCGTTGGGAGCGGCCGACAGCAAGCTTCGCAGGGGTGTGATAAATCACGTTATTTTTTTGCCAGAAGATTACTCACAAAGAATGAGGGGTTTTTTTTGCCCGCCGGAGAGATAGATTATCCCTTGATTTACATCAACTAATCTCGACGCAGGAACCCTAAGGTTGCGGCATTTACTCACACGAAATGAGGTGTTTATGTCACAGTCTCCCGTTCCTGAGAAGTCGTCGGGCGCACTGATTACCGACTGGCGGCCGGAAGACCCGCAGTTCTGGCAGCAGAAGGGCCACCGGATCGCCAGCCGCAACCTGTGGATTTCCGTTCCAAGCCTGCTGCTGGCCTTCTGCGTCTGGATGCTGTTCAGCGCGGTAGCGGTAAATTTGAATAAGGTCGGCTTCACGTTCACCACCGATCAGCTGTTTATGCTCACGGCGTTACCTTCCGTTTCCGGCGCGCTGCTGCGCGTGCCGTATTCGTTCATGGTGCCGGTCTTTGGCGGCCGTCGCTGGACGGCGTTCAGCACGGGGATTTTGATTATTCCGTGCGTCTGGCTGGGCTTTGCCGTACAGGACACCAGCACCTCGTTTAACACCTTCATCTGTATCTCGCTGCTGTGCGGCTTTGCCGGGGCGAACTTTGCCTCCAGCATGGCAAACATCAGCTTCTTCTTCCCGAAGGCAAAGCAGGGCGGTGCGCTGGGGATTAACGGCGGGCTGGGGAATATGGGCGTGAGCGTGATGCAGCTGGTGGCCCCGCTGGCGATCTCCCTGTCGATGTTTGCCGTTTTTGGCGGCAAAGGCGTGGCACAGGGCGACGGCACGATGCTGTTCCTGGAAAATGCCGCGTGGATTTGGGTACCGTTTCTGGCGGTATTCACTTTAGCGGCCTGGTTCGGGATGAACGATCTTTCGGCGTCCAAAGCCTCCCTGCGTGAACAGCTGCCGGTGCTTAAGCGTGGCCATCTCTGGATTCTGGGGCTGCTCTACCTGGCGACATTTGGCTCGTTTATCGGTTTTTCCGCCGGGTTTGCGATGCTGTCTAAAACACAGTTCCCGGACGTCAATATTCTGCATTTCGCCTTCTTTGGGCCGCTGTTTGGCGCCCTGGCTCGTTCTGCCGGTGGGGCGATTTCCGACCGCTGGGGCGGCACCCGGGTTTCGCTGTATAACTTTATCCTGATGGCAATATTCAGCGCGCTGCTGTTCACCACGCTGCCATCTAATGGTCAGGGCGGGAACTTTATCGCCTTCTTCGGCGTGTTCCTGATGCTGTTCCTCACGGCCGGGCTGGGCAGTGGCTCGACTTTCCAGATGATTTCCGTGATTTTCCGCAAGCTGACAATGGACAGAGTTAAAGCCGCCGGTGGCAGCGATGAAGTCGCCCTGCGAGAGGCCGCCACGGATACCGCCGCAGCGCTGGGGTTTATTTCGGCCATTGGGGCTATCGGGGGGTTCTTTATCCCTAAGGCCTTCGGCACCTCTCTGGCGTTGACTGGTTCGCCTGCTGGGGCGATGAAGCTGTTCCTCGTCTTTTATATTGTGTGCGTGGTTATTACCTGGGCCGTTTATGGCCGGAAATCCTCACGCTAAAGCTTTGACCTCTTTGGTTATCCCTTTGCGCGGCTTTGTCCGCGCTTTTTTTTGCCCTTTACGTTTTCAGCGGTGGTTAATTCGCCGCCTACCCCTTAATACCCAAACCCGGCGTGCCGCTACCCCTTCTCTGATAAGTTTTGATTTTTTTGTATTTATATTCAGTTAGTTAGTGATTTTTCAAGCCTTACACTTTGGTGGTAGTGGCCGCCGGGCGACCAAAAACCACACCAGGAGCAGTTGATCGTTATCAAAAATCCCCTGCTTTCGAGGCGTTACCGTCTCGGGCATCAAGCAATGTCGATTTCACCAGAAGAGCCACCAGGCTCCACATCAGGAGTATCCCGATGAGCAAGTTCCTCGACCGGTTTCGTTATTTCAGGCAGAAGGGAGACACCTTCGCCAATGGACACGGCCAGCTACTCGATACCAATCGCGACTGGGAAGAAGGGTATCGCCAGCGCTGGCAGCATGACAAAGTGGTGCGCTCTACGCACGGCGTGAACTGCACCGGCTCCTGCAGCTGGAAGATTTATGTCAAAAGCGGCCTGGTGACCTGGGAAACCCAGCAAACTGACTACCCGCGTACCCGCCCGGATATGCCTAACCACGAACCTCGCGGCTGCCCGCGTGGCGCAAGCTATTCATGGTATCTCTACAGCGCCAACCGTCTGAAGTACCCGCAGATGCGTAAACGCCTGATCAAGCTGTGGCGCGAAGCGAAAACGCAGTATAACGATCCGGTTGAAGCCTGGGCATCGATCATCAACGATCCTGACAAAGCCAAAAGCTACAAACAGGCCCGTGGCCGCGGGGGATTTGTTCGTTCGAGCTGGGAAGAAGTTAACGAACTGATTGCAGCGGCGAACGTCTATACCGCAAAAACCTATGGCCCGGACCGTATCACCGGCTTCTCACCGATCCCGGCTATGTCGATGGTTTCTTACGCCGCAGGCACCCGCTATCTGTCGCTTATCGGCGGCACCTGCATGAGCTTCTATGACTGGTACTGCGACCTGCCGCCAGCGTCTCCGCAAACCTGGGGCGAACAGACTGACGTGCCTGAGTCCGCCGACTGGTACAACGCCGGTTACATCATCGCCTGGGGCTCCAACGTCCCGCAGACGCGTACCCCGGACGCCCACTTCTTCACCGAAGTTCGCTACAAAGGCACCAAAACGGTGGCCGTTACGCCGGACTATGCGGAAATCTCCAAGCTGTGCGACCAGTGGCTGGCACCGAAGCAGGGAACGGATGCCGCGATGGCGATGGCAATGGGCCACGTTATGCTGCGGGAGTTCCATCTCGACCAACCAAGCCAGTACTTCACCGACTACGTTCGCCGCTACACCGACATGCCAATGCTGGTGACGCTGGAACCGCGTGACGGTTTCTATGCGCCAGCTAATCTGCTGCGGGCGGCAGACCTGGTCGACAGTCTCGGCCAGGAAAATAACCCGCAGTGGAAAACCGTGGCGCTGGCTGACCACTCCGGTGAGCTGGTCGCACCGAACGGATCTATCGGCTTCCGCTGGGGTGAGAAAGGTAAGTGGAACCTGGAGCAGCGTGACGGCAGCACCGGAGAAGAAACCGCGCTGCGTCTGAGCCTGCTGGGCAGCCACGATGAAGTCGCCGAGGTGGGCTTCCCGTACTTTGGCGGTGAGAGCACCGAACATTTCGACAACGTCAAACTGAAAGACGTGCTGCTGCATAAGCTGCCGGTTAAACGCCTGCAGCTGGCGGACGGCTCAAGCGTGCTGGTGGCAACGGTTTACGATCTCACCCTGGCTAACTACGGCCTGGATCGTGGCCTGAACGATGATAACTGCGCCAGCAGCTACGATGAAATGAAGGCTTATACGCCCGCCTGGGCCGAGCAGATCACCGGCGTGCCTCGACAGGATATCGTGCGTATCGCCCGCGAGTTTGCGGATAACGCAGACAAAACTCATGGCCGCTCGATGATTATCGTGGGTGCGGGCGTGAACCACTGGTTCCATATGGATATGGCCTACCGCGGGCTGATCAATATGCTGATCTTCTGCGGCAGCATCGGGCAGAGCGGCGGTGGCTGGGGCCACTACGTTGGCCAGGAAAAACTGCGTCCGCAGACCGGCTGGATGCCGCTGGCGTTTGCCCTCGACTGGCAGCGCCCGCCTCGCCACATGAACAGCACCTCCTACTTCTATAACCACTCCAGCCAGTGGCGCTATGAGACGGTGACGGCGGACGAGTTCCTGTCGCCGCTGGCGGATAAGTCCCGCTACACCGGCCATCTGATCGACTTCAACGTGCGCGCCGAGCGTATGGGCTGGCTGCCGTCTGCCCCGCAGCTCGGCACTAACCCGCTGCGCATTGCTGACCGGGCGAAAGAGGCCGGAATGTCGCCGGTGGATTACACCGTTGAACAACTTAAATCCGGCGGTATCCGCTTCGCGGCGGAGCAGCCGGACTCCGGCTATAACCACCCGCGCAATATGTTTATCTGGCGTTCGAACCTGCTGGGCTCTTCCGGGAAGGGGCATGAATTTATGCTCAAATACCTGCTGGGCACCGAGCATGGCATTCAGGGGAAAGACCTGGGCCAGGAAGGTGGGCTGATGCCGGAAGAGGTGGAGTGGGTGGATAACGGCCTGGACGGCAAGCTGGATCTGGTGGTCACCCTGGATTTCCGCCTGTCGAGCACCTGCCTCTATTCCGACATTGTGCTGCCGACCGCCACCTGGTATGAGAAAGAAGATCTGAACACTTCGGATATGCATCCGTTTATTCACCCGTTCTCCGCCGCCGTGGATCCTTGTTGGGAGTCGAAGAGCGACTGGGAAATCTACAAAGGCATCGCGAAGAAATTCTCTGAAGTGTGCGTCGGCCACCTCGGGAAAGAGACCGATGTTGTGACGCTGCCGATTCAGCATGATTCCGCCGCCGAACTGGCTCAGCCGTATGGCGTCATGGACTGGAAGAAAGGCGAATGTGACCTGATCCCGGGCAAGACCGCGCCGCACATTATTGCCGTTGAGCGCGACTATCCGGCGACGTACGAACGCTTTACTTCCGTCGGGCCGCTGTTGGAGAAAATGGGCAACGGCGGGAAAGGCATTAGCTGGAATACCGAGAAAGAAGTCGAGTTCCTGCGCAAGCTCAACTACGTGAAGACCGACGGCCCGGCTAAAGGCCAGCCGATGATCAACACGGCCATTGATGCCGCCGAGGTTGTGCTCAGCCTGGCGCCGGAAACCAACGGTCAGGTGGCGGTGAAAGCCTGGGCTGCGCTCAGCGAATTTACCGGCCGCGACCACACTCACCTCGCACTGCCGAAAGAAGAAGAGAAGATTCGCTTCCGCGACATTCAGGTTCAGCCGCGCAAAATCATCTCCAGCCCGACCTGGTCCGGCCTGGAAGATGAACATGTCTCCTATAACGCGGGCTATACCAACGTGCACGAGCTGATCCCGTGGCGCACCCTGTCCGGCCGCCAGCAGCTTTATCAGGATCATCAGTGGATGCGCGACTTTGGCGAAAGCCTCGTGGTGTACCGTCCGCCGATTGATACCCGTTCCGTGGACGGCATGATGGGCCACAAGTCCAACGGCAACCCGGAAAAAGCGCTTAACTTCCTGACGCCGCACCAGAAATGGGGCATCCACTCCACCTACAGCGACAACCTGTTGATGCTGACGCTGGGGCGTGGTGGCCCGATTATCTGGCTGTGTGAAGCGGATGCGAAGGAAATCGGCATCGCCGATAACGACTGGGTTGAAGTGTTTAACAAAAACGGGGCGCTGACGGCGCGCGCGGTAGTGAGCCAGCGCGTTCCAGCCGGGATGACGATGATGTACCACGCGCAGGAACGCATCATGAACCTGCCGGGCTCTGAAATCACCGGCCAGCGCGGCGGCATTCATAACTCGGTGACCCGCATCACGCTGAAGCCAACCCACATGATTGGCGGCTACGCCCAGTTGGCCTACAGCTTTAACTATTACGGCACGGTCGGCTCTAACCGCGATGAGTTCGTGGTGGTTCGCAAGATGAAAGACATTAACTGGTTAGACGGCGAAGGCAATGACCAGGTACAGGAGAGCGTAAAATGAAAATTCGTTCACAAATTGGCATGGTGCTGAATCTGGACAAATGCATCGGCTGCCATACCTGCTCGGTGACCTGCAAAAACGTCTGGACCAGCCGCGAAGGAACGGAATACGCGTGGTTTAACAACGTGGAAACCAAGCCAGGCCTGGGCTACCCAAACGACTGGGAGAACCAGGAAAAATGGAAGGGCGGCTGGATCCGCAAAATCAACGGCAAGCTGCAGCCTCGCATGGGCAACCGCGCGATGCTGCTGGGTAAAATCTTCGCTAACCCGCATTTACCGGGCATCGATGATTATTACGAGCCGTTTGACTACGACTACCAGAACCTGCACACCGCGCCGGAGGGCAGCAAAGCGCAGCCCGTGGCCCGACCTCGCTCGCTGATTACCGGCCAGCGAATGAACAAAATCGAATCCGGCCCGAACTGGGAAGAGCTCCTCGGCGGCGAATTTGAAAAACGCGCGCAGGACCAGAACTTCGTCAATATGCAAAAGGCGATGTACGGCCAGTTCGAAAACACCTTCATGATGTACCTGCCGCGCCTGTGCGAGCACTGCCTGAACCCGGCCTGCGTCGCCACCTGCCCGAGCGGGGCTATCTACAAGCGCGAAGAAGACGGCATTGTCCTGATTGACCAGGATAAATGCCGCGGCTGGCGGATGTGCATCACCGGCTGCCCGTACAAAAAAATCTACTTCAACTGGAAAAGCGGCAAGTCCGAGAAGTGCATTTTCTGCTATCCGCGCATTGAAGCCGGGATGCCAACGGTTTGCTCCGAAACCTGCGTAGGGCGTATTCGCTACCTCGGCGTGCTGCTGTATGACGCCGATGCGATTGAGCAGGCGGCGAGCACGGAAGACGAGAAAGATCTGTATCAGCGCCAGCTGGACGTATTCCTCGATCCGAACGATCCGGCGGTCATTGCTCAAGCGCTGAAAGACGGGATCCCTCAGGGCGTGATTACGGCGGCTCAGCAGTCGCCGGTGTACAAAATGGCGATGGACTGGAAGCTGGCGCTGCCGTTGCACCCGGAATACCGCACGCTACCGATGGTCTGGTACGTGCCACCGCTGTCGCCGATTCAGTCCGCGAGCGATGCGGGACAGCTGCCGCATACCGGCATTCTACCTGACGTCGAAAGCCTGCGTATTCCGGTGGAGTATCTGGCGAATCTGCTGACTGCCGGAGACACCGCGCCGGTGCTGCTGGCGCTGAAGCGCATGATGGCGATGCGTCACTACAAACGGGCTGAAACCGTTGAAGGCGTGATCGACACTCGCGCGCTGGAAGAGGTGGGGTTAACCGAAGCTCAGGCGCAGGAGATGTACCGCTACCTGGCTATCGCTAACTACGAAGATCGCTTTGTGGTGCCGACCAGCCATCGCGAACTGGCGGAGAACTCTTTCCCTGAGCACAGCGGCTGCGGCTTTAGCTTCGGCGACGGTTGCCACGGCAGCGACACCAAATTCAATCTGTTCAATAGTCGCCGGATTGATGCCATCGACGTCTCAAGCAAAACGGAGCCGCATCCATGATTGAATTACTGATTATCTCCCGCCTGCTGGAGTACCCGGATGCCGCTCTGTGGCAGCATCATCAGGAGCTGCATGAGGCGCTGGCCCAGAGTGAGGCATTAACGGAAATGCAGCGCGCCAGTCTGGATGGATTTATCGATTCACTCTGCCAGCGGGAGCTGCTGGACGCGCAATCAAGCTACAGCGAGCTGTTCGATCGTGGCAGAGCCACTTCACTGCTGCTGTTCGAGCACGTTCACGGTGAATCGCGCGATCGTGGCCAGGCGATGGTTAACCTGATGAACCAGTATCAGCAGGCCGGGTTGGAAATAGACAGCCATGAGCTGCCGGACCATCTGCCGCTCTACCTGGAATACCTGTCCCAGCGCTCGCGGGCAGAAGCGCAGGGCGGGTTGCAGGATATTGCGCCGATCCTGGCTTTGCTCAGCGCCCGCCTAAAGCAGCGTGAGAGCGACTATGCGCTGCTGTTCGACCTGCTGATTGCTCTTGCTGAAAGCGACGTCAGCGTGGAAACCGTTCGCCAGCAAATTGCTAACGAAGCGCGCGACGACACGCCTCAGGCGCTGGATGCGGTGTGGGAAGAGGAGCAGGTGAAATTCATGGCCGATGACAGCTGCGGAGAGACTGAAATTACCGCGCACCAGCGTCGTTTTGCCGGGGCGGTGGCTCCGCAGTACCTGAATATTGCAGGAGGGAAATAATGCATTTTCTCAACGTTTTCTTCTTTGACATCTACCCGTACCTTTGCGGCGCCGTTTTCCTGATTGGCAGTTGGCTTCGCTATGACTACGGGCAATACACCTGGCGCGCCGCGTCCAGCCAGATGCTGGATCGCAAGGGCATGAATCTGGCCTCAAACCTGTTTCATTTTGGCATTCTTGGGATTTTTGCCGGGCACTTCCTCGGCATGCTGACGCCGCACTGGATGTACGAAGCGTTTTTGCCGCTGGAAATTAAACAGAAAATGGCCATGTTTGCCGGCGGAGCCAGCGGCGTGATGACGCTGGTGGGCGGCCTGTTGCTGCTGAAGCGTCGCCTGTTCAGCCCACGCATTCGTGCCACCACCACTGGGGCCGATATCCTGATCCTCAGCCTGCTGATGCTCCAGTGCGCGCTGGGGCTGGGCACGATTCCGTTCTCCGCCCAGCATATGGACGGCAGCGAAATGATGAAGCTGGTGAACTGGGCGCAGCACGTGGTGACCTTCCGCGGCGGAGCCTCGGAATACCTGGACGGCGTGGCGTTTATTTTCCGCGTCCATCTGGTGCTGGGCATGACGCTGTTCCTGCTGTTCCCGTTCTCGCGCCTGGTGCATATCTGGAGCGCGCCGGTGGAATACCTGACGCGTAAATACCAGATTGTTCGCGCTCGCCGCTAGTCGGTATGCATTATCAAAAACCCGGTTTCTACCGGGTTTTTTTCATTAAAAACAAATTCGAATATCCGAATATGATGATTGACTTTATCGCGATGAGGCTTACTATGGCAGCGCCTACTCAAGAGATCTCACCATGACTGCACTGACGCCTTTACAGCTTTTTAAACACCTGTCGGAAGAAACCCGCCTTTCCATCACCCTGCTGTTGAGGGCGAAAAGCGAGCTTTGCGTCTGCGAACTGACCGCTGTACTGAACCTGCCGCAGCCTAAGGTCTCCCGGCATTTGGCGATGCTACGTGAAGGCGGTTTGCTGCAGGACAGAAGAGAGGGGAAGTGGGTTTATTATCGCCTTTCGCCGCATATGCCCGCGTGGGCGGCGGCGGTCATTGAGCAGGCCTGGCAAAGCCATGGGCACGAAGTGCTGGAGCGTTTGAAACACATCGAGGCGAGTGGGGCTATGGCGCTTTGCCAGTAAAAAAAATTTAACTATACATATTCGTTTTTTCATATATGAATGCGCTGTTTTACTGAAGTGGGGTGAACATGTTTTTAGCAGGAACACTATTTCTTCTTACCCTGGGGCTGGTTATCTGGCAGCCGCGCGGGTTGGGCATTGGCTGGAGTGCCGCGCTGGGTGCTGGGTTGGCCCTGGTGACGGGCGTCGTTCAGATCGACGATATTCCCGTGGTGTGGGCGATTGTCTGGAACGCTACGGCGACCTTCATCGCGGTGATTATTATTAGTCTGCTGCTGGATGAGTCTGGCTTTTTTGAGTGGGCGGCACTGCACGTTGCCCGCTGGGGAAAAGGGCATGGGCGGCTGCTGTTCACCTGGATTGTGCTGCTTGGGGCAGCCGTGGCGGCGCTGTTTGCCAACGATGGCGCGGCGCTGATTCTGACGCCGATTGTTATCGCCATGCTGCTGGCCCTCGGCTTTAGCCCCGGTGCGACATTAGCCTTTGTGATGGCCGCGGGCTTTATCGCCGATACGGCAAGCTTGCCGCTGATTGTTTCTAACCTGGTGAATATCGTTTCTGCGGACTTCTTCCAGCTTGGGTTCAGCGAATACGCCTCGGTGATGGTGCCGGTCAACCTCGCCGCGATTGTGGCCACGCTTGTCATGCTGCATCTGTTTTTCCGCAGAGAAATTCCCCCGGTTTACGACCTTGAACTGTTGAAAACCCCGACCAGCGCCATCAGGGACCCGGCTACGTTCAGGGCGGGATGGGTTGTCCTTGTCCTGCTGCTGGTGGGCTTTTTTGCGCTGGAGCCGCTGGGGATCCCGGTCAGTGCGATAGCCGCCGTAGGGGCGTTGATTCTCCTGGCGGTAGCGAAAAAAGGGCAGGCGATCAATACCGGCAAAGTGCTGCGCGGCGCGCCCTGGCAGATCGTGATTTTCTCTCTCGGAATGTATCTGGTGGTTTATGGCCTGCGCAACGCCGGTTTAACTGATCAGCTTTCCGGCTTGCTCAACATGCTGGCACAGCATGGGCTTTGGACGGCAACGCTTGGGACGGGATTTATTACCGCCTTCCTGTCGTCCGTGATGAACAACATGCCCACGGTGCTGGTCGGTGCCTTGTCGATTGAGGGCAGCAGCGCGGGTGGCGTCATTAAAGAAGCGATGATTTACGCCAACGTTATCGGCTGCGATCTCGGGCCAAAAATTACGCCTATCGGCAGCCTTGCCACGCTGCTGTGGCTGCATGTGCTTGCCCAGAAGAAGCTGACTATCAGTTGGGGTTATTACTTCCGGACCGGCATTGTGATGACGCTGCCGGTGTTGTTCGTCACGCTCGCGGCGCTTGCTCTGCGCCTTTCTTTCTCTCACTGAGTGACCGTCTATGAGCAATATTACGATTTACCACAATCCTGAATGCGGCACGTCCCGCAACACGCTGGCGATGATCCGCAACAGCGGCACGGAGCCCACGATTATCTATTACCTCGAGACGCCGCCGTCCCCTGAAGAGCTTGCCGTGTTACTGGCCGACATGGCGATCGGCGCCCGCGAATTGCTGCGAAAAAACGTTGAGCCTTATGAAGCTTTAGGGCTGGAGGAAGGGCAGTTCAGCGAGGAACAACTTATTGAGTTGATGGTGCAGTACCCGCCGTTAATTAACCGCCCGATTGTGGTGACTGAGCGGGGGACGAGACTTTGCCGCCCTTCAGAGCGCGTGCTGGATATTCTGCCTGAAGTGCAGCAGGGCGCGTTCAGTAAAGAGGACGGCGAGCAGGTTGTGGATGAGCAGGGCCAGCGCCTGAAACCGTAAAACCTGCTTGAAACCCTGAGGGGAAGGGTTCACAATGCTCTGCAAGGTGATGGCGTTCCACCTTCCCCAACCGCCTCGTTCGGAGGCTGATGACGCCTGGTATGACTCTTTTAATCCAAGAGGCATGTCAGGCTGGTCAACGTTTACCCCCGGCTCTGCATGCTTCCCTTAACGGGGCTCGAGCCATGATACATGTCATTGGTCACCTTCATCCCGACAGCGATGCCGTTTGCAGCGCCGTGATGGTTGCTCGTTGGTTAACGCTGCGGGGACGCACGGCACAGGCGTGGCGCTGCGGTGAGGTTAACCGTGAAACTGAACTGATTTTCTCCCGCGCCGGGCTTCCTCTACCCGCGCTTCTCTCTTCTTCTCTTAGCAATAAAGACATCTGGCTGGTGGATTTTAACGAGCCAGGGCAAGGGCCAGACTCGCTTATCACCGGCAACATTGTCGGGATCATCGATCATCACCGTTTGGGCGGGCTGATAACCCGGCTGCCGCCAGAGGTGTGCATTAAACCTGTGGGCAGCACGGCCACGGTGCTCTGGCAGCTCATGGACTCCCGACTTCGGGCCGGGATCTCTGCCAGCGAAGCTATTCTGCTCCTCGGGGCGCTGATCAGTGACACCGTCGCGCTACGTTCGCCCACGACCACGCCTGAGGATCGGCTGGCAGCGGATGAACTGGCCGGGCGCATCGGTATCGATTATGAAGAGTTTATTGCCGACTTGCTGACGGCCAAGACCTCTGTGGCCGGGCTGGGCGCGAGGGAACTGTTGTACAAAGATCTCAAGCGTTTTGACATTAACGGTGTTCGGCTAAAAATTGCGCAGCTGGAGCTCTACTCTCTAACGCAACTTGCTCCTCTGCTGGATGCCCTGCTGGAAGAAATGAACCGGCATGCAGCCGACTCCGATGTCGATCTTATCGTGTTGATGGTGACCGACATTAATGCCGGGCTTTCCGAACTCTATTTCTCCACCTCTGCATTGATTCCCGGGGCGCAGCCCCGCGTGATGCACGGCATGATGAGCCGTAAAAAACAACTTCTCCCCTGGCTGCAAAGCCAACTCAACCCTGCCTGGAGCCCGCTATGAGTCTCTATTCCCACGTTCTCGTACTTATTCAGGGCAAGACCGACGGACTGGTGCTGATTCAACATGCCGCTCGTTTGGCCGGGGCGCTGCCTGTCCAAATCACCCTCGTCCACATTAGCGAAGACTATCGGGAGATGAATTATGTCTCCGATGCGCGAATGGATGACAACGTTTCTGCCGACCTGATTCAGGCGAAAGCGTTGTTTAGCGAGCTGGTGCGCTCCGTCAACGTGCCGGTAAAAACGTGGGAACTGGTCACGTTGAACCGCTTTGAAGACCTTGAAAAATGCATTTCTTCACTGGGAGTGGACCTGGTGCTGGCCGGGCACCGCAACCGCTGGCTGGGGCAGATCTCTTCTGACTCGATGGAATACGTCAATCACCTGAATGTTGACGTGCTGATTAAACATATCGATGGCAAAAAATGAGGTAATCACCATGAATTTTATGCTGGATAAAATTGTTGCTCGTGAAATTTTGGATTCTCGTGGGAACCCAACCGTTGAAGTTGATGCTTATACCGCAGAGGGCGTTATGGCCCGGGCCTCGGTTCCGTCCGGTGCCAGCACCGGCTCCAGGGAGGCCATTGAGCGAAGAGATGGCGATAAACAGCGCTACAACGGCAAGGGCGTGCAGAACGCGGTGCATTCGATCAACACCGAGATTCATCAGGCGCTTATGGGCGTTGATGCCCGCGAACAGCGGCGGGTGGATAACATTCTGCTTGATCTGGACGGCACGGAAAACAAGGCGCGTCTGGGGGCTAATGCCATTCTCGGTGTTTCTTTGGCCGTGGCGCGGCTTGCCGCTCAGGTGACTGACCAGCCGCTGTTTCGTTATCTCGGCGGGCTGAGGGCAAATCTCTTGCCGGTTCCCTGCATGAATATTGTTAACGGCGGGGTGCATGCCCGTGGGCAGGGGGCGGATTTTCAGGAGTTTATGATTGCGCCGCATGGGGCGGGCAGTCTGACCGAAGCCGTGCGCCAGGGGAGTGAAGTCTACCAGGCGCTTCGCCAGATCCTGCTGGATAACAATCTTTCCGCGGCCGTCGGGGATGAGGGCGGATTTGCCCCGGCGGTGTCCTCTAATAAACAACCTTTGCAGTTTATCGTGCAGGCGATTGAGAAAGCTGGCTACCGGCCTGGGGAAGATATCAGCATCTGTATAGACCCCGCCTCCAGCGAATTCTATACAGAGGGTAAATACCACTTAAGAACAGAAAGGAGCGCGCTTAGCGCCGCAGAGATGACGAGCTATTATGCCGAGCTGCTGGGCCAGTTTCCTATTGTGCTGCTGGAAGATGGACTGGCCGAGAATGACTGGGCAGGCTGGAAACACCTGAACCAAAAATTGGGCAACAGGGTCGAACTGGTTGGGGACGATCTCTTCGTGACTAACGTGAAATACATCCGACGTGGCATAGAAGAAAACCTGGCTAACTCGGCGCTGATCAAGCTGAACCAGATAGGCACCCTGAGCGAAACTTTAGACGCGGTGGCACTTTGCCAGCAGCACGGCTGGGGAACGTTTATTTCGCACCGCAGCGGTGAAACGACGGACAGCTTTATTGCCGACATGACGGTTGCCCTGCGTGCGGGGCACCTGAAAACCGGCGCGCCATGCCGGGGTGAAAGGGTAGAAAAATATAATCAGCTGATGCGAATTGAACAGGCGTTAGGTGCCGATGCGCATTTTGCCGGACGTGGCGCTTTTATTCACAAACGCTAAAAATAAAGTTCTTATTTAACAACATCGTATCGTTTAGATCTTTTTGAGGGAAATATGGTTAAACCACTGTTTGCAGTTATTATTGGCGGCTCGGCTGGGTGTGTGATTCGCTGGCTCCTTGCGTTACGCCTGAATGGCCTTTTCCCTCATTTGCCCCTCGGCACGCTGGCGGTCAACCTGCTCGCCGGATTGATCATTGGTGGCGCGCTGGCTTTCTTTCTGCGCCAGCCACATCTGGACCCGATGTGGAAACTGTTGATCACCACCGGCCTGTGCGGCGGCATGAGTACCTTCTCAACCTTTTCTGTTGAGCTATTTTCTCTGCTGCAGGGGGGAAATTATGCCTGGGCGATGGCGTCCGTTTTCGCTCATGTGCTGGGTTCAGTGTTAATGACCGCGGTCGGTTTTTTTGTCATAAATGCCGTGATGTAACTTCTGCGGACTCAGGTTGCCTGAGTCCGTTTTTTTTTAAAGCTTAGTTTCTCCCGCTCAGTTTCATCAGCCGTTCGATGCCCACCGGTTCTTCAGGCTGAAGCGGCGTAAGGGCTATGCGTCTGGCGTGTACGCTCTGAATCTCCTGAATAATCGGTATTTCTCTGCTGGCTCTGGCTGTCAGCAGCGGGGATGAGGGCTGCGCGGCGGCGATGCTGTTGTTGATGATCCACGCCCAGGGTTCAATCGCGGCCCGCCGCAGATCGTTTTGCAGATTAACAGCCTCCAGCATCGGGGTTGTTTCCGCCAGCGTGACGATAATCACCCTGGTTTGCTCCGGGTCCTGCAGCTGCATCATCGGCGTGAGATAGCGCTCTTCAGTATTGCCCATCTGGCGCACCATCTCTCTGTGGTAGTTGCCTGAGGCATCCAGCAGTAAAAGAGTATGTCCGGTGGGTGCGGTATCCATAATCACAAAATGGTCATCCGCCTCTTTGATGATGCGGGAGAACGCCTGGAACACCGCAATTTCCTCGGTGCAGGGGGATCGCAGATCCTCTTCCAGCACGGCTCGTCCGGCGTCATCAAGATCTTTGCCCTGATTGTCCATGACAAAGCGGCGGTAGCGCTCGGTTTCTGCTTTGGGATCAATTCGGCTCACCGTCAGGCCGGGCATGGCATCAGCAAGGGTATAGGAGAGATGCGCCGCCGGGTCGGACGTTGTCAGATGAACGTTATGCCCGCGACTGGCCAATGCGACGGCCAGCGAGGCAGCAAGCGTGGTTTTTCCTACGCCGCCTTTGCCCATCGTCATTACCAGGCCTTTGCCTGCGTGGCTTAATTCATCCACTAAAGTCGAAAGCGGAGGCAAAGATGGAGCATCGACCAGATCCGGGATATCAGCGGTTGAGGGCTGTTCATCCACGGGGTTAAGTAGCGCTCGCAGGGCATTCACCCCCACCAGATTGAATGATTTTAGCGGTAAGCGAGTTTGTGGGAGCCGCAGCAAATTATCAGGCATGTCCGTTAACGCTCTTTCTTCTCTCGCCATAATACTTAGTGCCAGCGGATCGCGCTCATCGGGCTGTGGCGTCAGCACCCCATTAATGGCGAGGTGCTGATGCTTCAAACCCAGGTGAGAAAGCTCGTCGTGGGTGTGTGAAACCTCTTTCAGCGTGGAAGTTTGTGCGCGGGCGACCAGCACCAGACGAGTCAGGTTTTCATCCGCCAGAGCGGCGACGGCATTCGCATATTGATGTTGCTGTTTTTCAAGCCCGACCAGCGGGCCAGGATTCGCGGCGGCATCCGGGTTAGCGTCCAGATAGCCGCTCCATGCGCCCGGCAGTTCAAGCATGCGGATAGTGTGACCGGTGGGGGCGGTGTCGAACACAATATGCTGATATTTCTCGCGTAATGGTTCGCTGGTCAATAGCGCGGTGAACTCGTCAAAGGCGGCGATTTCGGTCGTGCATGAGCCGGAAAGCTGCTCCTCTATGCTGCTCACCACGTCCGCCGGCATTTGATCCCGCACCGGGTTAAGAACCCTGTCACGGTAAGCCTGTGCGGCGGCGAGCGGGTCGACTTCCATCGCATCCAGGCCCGGGACTTGTTCCACAGTCACGATTCGATGTCCGATCTGCTGATTGAATACCTGCCCTACGTTAGACGCCGGGTCGGTGCTCACCAGCAGCGTACGTTTCCCGCTGTCGGCCAGCCAAACAGCCGTCGCGCAGGCCAGAGAGGTTTTGCCCACGCCGCCTTTGCCGGTAAAGAAAATAAACTGCGGGATGTCGGTGAAGAAAGACATTTGCATGATGTGCTCCTGAGATAAATTAAGGCAGGCGGGGGATGGTGCAGCAGCCGGGTTCAGCGCTGTGTTGTTCCCAGTCCTGGGTGAAGGGGACGTTGGCCCAACGGGCCAGATCCACGCGGTTCGGGCGTTTACCGGCCAGGGCTAATGCGCCATCGACCAGCACAATCGGCAGCACGCTGGAGCCAGACTCATTCAGGAGATGTTTCACCGTGGGGTTATTGATAAAGCTGGCGGGATTTTTAGCCAGATTGTACCGCTCAATAGCGATACCGTTTTGCTTCGCCCAGTCGAGATCGGCGCTCCACTGCAGATCGGCTTGCTGGACGTTTACGCTGCTCGTCGCGCAGCAGCCGGCTGCCTCATAAATTTCAATTCTGGCCATATTGTTTGCCTCAAAAGTAAGCCACGAAGTGTGGTATTGAGGTAAACGAACGAGGGAGGAAAAGGATGCAAAAATTAATGCATTTTTTTATGGCAGCAGACGGGGGAGTGTTCATCCGCTTCGATGTCACAAAGCTCAATCAGTTTTTGCTTCAGGCTCGATCTTGCACGCAACAACCTTGATTTCAGAGCGCTCAGCGTCAGGTTCAGTTCATTGGCAATGTCCTGCTGCGGGCGACGGTGAATATCACATTGCTCAATAAGCCAGGCTTCACCGGCAGGAAGTGACTGGAGAGTTTCCGGCAGGCATTGCGCCAGGGAGGAAACGGGTTCGGCCAGGGAGGCGTCGTGAATCAGTGACTCAGGGACTTCAACGAACGTTTTTCCCAGACGATGCTCGTCAATCAGCAGGTTTCTCGCTGCGCGATAGAGCCAGGCTAAGGGATAATCCATCTCGCAGAATGTTCCGGCGTGAGCCCGGGCCTTTAAAAACAGTTCCTGCAGCAGGTCTGAGGCTTTATCCGGATCGGCGGTTTTGGCTAACAGGAAGTGGTACAGCTCGGCCTGATGCTGACGCCAGAAAGGGGTCATGCAGCGATTGAAGGTTTTTATATCAGGCATCTTATTTCCTCTGAATGAATGCGGAAATAGCATAACGCAGTTCCGGGCGGGGCCGAAAGCGCTACGGATGACGTGGTTGATCTGATGCGGGGGAAGGATGACCGCGCCAGCGCGTTCTCACTGACGTGAGTCGAACCTTAATCGAAGCTTCTCGTCCTTCCCCAGCGGGGATCTGGAAGATTGTTCAAGTTTTGACGTTGAGATTTGTTCTGGAAGAGGGTGGCGGGGGAAGGATGACCGCGCAAGCGCGTTCTCACTGGCGTGAGTCGAACTTTAATCGAAGCTTCTCGTCCTTCCCCAGCGGGAATTTGGAAGATTGTGCGAATTTTGAAGTTAGGATTTGTTCTGAAAGATGGTGGCGGGGGAAGGATGACCGCGCAAGCGCGTTCTCACTGGCGTGAGTCGAACCTTAATCGAAGCTTCTCGTCCTTCCCCAACGGGGATCTGGAAGATTGTGCAGGTTTTTTGGGTTTGGATTTGTTCTGAAAGATGGTGGCGGGGGAAGGATTCGAACCTTCGAAGTCGATGACGGCAGATTTACAGTCTGCTCCCTTTGGCCGCTCGGGAACCCCGCCAGGGGTAATGCTTTGAATTTTGAGATGGTGGTGGGGGAAGGATTCGAACCTTCGAAGTCGATGACGGCAGATTTACAGTCTGCTCCCTTTGGCCGCTCGGGAACCCCACCACGGGGTAATGCTTGTTACTGGCCTGCTTCGCTGTGGAAGCGGGGCGCATCATATCAAATGAAGCGCCGCTGTAAAGCATTCACTTTAGGAAAACGAATCGTTTGCCGCTTTTTTACGCTTTGCGCCGCAAAGCTAACCAATTCATTTTCCGGGTGATTAGAGAATAATCGTGCGGTTGCCGTAAACGAAGACACGCTGGGCCAGCACTTCGTAGAGCGCCCGGCTCAGCACATTTTTTTCTACGTCACGCCCGGCACGCATCATGTCGTCGGCGGTGTAGGTGTGATCGACGTGAATCACGTCCTGCATGATGATCGGGCCTTCGTCCAGATTATCATTAACGTAATGCGCAGTGGCGCCGATAATCTTCACGCCTCGTTCGTAGGCCTGGTGATAAGGGCGGGCGCCGATAAACGCTGGCAGGAACGAGTGGTGAATGTTGATTATCTGGTTAGGGAAGCGGGCAACGAACTCAGGCGTCAATACGCGCATGTATTTTGCCAGCACGACGTAGTCTGGTTTATGCGCTTCGATGGCATCGGCCATTTGCATGTCGTGCTCTTCGCGCGTCATCCCTTCGTGGCTGACTAACTGGAACGGAATATCAAAACGCTCCACTAAGGTACGCAGGGTTTCGTGATTGCCGATGACGGCAGCGATTTCTACGTCCAGCCCGCCATAGGTAGATTTCATCAGCAAATCGCCCAGGCAGTGGGCTTCTTTGGTGACCAGAATAACAATGCGACGGCGGCCCGCAGGCGTCAGTTCACGAATTGAGCCTTCCGGCAGCGCGCTGTCCAGGTCGGCCATCAGCGTGGTGTCGTTAAAAATGCCTTCAAGTTCGGTACGCATAAAGAAGCGGCCGGTACGATGATCGACAAATTCGTTGTTCTGAACAATATTGAGTTCGTGTTTGTAGCAAATGTTAGTGATTCGCGCGATGAGACCCTTCTGATCGGGGCAGATTGTGCGGAGAACTTTACGTTGTAATGCCTGCATGAAGAGATAAATCCTGTTAAACGGTGTTTGCGAAACAATAATGCTGTTATGCGGTGAAGGCTATCATCCGCAGCATTTTTTATATTTTTTTCCAGAACCGCAAGGGCAGGGGTCATTACGACCGAACTGCGGGCGGAGGCCGTCGATATAGTACCATTGACCGCTTTCCCTGACGAAACGGGAACGTTCGATTATGGCGCTTTGCTTGCCGTTTTCCTGAAAACGGGCAACAAAGCTTACAAATCCTTCGTTGGTATCTTTGCCTTCGGCCTCTTCATATATTGTCAGGCCGAGCCATTCCGTGTCGCCGAAGCCGCTGGATATTTCTGATTTTAACGACGGGCGGCGGCAGCTCTCATGCCAGCTTGCAACAAGATAATCCGCATCCTGCTTCACAAAAGCGGTGTAACGAGAGCGCATAAGCTGTGACGGACGTTGCGGATGCTGGGCTGCGCTTAGGTAAGGCTGGCAACATAAGCTATACTCCAAACCGCTGCCACAGGGACAAAGTTGCAACATAATATCTCCAGGAAAAAATAAACGACGCCAATAATACGACGGCAGCACTTATGTTAACTGAGCGGTGGCGTTGGCGTCACGGAGTGATTACCGGGGAAGATTGACCGAGGCGTGATGAGACAGGTAAAAATCGGCCTGGCACTAGGGTCGGGTGCGGCCAAAGGATGGGCGCACATTGGCGTTATTAATGCGTTAAAAAAAGCAGGGATTCAGATTGATATCGTGGCAGGGTGTTCCGTCGGCGCGCTGGTCGGTGCCGCCTATGCCAGCCAGCGGTTGCCGGTGATGGAGCGATGGGTGCGCTCATTCAGCTACTGGGATGTCCTGCGCCTGATGGATCTTTCCTGGCGTCGAGGCGGGCTGCTCCGCGGTGAACGCGTGTTTAACAATGTTCGCAAGATCATTCCAGAAACCGCTATTGAGGGCTGTGGCATGAGATTTGGTGCCGTGGCCACCAACCTGAGTACCGGGCGAGAGCTGTGGTTTACCGACGGTGACCTGCATCAGGCTATTCGCGCTTCCTGCAGCATGCCGGGGCTGTTATCTCCCGTTGCGCACAACGGTTACTGGCTAGTGGATGGCGCTATCGTTAATCCTGTTCCGATTTCGCTCACCCGCGCGCTGGGTGCGGATATCGTTATCGCGGTGGACTTGCAGCACGATGCACACCTGATGCAGCAGGATCTGCTGTCGGTGAATATGACGCCAGCCGGGGAGGACAATCTGGCACAGCCTGCATCATGGCGCAGTCGTTTACGGGAGCGTTTAGGAAAAATGACCCACCGCCGGGCTAATGTTACGCCAACGGCGATGGAAATTATGACCACCTCGATTCAGGTGTTGGAAAACCGCCTCAAGCGTAACCGCATGGCGGGCGATCCCCCCGATATCCTTCTGCAGCCCTTTTGCCCGCAAATTTCGACCCTCGACTTTCATCGCGCGTCCGAAGCTATCGCGGCAGGCAGCCTTGCGGTTGAGAAAAAAATGGATGAGTTACTGCCGCTGGTTCGTACTCATGATTAAGTTAATACTTAACCCGTTTCTGACAGGCGCTCGTTGCGATACCGTGCCACTATTGAAATATTGCCAGGCAGAGGAAAGCGCATGAGTTACCCGCTGGAAGGAAAGCAGATCCTCATTGTTGAAGACGAGCCCGTTTTCCGCTCTCTGCTGGACAACTATTTGACGTCGCTTGGCGCAGGTACGCTGCTTGCCTGGGACGGAATGGATGCGCTTGAGAAGCTGGGGCAATTTACGCCGGATCTGCTGATTTGTGACCTGGCGATGCCACGAATGAATGGCCTTGAGCTGGTGGAGCATATCCGGAATGAAGGTAATCAAACCCCCATTTTAGTGATTTCGGCGACGGAAAATATGTCCGATATTGCCCAGGCCTTACGGCTTGGGGTGCAGGATGTGCTGCTGAAACCCATTAAAGATCTTAATCGATTAAAAGAGACCGTATTGTCCTGTATCTACCCCGCAATGTTTAATTCTCGGGTAGAGGAGGAGGAGCGGCTGTTTCAGGACTGGGATGCGTTGGCACGGGATCCTCAGGCTGCATCGAAGCTGTTGCAAGAGCTGCAGCCGCCGGTCCAGCAGGTTATGTCGCGCTGCCGAATAAATTATCGCCAGTTAATTTCTGCCGACCAGCCAGGGCTGGTGCTCGATATTGCGCCACTTTCAGATAATGACCTGGCTTTTTATTGTTTAGATGTTACCCGTGCCGGCGATAACGGTGTATTAGCGGCGCTGTTGCTCAGAGCGTTATTCAACGGTTTATTACAGGAACAACTTTCGCATCAGGGCCAGCGCTTACCTGAACTGGGTAATTTACTAAAACAGGTCAATCAGCTATTGCGCCAGGCAAATCTGAACGGACAGTTTCCGCTCATTGTGGGTTATTATCACAGCGGATTAAAAAACCTCATTCTGGTCTCCGCCGGGCTTAATGCCACATTAAATACCGGCGAGCACCAAATCCAGGTCAGCAATGGCGTGCCGTTGGGGACGCTGGGCAATGCCTACCTCAATCAAATCAGCCAGCGGTGCGAAGCCTGGCAATGTCAGGTGTGGGGCTCCGGTGGGCGTTTACGGCTGATGTTGTCTGCAGAATAAACAACGGAACAACTGATTACATTTAGCTTTTTTCCTGGAACCCGGGGCGGTGGTAATATCGCGACCAATCTAATCGTATTTGTCTTAAATTAGCCGTTGCCGGAGTAAACGGGGGCGGTTTTCGTTTTTAAGCTGATATACTCAACCGCGTTTTTAAATTGACGACAAGTGTGAAACTTGAACAGTCCTGGAGGTTTTTTCAATGGCTGCCATTAATTCTAAAGTAAGAAAAGCTGTTATCCCGGTTGCGGGGTTGGGAACGCGTATGTTGCCGGCAACAAAGGCAATTCCAAAAGAGATGCTGCCGCTGGTTGATAAGCCGCTGATTCAGTATGTCGTTAATGAGTGTATCGCCGCCGGTATTACCGAGATTGTGCTGGTTACCCACTCTTCTAAAAACTCTATCGAGAACCACTTCGACACCAGCTTTGAACTGGAAGCCATGCTTGAGAAGCGCGTTAAGCGTCAGCTTCTGGAAGAAGTGCAGTCTATTTGCCCGCCGCACGTCACCATCATGCAGGTGCGTCAGGGACTGGCTAAAGGGCTGGGCCACGCCGTTATGTGTGCGCATCCTGTCGTTGGTGATGAGCCGGTTGCGGTGATCCTGCCAGACGTGATTCTGGATGAGTTCGAATCCGACCTTTCTCAGGACAACCTGGCTGAAATGATCCGCCGCTTTGACGAGACCGGGCACAGCCAAATCATGGTTGAGCCTGTTGCGGATGTAACCGCTTATGGCGTGGTTGACTGCAAAGGTGCGGCGCTTTCTGCGGGCGACAGCGTGCCGATGGTCGGGATTGTTGAGAAACCTAAAGCTGACGTTGCGCCATCCAATCTGGCCGTTGTCGGACGTTATGTGCTGAGCGCGGATATCTGGCCACTGCTGGCGAAAACCCCTCCAGGTGCCGGGGATGAAATTCAGCTCACCGATTCTATCGCCATGCTGATGGAAAAAGAGACCGTTGAAGCCTACCACATGAAAGGCGTGAGCCACGACTGCGGCAACAAACTGGGCTATATGCAGGCGTTTGTTGAGTACGGTATTCGTCATAACACACTGGGTGCAGACTTTAAAACCTGGCTTGAAGCCACCGTTGGCGCGAAGAAATAAGTTAATTCAACGCAGGATGGTAAGATGAAAGTTACCGTATTTGGTATTGGCTATGTTGGTTTAGTCCAGGCCGCCGTGCTCGCTGATGTAGGGCATGACGTCATGTGTATCGACGTGGACGCAAAGAAAGTGGAAAACCTGAAAAAAGGTGAAATCCCTATCTTTGAGCCAGGCCTTGCGCCGTTGGTTAAGAAAAATTATGAAGAAGGGCGCCTGCAGTTCAGCACCAATGCTGAAGAGGGTGTCAACCATGGTGAAATGCACTATATCGCCGTGGGGACTCCGCCGGATGAAGACGGTTCCGCTGACCTGAAATATGTGACTTCCGTTGCGCGTACCATTGCGCAGTACATGGATTCACATAAAGTCGTCATCGATAAGTCAACAGTGCCCGTTGGCACGGCAGACAAAGTCCGTGCGGTGATGGAAGAAACCCTTAAATCTCGTGGTCTGGAGATTAACTTTGATGTGGTTTCTAACCCGGAGTTCCTGAAAGAAGGTGCCGCGGTTGCCGACTGCATGCGTCCTGAACGCATCGTCATCGGGACGGATAACGAAGAGGTTATTGAGCTGCTTCGCGAGCTGTACGAGCCGTTCAACCGTAATCACGATCGCATGATTCTGATGGATATCCGCAGCGCCGAGCTGACCAAATACGCCGCTAACTGTATGCTGGCGACTAAAATCAGCTTCATGAACGAAATTGCTAATCTGGCCGAACGTCTCGGGGCTGATATCGAGAAAGTGCGTATGGGCATCGGCTCTGACTCCCGGATTGGCTACAGCTTTATCTATCCTGGCTGTGGCTACGGCGGCTCCTGCTTCCCGAAAGATGTTCAGGCGCTGATTCGCACCGCAGAGCAGATTGGCTACACGCCAAAAATTCTGCAGGCGGTTGAAGAGGTTAACTATGCCCAGAAGCAAAAGCTGCCTGAATTTGTGACTCGCCACTTCGGCCAGGATCTGAAAGGCAAAACTTTTGCGCTTTGGGGACTTTCCTTCAAGCCAAATACAGACGATATGCGTGAAGCTTCCAGCCGTGTGCTGATCGAAGCACTTTGGGAGCGCGGTGCGCAGGTGCAGGCTTACGATCCTGAAGCTATGGATGAAACTCAGCGTATTTATGGCCACCGCAGTGATTTAAGGCTGATGGGAACCAAAGAAGCGGCCCTGCAGGGCGCTGATGCGCTTGTGGTTTGTACCGAGTGGCAGAGCTTTAAGGCCCCGGATTTCGATCTGATGAAGAAATCCCTGAAACAGCCGGTCATCTTTGATGGTCGTAATCTTTATGATCCAGATAGACTGAATAAGCGTGGTTTTGTTTATTACGCTATTGGTCGCGGTGCTTCCATTAATATCGTCTAAGAAATACCCATCTTTTGTTATTTAACGTGGCCGGCACGACAGCGCACCAGAGAGCCTGTACGCTGTCGGTCACGTTCTCCTTCTCGCACTACTCCTAAGATTTTAAATCCCCTCTATTAGGCTTCTACAGGGCTTTTCAGCCGTGTTCCTGCAATATTCTGCCGTTCTCGACGGACAAAACCCTTATACGGGTTAAAGTAAAGTGGGTGTGCTCGTTATTTGAACATCAGGGCGTATCTGAAGCAGAAAGATAAGCGTGAGATTAAACGCTGAGGGCCATGAGCCATGTAAATATGAGCGATAAAAGCAGCAGTAATATACTTCGCGGCGCGCTTATGTGGAGCGAACCTGTCTCGCTGTGAGAGAGATAAAAGCAACGTATGGGATACTCAATAATCTCTCGGTATGAGATCTTCAGGCTGGACTCTCCACTTTGTTCAGACCAGGATTCAACTATATGTAGTAATGCCACATTTTTAGTTGATAACGCTTATGGAGTATATCAGGCCGGGAAATGGATTACCTGAACGTCAGATAAATCCGCGTCAGGCTTAACCTGATGATTAGCGAGAGAAATTAACTGTACTAAAGGACAGGTATTGTATCTAAAGATATTAAATACGATTCATTAATAAAGAAACGTAAGCTGTTATAGGATTGTTTTACTAAAGTGATGCATGTTCCGGGCGTTAAAATGAAGTGCGTCACAAATAAAAAATCCCGCCGGAGCGGGATCTTAATAAGCAGCACTGAGGGGATTACAGCAGGAAGTCTTCCAGTTTCTTACCTTGCTCATCCATTGCTTTCTTGATTACTGCTGGAGTACGGCCCTGGCCAGTCCAGGTTTTAGTTTCGCCGTTTTCGTCGATGTACTGGTATTTAGCAGGACGCGCTGCGCGCTTCGCTTTACCTGCAGATTTAACAGCAGCAATGCTGTTCAGCAGTTCGTTAGGGTCGATGCCGTCAGCAATCAGCATTTCACGGTATTGCTGCAGTTTACGGGTGCGCTCTTCAACTTCAGCAGCCGCCGCGTTTTCTTCTTCACGACGTTCGTTAACGACAACTTCTAATTTCTCCAGCATCTCTTCCAGAGTTTCCAGGGTGCATTCTCTTGCCTGGGCACGAAGAGTACGGATGTTGTTCAGAATTTTAAGTGCTTCGCTCATTGTAGTAATCTCAAACTTATTATTGGGGGATGACGTTTGAGCTAATAATAGAGCGTTATATTAGGTTCTGCAATAGCCGTGAATGTAAGTAATTCAAAATTTGCTGATATATAAGTGGCAGTTTAAATACTGTTAACTTAATTCCTGGTCGCTAAACCACGTGAAATGGCACTTCAAGACTCAATTTTTAGACAACAACCCTGTCATCAAAAGGGTTTGTCATGATGAGGAAAAGATAAAAATTTCGCATTAATCATCAAATATCAAGCGCTGGTATTTAGGCATAGGATGGATACCGGTCGTTTACAATTTATAATAATTGAGCAGGTGAACCATTTCATTAGGGGCGATAACCCGTCTGGAACAGCGATCCGCCATAGCCGTTTCATGTATCCGGTATACCGCTATTACTCAATGTATAAGCGTGGTTTATTAATATATCGGGTACAATTAACCCTGATGTTTAGCAAGGTAATCCACCATCCACTGCAAGTTACAGTGTGGTACAATCCGCCGAAACATAATTTACACTTTTGACTCAGGCAACGGGTGCAATGGCTCAACTCTATTTTTACTACTCAGCAATGAATGCGGGAAAATCGACAGCGCTACTTCAGTCATCCTGGAATTACCAGGAAAGGGGGATGCGTACGCTGGTCTACACCGCCGAGATTGATAATCGCTTTGGTGTGGGTAAGGTCAGTTCGCGTATTGGTCTGTCTTCCCCGGCCAGGCTTTATAATCCGACTACGGACCTGCTGGCCGACATCCGTGCCGAACAGCAATCTGCACCGATACACTGCGTGCTGGTGGACGAAAGTCAGTTTTTATCTAAAGAGCAGGTTTATGCTTTATCTGATGTTGTCGATGAGCTGGATATTCCTGTTTTATGCTACGGGCTGCGAACGGATTTTCGCGGGGAGTTATTTAGCGGCAGCCAGTATCTTCTGGCGCTGTCAGACAAATTGGTTGAGCTGAAAACGATTTGTTTCTGTGGTCGTAAAGCCAGTATGGTGCTGCGTCTCGATCAGGAAGGTCGGCCTTATAATGAGGGCGAACAGGTAGTAATAGGCGGGAATGAACGCTATGTGTCGGTCTGCCGTAAGCATTATAAAGAAGCTTTGCTTAAAGGCTCTCTACAGGCCATTCAGGGCAACTGATTCACCGTTCTGGAACCCTGTAACGCTTCTACATTAAACGTGCTGTGCAGGCCTGAGTGACGTATTCAGACATAAAAAAACCCGCCAAAAGGCGGGTTTTGTTTTTTAGGGGCTACCGATTAAGCCGTTTTCTTGGCTTTTTTGTCAGTTTTTGCGGCCGGTGCAGCTTCTTTGGCCGCAGCACCTTCAACAAACGGACGGCCATAGTAGGTATCCAGCAGAATCTGTTTCAGTTCAGAAATCAGCGGATAGCGTGGGTTAGCGCCGGTGCACTGGTCATCAAACGCATCTTCAGACAGTTTATCCACGTGTGCCAGGAAGTCTGCTTCCTGCACGCCTGCTTCGCGGATGGACTTAGGAATACCCAGTTCAGCCTTGATTGATTCCAACCATGCCAGCAGTTTCTCAATCTTAGCCGCAGTACGGTCACCCGCTGCGGTCAGACCCAGGTGGTCGGCGATTTCAGCGTAGCGACGACGAGCCTGCGGGCGGTCGTACTGGCTGAAAGCCGTCTGCTTGGTTGGGTTGTCGTTCGCGTTATAGCGAATAACGTTGGAGATCAGCAGGGCATTAGCCAGACCGTGAGGAATGTGGAACTGAGAACCCAGTTTGTGGGCCATGGAGTGGCACACGCCCAGGAAGGCGTTAGCAAACGCGATACCGGCGATAGTCGCTGCGTTGTGAACACGTTCACGCGCAACCGGATTTTTAGACCCTTCATTATATGAAGCTGGCAGGTTTTCTTTCAGCAGTTTTAGTGCCTGTAGAGCCTGGCCGTCAGAGAATTCGCTTGCAAGGACGGAAACGTAAGCTTCCAGCGCGTGGGTTACAGCATCCAGACCACCGAAGGCGCAGAGCGACTTAGGCATATCCATCACCAGGTTGGCATCAACAATAGCCATGTCCGGGGTCAGTGCGTAGTCAGCCAGCGGGTATTTCTGGCCAGTTGCATCGTCGGTAACAACCGCAAACGGTGTGACTTCAGAGCCTGTACCGGACGTGGTGGTGACCGCAATCATCTTCGCTTTCACGCCCATTTTCGGGAACTTGTAGATACGTTTACGGATATCCATAAAGCGCAGCGCCAGTTCTTCGAAGTGGGTCTCTGGATGTTCGTACATTACCCACATGATTTTGGCTGCATCCATTGGGGAGCCGCCGCCCAGCGCGATGATCACGTCTGGTTTGAAGGAATTTGCCAGTTCAGCACCCTTGCGAACAACGGTCAGCGTAGGGTCAGCTTCTACTTCGAAGAAGACTTCGGTTTCTACGCCAGCGGCTTTCAGCACGGAGGTGATTTGATCGGCATAGCCATTATTGAACAGGAAACGGTCGGTCACAATCAGCGCACGTTTGTGGCCATCAGTAATCACTTCATCCAGCGCAATTGGCAGAGAGCCACGGCGGAAGTAGATAGATTTCGGAAGTTTATGCCACAGCATGTTCTCAGCTCGCTTAGCAACGGTTTTCTTGTTGATCAGGTGCTTAGGACCCACGTTTTCGGAGATGGAGTTACCGCCCCATGAACCACAACCCAGCGTCAGAGACGGCGCAAGTTTGAAGTTATACAGGTCACCGATACCACCCTGAGAAGCCGGGGTGTTAATCAGGATACGTGCGGTCTTCATTTTGTCGCCGAAGAACTTAACGCGTGCAGGCTGGTTGTCCTGGTCGGTATAAAGGCATGAGGTATGGCCGATACCGCCCATCTCAACCAGTTTTTCTGCTTTCACTACCGCGTCTTCAAAGTTTTTAGCTCGGTACATGGCAAGGGTAGGGGACAATTTTTCATGAGCAAATGGCTCGGACTCATCGACTACGGATACTTCACCGATCAGGATTTTGGTGTCTGCTGGTACGGTGAAGCCTGCCAGTTCTGCAATTTTGGCTGCCGGCTGGCCCACAATCGCGGCGTTAAGCGCGCCATTCTTCAGGATGATGTCCTGAACGGCTTTCAGCTCTTTACCCTGCAGCAGGTAACCGCCGTGGCTGGCGAAACGTTCGCGAACTGCGTTATATACCGAATCAACAACGATGACGGACTGTTCAGACGCACAGATAACGCCGTTGTCGAAGGTTTTTGACATCAAAATAGACGCAACTGCACGTTTAACGTCGGCAGTTTCGTCTACCACAACAGGTGTGTTACCTGCGCCTACGCCGATAGCCGGTTTGCCTGAGCTGTAGGCAGCTTTAACCATGCCTGGGCCACCGGTTGCCAGAATCATGTTGATGTCCGGGTGGTGCATCAGGGCGTTAGACAGCTCGACGGAAGGTTGATCAATCCAGCCAATCAGATCTTTTGGTGCACCTGCCGCAATTGCAGCCTGCAGAACAATGTCTGCTGCTTTGTTGGTTGCATCTTTAGCGCGTGGGTGCGGGGAGAAGATGATCGCGTTACGGGTTTTCAGGCTGATCAGCGATTTGAAAATGGCGGTTGATGTTGGGTTAGTGGTTGGCACAATACCGCAGATGATACCGACAGGCTCGGCAATCGTGATGGTACCGAAGGTATCGTCCTCAGACAGCACACCACAGGTTTTCTCATCTTTGTATGCGTTATAGATATATTCAGAAGCGAAGTGGTTTTTAATCACTTTATCTTCGACGATACCCATACCGGATTCAGCAACGGCTAATTTAGCCAGGGGGATTCGAGCGTCGGCAGCGGCCAGGGCGGCAGCACGGAAAATCTTATCGACTTGCTCTTGAGTAAAGTTGGCATATTCACGCTGGGCTTTCTTTACGCGCTCTACGAGGGCGTTCAGTTCCGCGACATTAGTTACAGCCATAATGCTCTCCTGATAATGTTAAACTCTTTTAGTAAATAAGCTGCGCGAGTCGACAGTATAGTCAGCAGCCACAGAATGCGTGTTTAAGACAAAAAACTGTCATAAAGATGACCTGGATTCATGCGCTGATTTACTAAAAGAGCCTCATCTGAATAAGCGGTGTTAGTGGAAAAACCTGCTTTTCAGATGTGTCCAAGAGTACTCACTTCTGAGTAGGTTTTTCGTGATCTAAATCACAACTAATTGATGCTGACACCATTCAGCAGGCACTATCCAGGTGATTGATAAATCTTTAAAAAATTAGTCACAGCGGTGTCAAAACAAAGTATCACAAATTCAACATTCGGGTAACAGTTCACCATGATGCTAAAATAAGTTGCTGCAGGCGTCGATTAAGCAGGGAAATAGCGTAGCGGCAGGGGTGTTTTTCCATTACATTACGCCTGCTTTTGCTTTGTTCATTTGCGGAGTTTTATGTGGCTCAATCCTTTTTCGACCTGCCAACCTATATTAAGTTCTTTATCGGGATGTTTGCCCTGGTCAACCCGGTAGGGATCATTCCCGTATTTATTAGTATGACCAGTTACCAGAGCGCCGCAGCAAGAAATAAAACCAACCTCACGGCCAACCTGTCGGTGGCGATTATTCTCTGGACCTCACTTTTTTTGGGTGACGGTATTCTGCAAGTTTTTGGTATTTCAATCGATTCATTCCGTATTGCCGGCGGTATTCTTGTGGTGACCATCGCTATGTCAATGATCAGCGGCAAGTTGGGTGAAGATAAACAGAACAAACAGGAGAAGTCGGAGAGCGCAATTCGCGAAAGTGTGGGGGTTGTTCCTCTCGCATTGCCGTTGATGGCGGGGCCGGGTGCAATCAGTTCAACGATTGTCTGGGGAAGTCGCTATCACAGCTGGGGCCATCTGCTGGGTTTCTCCCTTGCCATTGCGCTGTTTGCCTTTTGCTGTTGGCTGCTGTTCCGTATTGCACCGTGGCTGGTCCGCATGCTGGGGCAAACCGGGATCAACGTGATCACCCGTATCATGGGCCTGCTTCTGATGTCTCTGGGGATTGAGTTTATTGTCACCGGCGTCAGGGCTATCTTCCCAGGCTTGATAAGTTAATTCCGCTAGCGCCTTCAAATGAAAAAGCAGAATCTCTATTCTGCTTTTTTCTTTCCGTAGAAGAAAATTTTACCCGCCCGCTATCCTCATTATTGCAAAAGTAAATGCGAATCTTTCATAAGAAAATGCTTTGGAAAACCGTGCATTAGAGGTTGACGTTGTAACAAGCTGTACAGAAAAGTGGCGATCGAAATGATATTTAGCATCCGTTATGCAATCAGGCTTGCTGCGGGTTTATTGAGATGATATTAGTAATTCATGCCTTCCCGCAGAGGAATGTGCTAAAAAATAATCAATTGTTAATTTTTTGTGAGTGATGAAGCAGGCGATAGACCGACCTCCTCTCCAAGGCAGTGATAGTATGCTAACTCTATGATAACTAAGATTATGATTGGGTTCTTATAAACATCTTTCCTGCATGGCGCTCCCCACAATCTCTCCATAAAAGAGAAATGGTTAACAAATTTGCAAATTGTATTGGCGGGTATCTGAAGCTTTTGATACTTTCCGGGCAAAACAATTCGCTGAAAAATGTTTCTTTTTTAGATGAGAATGATTTCGCAGCGTAATCATGTCCTGCGAACAAGTAAATCATGGCCGTCGACCACGCAATCGGCGGCAGAAAGAATCGACGTAATGAGGCTGCCGAATCGAGCGGCCCGAAAATAAAGTCGGTGATAGCGAAGTAGTAAGGAAAGCAGTATCCCGTACGGACGTTTAACGCTCCTGCGCTGTAAGGGACCCCTGAGGGGAAGAGGCCGACTTTCGGGTCGGTAATTATAATGAGTGGAGTACCAACACAATGACAAATATCACTAAAAAAAGCCTGATTGCAGCGGGCATTTTAACTGCGCTGATTGCTGGCAATGTCGCGATGGCGGCAGATGTTCCGGCGGGTGTGCAATTGGCAGAGAAACAAGATCTGGTTCGTAACAACGGCTCAGAACCTCAATCTCTTGATCCGCACAAAATCGAAGGTGTGCCGGAGTCCAATATCAGCCGTGACCTGTTTGAAGGTCTGCTGGTAAGCGATCTGCAGGGCCACCCGTCTCCGGGCGTCGCAGAGTCCTGGGACAATAAAGATTTTAAAGTCTGGACTTTCCACCTGCGTAAAGACGCGAAATGGTCCAACGGCGAGCCTGTCACCGCGCAGGACTTTGTTTACAGCTGGCAGCGCCTGGCTGACCCGAAAACCGCCTCTCCTTATTCCAGCTACCTGCAGTACGGCCACCTGACCAATATCGACGATATCATTGCCGGTAAAAAACCGACCAGCGATCTGGGCGTGAAAGCCATCGATGACCACACTCTGGAAGTCACCCTGAGCGAGCCGGTGCCATACTTCTACAAACTGCTGGTTCACCCATCCGTTTCTCCGGTACCGAAAGCCACCGTTGAGAAATTCGGCGACAAGTGGACCCAGCCTGCCAACATCGTGACCAACGGTGCATACAAATTAAAAGATTGGGTGGTGAACGAGCGTATCGTTCTGGTGCGTAACACCAACTACTGGAATAACGCGAAAACCGTGATTAACCAGGTGACCTACCTGCCAATCTCTTCTGAAGTAACAGACGTTAACCGCTACCGCAGCGGTGAAATCGACATGACGTATAACAACCTGCCGATTGAACTGTTCCAGAAACTGAAAAAAGAAATTCCAACTGAAGTTCACGCCGATCCGTACCTGTGTACTTATTACTACGAGATCAACAACCAGAAAGCACCGTTTACCGATCCTCGCGTTCGTGCGGCTCTGAAACTGGGCCTGGATCGCGACATCATCGTGAACAAAGTGAAAAACCAGGGCGACCTGCCAGCTTATGGTTACACCCCGCCGTATACCGATGGCGCGAAGCTGACCCCGCCAGAGTGGTTCACCTGGTCTCAGGACAAGCGTAACGAAGAGGCCAGAAAACTGCTGGCTGAAGCAGGCTACACCAAAGACAAGCCGCTGACCTTCAACCTGCTGTACAACACTTCCGATCTGCACAAGAAGCTGGCTATCGCCGTGGCATCTATCTGGCAGAAAAACCTCGGCGTGAACGTCAAGCTGGAGAACCAGGAGTGGAAAACCTTCCTGGATACCCGTCACCAGGGGACCTTCGATGTGGCGCGTGCGGGCTGGTGTGCGGACTATAACGAACCGACTTCCTTCCTGAACACCATGCTGTCCGACAGCTCTAACAACACCGCGCACTATAAGAGCCCGGCGTTCGACAAGATTATTGCCGACACCCTGAAAGTGACCGACGAAGCCCAGCGTACCGCGCTGTATGAGAAAGCTGAGCAGCAGCTCGATAAAGACTCAGCCATTGTCCCGGTTTACTACTACGTTAACGCCCGTCTGGTTAAGCCGTGGGTGGGTGGTTACACCGGTAAAGACCCGATGGATAATGTCTACGTAAGAGACTTGTACATTATCAAACATTAATGGCAATTCGTGGGGCAGGGCCCACCGGTTTCGGCCGGTGGATAAATTCTGCCCCATCGTGTCTTATTTACATCGCACTGCAAAGGCACAGGCCAGAAGGTACGGGCAATGTTGAAATTTATTCTACGTCGTTGTCTGGAAGCAATTCCGACACTCTTTATTCTTATCACTATTTCCTTCTTTATGATGCGTCTTGCACCGGGAAGTCCATTTACCGGCGAACGTACGCTGCCGCCAGAAGTCATGGCGAACATCGAAGCGAAGTATCACCTTAACGATCCGATCACCACGCAGTACTTCAGCTATTTAAAACAGCTGGCGCACGGGGACTTTGGGCCGTCATTTAAATACAAAGACTATTCGGTCAATGACCTGGTGGCGTCCAGCTTCCCGGTATCCGCAAAATTAGGCGCAGCTGCCTTCATCTTTGCCATTGTGCTGGGTGTAACGGCGGGCGTGGTTGCGGCGCTGAATCAAAACACCAAATGGGATTACACGGTAATGGGCTTTGCCATGACGGGGGTGGTTATCCCCAGCTTCGTGGTGGCGCCGTTGCTGGTACTGATATTTGCTATCACCCTTAAATGGCTGCCCGGTGGCGGCTGGAACGGGGGCGCACCGAAGTACATGATACTGCCGATGATCGCCCTGTCTTTGGCGTACATCGCGAGCATCGCGCGTATTACCCGCGGCTCGATGATTGAAGTCCTGCACTCTAACTTTATCCGCACCGCTCGCGCCAAAGGCCTGCCGATGCGTCGTATTGTGCTGCGCCATGCTCTGAAACCTGCGCTGCTGCCGGTCCTGTCATACCTCGGGCCAGCGTTTGTGGGGATTATCACGGGCTCTATGGTGATTGAAACAATTTATGGCTTGCCGGGCATTGGTCAGCTGTTTGTTAACGGGGCGCTGAACCGTGACTACTCACTGGTTCTCAGCCTGACCATTCTGGTCGGTGCGCTGACGATTCTGTTCAACGCGGTGGTTGACGTGCTGTATGCCGTTATCGACCCGAAAATCCGTTACTAAGCTGGAGTGGCCATAATGTTGACTAAGAAAAACAGCGAGGCGCTGGAAAACTTCAGTGAAAAACTGGAAGTTGAAGGCCGTAGCCTGTGGCAGGATGCGCGTCGCCGTTTTATCCATAACCGTGCGGCGATCACCAGCCTGTTTGTTTTGGCGCTGATTGCACTGTTCGTGGCGTTTGCGCCCGTTCTGTCGCAGTTTACCTACTTTGATACCGACTGGGGCATGATGTCGGCAGCCCCTGACATGGCATCCGGTCACTATTTCGGTACCGATTCGTCGGGCCGTGACCTGCTGGTGCGCGTCGCCATCGGGGGACGTATTTCCCTGATGGTCGGTATTTCTGCTGCGCTGGTGGCGGTAATTGTCGGAACGCTTTACGGCTGTCTGGCCGGCTATCTCGGCGGTAGAATTGACTCCGTGATGATGCGTCTACTGGAGATCCTGAACTCCTTCCCGTTCATGTTCTTCGTCATTTTGCTGGTGACCTTCTTCGGGCAAAACATCCTGCTGATCTTCGTGGCGATCGGCATGGTGTCCTGGCTGGACATGGCGCGTATTGTGCGTGGCCAAACCCTGAGCCTGAAACGCAAAGAGTTCATCGAAGCGGCACACGTAGGCGGTGTTTCTACCCTTAACATCGTTCTGCGCCACATCGTGCCGAACGTCCTCGGCGTGGTGGTGGTTTACGCCTCGTTGCTGGTACCAAGCATGATCCTGTTCGAATCTTTCCTGAGCTTCCTGGGCCTCGGCACGCAGGAGCCTCTGAGCAGCTGGGGCGCACTGTTAAGCGACGGCGCAAACTCCATGGAGGTATCACCGTGGCTTCTGCTGTTCCCGGCAGGTTTCCTGGTGGTTACGCTGTTCTGTTTTAACTTTATCGGCGATGGCCTGCGTGATGCCCTCGACCCGAAAGATCGTTAAGGAGTCCTCCATGAGTACTATTGAAACCTCTCCGGTGGCCGCTCCACTGAACAAATCTGAAGTTCTGCTGGACGTTAAAGACCTGCGCGTGACCTTTGGCACGCCCGACGGTGACGTCACGGCAGTAAACGACCTCAACTTTAGCCTGCGTGCCGGTGAAACCCTCGGCATTGTTGGCGAGTCCGGCTCGGGCAAATCCCAAACGGCCTTTGCGCTGATGGGCCTGCTGGCGGCCAATGGCCGCATCGGCGGCTCGGCGAAATTCAACGGCAAAGAGATCCTGAACCTGCCGGAATCGCAGCTTAACCGCCTGCGCGCCGAGCAAATCTCGATGATTTTCCAGGATCCGATGACCTCGCTGAACCCGTACATGCGTGTGGGCGATCAGCTGATGGAAGTGCTGATGCTGCACAAAAAACTCGGGAAAGCGGAAGCGTTTGAAGAGTCCGTGCGTATGCTGGATGCGGTAAAAATGCCGGAAGCGCGTAAGCGCATGCGCATGTTCCCGCACGAGTTCTCTGGCGGGATGCGTCAGCGTGTGATGATTGCCATGGCGCTGCTGTGCCGGCCAAAACTGCTGATTGCTGACGAACCAACTACTGCGCTGGATGTGACCGTTCAGGCGCAGATCATGACGCTGCTGAACGAGCTGAAGCGTGAGTTCAACACGGCGATCATCATGATTACCCACGACCTGGGCGTGGTGGCCGGGATCTGCGATAAAGTGCTGGTGATGTACGCCGGGCGTACGATGGAATATGGCAACGCGCGCGACGTCTTCTACAAGCCGGTACACCCGTACTCAATCGGCCTGTTGAACGCGGTACCGCGTCTGGATGCGGAAGGTGAATCTCTGCTGACTATTCCTGGCAACCCGCCGAACTTGCTGCGCCTGCCGCAGGGTTGTCCGTTCCAGCCTCGCTGTCAGTTTGCGATGGAAGCGTGTAATAGTGCTCCGCCACTGGAGCAGTTTGGTGATGGCCGCCTGCGTGCCTGCTTTAGACCGGTGGAGGAATTAGCATGAGCACCGTTGCAGAAGAGAGAAAAGTTCTGTTAGAAATCGCCGATCTGAAGGTGCATTTTGACATCAAAGATGGCAAGCAGTGGTTCTGGCAGCCTTCCAAAACCCTGAAAGCCGTCGATGGCGTGACGCTGCGCCTGTACGAAGGGGAAACCCTCGGCGTGGTGGGCGAGTCCGGCTGCGGTAAATCGACCTTTGCCCGCGCCATCATTGGCCTGGTGAAAGCGACCGATGGCCGCGTAGCGTGGCTGGGGAAAGATCTTCTTGGCATGAAACAGGAAGAGTGGCGCGACGTGCGCAGCGATATTCAGATGATTTTCCAGGATCCTCTGGCATCGCTGAACCCGCGTATGAACATCGGCGATATCATCGCCGAGCCGCTGCTGACCTATCATCCAAAAATGCCAAAGCAGGAAGTACGCGACCGCGTGAAGGCAATGATGATGAAAGTCGGCCTGCTGCCAAACCTGGTCAACCGCTACCCGCACGAGTTTTCCGGCGGCCAGTGCCAGCGTATCGGCATCGCGCGCGCGCTGATCCTTGAGCCAAAACTCATCATCTGTGATGAGCCGGTCTCGGCGCTGGACGTGTCGATTCAGGCGCAGGTGGTTAACCTGCTGCAGAAACTGCAGCGCGAAATGGGGCTGTCGTTAATCTTTATCGCCCATGACCTCGCTGTCGTGAAACACATTTCGGATCGCGTGCTGGTGATGTATCTGGGCCATGCGGTGGAGTTGGGCACCTACGATGAGGTTTACCACAACCCGCTGCACCCTTATACCAAAGCGCTGATGTCGGCGGTGCCGATCCCCGACCCGGACCTGGAAAAGAATAAAACTATCCAGCTGCTGGAAGGGGAGCTGCCGTCGCCAATCAACCCGCCATCTGGCTGCGTGTTCCGCACCCGCTGCCCGATTGCCGGCCCGGAATGCTCCAAAACGCGGCCGGTGCTGGAAGGCAGTTTCCGCCATGCGGTTTCCTGTCTGAAGGTTGACCCGCTATAATCTCGCCTGGGGCCAGCACCGCGCTGGCCCTTTCTTTTTGCGAGGATTACCGTGCCAGGGAACATTTCATCACTTCGTGTGCTGCTGTACCGCTTTCTGTTCGATCAAAACACCCGTTCCGGGCGCCGTTTCGAGGCGTTTTGCGGCCTGCTGGCGCTGCTCAGCGTTGCCGTTGTTTTTACCGAATCCAGCGTCGGGAGCGATCCCCGGCTAACCTACGGCGAATGGCAGCTGTTTATCTGGCTGGAAATCATCTTCACGCTGCTGTTCACCTGTGAATATCTGCTGCGAGTCTCCACCTGGCCGCAGCCCATCCGCTACGTGTTTAGCTTCTGGGGCATTATTGATCTGGCGACCATGCTGCCACTCTATGTCCTGTGGCTGTGGCCAGAGTTTGCCATTCATTACTATTTTGCCTGGCGAGCAATGCGCGCCATCCGAGTGCTGCGCATCCTCAAACTCCTGCGCTATATGCCCGCGCTTAAAAGCCTGTGGCGCAGCCTGATCAACGCCAGCAATCAGCTGATCCTGTTCTACTCGTTTATTGCCATCGTGATGGTCGCGGCGGGGGCGCTGATGTACGGCATAGAAGGGAAGGCCAACGGTTTTACCAGCCTGGGCGTAGCGGTCTACTGGGCCGTTGTGACGGTGACAACCGTCGGCTATGGCGACATTGTGCCGCACACTGCACTGGGCCGTTTTGTTGCCTCGCTGCTGATTCTGATTGGTTATTCGGTGATAGCCATCCCTACCGGGATATTAACGGCGCAGATGTCACAGGATTTGCAAAGAAGGCGGTCAGTGAGGGAATGTACGCGCTGTCATCAGCAGGATCATGCCAGCAATGCGCATTACTGCAAAACTTGCGGGGAGCATCTTCCGCCCAATGAGAAGCAGTAACAGCGCGGCCTGAGGGCCGCGCAGAAAGGATTACTCACGCCACAGGATGTGGCAAAGTTTGTGGTCTTTCTCTCGGCACAGCAGGACGCGAGCAAAGATATCGTTCAGCTCGCCGCCGTCGGTATCCGCCAGCCCGATAACGACTTCTGCAAAGAAGTCAGGGTTCAGGTCGAAATCGACGTGCTCCTGCCAGTCTTCGGCCGGATCAAACAGCTCCGCACCGCCGCGTTCCTCGAACTGCAGATTGAAAAGAATAATGTCGGCAGGATCGAGGTTATCGCCCGCCAGCTCGAGAAAAATATCGTAAGCCTGTTCTAAAGTCTCGTCTTCGGTCAGGCGGTTATTCAGATCCATTTCCATCTCTACATCCACTTATCGAGTGCTGATGCGCCACGTTTTACAGCAACGGACTAAAGAAGTAAAACAGTCGCTCGGCCATTCGCTGCCAGAGCGGGCGTTTTAGCCACAAATGCGCGTCCAGCAGCCGTGAGCGAGAGATATAGTCGTCCTGCACGGCGGCCAAATCCCCGGCAAATCCTTCATCATCGATGACCAGCGTAATCTCAAAATTGAGCCACAGGCTGCGCATATCCAGGTTCACCGTGCCGACCAGACTTAATTGCCCATCGACCAGCACGCTCTTGGTGTGCAGCAGTCCGCCTTCAAACTGGTAAATCTTCACGCCCGCCGCCAGCAGTTCAGTGAAGAAGGCACGGCTTGCCCAGCCTACCAGCAGAGAATCGTTTTTACGCGGCACGATGATGCTCACGTCCACACCGCGCTGGGCTGCGGTGCAAATGGCATGAAGCAAATCATCGCTCGGCACGAAGTACGGGGTCGTCATGATCAGGTATTCACGTGCGGCATAAACGGAGGTCAGCAACGCCTGATGAATAAGATCTTCCGGGAAACCCGGCCCTGAAGCGATAGTGTGAATAGTGTGGCCGCTGGCCTCTTCGAACGGCATGATATTCTCATCCGGCGGCGGCGGGAGAATACGTTTCCCGGTCTCTATCTCCCAGTCGCAGGAGTATACGATACCCATGGCGGTGGCGACCGGACCTTCCATACGTGCCATCAAATCGATCCACTGACCCACATTCGCATCCTGCTTGAAGAAACGGGGGTCGACCATGTTCATGCTGCCGGTATAGGCAATATAGTTATCAATCATCACCATCTTGCGGTGCTGGCGCAGGTCCATCCGACGCAGGAAAACACGCATCAGGTTAACCTTCAGCGCTTCGACCACCTCAATGCCTGCATTTCGCATCATATTGGCCCACGGGCTGCGGAAGAACGCGACGCTGCCTGCGGAGTCGAGCATCAAGCGGCAATGAATACCGCGCCGTGCAGCAGCCATCAGCGATTCTGCCACCTGATCGGCCATGCCGCCGGGCTGCCAGATATAAAACACCATCTCGATGTTATGGCGCGCCAGTTGGATATCGCGGATCAGCGCCTGCATGGTGTCATCTGAACTGGTTAGCAGCTGGAGCTGATTGCCTTTCACACCGGCAATGCCCTGGCGGCGCTCGCAAAGCTGGAACAGCGAGCTGGCGACCTCGCTGGTTTCTGAGGCAAAAATATGCTTACAGTTTTTTAGCTCCTTGAGCCATTTAGCGGTAGAAGGCCACATGGCACGGGCGCGCTCTGCCCGGCGTTTACCGAGGTGAAGTTCCCCCACGGAGAGATAGGCAATAATCCCGACCAGCGGCAGAATATAGATGATCAATAGCCAGGCCATTGCCGAAGGGACGGCGCGGCGTTTCATCAATATACGCAGCGTAACGCCGGCGATAAGCAGCCAGTAGCCGAGAATGACCAGCCAGCTCACCACGGTATAGAAGGTTGTCATGCCTTAAAAATCCTTTTGAAACCGAAGAGTTGAGAGTGTACGCAGAACTTTCATTGCTTAATACTAAAAGTATACGCAAAACGGATGGTTTGCCCGGCAGAAGGTTCTATAATGGCGCGTATTTTTTGGAAAATTGAGTCGTAGACATGAGACGTAGCAGAACGGAAGTTGGGCGTTGGCGTATGCAGCGTCAAACGCAGAAGCGCAGGGCGCGTTGGCTGGAAAGCCAGTCACGGCGCAATATGCGCATTCATGCTATTCGTAAGTGCCTGGTTAACCAGCAGCGTAATTCATTGCTGTTTGCCATCCACGATCGTTGGGCATAAGCATCGGGCACCGCGTGCGGTGCCCATTAAATCCATGAGGAAATAAATCTTCCCTTTAGCCTGAATTTATATTTCCAAAGGGCGGAAGTTTGTTTTTAAAATGATCGCGATCATCATATAAGCCAAAAATAACGCCATAATTCTTACGAATTTTCTTATGTCGCCAGGATATCAAAATCAGTGATCAGTGATTTAATAAAAAAGGATTTTTCTTACACCAGAAGAATAAGCTTTCTGTTTGTCATTATTCTTGCCGTACTGGTGATGTTTAGTTCGGTGCTGGCCTGGATAAACTATAGTCATCAAAAAAGCACGTTGGATGATGAAAACGAAGGTTTTGTTCACAATATTGCGATGTTCTATATCGAGCAGCAGCTGAAAACTTTAGAGAATGCATTGTGGCAAAGCGCTACCCTATTAAATGATAAAAACGTTGATGCTCTGGTTAATGCTGAAAATGAAGTTTTGGAGATACAACTCACAACATCTATTGCGGTGTTGCCAGCTATTTCTGGTTATATCATTGCAACACGTGATGGATAGTATAATAGCATACCAAAATCCTATGTTGATAATAGCCTGGACCTGTCAGGACGAACCTGGTACGAAAGCCTCAGCGTAAAAAGCTCTTTTGTGAACTATTCGAATATTTATGCCAATGCAGTTGATAAATCACCGGTAGTGACCATTGCCAAACTGCTGCACGACGATAAAGGCGAGCGGTACGGGGTGTTCGCCATGGATCTGAATTTGATCAATATGAGCTACCCGCTACGACAGCTGGAGAGCCCGAGTCCAGGGCACTTCTCGATTGTTGACCGTCAGGGAAGAGCGGTGCTTGACGCAGACAGCGATACCATCGGCACGGAGATTGTCTCACCGGCGGTGGTGCATCGTATGACAAATGGCCTGGGGTCATTTCATGATAAAGCTAGTCACAAGCAGTATTACTACTACTCCTTTTCAAACCCGGACTGGTTTGTTGTTTTTGCTGTAAAAGACAGAATGATTGATGATGCCGTTTTATATTTTGTCTGGATCATCTTGGGTGGATTCATTTTTTGCCTGACAATTTATCTATTATTGTGGTTCTTTATGCATCAATCAATGAAGTCAATGGTTGTCGATATTATCTCGATGATGCGTTTTGGACGTCTGGACATGAAAGGCGGCGTCGATAAACAAATTATGAATGAAATAAATGAAAGCAGTCAGCAAATAAAAAGTGCAAAAAATGCCTCACTAACGGATGGCCTCACAGGGTTGCTTAATCGCCGTAGCTTTGATAATGACGTTAATTATCTATTAGCCCGGGAAGCACCTTTTAGTCTGGCCATTATAGATATTGATAACTTTAAAAAAATAAATGATGGTTACGGGCATCTGGTCGGTGATACGGTGTTAAAGGTTATTGCCGATATAGGCATGAGACTGCTGGACGATCGTGCCAAGCTTTATCGCTACGGTGGAGAGGAAATTGCCTTTATTTATTTCTCCGACAATCAGGTTAAAGCTATGGAAATAATGGAACGTTGGCGTAAATCGGTCGAAAGTAAAATCTGGCGTGAACAAGGATTAGTTGTCACTTTTAGCGGCGGTGTTTGCCCATGGCGGGGTGAAAATTATGAAGCGCTTATTGAGAAAGCCGACAGGTTGCTCTACAAGGCGAAATCCAGCGGAAAAAATAAAGTTGTGATTTCGACCAGCTAAGAAAGCCTGCCAAAAGGAGTAGTTACATGGAGAAAAGCGCTGAGTTCATCGTTAATCGGGTGATGAAGAATAACTTCAGCATGGCTTTTGAGTCGTTACTGCAGCCGATTTTCGACACATCAGGTTTTACCTGTGTCGGTGCAGAGATGCTCATTCGAGGCGTGCATCGGCGGGCACTCGTCTCCCCGGACGTGTTTATTAATCGACTGGAAGAAAACGGGGGGATTGTTTCGCTGGGCGAACATGTTATCTCCCTGGCATTTAGCTATATGACGGACGTCATCGTGCCGCATAACGGGAGTTATTTGTTGCACCTCAATCTTTCGCCAGTTCAATTGAATGATGCCGGTTTTGCTGACCGAATAGTTGAGCTTGTGGCTCGGCATTCGGTTCCTGTGCAACGCATTGTCTTTGAGATAACCGACAACAGCATTCTGCTGGATGATACCGGGCGTGAAAATGCCGTGCGTCTTCGTGACGCCGGATTTCTACTGGCGTGGGATGATATTCACAGCGTTGAACAGCTCCATAGCAGACTGGCTCAGGTAGAAACGGACTTCATCAAGCTCGATCGTGCCTGCTTCAGGACCACATCCGGCGAAGAAACGCTCAATATTATCCGCCGTGCTCAGGAGAAAGAGGTGGATGTCATTGCGGAAGGGGTAGAAACCTTTTCTCAGATGCAAGTGCTGTTCAATAACAATGTCAGGCTGGCGCAAGGTTATCTTTTCTCACGGCCTCTGAACCGGGACAGTTTTCGCCAGAAGCATTTACAGCAGACTGAGTAACATACTATGAGCCCGCAACCAGCAGGCTCGTCGGAAGGCAAATCAGAATACTTTTTTAAACGGTTTTACTTCAACTTTAGCGTACACGCCTGCGGCGATATACGGGTCTGCATCAGCCCAGGCCTTCGCCTCTTCCAGAGACGCAAACTCGGCAATCACCGTGGAACCGGTAAAGCCGGCGCTGCCAGGATCGTTGCTGTCAACCGCCGGCATCGGGCCTGCGGTCAGCAGGCGACCTTCGTCACGCAGCACCTGAAGGCGGGCCAGGTGGGCAGGGCGAACGGACAGGCGCTTTTCCAGTGAATCAGCAATATCTTCGGCATAAATGACGTACAGCACGGGCACACTTCCTTCTTGATGTTGGGTTGTCAACCACGGTAAGTGAACCGTGCGCAGACTGCAATTGAAAGATAAACAGGATGTTAAATCCTTGAGAAAATAGCGGGAAACTCGCGCAGACAGCAGGAAAAAGTGCGCCTTCGGGCAATGCGTTGTTGAATATGATTGTTATTTGCATTTAAAATTGTCGTCTCCTGAAAGACACTGAAACCATTATGACGTCAATGACCCTGGAATTACCTCGCCGCTTTCCGTGGCCGACTCTTCTCTCCGTCGGGATTCATGGTGCCGTTGTGGCCGGGTTGCTCTACACCTCGGTACATCAGGTTATTGAGTCCCCAGCACCTTCGCAGCCGATCAGCGTCACGATGGTTGCGCCCGCTGATCTTGAGCCTCCTCAGCCTCAGGTTGTTCAGCCTCCGCCGCAGCCGGTCGCGGAACCCGAACCGGAGCCAGAGCCGATACCCGAGCCGCCGAAAGAGGCACCCGTTGTTATTCACAAACCGGAGCCTAAACCCAAACCGAAGCCCAAGCCGGTGAAAAAGGTTGAGCAGCCGAAGCGTGACGTTAAGCCGGTTGAGCCTCGCCAGGCTTCTCCGTTTGAAAATAATGCGCCCGTGCAGCCTGCGCCAACGCCAGCAGTGAAACCTGCCCCTGCTGCGCCTGCGCCTGCGCCGTCGGTGAATACCGGGCCGCGCGCTCTCAGCCGCGACAGGCCGCAGTACCCAACGCGTGCTTTTGCACTGCGCATGGACGGCAACGTTCGCGTGAAGTTTGATGTGGATGCCGATGGCCGGGTGAATAACCTCGAGATACTCTCCGCCCAGCCGGCCAACATGTTCGAACGCGAAGTGAAGCAGGCGATGAAGAAGTGGCGCTATGAGAGCGGGAAGCCAGGGCAGGGCATTACCGTCAACTTCAAATTCCGCATTAGCGGCGGCGCAAGTATGGATTAAGCTTCGCCCGTCTTTTAACAAGGCCACGTATGAGAATACGCGGCCTTTTTTATTTCATGGCCTGGTTGGTTTACTGCTGCAGGTTGTTATTCGTTCAGTTGTTGGTTTTATTTATATATTAAATAAAACAATGCATTAGATATTTATTTGTTCCTTATCCTAAATTGGCTAATTACACTTAAAGTAAATTGACTACCAATATTAATAGGGCATTTATTTAAGACTTTTCTTATTTATTGCTGCACTGGCATACTAAAAAGAAATGACAGAAATAGACTCTTATTTTATGCGCCATTATTATACGGCCGCCTTTCTGTGCGCGCTGTTTTACACGGATCTAAGCCATGCCGCGCCGCTGACGCCTGCTGACAGGGACACTATTCTCCAGCAGCAGCAGGATTTGCTGTTGCAGAACAGGCAGCAGCGAGAGGAGATCCAGCGTAGCCTCCAGCCCCGACTGGCAAGCCCTGTGGCCCAACCTGACCAGGGACCTTGCTTCACCATTCGCCATATTGATATTGAAAATGCCACGCTGCTTTCCGACCCGGCCCGGAATCGCCTGATTACGCCCTATATTAATCAATGCCTCGGCATGGCGAAGATCAATCAGCTAACCCGGGATATTTCCGACTGGTATATTAGCCGCGGATATATCACCAGCCGGGCATTTTTGACCGAGCAGGATCTTTCGGGGGGAACGCTGCATATTGCGGTGCTGGAGGGCAGGCTGCAGGCTATTCGTATTGAAGGGGCTCCTTCACGCCAGCTAAAAATGGCGTTTCCGGGACTGGAAGGGAAAATACTTAACCTGCGCGATATTGAGCAGGGGATGGAGCAAATAAACCGGTTACGCACCACGCCGGTACAAATTGAAATATTACCGGGCGAGAAGGCCGGGGAATCGATTGTCAATCTCACGGCAACGCCTGAATTTCCGTTTTCCGCCGCCGTAGGGTTTGATAACAGTGGGCAAAAAAGCACCGGCACCGGGCAGCTCACCGCCTCGCTGACCGCCAATAATCCGCTGGGGCTGGCTGATAAATGGTTTATCAGCGGCGGACGTAGCAGCGATTTCGCCAGCGACCATGATGCCCAAAGCTTTCAGGCCGGGGTCAACGTGCCCTGGGGCTATAGCCTCGTCGATTACAGCTACAGCTGGAGCGACTATCTCACCACCCTGGATAACAAAGGTTATCTGTGGCGTTCGACCGGGCGAGCCGAAACACATCGTCTGAACTTCTCCCGCGTGCTTTACCGAAACGGTGACTTAAAAACCGCCGCCTCCATCGGCCTGACTCACCGGATCAGCCGCAACTACCTGAACGATGCACCGCTGCTTAGCAGTAGCCGGAAGCTCACCAGCCTGCAGTTCGGCCTTAACCACACGCAGAAAATCGCGGGCGGCGTGGCAACCCTGAACCCATCATTCAGCCACGGCGTGCCGTGGTTTGGGGCCGAAAACGATAACGGCAAGCGGGGCGACGTGCCAAAAGCAGAATTCAAAAAATGGAGCCTGAGCGGCAGTTTTCAGCGCCCGCTGACGCAAAAAATTTGGTGGTTAACCAGCGTCTACGGCCAATGGTCGCCCGATCGGCTTTACGGCAGCGAGCGCTTAACGATAGGCGGTGAAAGCTCGGTGCGTGGCTTTAAAGAGCAATACCTTTCCGGCGATAACGGGGGCTATCTTCGCAACGAACTGAACTATGCCCTGTTCAGCCTCCCTTATCTGGGTGAAGTCAGCCTGAACGCTGCCGTGGATGGCGGATGGCTGCGCAATGACAACGAAGATCGGCAGGCTTCCGGCACGCTTTGGGGCGCTTCAGCAGGCCTCTCCGTGGCCGGGCGCTACTCCTCCAGCCAGTTCACCGTTGGTACGCCGCTTCACTATCCGGGCTATCTGGCACCGGATCATCTCGTGATTTATTACCGCCTGGGCCTGGCGATTTAAGGTAAAAATATGGATAAGCACCCGGTTGGATTAGCGCAACGCCTGTTAAGTTACCTCATCATCTGCCTGATCGCCGGGCAGCCGGTCTTTCCGGCGGTGGCGGCGACCATCAACCCGGTCACGCCGGGTACGCAGATGGATCAGGCCGGAAACGGCGTCCCGGTAGTTAACATCGCCGCGCCCAACCAGGCGGGTATTTCCCATAACCAGTTCCAGGACTATAACGTCGGAAAAGAGGGACTGATTCTTAACAATGCCACCGGGCAGATGACGCAAACTCAGCTTGGGGGGCTGATTCAGAACAACCCTAACCTCCGGGCCGGGCAGGAAGCGACCGGCATCATCAATGAAGTCATCGGCGGCAATCGCTCACAGCTGCAGGGCTATACCGAAGTGGCGGGCAAGGCGGCCAACGTCATGGTCGCTAACCCCTACGGTATTACCTGTAACGGCTGCGGATTTATCAATACCCCCAATGCCACGCTGACCACGGGCAAACCTCAGTTTGATGCCGCAGGTAACCTGCTGGCGCTGGATGTCAGCAAAGGCACCATCACGGTTGAAGGCCAGGGCCTGGATGCCAGCAAAACCGACGCGCTGTCGATCATTGCCCGGGCAACGGAAGTCAACGCCGGTATTCACGCCAAAGATCTGAAGGTGACCGTGGGCGCCAACCGCGTGTCATCCACGGGTGCGGTCACGCCGATAGCCGGAGAAGGGGCCGCGCCCGTGGTTGCCGTGGATACCGGTGCGCTGGGCGGTATGTATGCCAACCGTATTCACCTTGTGTCCAGTGACAAAGGCGTGGGCGTCAACCTGGGGAACCTGAACGCGCGCCAGGGCGACATCACCCTGGATGCCAGCGGCAAGCTGGTGCTGAATAACAGCCTTGCGAGCGGGGATCTCACGGCTCAGGCGGATAACGTCGCCCTGAGCGGCGAGCATAAAAGCGGGGGCGCAACGCAGGTTAATAGCCGCTCTGACATCACCGTCGCCAACGGTAAGTTAGCCAGCGATCGGGACATCACGTTGAACGGCAGCGGAAAACTGGCGCTGAACAACGGCCAGCTCACCGCAGGCAATGACATTGCTCTCAATGCCGGGGCGGTAAGCACGGATGCGGCCAGCGAAGCCAACGCGGGCGGTGCGATTCGGGCCAGCGCGGCGGCAGGCATGGGCAACGCCGGTAAGCTGACGGCAGGGCGTGACATTGCATTATCCGCTGACCAGTTAAGCAACAGCGGCCAAATTACGGCCAACGGGGACCTGAACGCCAAAGCTGGCAGCTTCAACAACAGCGGTAATGTCCAGGCGCAGCACAATATCCAGCTCGACCTCGGCTCATTCACGCACAGCGGCCAGATGCTGGCTGGGGCAGGACTCACGGCCACGACCGGGGATGCCTGGATAGACGGCATGTTGAGCAGCGGCAACGACCAGGCGTGGACCAGCCGCAATGCCTTTACTGTTGGCCCCAATGGCCAGCTTTTGAGTAACGGTAAACTTGCACTCCAGGCTGGCAGCGTCAGCCATGCGGGTACGATTAACGGCAAGCAGGATGTGACGTTAAGCAGCCAACAGTTTTACGGCCAACAGGGAAGCTCGCTGGCAAGCGGGGGCAACCTTGAGCTGGTGACTCAGCAGCTACAAAGCGCCGGGCAAATCACCGCGCAAAAAGATCTGACGTTCAAGGGCGAGCGATTTGAAACCCTGGCCGGCGGGCAATTGCAATCTGAAGGCAATATGCTGCTGCAGGCCAATAATAGCGCCACGCTGAGAGGCACCCAGGCCGCAAAAGGTGCGCTCGTGATTAACACCGGCACGCTGACACACGGCGGAAGCACGAAAGGGAATACCGTTACGCTTGGAGCCCGACAGATCGACACCAGCGGGAATATTCAGGCTGATGACGCAATGTTGCTCACCGCAGACAATATTGTGCAACAGGCCGGTGGCGCCCTACTGGCACAAAACAACTTACAGCTTAATGCCCTGAACTTTACCAACCGGGGCTCGCTGGACAGCAATGCGCTAACGCTGGCTATTGCCGGGAATATCGACAACCAGACTGGCGGAAAAATCACCGCCCGCAACGGCCTGCACAGTACCTCTGGTAGCTTCAACAATGACGGTCAGGTCGCGGCCTCCGCGCTTGACGTAGCGGCGCAGACCGCCCTGACCAACACGGGCAGCCTGCTGGCTGAGAAAAACCTGAATGCCACGGCGGCGCAGCTAAAAAACACCGGGCAGTTGGGCGCAGCCTCCCTCGACCTGAAAACAACCTCTTTGGACAACGGCGGCCTGATTCAGGGCGGGCAGAATCTCACGTTAACGGCCGCGGACCTGGCTAACCGCAGCGGCGGCAAAATCATCAGCGGCAGCGGCCTGGCGCTCAGCATCCCGCAGCTCACCAATGCCGGCCTGATTTCCGTTCAGCAGGGGCTGGCCATTGAGAGTCTGATGCTGACGAATAGCGGCAATATTGAATCTCAGGCGATGACGCTGAAAGCTGGCCAGCAGGTAGACAACCAGGCCGGTGGTGCCCTGCTGGCGAAAGATGCGCTCTCGCTCTCGGCTGGCAGCTTCAATAACGCCGGGAGCCTGCAGGGAAAAAATCTCGCGATCGGCGCGGGGCAATGGAATAACAGCGGGCTGATCAGCGGCAGCGAGGGCTTAACGGCCAGCGTTAGCGGGGAGCTGAATAACGGCCCACAAGGAAAAATTATCGTCGGCCAGCCGGACGCTCAGGGCGTCATCTCCGGCGGTCAGTTTGATCTCAACGCCGGGAGCGTGACCAACCAGGGCTGGCTGCAAAGCGGCGGAGGGGCGAACGTGACCGTTCAGGCCCTGGTGAACGCGGGGGTAATTTCCGCTAACCAGGGCGCAACCCTCGAAGGGCTAACGCTTGATAACCGGGGTCGCATTGAAGCGCAGGATCTTCAGCTAAAACTGCGTGACAAAGTCACTAACTTTGCCGGCGCCGTGCTGGCAGCCAAACGCAACCTGCAGCTGTCTGCTCCTGAGTTAGATAACACCGGCCAGTTAATGGCCGACAGTACCGTTCTGGACGCACAAAACCTCTCTAACACGGGCTTGCTGCAAGGGGATTCCGCGCTCAAAGCCACAGGCGACACCTTCAACAACGCCACGGGGGGCACCGTCCTGGCTGAAAGGCAGCTGACGCTTACCGCTCGCCAGATGAGCAATGCGGGAGAGATTCAGGCCGACAGCGCGGCGCTAAACGCCAGCCAGATGAGCAACAGCGGCAAGCTGCTTGGCTTGTCCATCCTCAACCTGACCGCGACGGATAACCTTGTTAACACGGGTAAAATTCTCGGCAAGGACAAACTTGCACTGACCAGTGGCACCCTCGAAAACCAGGGCACGCTGGCGGCGGCCGACCTCAGCGTCGACAGTCAGCGTAACGTCAACGGTGGCCTGCTGCAGGGTGAAAAATCGCTGCGCCTGGGTGCCACGGGGCTGAACAACCTCGCGCAGGGGAAAATTCTCAGCGGCAGCGGATTGTCGCTGTCCATTCCTGAGCTGAACAACGCCGGGCTGATTTCCGTCGAACAAGGGCTGATGATCGACGGGGCCAGCCTCAGCAACAGTGGGAGCATTGAAGCCAGCGACCTGAACCTGGGGCTGACGCAGGGGCTGGATAATCAGGCCGGCGGCGTGCTCCTCGCCGACAACACGCTCTCGGTGACAACCCCCAAAGGCAGTAACGCCGGAAAACTGATTGCCAACAATACAGCCCTGACGGTTGACGACCTGACCAATAACGGATTGCTGCAGGGTAACCAGGCCATTAGCTCTCGGGGGAAAACGCTGACTAACGGTGGCACAGGCCAGCTATTAACTGACGGAAATATTGCCGTGAATGCTGCGCGTCTGGATAACGCCGGTCGGCTGCAGGGGAGAAATATTACGCTCACCGGCGGGCAAAGCGGCGGCGAAAACACGGGGCAGATCCTTGGCCGCGACGCGCTGAATATTTTATTCGGCGGGGCATTCAACAACGGCGGGCGGCTGATTAGCCAGAATGATCTCGGCCTGACGACCGGGCCACTCAGCAATACTGGGATTATCGCGGGTTCTACCCTGAGTATTGATGCCGGGCAAGCCCAGGCAAATAACAGCGGCCTGATTCAGGCTGACGGAAAACTCAAGTTAACTGCCGCTGCGCTGCGAAACGACAAAGGTGCCACGGTGGCTGGCGGGGATGACGTCACACTGACGCTGCCAGAACTCAACAACGAGGGCAGTCTTTCTGCCGGCAAACATCTGCAGCTCGACGGGGGAAGTTTAGATAACCTCGGTGCCATTGACGCCCAAAGCGTGGACCTGAACCTGAGCGGGCAGTTTAACAATCTGGCTGGGGCTTCACTGGTGGCGGACAACCGGCTGGCAATGACCGCTCACGGCTGGACTAACGCCGGGCAAATTATTGGTGACAACGTCACTTTGTCTGCTCAGCAAGGGCAAAACGATGGCCTGCTGCAGGGCGACAGCGGCCTGAAGCTCAACGCCACTCAGTTTGGCAACGGCGCGGCAGGCAAAGTGCTGACCGGGGGCTGGCTTGATCTTCGTGGCGGCCAGTGGAACAACACCGGGCTGCTTCAGGGACAAACCCTGACGCTACAAGGCGGCGATCTGCACAACACCGGCTCGCTGTCCGGCAAAGACGGGCTGTCGATTAACACCGATAAATCGGTCACTAACGACGGGCAGGTTCTGAGTCAGGGAGAGCTGCAGCTTGCCACCGGCCAGCTGGATAACAATGGCGTACTGGCCGCGACAAAGGTCGGTGTTCAGGCCGACACGCTTAACAACCGGGGAACGCTGCAGAGCAACAGCGGATTAGATCTCCATAGCGCCGCCGTGACAAACAGCGGCACGCTGCTGGCGAAGCAGGCGCTGAATATTGTCGGCGCCAGTCTCGACAACGGCGGCATCGTGCAGGGGGGCGCACTCACCCTTGCCTTGCAAAACGGGCTAACCAACCAGGCGACAGGGAAGCTGCTGGCAACCGGCACGCTTGATTTCAGCGGAGAGTCGCTGAGCAATAGCGGCGCGGTGGCAGCGGATAACGCGCGCCTGGCGGTCAACATTTTCAATAACGGCGGGCTGGTGCAGGGCAATAATGGCCTGTCGCTGTCCGGTGCAGGGGCAAACCGCCCTCATCTGATGCTGCTGAGAAGTTTTGCCGCAGCGCCACCTCCGGCCGTTCGCGTCCTGAATAACCTGAGCGGCGGGAAGCTGTTAAGCGGCGGCCAGCTCGACATTGCCGCTAATGATGTGAGCAACGCTGGCACCGTTCAGGCCCGCGACAATCTGACCTTTACCTCAGGCAGCCTGAATAATCAGGGCACGCTTTCGGCGGGCAATTTAGCGCTGGATATCGCCGGGCAGTTGAATAACCAGAGCGGCGGCAAATTACTGGCAGCAGACACGCTGCACACCCAGAACGAAACCCTGGCTAACAGCGGCGTGATTGCGGCAGGCAAGCTCGACCTCAGCAGCAACCGCATTGATAACCAGGGCGTGCTCCAGGGCGACAATGCGCTGGCGCTGAATACCCCGCAGCTCAACAACCTGGCCGGTGGGCAGATCGTGAGCGGCAGCTCGCTGAACCTGACCATTCCGCAGATGGTCAACCTGGGGCTGATCTCCGTGAAGGAGGCGCTCACGCTGTCAGGCGCGAGCCTGGATAACCAGGGCATGCTGCAGGGCGGCAGCCTGGCGCTGAACTTTACCGACAGCATCCTCAACCGCAACGCGGCCAAACTTCTGGCAGAGAAAGGCCTGTCTCTGCAAACGACCAGCCTGAACAATCAGGGCACGCTGGCAGGTGACGCCGTTGAGATTACGACGAATACCCTGAACAACGCGGGCTTGCTGCAGGGCAATACGGCGCTGACCCTGGCCTCAGGCACGCCATCCACGCTGACGGTCACGAACCAGAAAGACGGGAGAATGCTTACCGGCGGGGCGCTGGCGCTTAACTTGTCGACGCTCGCCAATCAGGGAACCCTGCTGGCGCAGCAGGGAATGACCGTCCATGCCGATACCGTGGACAACCAGGGCACGATGCAGGGGCAAGATCTGACGGTTAACGCTTCTGCGGTGAATAACCTGTCCGGCGGCAAACTGCTCACGGGCGGGCAGCTGGCGCTGAACGGCCAGCAGATTAGCAACGCCGGGATTATGCAGGGGCAGGCCCTGGACGTGAAGGCGACGAACTGGGACAACAGCGGCAGCGCGCTCGGGATCAACGGGCTGACGGCTCAGGTTGCTAACCAACTGACCAACGGTGGGCGTTTGCTCAGCCAGGGCGTGAGCCAGATAACCGCCGGAACGTTAAACAACACCGGCGCAGTGTTGAGCGAGGGGGATTTAACGCTCAGCGGCGGCGCGCTGCTGAACCGCGGCAATATTCAGGGCAGCAACCTCACGGCCAACAACGGGGCGATAGACAACGCGGGTTCGGTCATTGGCCTGAAGTCGCTGACCCTGCAGTCTCAGCAGGACATCAACAACCGGCAGGGCGGCGCCATGCAAACCCAGGGCACCATGCTGGTGGCCGGGCAAAACGTGACCAACGGCGGCCTGTGGCAGGCGCAGTATCTGAAGCTGAACGCTCAGCAACTGCAAAATAGCGGCACGCTGCAAAGTACCGGCAACCTCGATCTGGCGCTTGCATCCGGCCTGACGAATACCGGTGCCATCACGGCCAATAACGCGGCCACGGTCACGGCGCCGGGGCTAACAAACCAGGGGCAGATTCAGGCCAAAAATCTTACTCTCAGCGGCAACTCGCTCAATAACGGCGGCAACATCAGCGGCGTTGAAGGCCTGGGTCTCTCGCTGAGCGGCAATCTGGATGTGCAAAGTGGCGCCAGACTGCTGACCAATGGCTTACTGACCGTCGGGGCCAATATCATCACCAACCTGGGCCACGTTCAGGGCAATGCGGTCACGCTCAACGCCGCCGCACTGAACAACCAGGGGCGCGTAGAAGCGAATTCTGCCCTCACCGGTACGCTGAGCGGCAGCCTGGATAACGGACAAAACGCGGTCCTGCTAAGTCAGGGCAGCCTGGAGTTTGGGGCGCAGCAGCTAACCAACACCGGTACCGTTCAGGGCAACGGCAATACCCGGCTCGACCTGCGTGATCGCGGTAACAACCAGGGGCAGCTCCTGAGCGGCGGTACGCTGACGCTCAACGCGCCAGGGTTTACCAACGGTGGCTGGGTTCAGGGCTTTGCGCTGGCGCTTAATGCGGGCTCGCTGAGCAACAGCGGGACGGTGCTGGCGCAGCAACAGGGGACGATCGGCGGCAGCTATATCCTGAATAACGGCATGCTGCAGGGAGGCAGTTTAACCGTTAACCCAGGGCAACTGGACAACAACGGCACCGTGTACGCGACACAGAATCTGGGCATCACGGCCAGCCAGGTGAACAGCGCTGCCGGGGCGCGGCTGCTTAGCCAGGGCAATATGGGGATCAACGCCGGGAATACCAGCCTGCAGGGGCAGGTGGCGGCGCTGGGCAACCTGTCGCTTAACAGCCAGGGCAGCTACAACCAGCTGACCACGCTGGCGGCGGGCAATACGCTGGCGGTCAGCAGCCAGGGGGATATTAACGTCAATGGCCTGCTGCAGGGCCAGGGCGTGCAGCTCTCTGCCGCAGGCACGTTGAATAATAACGGGCAGGTTCGGGCGGGCTACGGCGAAAGCCACCTCAGTGCCGGGCAGCTTAATCTGAACGGCGCAGGCAGCGTACAGGCGGGCGGCACACTGCGCCTGACCAGCCAGAACGGCATCAACAACGCGGGCTTCGTCGGCACCGCCGGTGATTTAATCGCCAGCGCAGGCGGGACGCTGCTCAACAGTGCCCTGCTGTATGCGGGCAATAATATGAGCCTGTTTGCCAACAGCATCCGCAACTATCGCGGTGATATTCTGGCGGGTAACAGCCTGTGGATGCAGCGTGATGCGGCGGGCAACGCCAACGCGGAAGTGGTGAATACATCCGGAAGTATCGAGACGCAGAATGGCGATATTTCTATTCGCACCGGGCATTTATTGAATGAGCGGGACGGGTTGTCAGTTAAAACGACAACAACAGCACCTCCAAATATATCCGGACTTGGTGAGGCAACGCTGAAAGTTCATTACAGCACACTTGCCGAAGGAACGTATGGATACAATCTAACGTACGATCTCTGGGAAGCGTCAAACTGTGGTAACAGAAATGGGGGGTGCAGTTCACACCAGGTATCTGTATATACCTATGTCCCCTTTAAAGAGTATGCCACACAAAAATTTATTGGAAATGAAAAACAGGTAAGCGTGAGTAGTAATGGTGGCAGTGGACGTATTGCATCAGGAAATAATGCTTTTATCACGGCCAGTATTCTTGAGAATAATGCAAGTAATATTCTTGGGGTAAATAATATTATATTGCAAGGTGACCAGCTTAGTAATCAAAGTTGGCAAAATAGTACGGTCACTGAGTCTTTTGTTTATAAATATGGACAAGATAAAGATGATGATTATGCCCATTATTCCATTCCTGCAGGCGGACTCAAAAACAGAAATAATAATTTCGAAACTTATCAACAAAATATTACATATAAATATATTGGCCGAGATAAACAGACTACGCTTGGGCAGCTGTTTGGCTCTGTCATTCAGGCCGGTGGCGCAGTCGTCGCCAACTTTAGCAACAACATCAGCAATACGTCTGTCTCAGCGAATACGCCAGGGTATACCCCTGGGCGAAACGCGCCGGGGCTTAATTTAGCCGGTGGTCCTGGTGTAACTGGCGGCGCACAGGCCACCGATCTAAAAACGGGCACCAATAATAATGTGATCGCGCCGCAGGCAACGATCAATTTGCCTGAAACCGGGATTGGTAACATCGAAAACCCAATCGGAAGCGGCGGACTAGCTGCCGTGGATAGCCGACCGCAGAATGGCGCGGACTATGGTCAGGCCGGCGGTAAGATCGCCGATGTCAATCTAAGCCAGCAGGGCGGGTCTGATATTGATTTGGCGGGCAAGGCAACGAGCCTGGCGGATTCGAAGGCGAATGGCGGCAATCTCACGGCTATTAAAGGTGATGCCGTAGAACTGACTAAACAGCCATCGGGCGAGCCCTCTCGTCATAAAAATGATGATATTGCCGCCGCTGCCGCTCAGGTGATAGCGCAATCCAGCGGAGGTAAGACACCACCTCCGCCGGGCTATGATTATCGCCCCATTGAGCTGACGAACATCTCGGATATTACCTCGAAGCTGACGGCCAGCGGGTCGCCAGTTAAGCTCAGCGATTATCCGCTGCCCGCCAGCGATAACGGCTATTTTGTTGCGAATAAAGATCCGAAAAGCCCGTATCTGATCGTCACCAACCCCAAGCTGGATGGCCTTGGACAGCTGGACAATAGCCTGTTCAACGATATCTATAAGCTTGCCGGGATGGCCGGGCCAAGTGCACCACAGGAAACACGTGCCACTTATACCGATACTAATAAATTCCTGGGTTCGGATTATTTCCTCGCTCGCCTAAACCTGCGCCCGGACTATGACCATCGCTTCCTCGGGGATGCGGCCTTTGATACCCGCTATGTCAGCAATCAGATCCTGAATCAGACAGGCAACCGCTACGTGAACGGCGTCGGATCCGATCTGGAGCAGATGCAATACCTGATCGACCATGCCGCTCAGGCTCGTGACAAACTGGGCTTAAAGCTGGGCGTCAGCCTTTCCGCTGACCAGGTCGCGGCGCTGGATTCCAGCATCCTGTGGTGGGAAAACGCGGTAATCGACGGGCAAAACGTCCTCGTGCCTAAACTGTATATCTCTCCGAAGGACGTTGCGGTGAATAACGGCAGCGTGATAGCCGGGAATCAGACGATCCTCAATGCCGGGAATATTACCAATGACGGCAGCACGCTGCAGGGCAAAACGCTGCTGAGCGCCAGCAGCCAGAACGCCATCAGTAATATTAACGGCGGGGCAATTAACTCGGGCGGTGACCTGCAGCTCAGCGCGCTGGGGAATATCAACAATATTGGCTCCACCATCGCCGGGCAGAAGGTCAGCCTTGAGAGCGTAGGCGGCAGCATCATTAACCAGACGCTGACCCACCAATGGGATACGGGGGGCAAGGCCAGCGGGCGTAATAACCCGGTTCTGTCATTCTCGAATACGGAAGTGGGCCCACTGGCTTCCATTACAGCCACTGACAGCCTGAGCCTCAGCGCGGGTAAAGACATCCTCAATACCGGCGCTAACCTAAGCGCAGGTGGCGATATGCTGCTGAAGGCGCTGGATAACATTTCCCTTACGGGCAACCAGCTTGTGGAGCGCGATCAGCGCGGCCGCAACATCAACGAAACGGTTACCCATCAGGGAAGTAACGTCAACAGCGGGGGGAACCTGAACCTGCAGGCCGGGCGCGATCTGACCGTTACCGGCAGCAATCTCAATGCTGGCGGCAGCGCCGCGCTGTGGGCTGGGAACGACCTGACGCTGGACGTGGCGAAGAACAGCCGCCATAGCCAGACCAGCAACATGGACATCATTGATACCAGCAACACCCGCACGGCCATTAGCGCCGGGAAGGATCTCTCTCTGGCTGCCGGACGAGACCTGAACAGCATGGGTGCGGCGCTGGCAGCACAAGACAGCGTGGGGCTGCAGGCCGGGCGGGACGTTAACTTAGCGTCGGCGGAATCTACCCACAGCGATAAGTACACCGCGAAGAAAAAAGTCGATATCAACGAATCCGTGCGTCAACAAGGCACAGAAATCGCCAGCGGTGGGAACACCACAATTATTGCCGGGCGCGATGTTAACACCCAGGCCGCGCAGGTGACGGCTCACGGGGATATCGGGGTAGGTGCAGGGCGGGACATCAACCTCGCCACGGCGACCGACAGCGACTATCACTACGACGAAGAAACCAAAACCAAAAAAGGGTTCCTGAGCAGCAAAACGACCCACACCATCAACGAAACCAGCTCGACCCGCGAAGCCGGCACGTTGCTGAGCGGCGATAACGTGACGCTGAGAGCGGGTAACGATCTGCTGGTGAAAGGCTCGTCCGTAGTGGGCGACGGCAATGTGGCGCTGAACGCGGGTCATAACGTCGATATCGTGGCCGCGACGGACACGGACACCGCCTGGCACTTTAAGGAGACCAAAAAGAGCGGCCTGATGGGCACCGGCGGCATTGGCTTTACCATCGGCAGCAGCAAAAGTACCCACGATCTGCGTGAGCAAGGTACCACCCAGAGCCAGAGCATCAGCACCGTGGGATCTACAGGCGGCAACGTCAGCGTGAATGCCGGGGGAATGGCGCACATCGGCGGTGCCGATCTGGTCGCAGGCAAGGATCTGTCGGTCACTGGCGATAGCGTTCTCATTGAGCCGGGGCACGACAAGCGTACCCGCGATGAGAAATTTGAGCAGAAGAGCACCGGGCTGACCGTGGCGCTTTCCGGGGCGGTGGGAGACGCGGTCAACAGCGCGGTGACCACTGCGCAAGCGACGAAAAATGAAAGCGACGGCAGGCTGGCCGCGTTACAGGCTACCAAAACGGCGCTGGCCGGGAGCCAGGCATATCTGAACTCTCAGAAAGCAGGTGCGGACAAAGATCCTGATAACGGCATTCGGGTAAGCGTCTCCCTGACGACACAAAAATCGAAATCAGAGCAGCACGCCGAATCGGACGTAGTGAAAGGCTCGAGTCTCACGGCCGGGAATAACCTGAATGTCATCGCGACCGGGAAAGGAAACGGCGCGGAAAGCGGCAATATCCTGATTGGCGGCAGCCAGCTCAAAGCGGGAGGAGACACTTCTCTGGCGGCGAGCAACGACATTGTGCTGAGCGGGGCGGCCAACACGCAGCTGACCACCGGCAAAAACAGCAGCAGTGGCGGAGGCATTGGCGTCGGTTTCGGCGTGAACAGCGGTTCTGCGGGGCTCAGCGTCTTTGCCAACGTCAACGCCGCCAACGGTAAGGACAAAGGGAACGGCACGAGCTGGACGGAAACCACGCTCGACAGCGGCGGCACGGTGTCGCTCACCAGCGGCCGCGATGCCATCCTGAACGGGGCCCAGGTTAACGGCGATAAAGTTATCGCCGACATTGGCCGGGACCTGCTGATCAGCAGCCAGCAAGACTCGAATAGCTACGACAGCAAACAGACGAGTATGGCCGCAGGAGGCAGCTACACCTGGGGCACAGACGGTGGTGCTTCCGGCTATATCAGCCTCAGCCAGGACAAGATGAAAAGCACCTACGATTCGGTGCTGGAACAAAGCGGTATTTTTGCCGGCAACGGCGGCTTTGACATTACCGTGGGCAACCACACTCAGTTGAACGGGGCAGTGATCGCCAGCCGGGCCGGGGCGGATAAAAACAGCCTCGATACCGGGACGCTGGGCTTCTCTGACATCGGCAACAAAGCCGACTATAAAGTCAGCCACAGCGGCATCAGCCTGTCCGGCGGCACGAATATGTCCCCTGGATCAATGCTGGCCGCTAACGGCCTGGCGAACGTCGGCACGCTGCTGGCCGGGATGAACGGGAAAGGCCACGCCGATGGCACCACGCAATCCGCCTTGGCGGATGGTAATATCACAATTCGTGACAGGGCGAATCAGCAGCAGGACGTTGCTGCGCTGAGTCGCGACACCGAACATGCCAACGGCAGTATCGGGCAGATCTTTAACAAAGAGGAAGAGCAAAAACGCCTGCAGACGGCGCAGCTGGTGGGTGAAATCGGCGGCCAGATGACCAGTGTAGTGTCAACCTATGGCGACACAAAGGCGCTGGAGGCCGCGCGTGCGGAAGGCGGTAAATACGCCAACATGAGCGCTAAAGAGCTGCGTAATACGGAGGCCTACCAGAAAGCGTTTGGTGATTACGGCATCGGCGGTAAATACCAGATGATAGCGCAGTCGGTGAGCGGCATTCTGGCGGGCGCCGCCGGGGGCGATTTCAATAAAGCTCTGGCGGGCGGCCTGAACCCGGTGATGGCACAGGTTATTAAAGGGGCCACTACCAAGGGTGACGAAGTCAATGAACCTGCTAACCTGATGGCGCATGCGGTCTGGGGTGCTCTGGCGGCGCAGCTTTCAGGCGGCAATGCAGCAGCAGGCGCGGCGGGCGCATTCAGCGGTGAGCTGGCGGCAAGGCATATCGCCGCCGAGATGTTCCCGGATACAAAACCTGGGGATTTGAATCAGGACCAAAAACAGCTCGTCAGCCTGCTGGGCACCATGGCGGCAGGGATCGCCGGTGGCGTGGTGGGGAATAGCACCGCAGCAGCGACCACGGGCGCTCAGGCCGGGAAGAATGCGGTTGAGAATAACATGATGGCAGCACCTATGCCTCCCCCGGCGTTACCGGGGGAGGCAGGCGCAGCGGGTGCCGCCTCTGCAGGTGCAGTAGGCTACAATACCCAGGGTAGTGTCAGCCGTGACGGTGAATCTTGGGACGAAGTTGGTGGCGGCTGTGAAGGAACTCGCGAGCAGTGCGCGGTGCGAGATGGAACACGTGATGGAACTCGTGGGCCGGGCCATGTAATGAATGGTGCCGGAGATGATGAGGGTAAACAGCCTAATATTGCTAAAGATATGACGGCTGAAGAGAAAAAAGAAATAGGAGGAACCGGTTCATCAGGTGGAAATTCTCCTAAAAATGATGATGATGACAGGAATAAATTAGAATCCACAGGCTCTGGTGAGAAAAATAACTTTGTAAAAGATTATAAGGTTGATTTAGATAAAGGTGACAAAGTTAATTTGGAACTTTTCAATCAGAGAAAAAGTGTTTCTGGTGGTAAGGCTGATTTTGTGGATCCTAAAACTGGTTGGAGACTGTCCCCTGATAGGGCAGGAAACAATTCACATGGCGGTAGTGCTTGGAAGTTGCTAGATAAAAATGGCAATAGAATTGCTACATTAGACAAGAATGGGAATGTGTTAAGAAAATGAATAAGTTGCAGAAAATATTGAATGATATAGACTTTGATGATCAGAGTTCGATAAATGATCTATTTATTGAAATTATTGTCTCTCACTTTACACACTATTTGTCTGGGGGTGAATATCTTGCAGAAGAAATAATCAGCTTTGCTGATGTAGGAAATGATCCTGAAAAAATAAGGTGGTTCTTAAATGTCGAGAAGAAATTCTTATCTTTATATTCTGATTTATATGAGGCATCTCGAGGTCATGTTTCTTTAATATTAGATGGTATTGTTCATGAAAATATTGAATTTCTCACTTATTCTAAGGCAGTATCATCAGCCATGAGAGAAAAACCTCTATGTAATTTTTATTTTCATGATATAGGCTTATATGCTATGGCTGGTTATGATTTAACCCATTCATTTTATTTATTTAAAAGTGAAGAGGTGTATCTCACCTCAATAAAGTCCATGATAAAAAAAACAGGGTTGAATGTTTTATAATAGCGATAGTCTGATATCGACAGTGAAATTTCTGTAGATATGACGTGTTGGTTATTGGAGTAATGATATCGGATATTGATTTTATAAAAAATATTGTCATTAATGATTTTTATCATGATATTTTTTGTATGAATGAAAGATGGTGCTCTTCTTTGACTATCAATATTTATCTATACCTTTTCAGTTGCATGTGGTCAGCGACATGGAGGTGGTGAGACACCTTTATGTCGCGCTAATTGGTCATTAATTTTGTATGCAATATTTCTCTCTTCTGTAAGCTATATACTTCAACACCTGAACATTATATGATGCTGCACAAAAACACAGAGCCTGATTCACTGGCTATATACAATCTTCCGAGGTGTCTCCTAAAAATAACACGGTGGAATGTAACGTTGCATTGTTGATAAAGATTACGCTTTGACCATGTTGAAAAGGTTGATCGTTCTACTTATCCCCAATCGCTGACCAAACGAAAAAAGATATTATTGGTGCAATTACTAGCTCTACTGCATCTGAACTTACAGGGAAGGTTGCAAAAGATGAGTTAGATAAGATGGATAAAAAATAATGAAGCGTTTTAGTAAGGTTAGTATGTCTTGGTTTTTTTTCTTAGTGGCTTACTGTGCGGTTTTAATCTCTGCTGTACTTTTTATTTGCCAGCTTGTACTGTCAATGATTTCATACATCAATAATGACGTATTTATTTTTTCATGGAAAGAGTCATTATATATTGCCTTGAGAAAAGGAAGTGTTGCGGGAGCTACTTTGGGTGCAGGATTGTGGTTAAAAGATAAGTTGTATGACCTCCGCAAAAGAACATAGTGGTTTAACATTCGAGTAACTCCATACATGATAGTAAGATGGCATCTCTGTTTGGCTCTAATGAAAACCCGGCGTTGCCGGGCCTCTTTTAAGCATTAATCAATCTGAGGTATCGCGCGAGGCTTGCATTCTTTGTTCACTGCCACGTGGATAAAATGGCCTCTGTGGCTTTGTCGTGTTGGTCGATAGGTTCGGAAGAAACCTGTTTCACCTAAACTTTTATATTTATTATGAGCAGACGTTATCAAACATAACGTAGCAGGCGAATCAGCAGCAGGACGTTGCTGCGCTGAGTCGCGACACCGAACATGCCAACGGCAGTATCGGGCAGATCTTTAACAAAGAGGAAGAGCAAAAACGCCTGCAGACGGCGCAGCTGGTGGGTGAAATCGGCGGCCAGATGACCAGCGTAGTGTCGACGTATGGCGATCTGCAGGCGCTGGATGCGGTGCGCGCGGAAGGCGGTAAATACCAGATGATAGCGCAGTCGGTGAGCGGCATTCTGGCGGGCGCCGCCGGGGGCGATTTCAATAAAGCTCTGGCGGGCGGCCTGAACCCGGTGATGGCACAGGTTATTAAAGGGGCCACTACCAAGGGTGACGAAGTCAATGAACCTGCTAACCTGATGGCGCATGCGGTCTGGGGTGCTCTGGCGGCGCAGCTTTCAGGCGGCAATGCAGCAGCAGGCGCGGCGGGCGCATTCAGCGGCGAGCTGGCGGCAAGGCATATCGCCGCCGAAATGTTCCCGGATACAAAACCTGGGGATTTGAATCAGGACCAAAAACAGCTCGTTAGTCTGCTCGGCACCATGGCGGCAGGGATCGCCGGTGGCGTGGTAGGGAATAGCACCGCAGCGGCGACCACGGGCGCGCAGGCCGGGAAGAATGCGGTTGAGAATAATGCTGCATCACCCTGGGGAGCGTTGGTTCCGAGTACAACACAACAAGATGCATCGTTGGCTTTCAGTCTGGGAGATAAAGGTGTCGCCAGCGACAAAATAACCAAAGCAATAGAAAAATCAGATCTCAGCCCACCATTCGGAGATGTAGCAAAAATTAAAGGTGATGTGAAAGGACAAGTGGCGGCAGGTATGGGGGCAGGAGGGTATCTTGAAAGTGTTCTTTCCGAAGATAAATTCGCGATCAATGGGGGTGTGACAAAGGCCATCGGCTGGCGAGCTGATGCATCTGTAGGTTTGACTTTTGGGCCTTACCCGATTAAAGATTTCAGCCCTTCCTATGATTATGCAGGTTCCCTATCGGCTGGAATTATTTCTGTTGAGGGGTCTGTTGGTAAAGACGGTATTGGTGGTTCTTTGAGATTTGGCGCAGGAATTGGCGCAAGTTTCCGACAAAGTGAAAACCGCAATAATCAGCCCGAGCTTAATGGGTCCGGTAGTACCGAAATAATGTCGTGGCCTATCAAAAAGGACTAACTAAATGATGCTGTTGCTGTTAGGTATTGCTCTGATTGCGTTTGCTGTTGGAACAGTCATATTCTATCGGTTTGGTAAGATAACGGAGAGAAATCTTCAGTCTCCCGTAACAACAATGCATTTTTTTGATTCACTTTTTTTTGGACTTGGAAGAAAAAGCGAGATGAACATTGCTGCCTGTTCTTTCTTGATTTTTTTACTAAGCCTGTGGGGAATCTTTTATTTAAAATTGAAACCCCATTTTTGGGGGAGTCCCGAAAGTTATTTTGGCTTGGGGATCGCCGGAATTTTCTTTCTGATAATGCATTGTCGCTATAGTGCAAAGCATGTTGTTATCAAGCATGATGGCCTGGCACCGATGAGGGAGTTAACTAATATCAGAAGATCTGGATTCACCAGCCCATTTTTATGGCTAAGTCGGATTGGGTATCTGGGATGGTTGATCGGGATGATGCACTGACTTAGAATAATAACATCAATATATTTTCTGGTGTAAGTCCTGATCTCGGATTGAAAACATCCACAACCTCACATCAGAGTGAAAAAATTGAAATGAATGGCGATACGACTAAGGAAATCTATCACTATGATTTCAAATGATATTGTATTTAACATGCTGTCTGTGATGATGTTATTTTTCCTGATTATGTTCGCAGGATGTTTTTTCATTTTTGTTTATAAGGTGCTCGGTGGTCCAAGGATTGGACGCGATTCTTTTCTTTTTTTTAATTTCATCTTTTTCAGGCGTAATATTTTATCAGGACTGGCATTGATCTTTCTTGTGCTGGCCTATGCAGCTGAAGCTTTTGCTCAGTTGCGGGAAGGTGCAAGTATCATGTCACTGCTAGCGAATGTGTCCGGGAGTCTGTCAATTTTGCTTTTCGGCGTATACGGGAAGTATTTATATCGGGGAGTTATTGATGATAAAAATCCATTTTTTTTCATCAAGGTATTCCTGACTAAGGTTGGTTTTTCTTTTGCGGATGTGCTTCTCTGGCTATCGAGATTTACCTATATTGCCTGGATTGTAATAATTATTTATAACTGAATATTGCATGTTACCTGCAGTCTAAAGGCTTAGTGAATAAAAAAACGACATTTTTGCCGGGCTTCTCTTAAACGTTAATCTATCTGAGGTATCGCTCGAGGCTTGCCTTCTTTATCCACGGCGACATAGATAAATATTGACGCTGATAGATAATATTTTCCGGGCCGCAACTTAAGGCGTGTGGCCCGCTAGCCGCGGCTGCCGGAGGTATGAGTTCGGCAGTGATGGGCGACGGCCTGGCAATGGCGTTTTACGGCAAAAAAGCCGAAGAGCTTGAGGGCAAAGAGAGGGACTTCATCAGCAACCTTGCTACCGCTATAGGCGCAGTGGCAGGCGGTAGCGTGGGTGGCGATACGTTCTCAGCCGCCAGCGGTGCAAATGCTGCCCGGGTTGAGGTTGAGAATAATAATCTGGCAGCCGTCGTGCGTCTTGGCGTCACTGCATGCTCTAAGATCGCCTCATGCCGTAATATGGTTGTGGAGAAAGGGCTGGGGGCGTTGCTGGGCATCGGCGTGGCGAAAACGGCGATGGACAATCTCTCAGATGCAGACTGCACAATGTTACTGGCAGCGGCCATGACGGGTAAAGCCGATGCCATCGAGCGGCTGACCCCGGAGCAGCAGGCGGCGTATAAGGAAATGGTCGAGGGTCAGAAAGGCACTCTGCTTCCGTTGCCGGCGCTTGACCGGCCGCTGGTTGACAGTACGCTGACGAACCCCATCCCGGAGCAAAGCAAAGGCACGGCGCTGACCACACCGGATCAGCGCGATCGAAACGGCAGCAGCCATACCGGGAATACGGATGGAAAGCCGAATACGGGCGGGAGCATTTTAGTTAACCCAGGCGCAGATCCATTCACCAAAAAAGATGTTGTGTATCTGTCAGAAAATTCTAACAATAAGATCGACAGCATTATTAACGAAACTTTGTCAGGTAAGAAAAATTTCACTAGTTCGACAACCCTTACTTCAGATGAAGCATTAGCCGCTGGATTAAAGTTCTTCGGAGCCGGATATAAAGAGATCGGTAAGTCAGGGTCAGGTGTTTATCATAGTGTGACCTGCTCCCCGTTGATTAATACACCGCGATGTTAGTAATGTCTTCATAAGCCACATGAGGACATCCCCATGAAGAAGCGTTTTTCCGAAGAACAGATCATCAGTATTCTCCGAGAGGCCGAAGCCGGGGTTTCTGCCCGTGAGCTTTGCCGTAAGCACGCCATTTCCGACGCTACCTTTTACACCTGGCGTAAGAAGTATGGCGGTATGGAGGTGCCCGAGGTTAAGCGCCTTAAGTCGCTTGAGGAAGAGAACGCCAGACTCAAGAAGCTGCTTGCCGAAGCCATGCTGGATAAGGAGGCACTTCAGGTGGCTCTGGGGCGAAAGTACTGACGACAGACCAGAAGCGGGAAGCCGTTGAATTTATGTGTAATGTGACCGGTCTGTCGCAACGTCGTGCCTGCAGGCTTACAGGTTTGTCCCTGTCGACCTGCCGCTATGAGGCTCAGCGTCCGGCGGCTGATGCGCATTTATCAGGGCGCATCACTGAGCTGGCACTGGAGCGCAGGCGTTTTGGCTACCGACGCATCTGGCAGTTACTGCGCCGTGAAGGCCTTCATGTTAATCACAAGCGCGTGTACCGCCTTTACCACCTTAACGGGCTGGGCGTAAAACGCAGACGACGTCGTAAAGGGCTGGCAACAGAACGTCTGCCGCTGCTCCGCCCGGAGGCGCCCAACCTGACCTGGTCGATGGATTTTGTCATGGACGCGCTGGCCACCGGTCGCAGGATCAAGTGCCTGACCTGCGTGGACGACTTCACGAAGGAGTGTCTGACAATTACCACTGCATTCGGGATTTCAGGCGTGCAGGTCACGCGAATTCTGGACAGCATTGCACTGTTTCGCGGCTATCCGGCGACGATAAGAACGGACCAGGGGCCGGAGTTTACCTGCAGAGCACTTGACCAGTGGGCTTATGAGCATGGGGTGGAGCTGCGGCTTATCCAACCGGGCAAGCCAACACAGAACGGATTTATTGAAAGTTTTAACGGACGATTCAGGGATGAGTGTCTCAATGAGCACTGGTTCAGCGATATCGTTCACGCCCGGAAAAAGATTAATGACTGGCGACAGGATTATAACGAGTGTCGTCCACATTCATCGCTGAACTACCAGACTCCGGCTGAATTTGCAGCGGACTGGCGAAACGAGAAATATGAAGAAAAACCAACCGACATTACTAGCTGAAGGTTGTATCTAATCCTGGGGGCAGGTCAAGCGACATGGAGGTGGTGGTACACCTTTATGTCGCGCTAATTCATAATTAATTTCGTATGTCGTATTTCTCTTCTGTAAGCAATATTCTATAACACCTGAACACTATACCATGCTGTGCAAAAACACAGGGGCTGATTCACTGACTGAATACAATATTGCGAGGTGTCTTCTAAAAATAATACGGTGGAGTGTAACGTTGCATTGTTGATAAAGATTACGCTTATTTCAACTCTGAAGAATATCTGTTTGCTCAGTAAGTAAGGATACCTGCGGACAACGCGCCTTTCAGGCAAAAGGCGTATTGCTGCATAAATATAACGGTGGTCAATGAAATGAACGATATGGATAAATACTACACAATGAAATCATTTTCATATCCCGAACAGGCCTCACCGGCAGAGGGGGAATTCTCAACCAGCCATTGGTGGCGAATAAAGAAAATAAATGATTCCCAGTATGTGTTTTTCTGTTTATCAGGCGCTCAGGGAACTGCAGAGCAAAGAGTGGCAATAACAGAAGGCGAATATAATCAACTGATTAATGGTGATTTAACTGCGAATTATATCTGTCTGAAATATAAGATTGGTTAAATTATTCTCGTTTTCCCGGCACCTTATTTCAATGAATAAAAAACCCGGCATTGCCGGGCTTCTCTTCATCACTAATCAATCTGAGGTATCGCGCGAGGCTTGCCTTCTTTATCCACAGCGACATAGATAAATATCGCCTCGGTGGCTTTGTAGCGCTGGCCGATTGGCTCGGAAGAAACCTTTTTCACCCAGACTTCCACATTGATGGTGATGGAGGTTGTCCCGCGCTTAACGCAGCGGGCGTAGCAGCAGACCACATCGCCTACTGCCACCGGCTTCAGGAAGGTCATGCCGTCCACGCGCACCGTCACGACACGGCCATGAGCGATTTCTTTGGCCTGAATGGCGCCGCCCATGTCCATCTGCGACATCAGCCAGCCGCCAAAAATATCGCCGTTGGCGTTGGTGTCCGCTGGCATCGCCAGGGTGCGCAGCACTAATTCACCTTGCGGTAATTCGTTCGGCATTACTGCTCTTCCTTTGGCATATGACGGTAGATGTAGACGCCGCTCAGCAGGGTAAAGACCAGGGTGATAGCGGTCAGCCCGAAGACTTTAAAGTTAATCCAGATGCTTTCCGGGAGCCAGAACGCCACGTAAATATTCAATAAACCACAGGCGATAAAGAACAGCGCCCAGGCGATATTCAGGCGAGTCCACACCTCGGTTGGCAAGGTGATTTCTTTACCCAACATGCTTTGAATCAGCAGCTTGTTCATGCCGAACTGCATCACCAGCAGGGCCGCGGCGAACAGGCCGTAAATCAGCGTGACTTTCCACTTAATGAATTCGGCATTGTGGAAGTAAATCGTCAGGCCGCCAAAGACGGCAACCATCACAAAGGTCACCAGCGTGGTTTTTTCCAGCTTGCGGTATTTCACCCAGCTGTAAACCAGCGCGAGGGCGGTGGCGATGATCAGCGCCCAGGTGCCGACAAAAATGTCGTACATCTTGTAGAAGGCAAAAAAGACAATCAGGGGCAGGAAGTCGAGAAACTGCTTCATAATCTGTTCCGTAAAGAGGTGACTCCTGACTATAACGCGCGGCCAGGAGTCGGGGAAGGTTATTGACGTATCAACATGTACAGGCGGAATAAATAGATAAGCAGCACGGCAGAAATCAGGTTGCTTATGGTATTCGCAATCACGGCCCCGGCTTCCGGCGACAGCGCGGCAAAGCTGGATGCCAGCAGCAGTAACGCCGTTTTGGCCGCCAGCCAGGCGACGACCGCAGGGGCGACAAGGCGCATGTTCGCCCACACCAGGCGCAGGCTGCTGCGCATAGAGCGGAAAATTCCGGTTTTATCCTGCACCAGCATCACCGGGGCAAGCGACAGCAGGATTGCCAGCAGCACGCCAGGCACAACGACAAGCATAATGCCGATTTGCACCAGCAGTGTGGTCAGGAAAATCAGAATGAACATTTTTGGCAGCACGGGCGCGGAGGCACCAATCGCGCGCAGGGCGCTAACGCGCTGACCCGCAGAGACGATTTGCATCAGCACCATCATGCTGGCCGCCAGAATGGCGTTGCCAATCAGGCCGGAAAACGTGGAAGCCGCAGACGCTTTCAGTAACACTTGCTGCTGCTCCAGCGACATATTCTGCACTAAATCAAACAGCCCGACGCTGCCCGCCAGGTTATCTCCCTCACTCAGAATCGCCATTTGTTCTTCGCTGGGCGAGAACGCACGGCCAATAATCACCGAAATTAAGGCGCAAAGTAACGCAATCAGCAATATGGTAACAAACTGATTACGCAAAAAATTTCCCGTGTCACGGTATACGGAACCTGCCGTGATAGACATGCACTCTCCTTGATGTTGCTAACGGTTATCAATCTGGGGGCAATTGTACCCTGGATGAGGCTGCCGTGGCACCACAAAGACTTTCTATAAGCGGTTGAATAGCGTCAGTTCCGTACAGCGGTGCCAGGCCGTAGCGAGCTCGCGCCCGGTTGCAGGCATCGTTGGTTATGCCGTCTTCACCGGACATCGCAAACTCACGGCACGGCGAAGGGCGATTCTCATAGATGTTACAACTGACCCGCTGACCCGGCTCGCCCTGCAACGCAACGCAGCGGCTATTGCGCTGGTTGGTGCCGCTCATGCAGCGCAGAAAAGGGGTAACAGGCTCGGTTAAGTGTGAAGGGACCAGGCCACCGGCGTCGTCGGCTTCAGCCCAGTAGAAAGAGACACGAAAGTAAGCACAACAGGCACCACAAGTCATACAAGGGTTATCGCTCATCTTGCACCTGCAACTTCTGATTTCACGTTTCAATGGTTGAGAGGAACATCCAAATTAGCCAGGGCAGGATGTTTTGCAAGAGGCGGAGGGGGAAGAATTTTCAGTATGTGATTATTCACAAAGTTGATCTGGTTTCGGTTTGTTGTTTTTCACTGCGCTACCAAAAATTAATCCAGATCATTGAATGTTAAATTAGAGGATAAAGTGTGATCGGTGTTAGATCACTTTGTACTTCTTTCTGAGTATATTCAGCCCGCTGTTAAAAACCATAACAAGGGAAGGGCTATGAAAAAACTCACACTGGCATTACTGGCGATGGGATGTCTGTCCGGTGCGGCGTCGGCGCATCAGGCGGGGGAATTCTTTATGCGCGCGGGTACCGCGACGGTTCGGCCAACAGGTGGTTCGGATGACGTGCTCAAAATGGGCGGCTTTAAAGTTGATAACAATACGCAGCTGGGGCTGACCTTCGATTATATGGTCACCGATAACATCGGGATTGAGCTGCTGGCGGCGACACCGTTCCGTCACAAAGTCGGGCTTGGGCCAACCGGTGACCTGGCCACCGTGCACCAGCTGCCGCCTACGCTGATGGCGCAGTGGTACTTTGGCGATGCGGGCAGCAAAGTGCGGCCTTATGTTGGCGTAGGGGTGAACTACACGACTTTCTTTGACGCAAGTTTCAACGACACCGGCAAAAGCGCGGGCCTGAGCGATTTGAAGGTCAAAGATTCCTGGGGCGTAGCGGGTCAGGTTGGGCTGGATTATCTGGTGAACGAAAACTGGCTGCTGAACATGTCCGTCTGGTATATGGACATCGACACTACGGTGAAATTTAAAGCCGGGGAAGACCAGCAGAGTATCAAGACGCGTATCGATCCGTGGGTGTTTATGTTCTCTGCGGGTTACCGTTTTTAAGTCTCTCTTCATCGGAAACAAGCTGGCCATTTAATGGCCAGTTTCTTTGAGCGCATACATTAAATTTCAATTAGTCATATTCTGAAATGAGATGCTATTATTCCCCGTCTTCTTTTAATGGGTAGAAAAATGGCATACATCGATTCCAACTTAATTGGCAATGAAGAAGTTTTATATCGTGGGCAAGTAACCTTGTGGGCATGGCTGCCCTGGATCCTCTGGGGACTCGTTTTAGGATTCCTGACACTCGTTGGTTTTATCCTGATTCCATTGGGGTATTTTGTCGTGCGCTCCAATGAAGCGGCGATTACCAATAAGCGACTGATCGCTAAATCGGGCTTAATTAAACGTGATACCGTTGAAATCCCGATTAAGAAAATATCCAGCCTTCAGGTTCGACAAGGGATTATTGGTCGCATGCTGGGTTATGGCTCTCTGGTGATCAGTGACTCCGGGGCTGGTCATGCGCCGATTCGTTTTATTAAAGATCCAATGAGATTCAGACAGCGCTTTTTTGAATATCAGGAAGAGCTGGAAAATAAAGCAGCCAGTTAACATAACCACAATTTCTGTTAATACGGCGGCAGATCGGGGGACTAAACCGATCGGCCGCCGTTTTTGTTTACCTTAACCCCGCGTGGCGGCTTTCATGTTCTGCACGAACTGCTTCAGTTGGCTGAGCATCACTTCCGGCTGTGCCAGATTCTTTTCGATGATTTTCACCACCGCAGAACCTGAAATCGCACCTGCTGCGCCAGCGGCAATGGCATCGCGTACCTGAGAAGGTTCGGAGATACCAAAGCCTTGCAGAGGCGGTGCGGCCTGATATTCGCCCAGTTTCTCAATTAAATGATGCAGCGGAAGCTGAGCGCGCGTTTCGGTGCCGGTGACGCCTGCCCGAGAAAGCAGATAAGTGTAACCCCGGCCATGAGCCGAAATTTCGCGCAGCAGCGTTTCGTCGGCGTTTGGCGGGCAGATGAAAATTGGCGCGACGTTGTGGCGCATTGCGGCGTGGCGGAATTCAGCAGACTCTTCCACCGGCACGTCTGCAACCAGCACGGAATCCACGCCCACTTTGGCGCACAGCGCGTAAAACTCGTCGATACCACGGTTAAACACCAGGTTGGCATACATCAGCAGGCCAATTGGGATCTCCGGGTACTTTTGGCGGATCGTCGCCAGCATTTCAAAGCACTGGGTTGGCGTGACGTCAGAGGCAAAAGCCCGCAGCGCCGCGCCCTGGATGGTTGGCCCGTCCGCCAGCGGATCGGAGAACGGAATGCCCAGTTCGAGCGCATCCGCGCCGCCTTCAATCAGTGCATCAATAATCTTCAGCGAAAGCTCAGGGTTTGGGTCGCCCAGCGTCACAAAGGGAACGAATGCGCCTTCCTTGCGGGCCTGGAGCTGTTCAAACAGATGATGATAACGTTCCATTACATTTCCCCTCGTGCTTTCAGAATATCGTGGACGGTGAAGATGTCTTTGTCGCCGCGGCCAGAGAGGTTCACTACCAACAGCTGCTCTTTTTCAGGGTTCTCGCGCATCATTTTTAAGGCATGGGCGAGGGCGTGGGAGGACTCCAGCGCAGGAATAATCCCTTCGCTGCGGCACAGTGCTTTAAAGGCATCCAGCGCTTCGTCATCGGTAATAGAGACGTAATCGGCGCGGCCGGTGCTGTTCAGGTACGCGTGCTGCGGCCCTACGGACGGGAAGTCCAGCCCGGCAGAAATAGAGTAAGACTCTTCAATTTGCCCTTCGTCGGTTTGCATCATCGGCGACTTCATGCCGAAGTAGATCCCCACGCGGCCATGTTTCAGCGGCGCCCCGTGTTCACCGGTTTCGATCCCGTGCCCGGCTGGCTCAACGCCAATCAGGCCCACGCTGGTTTCGTCGATAAAGTCGGCAAACATACCGATGGCGTTAGAGCCCCCGCCCACGCAGGCGATCACCGCGTCAGGCAGACGACCTTCTTTTTCCAGGATCTGCGCTTTGGTTTCTTCGCCGATCATGCGCTGGAATTCACGCACGATGGTCGGGAACGGGTGCGGACCTGCGGCGGTGCCGAGCATGTAGTGCGCGGTTTCATAGCTTGCAGACCAGTCGCGCAGCGCCTCGTTACAGGCATCTTTCAGGGTAGATGAGCCGCTGTGCACCGGAATGACTTCGGCCCCCATCAGGCGCATACGGAAGACGTTTGGCGACTGGCGCTCGACGTCTTTGGCCCCCATATAAATGCGGCATTTCAGGCCGAGCAGGGCGCTGGCGAGAGCAGAAGCTACGCCGTGCTGACCCGCGCCGGTTTCGGCGATGATCTCGGTTTTGCCCATGCGCCTGGCAAGCAGCGCCTGGCCCAGCACCTGGTTAGTTTTGTGCGCGCCGCCGTGAAGCAGATCTTCACGTTTGAGATACAGCGTGGTGTTGGTGCCAGCTGTGAGGTTTTTGCATTTGGTCAGCGCCGTTGGGCGGCCCGCGTAGTTCTTCAGCAGGTCGGTAAACTCCGCCTGGAACTCAGCATCGCTTTGCGCCGCCACAAAAGCTTCTTCGAGCTGGCGCAAAGCAGGCATCAGGATCTGCGGTACGTACATACCGCCAAATTCACCAAAATAAGGGTTCAGTAAAGTCATGGTATCTCTTCCTTAGTAAGCCCGCAGGGTCCGGAAGACCGCAGCCAGCTTGTTAGCATCTTTTATTCCCGGCGCGCTTTCCACGCCAGAGTTGAAATCCAGTCCCGCGCAGCCGGCTTTAGCCGCTTCCACGCAGTTATCCGCTCCGAGGCCGCCCGCCAGAATCACGTTGTCCAGCTTTTGTCCGGCTAACAGTCGCCAGTCAAAGCTTTGCCCGGTGCCGCCCTGGCCGTTATCGAACACGTATTTGTCGACGTGCTGCAGATTCCTCTCTGGAAGCGTGTCGGCTACGCTCAACGCTTTCCAGATTTGTGTGTTCTCCGGCAGCAGCGCTCGCAGCTCAGTAATGTAGGCCTGGGTCTCAGCGCCGTGAAGCTGAACTGCGCTCAGTGAGAACGTCTCTACTTTCTGCACAACTTCTGTTACCGGCGTATTTCTGAATACACCCACGTAACGAAGCGGCGCAGAGGCAATGACTGCGGCAGCTTTTTCATCGCTGACGAAGCGCGGCGAAGTTGGGACGAAGATCAGGCCACCGTAAATAGCCCCGGCTTCCTGTGCTGCACGAGCATCTTCCCCCCGGGTCAGGCCGCAAACTTTATTTTCACCCAGCAACACGCGGCGTACCGCAGCGTTCAGGTCATCTTCACTCATCAACGCAGAGCCAATCAGGAACCCGTTGGCGAAGTGGCTCAGCTCACGAACCTGGGCGTAATTATTTATGCCCGATTCGCTGATAACCGTGACGCCGTGGGTCAGACGCGGGGCCAGTTGGCGGGTACGGTCCAGGTCAATGGACAAATCGCGCAGATCGCGGTTGTTGATGCCGACCACTTTGGCCCCGAGCGCGATGGCGCGCTCCAGCTCTTCTTCGTTGCTGACTTCCGTCAGCACGCCCATGTTCAGGCTGTGGGCCACGGCGGCCAGCTGGCGATACTGTTCATCGTCCAGCACCGAGAGCATCAGCAGGCAGGCATCCGCCTGGTAAAAACGCGCCAGATGGATCTGGTAGGCGTCGATAATAAAGTCTTTGCACAGCACCGGCTGGCTGACAATGCCGCTGACGATTGGCAGAAAATCGAAGCTGCCCTGGAAGTATTTCTCGTCGGTCAGAACCGATACGGCAGAGGCATAATGTTTATAAACACCGGCGATACGTGCCGGGTCGAAGTCATCGCGGATCACCCCTTTAGAGGGAGATGCCTTTTTGCATTCAAGAATAAAGACGGTGCGGGCACCCTGCAGCGCGTGATAGAAGTTCCGCGTGGCTGGCACAATCTCATTCTGGAAGCTCGCCAGCGGCTGCTGCTGTTTGCGGGCTTCAACCCACAGCACTTTATCAGCCACGATGCGGTTTAAAACGGTCTCCTGCATTCCCTTATCCTCTTCCTGCCAGCGCGGTGACGCGGTCATATGCGGCTCCGCTGCGCAATACATCCAGCACTTTTTTGGCGTTAGCCTTCAAGTCTTCATGGCCGTGCAATCTCATCAGCATCGCTACGTTGGCCGCGACGGCAGACTCGTGCGCGGTCTCGCCCTTACCTTGTAGCAGGCGGGTCAGAATGTCACGGTTTTCTTCCGGCGTACCGCCCGCTAGCGCTTCCTGGTGATAGGCCGGAAGGTCGAAATCGGCGGCGGTCAACTGATAGCTTTTGATTTCGCCGTTATTTAATTCAGCGACCAGCGTTGGCGCGTGGAGCGAAACTTCATCCATACCGCCGCTGTGAACCACCGCTGCACGCTTATAGCCGAGGACGCGAAGGGTTTCGGCAATCGGCAGTACCAGTTCCGGGCTGTAGACGCCGATCAGCGCCAGCGGCGGATGCGCCGGGTTAATCAGCGGCCCTAAAACGTTGAACAAGGTACGCGTTTTCAACTGCTGACGAACCGGCATCGCGTGGCGGAATCCGGTGTGGTACTTAGGCGCAAACAGGAAGCAAACGCCCAGCTCGTCCAGCGCTTTACGGGAAGCATCCGCGTTCATTTCCAGGTTGATGCCGAACGCTGCCAGCAGATCGGAGGAACCCGAACGGCTGGAAACGCTGCGGTTGCCGTGTTTGGCAACTTTTAGCCCTACCGCAGCGGCGACAAAGGCGCTGGCGGTTGAGATATTAATGCTGTTGCTGCCGTCGCCGCCGGTGCCGACGATATCGGCAAATTCGTAGCTCGGGCTTGGGAACGGCGCGGCGTGCTCAAGCAGGGCAGATGCGGCCCCGGCGATTTCGTTCGGGTGTTCACCGCGAACCTTCATGCTAACCAGCGCGGCGGCCAGCTGCTCAGGCTTCAGCTCGCCGCGAACGATGGCGGAAAACAGCTGGTGGCTCTCTTCGCGGCTCAGGGTTTGCGCCTGATAAAGCTTGTCGAGGATCGGCTGCAGCGTATTGGCCTGCTTCAGCTTCTGCAGCGCCCAGTCGAGGGTCTGCTCCAGCAGGCTAGCGCCGTGGCTGGTAAGGATGGATTCCGGGTGGAACTGGAAGCCCACAACCCGGTCAGCCTCGTGGCGAACGGCCATCACCATGCCGTCGAAATGCGCGTTGATGGTCAGGCCGGCAGGGATGTTGCTGCCCACCAGGGAGTGATAGCGCGCCACCGGCAGCGGGTTAGGCAGCCCGGCAAACATCGCTTCGCCGTCATGGGAAATGGAGGAGGCTTTGCCGTGCAGGATTTCGCCCGCCTGGCCGACGTAACCGCCGTACGCTTCCACAATGGCCTGGTGGCCGAGACAAATGCCGATAATCGGCAGTTTACCGCGCATACGCGTCAGTAATTCCGGCATGCAGCCCGCTTCGCTTGGGGCACCTGGCCCAGGGGACAGCATCAGCACCGGGTTATCCATGGTGGCCAGACGTTCGATCAGCGTTTGTGCCGGGACGTGATTACGGTAAATCACCACGTTGTGGCCGTTCGCGCGCAGCTGGTCTGCCAGGTTATAGGTGAATGAGTCAATATTATCGAGCAGCAGAATGTCAGCCATTAAAAAATCTCCTGGGCGTGATGCGCGGTAGCAATGGCGCGCAAAACAGCGCGGGCTTTGTTGCGGGTTTCGTCGGCTTCGGACTGCGGGTCTGAATCAAGCACAACACCGGCGCCAGCCTGCACGGTGGCAATGCCGTCTTCAACGTAGGCTGAGCGGATGACGATACAGGTATCGAGGTCGCCGTGGGCGGTGAAGTAGCCCACTGCGCCGCCGTAGCTGCCGCGACGGACGCCTTCGGCCCCGGCAATCAACTGCATCGCACGCACTTTCGGTGCGCCGCTCAGGGTGCCCATATTCATGCAGGCGCGGTAGGCGTGCAGCACGTCCAGGTCGTGACGCAGCTCGCCAACAACACGGGAAACCAGATGCATAACAAAGGAGTAACGGTCGACTTTGGTTAAATCCGCCACGTAGCGGCTGCCCGGCGTACAGATGCGGGCGAGATCGTTCCGCGCCAGGTCAACCAGCATTAAGTGCTCGGAAAGTTCCTTATGATCGGTACGCATTTCCAGCTCGATACGGCTGTCCAGGTCGCGATCCAGCGATCCGTCGGCGCGGCGGCCACGAGGGCGGGTGCCAGCTATCGGGTAGATCTCAATCTGGCGATTCGTCGCATCATATTTGAGTGAGCTTTCCGGGGAAGCGCCGAACAGCGTGAAATCGTTGTCCTGCATAAAGAACATGTATGGGCTTGGGTTGCTCTTCTTCAGCGTCTGGTATGCCGCTAGCGGTGACGGGCAAGGCAGCGAGAAGCGGCGGGACGGCACAACCTGGAAAATTTCACCGATGCGAATGGCTTTTTGCATCTGGCGAACAACCGCCCCGAACTCTTCGTCTGTCTGATTGACATCACAGCTCATGTGCTCAACTTTCTGCACTGGCAGAGCAGCGGGTTCTTCGCTGATTTGCTGACGCAGCTGTTCGGTGCGTTTCAGCAGGCGCTGTTTTTCGCTCCCGGAAGGCGTAAAGAGGCTGGCCTGAATGCGGGTTTGCTTTTTCTGGTGATCGATGGTCAATAAGGTTTCGGCCAGGTAGAAGCAGTAATCCGGGCAGCGGTTGTCCTGCTTCAGCTGCGGCAGGTCTTCGAACCCGGCCACCAGATCGTAGGCAAACAGACCGCCGAAGAACATCGCATGGCGTTCATCTGCAGGCACGCTGACCAGTTCCTGCATAATGCGGAATGCGTCAAAGACCGACAGCGAGCACAGGCGCGCGTCTTCATCTAATAACGTGCTGACTGTTGGGAAGCGAAGGGTGCGGCCATCCGGGAAGTGTTCGTTTTCGACACCAGCCGGCAGGGCGGCATCCAGCAGCGGCAGCAGGGAAGCACCGTTAGCCGACAAGGCCTGTAAGGTGACGGTGTCACCTAAAGCCGTAATGCGCATGGCGCTATCTACCAGCAGCAGGCTTTTTAAGTCGTCTTTACTGTCGATGTCTGCGGATTCCAGCAGCAGCGTCGCAGGGCGCGCGCCGCACAGCTGGTGGAAAAGGGCCGTTGGGTTTTCACGGTAGGCAGCTTCGCTGCTCAGGAGTTCAAGTGCCGGTTTTTGTGTTTGCATTTTAGTTCTCAAATTTTGTTCAAAAAAAAGCCCGCATCGTTGGCGGGCCTGGTATCTGTGCTGTTAAACAGCGTACGCGATCGCACCGCCCGAGTTCAGGGAGTACGCCACCAACCGTGCAGGGAATTCATCGCTTTCATTTCAGATACCTCGTTATGTGAACTTGCGTACTAGTAAACTGGTTCGCGGCTATATTGTCAATACTGATTTTTTAAAATAGCCGATTATCGTTATCATGGGCCGCTAAATTTCTGTCTATCCATTTCTGGAGCCATTTTGAGCGAGCCCACCCTGGCCACGATCCACGACCTGCACAGCCACACTACCGCCTCGGACGGCCTGTTGTCTCCTGAAGCTTTGGTTAATCGCGCCGTCGATATGCGCGTTACGGTACTGGCGATTACCGATCATGACACCGTGGCGGGCCTGCCTGCCGCAAGGACTGAAATTCAGCGTCTGAATTTACCGCTACAGTTAATTAGCGGCGTTGAAATTTCCACCGTCTGGGAAAATCACGAAATTCATATCGTTGGCCTGGGCATTGATGAACAGCATCCTGCGCTGAAGCTTTTTCTTGAACAGCAAAGTGAACGCCGCAGCCAGCGCGCGGAAATGATTGCTGAGCGTCTGGATAAAGCACGTATTCCCGGTGCGTTAGAAGGAGCGATGCGTCACGCAGGCAGCGGGGCCATTACCCGAGGGCATTTTGCCCGTTTTCTGGTCGAGCAGGGCAAAGCCAGCAATATGGCCGATGTTTTTAAAAAGTATCTGGCGAAGGGGAAAACCGGATACGTTCCGCCCCAGTGGTGTACAATAGAACAAGCTATTGATGTGATTCATCATTCTGGCGGGCAGGCGGTGCTGGCGCATCCAGGGCGCTACGGCCTGACCGCAAAATGGCTAAAACGACTGCTGGCGCACTTTGCCGAACACGGTGGCGATGCCATGGAAGTTGCGCAGTGCCAGCAGGCTCCCAACGAACGTACCCAGCTTGCGAGCTACGCTAAGCAATTTAATCTGCTGGCGTCGCAGGGGTCTGATTTTCATCTGCCCTGCGCGTGGATTGAACTGGGTCGTAAGCTGTGGCTACCGGCGGGCGTTGAGCCCGTCTGGCAGCACTGGGAGCAGAGCCACATCGCTAAAGAGAGGGCAGTATGAGTCAGTTTTTTTATATCCACCCGGATAACCCGCAGCCGCGTCTGATTAACCAGGCCGTCGATATTATTCGTAAAGGCGGGGTCATTGTTTACCCTACCGATTCCGGCTATGCGCTGGGCTGCAAGATTGAAGATAAGGGCGCCATGGAGCGCATTTGCCGTATTCGTCAACTCCCCGACGGCCATAATTTTACCCTGATGTGTCGGGATCTGTCGGAGCTGTCGACTTACGCCTTCGTCGACAACGTGGCGTTCCGCCTGATTAAAAACAACACGCCGGGGAATTACACCTTTATTCTGAAGGGCACCAAAGAGGTTCCCCGCCGTTTGCTGCAGGAAAAACGTAAAACCATCGGGCTGCGTGTGCCGTCGAACCCGATTGCGTTGGCGCTGCTTGAAGTGTTGAACGAGCCGATGCTGTCGACTTCGCTGATGCTGCCGGGCAGCGAGTTTACCGAGTCCGATCCCGAAGAGATCAAAGATCGCCTCGAGAAAGTGGTGGATCTGGTTATCCACGGCGGTTATCTGGGGCAGCAGCCCACTACGGTTATCGATCTGACGGAGGACGCACCGGTTGTGATGCGCGAGGGCGTCGGGGACGTTAAACCTTTCCTGTAAGGAAATCGCTATGGCCCGATTTAACATTGATGTTCTTGCTTCTCAATGCGGTGTGACGCCCGCCAATATTCGTAGCTGGCAGCGTTATGGGTTGATCAAGCCGCAGGTGGATGAGAACGGGCACCGTTTTTTTAATATTACCCACTGTTCCCAGGTAGCCGACATTGTTGGCTACCTGGGCAGGGGCGCTGCGTTACCGGATATGCTGGCGTTACTGAACGGCGAGGAAAGTCGTAATCCTTCCGGGTGGCTTGAGGTCCAGGAAACCCTGCTGGCGCAGTGCGAAGCGATGCAACCCACGAAGCTGAGGGCGCTTATCTGGCGCTATGGGCGAGAACTTCCCCCGGGCATTTTTATCGACGAGGTGATTCGTCCGCTACGACTGTGGATGAATTCCAGCGTGCGTCATGAAATGGCAATGAGTAGCGCCATGCTGGACAGTGCCCTTTTTGAATACGCGACGTTCGTGCTGGCCAGCGGCCGCAAACGCCCAGGCGGAAGCCTTGTGATGATTGCCTTGTCGCTAAAAGACCGGCTTGAGCTTTGGCTGGAAGCGATTCGCTATGCCAGCGATGGTTTCAGGGTTGAGCTGTTCGACAGCGTTGTGGCCGAGCCTGATTTAAGCCGAATCGATGCCGATCATATTCTTATCTGGTCTGATAAGGGACTGACCGCTAAGCAGCAAGCCGCATACGCCCGCTGGCTGCAGGACGGTCGGCCAGTATTTCTTGTGGGCCAAGCGCGAGATAAAAAACAATAAGCAGCCTGAATGCCCCTTTCTGATATGCCAACGTGCTGAACATAAATAACCATTAAAAAAAGAGGCCATTGGCCTCTTTTTTTATTTCTGAATGAGTTTTTTAAACACCCATCCTATTTAACCGCAATGTTATTAAGCCAATAAGCTGCTGATGATATAACCAGGAATAAATAATAAATATAATAAGAATTCACTATGAGAGCGTTTTCATTATTAAATTATTCTGCTGAAGATTATTGGTGTCATTTCTTTTAATGTGCTGAAAAATAATATTTTTAATAAATGATTACACTCTGAATTAGCTTGTTGATCATTAGCAGTCCTGAGTATAGAGCGCGCTCTCATTTATTTTGTGATATCGCAATTTTAATTTTATATAGCATTAAAATCTAACATATTGCGAAATTTGTGAATTTATTAACTGCTGATTGCATGAAGCAAGATATTTATCTGTATTGACGATAATTTACCGTCTGCGTAGCATCGCCGTCGCCAGGGTCGGAATTAATATTTCAATCCTTCTAACCACAAAAGTTAATGCTATAGGATTAATATGAAAAATATCAAAAAAGCTGTATTGATCTCTTTGTTGGCAATAACCGCATCCGGGGCTTACGCCGCCGATCCGGTAAAAGGTAAAACGCTGATTGTTGCTATTTCACCTAACTCACCACCGATGTTGTTTAAAGATCAAAACGGGAAGTTACAGGGCGTTGACCTGGAGATTTTCAACGGCTATTGCAAAGTCCGTGGTTGTAAAATTGAAACCAAAGAGTATGACTGGGACGGAATGTTAGGTGCCGTGGCCAGCAAACAGGCTGATGTCGCGTTCTCCGGCATTTCTATCACCGATAAGCGTAAAAAAGTGATGGATTTCTCTGACTCCTATTATGAGAACTCGTTTAACCTTGTGAGCCTGGCTTCCAAAAAGCTGAAAATAACCGACCTGGCGCAGCTTAAGAAATACAGCATCGGTTACCCACGCGGTATGGCGTATACCGATTTAATTAAAAGCGATCTGGAGCCTAAGGGCTTCTACAACGTTGCCGATGTAAAACTTTATCCGTCCTACAACGAAGCGGTGACCGATCTTAAAAACGGAAACCTGGACCTGGCCTTTATCGAAGAGCCGGTATACGACAACTACCGCTTCCATCAAAAAATGCCGCTGGCTATCAGCTACTCCTTCAAGGGGGTAGATCACCTCGGCTTCGCGTTCCAGCAGGGCTCCCCGGTACGCGATGACTTTAACGCTTACCTGAAACAACTGGGCCCGAAAAAGCTGGCTGCCATTATGGATAAATGGTTGAAATCATAATCTATGCTGGCCAGAGAGCTCTTCGATATTACGGGTCTTTTGCTTCATGGCGTGGTGTACACCTTCGTGATCACCCTGTCGTGTTTTGCAACGGCTGTTATTTCGGGGCTGGGAGTCGCCGCGCTGCGGCGGCTCACCGGCGGTCATGTGGCAAGCGTGCTTAATCTGCTCGTTTTCATTCTTCGGGCTATTCCGGTGCTGGTTCTGCTCTTCCTAATCTACTTCGGTCTGCCGGGATTTGGCCTTAACGTGCCTCCGCTGGTAGCAATGAATTTGAGTCTGGGGTTAATCGGAGGTGCTTATCTGTCTGAAGTGTTTCGCGGCGCTCTGGCATCGGTGGATGAGCAAGAAATAGCGGCCGCGCGCGCCAGCGGTTTTAGCGGCTGGCAGATTTTGTGCTGGATTGAATTTCCCCAAATGCTGCGTTTTTCCGTTCCCGGCGTGATGAACGAGCTTACGGCAATCCTGAAAAACACACCGTTTGCTTACACCGTGGGCGTCACGGAGATCCTTGGACAGGCAAAAGCGCTGACGGCATCCACCATGCTTGGTATGAGCATTTACATGTTGGCGGGCGTGCTTTACTTCCTCATTTATAAGTTTTTTCAAATTGTTTTGACGAAAATTAAGAACCGCTATGCGGTGGAATAAGTTACGAGGGCAGGATGTCGATACTCACGGTAAAAAATCTCAGCAAGCGCTACGGTGAGAACGTGGTGCTTAACGGTATCAATCTGGAAATAGAAACGGGGCGCACGCAGGTCATCATGGGCCCATCAGGCTGCGGAAAAACCACGTTAATTCGCTGCCTTAATTTGCTTGAACAGCCTGACTCCGGTGAAATCTGTTTTCATGGTGAAAGTGTTCTTGGTGATAAAAAGAGCGCTCAGCAACTGCGCAGCAAAATTGGTTTTGTGTTTCAGAGCTTTGCGTTATACCGCCATCTTAGCGTGCTCGATAACCTGACCCTGGCCCTGAGAAAGCTACAGGGAAAGAGCAGGGCGCAGGCGAATGCAATGGCACGAGAGGAACTGGCCTATTTTGATATGTCTGCCCATGAAGAAAAATTTCCTGCCCAGCTTTCCGGGGGGCAAAAACAGCGTGTAGCGCTGGCGCGTAGCCTGGTGATGCAACCTGAGATGATTATTCTGGACGAGCCGACTTCTGCATTGGATCCGTTGATGAGTCAGGAGGTTGCACAACTGATTAACCGGCTTTCACAGCGGAAGGTCACGACGGTCTGTGTGACCCACGATATTGCCTTTGCGGGGCAAATTAGCCAGCAGGTGGTGTTTATGTATGGCGGAGCTATCCTGGCACAGGGATCGGTAGAATATCTGGCGAATTGCGGCCTGCCGCAGGTGGAAAAATTTTTTGGAAACACAACTCATGAGTAGCAGCCTGCTCAGTTTCTACCATGACTTTTTAGACCAGTGGCCGCTGATTTTTCGGGGGATTGGCGCCACGATAGGCTTAACCGTGGCGATGTCGATAACGGGTTTTCTGCTGGGTATCGTCGTTTTTTACTTTGGCCTTAGCCGCCGACCAGGGGTGGCGCGTATCGTTGAGCGTTACAAATCTTTCTTCATCGGCACGCCGCTCATCTGCATCATCTATATCCTTTATTACGGGCTGCCGCAGTTGGACATCCGGCTGACGCCATTTGAAGTCACCCTGCTGGGGTTTACGCTGAATATTGCCGCCTACAATGCCGCTTATCTGCTCACGGCTTACAACGGTATGGACAAAACACAGATAGAAGCTGCCGCCGCACAAGGTTTTAGCCCGGTGCAAATCTATCTCTGGATCATTCTGCCTCAGGTTTTACGTACATCGATTCCGGCGCTGACCAATCAAGTCATCTATAATCTGAAAGACAGTTCGCTGGCCTTTTTGGTGCAGTATCCTGAGCTGTTTGCCCGCATGCAGGAACTGGCAGCAGGGAATTTTGAATTTTTTAAAACCTACTCCCTGACGGCACTCTTTTACGTGGCGATGGCGACGGTCATTTACGTGCTCTCAAAGCGTGTGGAAAAGCGCCTGCAAACGGCGAAAACAGCCGGTGATTAGCGGGTTACATGGTGGCAAAAGTCATGTATAATGCCTGACACTTCAATTAATTAAGTAATTGAAAAATATATTCTTTCCATCGACGCCTGTGAAGGCGACACCCGAGGAAGCTCAATGAGCGAAAAGTTACAAAAAGTGCTGGCTCGCGCTGGCCATGGTTCCCGTCGTGAGATTGAAACCATTATCTCTGCAGGTCGCGTAAGCGTTGATGGCAAAATCGCCACGCTGGGCGACCGTGTTGAAATTACCCCGGCCTTGAAAATTCGTATTGACGGTCATTTGATCTCAATTCGCGAATCTGCGGAACAAATTTGCCGCGTGCTGGCCTATTACAAGCCGGAAGGCGAGCTGTGTACCCGCAGCGACCCGGAAGGGCGCCCAACCGTGTTTGACCGTTTGCCAAAGCTACGTGGTGCACGTTGGATTGCCGTTGGGCGTCTGGACGTGAATACCTGTGGTTTACTGCTGTTCACCACCGACGGGGAACTGGCAAATCGCCTGATGCACCCAAGCCGTGAAGTGGAGCGTGAATACTCCGTGCGCGTGTTTGGCCAGGTGGATGACGACAAAGTAAGACAACTGTCTCGCGGCGTGCAGCTTGAAGATGGCCCGGCGGCCTTCAAAACCATCAAGTTCACCGGCGGCGAAGGCATTAACCAGTGGTACAACGTCACCCTGACCGAAGGCCGTAACCGTGAGGTTCGTCGCCTGTGGGAAGCGGTTGGCGTACAGGTTAGCCGCCTTATTCGCGTGCGTTACGGCGACATTAAATTGCCGAAAGGCCTTCCGCGCGGGGGTTATACCGAGCTTGACCTGGCGCAGACTAACTACCTGCGTACGCTGGTGGAACTGCCGGAAGAAACCAGCAGTAAAGTGGCGGTAGAAAAAGATCGCCGCCGCATGAAAGCGAACCAGATTCGCCGTGCCGTGAAGCGTCACACCCAGGTGACCGGCGGCAACCGCCGCGCCAGCAGCAGCCGTAATAACGGCAGCGGCAGCTAAATCTTAACCCCTCTCTTGAGGGGTTTTTTATTAGTAATCAATACCCATCTGCGCCTTCACCCCGGCGTCAAACGCATGCTTAACCGGGCGGAGTTCGCTGACCGTGTCGGCCATCTCCAGAATATCGCGGTGGCACCCGCGGCCTGTCACAATCACTGTCTGATTCGCCGGGCGGTTAGTCAGCGCGCTTAAGACGTCTTCCAGCGGCAAATAATCATAAGCCACCATGTAGGTCAGCTCGTCGAGGATCACCATATCCAGCGTGGCGTCTGCCAGCATCCGTTTGCCGTGCTCCCACACCGCAAGGCAGGCGGCGGTGTCCGTTTCCCGGTTCTGCGTTTCCCAGGTAAAGCCTGTCGCCATCACCTGAAATTCAACCCCGTGTGGCTCCAGCAAATTACGTTCGCCGTTCGGCCACTGGCCCTTGATAAACTGAATGACGCCGACTTTTTGGCCGTGGCCTACGGCGCGGGTAGCGGTGCCGAATGCGGCGGTCGTTTTACCTTTCCCGTTGCCGGTGAACACTATCAGGATCCCACGCTCCTGCTGGGCTTCTGCAATGCGCGCATCAACCTTTTCTTTCTGGCGCTGTTGGCGTTGCTGGTAACGCTCCTCACTCATTCTGAAATCCCCGGTTTACGGTTAGGCTGGGCATCAAAACTCATGCCGGTCTTACGGCGGCTGTCGTCGCCCATCAGCCAGAGATAAAGTGGCATTAAGTCCCGGGGCGTTTTCAGTTTAGCCGGATCTTCCGTAGGGAAGGCGCTGGCGCGCATTGCGGTGCGGGTGCCGCCTGGGTTGATGCAGTTTACGCGCAGGTTGTGCTGCTTATACTCTTCCGCCAGCACCTGCATCATGCCTTCCGTAGCAAACTTCGAGGCGGCGTAAGCCCCCCAGCCAGCGCGGCCCTGGCGACCCACGCTCGAGGTGGTAAACACCAGAGAGCCGGATTCGGATTGAAGTAATAAAGGAAGCAAAGCCTGAGTCAGGAAAAAGGTCGCATTGACGTTTACCTGCATGACGGCCTGCCAGGTGTCGGGATCCTGCTTGTCCATCGACACGACATCGCCAAGAATACCGGCATTATGCAGGACGCCATCGAGGCGGGGAACCAGCGCGCTAAGCTTGTTAGCCAGCGAGTGGCAATCTGCCGACGTGGCGGTAGCCAGGTCAAGCGTGAACCAGTGCGCCGGTAGCAAACCGTGAGACTGGATCTCACCGGCGACGGCGCGAAGCTTTTGCTCATTGCGCCCCAGCAAAATCACCGAAGCACCAAACCTGGCATAGGTGAGTGCGGCGACGCGGCCGATGCCATCGCTGGCCCCGGTCACCAAAATAATGCGATTTTTCAGTAAATTATCTTGCGGCTGATAGTGCACGGTTTTACTCCTCGCGTGATGCAATATGCTCACGTCTTATTTCTCATTGGGTTACCCGGCTTTATGCCTTAAAGACGGGCGTATTTCAATCAGCCAGCCGGAGACAATGTTGAGGATTAACATTTTGCAAAAATTTCTCCGTGCCAAATCTTTTAAGGAAGCCCTCTTGCTGCCTTTATAGTTACTTACAGACGAACGTGTACCTGCTCGGGTACACTGCGGAGATTAACAATGCTTAGTGATAAAGGCGGTAAATGTGGATCTGATTGCTGACTATGGACTTTTTTTAGCTAAAGCGGTGACCATCGTGGTGGCAATTGGTGCCGTTGCACTTATCCTGGTGAACGTTGCGCAACGTAAAAAACAGGGCCGGGGTGAACTAAGGCTGACGAATCTGAGCGAGCAGTATCAGGATGTACAGCAGGAGATGCAGGTCGCTATGCTCGACCCGCATCAGCAGAAGCTGTGGCTTAAAGAAGAAAAGAAAAAGCTTAAGCTCGAAGCGAAGCAGGCAAAGGCGCGGGCTAAACGTGGCGAAAAGGCCAGTTCAGGCAAGCCGACGCTTTACGTCCTCGACTTTAAAGGCAGCATGGATGCCCACGAAGTCAGCTCGCTCCGTGAAGAAATTACCGCCGTGTTATCGGTGGTTAAACCCAAGGATGAAGTTTTGCTGCGCCTGGAAAGCCCTGGCGGCGTGGTTCATGGCTACGGGCTCGCGGCATCCCAGCTCCAGCGCTTGCGGGACAAAGCAGTGCCTTTAACCATTGCGGTCGATAAAGTGGCGGCCAGCGGCGGTTATATGATGGCGTGTGTCGCCCAGCGCATTGTGGCTGCACCCTTCTCGATAATCGGCTCGATTGGCGTTGTCGCGCAAATCCCTAACTTCCACCGCCTGCTTAAGCGCAATGACATCGACGTTGAGCTGCATACCGCGGGGCAGTACAAGCGCACGTTGACCCTGCTGGGCGAGAACACTGAACAGGGGCGTGAGAAGTTCAGGGAAGATCTCAACGAAACGCATCACCTGTTCAAACAGTTTGTCAGCAGCATGCGTCCGGGCCTTGATATTGAATCAGTGGCCACGGGCGAGCACTGGTACGGTACCCAGGCGAAAGAAAAAGGTCTGGTGGATGACGTGGCGACCAGCGACGATCTGCTGCTGGGGATGATGAAAGATTTTGACGCTATTAATGTACGTTATCTGCAGCGTAAAAAAGTGATGGACCGTTTCACCGGTAGCGCGGCGAACAGCTTAGATCGCCTGCTGTTGCGCTGGTGGCAGCGTGGTGAAAAACCACTGCTGTAAAGCAAAAAAGCGAGGCGTTCAAGCCTCGCTTTTCGTTTAGCCCTGCAGCGTATACTTTTCTGACAGGACGTGGGCCAGGTGTTTAAACATATTAAACACCGCCGTGCTCTTCGGCGTGGGCAAACCTTGTTCGTCCAGGAAGTATTCTCCACTGAAGACCAGCACGCCGTTTTTCTGTTCCACGCCGGTGGCTTCCATCCCGTGCAGGAAATCCTCATGTTCACGAATGATTTTGTTCGCCTCTGCGAGGAGGGATTCGCGGTCAATAGGCTGAGTTGTCTCTTGCATGATGTTCTCCTTAAAAAACTGGCGCTAGTTTACGTCCGCTTGAGGGAAAAGGGCAAATTTTCCCTGTAAACCCTGTGGCCTTAAAAAAGTTAACCGTGCTGGCGGGATCCGGTATTGCATGCTAATAAAGTTGCGTAACATATTTTATCAGGTAGAGTGTGACGCTTTCGCAAATCTGGTAACAGAATTGCTTGACATTCGACCAAACTTCCGTCGTGCTATGCCACTTGCTTGAGACTTTTGGCCTTCAATACCCGATGAGTGAGCCGTGGGTATTGCAGGTTATTGAAAAAAAGAGTTGATCTCCTTCTACGCTGCCGCAATATAAAAAAGCGCGTCGCCAGTGGAAGGTGAAAATTTGCGACGTATTCCTGGAAGAATTAAATAGGTAAAGGTGAAAATGGGTAAAGCTCTCGTTATCGTTGAGTCCCCGGCAAAAGCCAAAACGATCAACAAATATCTCGGAAACGACTACGTGGTGAAGTCCAGCGTCGGTCACATCCGTGATTTGCCGACCAGTGGATCAACCACCAAGAAGAGCGCTGACTCTACCGCCGCCAAAGGGGCCAAAAAGGTCAAAAAGGATGAACGCGGAGCGCTCGTCAACCGTATGGGTGTCGATCCCTGGCATAACTGGGATGCTCATTACGAAGTGCTGCCGGGCAAGGAGAAAGTGGTCTCCGAGCTGAAATCCCTGGCAGAAAAAGCAGACCACATCTATCTCGCAACCGACCTTGACCGCGAAGGGGAAGCCATTGCCTGGCACCTGCGGGAAGTTATCGGCGGCGACGACACCCGCTACAGCCGCGTGGTGTTTAACGAAATCACTAAGAATGCGATTCGTCAGGCGTTTGAAAAGCCGGGTGAACTGAATATTGACCGTGTGAACGCCCAGCAGGCGCGCCGCTTTATGGACCGCGTCGTGGGCTACATGGTGTCTCCGCTGTTGTGGAAAAAGATTGCGCGTGGCCTGTCAGCCGGGCGCGTCCAGTCCGTGGCGGTTCGCCTTGTAGTTGAGCGTGAACGCGAAATTAAAGCGTTCGTCCCGGAAGAGTACTGGGAAATCGACGCCAACCTGTCGACGCCGAAGGGCGATGCGCTGCCGGTGCAGGTCAGTCACCATAAAGATAAACCTTTCCGTCCGGTTAACCGCGAACAGACCATGGCGGCCGTTAGCCTGCTTGAAAAAGCGCGCTACACCGTTCTGGATCGTGAAGACAAGCCAACCAGCAGCAAACCGGGGGCGCCGTTCATCACCTCCACGCTGCAGCAGGCTGCCAGCACCCGTCTTGGCTTCGGCGTCAAGAAAACCATGATGATGGCGCAGCGTCTTTACGAAGCGGGCCACATTACCTACATGCGTACTGACTCTACCAACCTGAGCCAGGACGCGGTGAGCATGGTACGCGGCTACATCGAAGAAAACTTCGGTAAGAAATACCTGCCAGCGGATGCCAATCAATACGCCAGCAAGGATAACTCTCAGGAAGCGCACGAAGCGATTCGTCCTTCTGATGTGTCCGTGCAGGCGGAAGCGTTAAAAGACATGGAGGCGGATGCCCAGAAGCTTTATCAGCTTATCTGGCGCCAGTTCGTCGCCTGCCAGATGACGCCAGCGAAATACGACTCCACCACGTTGACGGTGGAAGCCGGTGAGTACCGCCTGAAGGCGCGTGGTCGTACGCTGCGTTTTGATGGCTGGACGAAAGTGATGCCAGCGCTGCGCAAGGGCGATGAAGATCGCACCTTACCGGCGGTGAATCCGGGAGAATCCCTGACGCTGGTTGAGCTGCTTCCTGCGCAGCACTTTACCAAGCCGCCTGCGCGTTTCAGCGAAGCATCGCTGGTGAAAGAGTTGGAAAAACGCGGTATTGGCCGCCCGTCCACCTACGCTTCTATCATTTCGACCATTCAGGATCGTGGCTACGTGCGCGTTGAGAACCGCCGTTTCTACGCTGAAAAAATGGGTGAGATTGTTACCGATCGTCTGGAAGAGAACTTCCGCGAGCTGATGAATTACGACTTCACGGCGCAAATGGAAGACAGTCTTGACCAGGTGGCCAATAACCAGGCCGAATGGAAAGGCGTGCTGGACAATTTCTTCACTGATTTTAGCGGCCAGCTTGAGAAAGCCGAGCAGGATCCGGAAGAAGGCGGTATGCGCCCGAACCAGATGGTTCTGACCAGCATCGACTGCCCAACCTGCGGTCGTAAAATGGGGATCCGCACCGCGAGTACCGGCGTATTCCTCGGCTGCTCTGGCTATGCGTTACCGCCGAAAGAGCGCTGCAAAACCACCATCAATCTGGTGCCGGAGAACGAGGTTCTCAACGTGCTGGAAGGTGACGATGCGGAAACGAACGCCCTGCGCGCCAAGCGTCGCTGCCAGAAATGCGGTACGGCGATGGACAGCTACCTCATCGATCCGAAGCGCAAGCTGCACGTGTGCGGTAATAACCCGACCTGTGACGGCTACGAAATCGAAGAAGGTGAGTTCCGCATCAAGGGCTATGACGGCCCAATCGTTGAGTGTGAAAAATGTGGCTCCGAAATGCACCTGAAAATGGGGCGTTTTGGTAAGTACATGGCCTGTACCAATGACGAGTGTAAGAACACCCGTAAGATCCTGCGTAACGGCGAAGTAGCGCCACCGAAGGAAGATCCGGTTCCGCTGCCAGAGTTGCCGTGTGAGAAGTCTGACGCGTATTTCGTGCTGCGTGATGGCGCTGCCGGCGTCTTCCTGGCCGCGAACACTTTCCCGAAATCTCGTGAAACACGCGCCCCGCTGGTAGAAGAGCTGCATCGCTTCCGCGATCGCCTGCCGGAGAAGCTGCGCTATCTGGCCGACGCTCCTCAGGAAGATCCAGAGGGGAATAAAGCGTTCGTTCGCTTTAGTCGTAAAACGAAGCAGCAGTACGTGGCTTCTGATAAAGACGGTAAAGCGACCGGCTGGTCAGCGTTCTTCGTTGACGGCAAGTGGGTCGTTGGTAAGAAATAACGCCGCCTGAACCTATGAAAACCGGAGCCTGTCTCCGGTTTTTTTATGGCCCTTTATATAACTCGTTTATTATCTTTTTATCCCATCTATACAAAGTAGCTATAACTGATATAGTGAGTAAAGCAATGTCAATTTTCGTTTTTTCTGCGTCTTAACCCCGCCCATTGCGCCGGGGCCTTTGACCCTGGACGGTAAGCTATGAAATTACAGCAGCTGCGTTATATCGTTGAAGTCGTAAACCACAATCTTAATGTCTCCTCGACGGCGGAAGGGCTTTATACCTCTCAGCCGGGGATCAGTAAGCAAGTTCGTATGCTGGAAGACGAACTGGGGATACAAATATTTGCCCGTAGCGGGAAGCACCTGACTCAGGTCACCCCGGCGGGGCAGGAAATTATCCGTATCGCCCGTGAAGTGCTGTCGAAAGTCGATGCCATTAAATCCGTTGCCGGAGAACACACCTGGCCTGACAAAGGCTCGCTCTATGTGGCGACAACCCACACGCAGGCCCGTTATGCGCTACCAGGCGTGATTAAAGGCTTTATTGAGCGTTATCCTCGGGTTTCACTGCATATGCATCAGGGCTCGCCGACGCAGATTGCAGAGGCGGTTTCCAAAGGCAATGCCGATTTTGCTATCGCCACCGAGGCGCTTCATCTTTATGACGACCTGGTGATGCTACCTTGCTACCACTGGAACCGTTCCATTGTGGTCACGCCGGATCACCCATTAGCTTCGAAGGAGTCGGTTAGCATCGAAGAGCTGGCGCAGTATCCGCTGGTCACCTACACCTTTGGTTTTACCGGTCGTTCCGAGTTGGACACTGCTTTTAACCGTGCAGGGTTAACGCCGCGAATCGTCTTTACCGCCACCGATGCCGATGTGATTAAAACCTACGTTCGCTTAGGGCTGGGAGTAGGGGTTATTGCGAGCATGGCGGTGGATCCGATTTCAGACCCTGATTTAGTCCGTATCGAAGCCCAGGGCGTATTTAGCCACAGCACCACGAAAATAGGTTTCCGTCGGAGTACTTTCCTGCGTAGTTATATGTATGATTTTATTCAGCGTTTTGCGCCACATTTAACCCGTGACGTGGTGGACACCGCCGTAGCTTTGCGCTCTAACGAAGATATTGAAGCGATGTTTAAAGATATAAAATTACCTGCCAAATAATTCCCCAGGGTATCTTCGGGTGAATCCGGAGATGCCCGAGTCATTATTAAACAAGAATTAAACGCATTTCTTCGTCTATTCCCATTTCCGCAAATAAGCCACATCCTGTTAATGGTTATTGTGTCGCAATTAAGAGACACAGCTAGTAAATAATTCGTGGTTGCGCAAATCTGAGGTTTCGATTATTTATTTCAGGTCAAAAGATTAAATCTTTTCTCCTGCTTATTGCGCAATTTTTCTGGCTTTTGAGCTAGAGTTTCTTTAGGATTAATCCCAACTGGCGATTAGTTATACCGATTGTTTAGAAACGTTACGATAAGTGGTGTCGATTGTATGAGGCTAGCAATGTCATCAGGAAGTGAGGAACCGCAACAAGATCCGGCTCTGAAACGCAAGGCATGGATTGCGGTGTTTTTGGTTTCAGCCTTGTTCTGGCTGGTTGTGGCGCTGGTTGCCTGGCATTTTTGGGGGTAGCTATGTCTACTCGGGATAGGGCTTCTGCACCTAAGGTCGTGGCCCGCAACAGCGGCAAGCCACGAAAAGACGTTAAGAAAGAGGAAAGCACGCCACCTGAAGGCTGGAAGCTGACGAAACAGCAGCAGGCCTTTATTGATTTGTTTTCTGAAGACGACAGTAAAAAACAATAAAATCGTTATTGAATCGTTTATTTTCTCTGCGGGGTTTAAAGCACTTTTTATTTACCGCCGGGTAACCTGTTATTCACTAATAATTACACGCAGCAATACATTCTGGTGATTGCTTAAATAAGCAGTCTGGTTGCATATAGTCACATTGGGTTAACCCTATGAATAATCACAATGCTGTAAAATACTGGTCATGGATGGGCGCTTTTACGCTCTCTGCCTTGTTCTGGGTAGAAATACTTCGCGCCTTCGCCAATTAACCTTTGTTGTCAGTGGCTAAACGCCACGTCCTTAGTGCTTCGAATTATCCTCCCGGTTTTCCTCTCGCCCTGACGTTATCGTTGGGGCGTTCGTTTTATTACCGCTTCTCCATTACCGCCATTTATCAATTTGGGTTGTTATCAAATCGTTACGGCAGGTTTGTGTTATCTTTAATAGTGACCCTGCGAATAATCAGGGCACTCGCTATCCCTGTCATAAAGGAGGAGCTATGTCGTTAACCCTACGCGAAGCCAGTAAGGACACTCTACGGGCGCTAAATAAAACCTGGCATTACTACAGCTTGCCGCTGGCCGCAAAAGAGCTGGGGGATATCAGCCGGTTACCTAAGTCGCTAAAAGTTTTACTGGAGAACCTGCTGCGCTGGCAGGATGAGGACTCCGTTACCGGTGAAGATATTCATGCCCTGGCCGGCTGGCTGAAACATGCCCACGCTGATCGCGAAATTGCCTATCGTCCTGCCCGGGTACTGATGCAGGACTTCACCGGCGTACCGGCGGTGGTCGATCTTGCCGCAATGCGTGAGGCAGTTAAGCGCCTCGGCGGTGATGTGGCGAAAGTTAACCCGCTTTCCCCGGTCGATTTGGTGATTGACCACTCCGTGACCGTTGACCATTTCGGCGACAACGATGCCTTCGAAGAAAACGTTCGTCTTGAAATGGAGCGCAACCACGAGCGCTATGTCTTTTTACGCTGGGGCCAGCAGGCCTTTAGCCGTTTCAGCGTTGTGCCGCCCGGTACCGGCATTTGCCACCAGGTGAACCTTGAGTACCTGGGCAAAGCAGTCTGGAGCGAAGAACAGAACGGCGAACTTGTCGCTTACCCTGATACGCTGGTTGGCACCGACTCGCATACCACGATGATTAATGGCCTTGGCGTGCTGGGCTGGGGAGTGGGCGGCATCGAAGCTGAAGCGGCGATGCTGGGCCAACCCGTATCCATGCTAATCCCCGATGTGGTCGGCTTTAAGCTTGAGGGCAAACTACAGGAAGGGATCACCGCGACGGACCTTGTGCTGACCGTCACCCAGATGCTGCGTAAACACGGCGTCGTAGGCAAATTTGTTGAGTTTTATGGCGATGGCCTCGATTCGCTGCCGCTTGCCGACCGGGCAACTATCGCCAACATGTCTCCTGAATACGGTGCGACCTGCGGTTTCTTCCCGATTGACGGCGTAACGCTGGAGTATATGCGCCTCAGCGGGCGTAGCGAAGAGCAGGTGGCTCTGGTTGAAGCTTACGCTAAGGCGCAGGGCATGTGGCGTAATACGGGCGATGAACCCGTGTTTACCAGCACGCTCTCTTTAAACATGAATGACGTTGAGGCGAGTCTGGCCGGGCCAAAACGCCCGCAGGATCGTGTCCCGCTCGGTGGCGTGCCTAAAGCCTTCGCCGCCAGCAACGAGCTTGAAGTCAACGCTTCCCACAAAGATCGTCGTCCGGTCAGCTACGCGCTGGCGGGCGAAGAGCATCAATTGCCGGATGGTGCCGTGGTGATTGCCGCTATCACCTCCTGTACCAACACGTCAAACCCCAGCGTGCTGATGGCGGCCGGATTGCTGGCTAAAAAAGCCGTCAGTCTGGGGCTGAAGCCGCAGCCGTGGGTGAAGGCCTCGCTTGCGCCGGGATCTAAGGTTGTCTCGGATTATCTGGCGAAAGCCAAATTAACCCCATACCTTGATGAGCTGGGCTTTAATCTGGTGGGTTACGGCTGCACTACCTGTATCGGTAACTCAGGCCCGCTGCCCGATCCTATCGAGCAGGCGATTAAAAAAGGCGATCTTACCGTGGGCGCGGTGCTTTCCGGCAACCGCAACTTCGAAGGCCGTATTCACCCGCTGGTGAAAACGAACTGGCTGGCCTCACCGCCGCTTGTTGTCGCCTACGCGCTGGCTGGCAACATGAATATCGATCTGACTAAAGAGCCATTAGGGCAGGATAAGAATGGCGCTGACGTCTACCTGAAAGATATCTGGCCGGGCAGTCAGGAAATTGCTGCGGCTGTCGCGCAGGTGACTACCGAGATGTTCCACAAAGAATATGCCGAAGTGTTTGAAGGTACCGAAGAGTGGCGCAGCATTGAAGTGGCGCGGTCGGCAACCTACGGCTGGCAGGATGACTCAACCTATATTCGACTGTCGCCGTTCTTTGATGAAATGGGCGCTGAGCCAAAACCAGTGGAAGATATTCACGGGGCTAACGTGCTGGCGATGCTGGGGGATTCTGTGACTACCGACCATATTTCCCCGGCGGGGAGCATTAAACCTGACAGCCCGGCAGGGCGCTACCTGCAAGGGCATGGCGTAGAGCGCAGGGACTTTAACTCCTACGGTTCGCGTCGCGGTAACCATGAAGTAATGATGCGCGGGACGTTTGCCAACATCCGTATCCGCAACGAGATGGTGCCAGGCATTGAAGGCGGCATGACGCGCTTACTGCCTGGTGAAGAAGTTCTGTCTATTTATGATGCTGCAATGCGTTATAAAGAGCGGGGTATTCCGCTGGCGGTGATCGCCGGGAAAGAGTATGGCTCCGGTTCAAGCCGCGACTGGGCGGCCAAAGGACCTCGCTTGCTGGGCGTACGGGTGGTCATTGCCGAATCGTTCGAACGAATTCACCGTTCGAACCTTATCGGCATGGGCATTTTACCGCTGGAATTCCCTCAGGGCGTCACGCGAAAAACGCTGGGGCTCACGGGGGAGGAAAAGCTCGATATTAGCGGGTTAAACCAGCTGAAGCCAGGCGCTGTTGTGCCGGTTACGCTGACATTCGCCGACGGACGTCAGCAAGTCATTGACTGCCGCTGCCGCATTGATACCGGCAATGAGCTGACCTATTTCCGTCACGACGGCATCCTGCATTATGTGATCAGAAATATGCTGAAGTAAGAAACGACAAAGCCCCTGAAAAGGGGCTTTTTTATGAAGTGAGCACTTTTATTCCGACAGCAGGTGGCCCATTTTGGCGGCTTTGGTGTCAAGGTAATGCGCATTTTTTGGGTTGCGCCCGACGATGAGCGGGACGCGTTCAACAATGTTGATCCCGGCTTCAGTCAAAATTTCGACTTTTTTCGGGTTGTTGGTGAGTAAACGCACGGCATCAACGCCCAGCAGTTTGAACATGTCGGCACACAGCGTAAAGTCACGCTCATCGGCAGCAAAGCCGAGCTGGTGGTTAGCCTCTACCGTATCGTAGCCTTTATCCTGCAGAGCATAGGCCCGGATTTTATTCAGCAGCCCGATGTTACGGCCTTCCTGGCGATGGTAAAGCAGTACGCCACGGCCTTGTTCAGCAATGTGGGTTAACGCGGCTTCAAGCTGGAAGCCGCAGTCGCAGCGCAGGCTGAACAGCGCGTCACCGGTCAGACATTCGGAGTGAACGCGCGCGAGCACTGGCTCTTCACCGCTAATATCACCGAAAACCAGAGCTACATGATCCTGCCCCGTTGCCACTTCTTCAAAACCCACCATCAGGAAATCGCCCCAGGGGGTTGGCAGTTTGGCTTCTGCCACACGTTTAAGCTGCATGTGATTCTCCAGGTACTTATTTTGACACCTTGGTGTCTGCCAGAAGTCTGGCCTGTACGTTAATGTCGGATATTTTGCCATAACGCGCGGTCGTTCGCTTCATTGACAGATTAAAAAGCCATTTTTGCCAATGACGGCTTCGCGGTTTAACCTTCCTGGGCATTTTTCGGTTATTCTTTAAAGGCTTTCATTATCATGAGGTTTTCATGCAGGCAATAGCAAAACGCATCACCGCAGGCACAATGCTTCTGTTAATCATGCCGTTAATCGTCTGGTTGAGCGGCTGGGAATGGTCCCCTGGGGGCAATGAAAGCGTGTTAAAGATGCTTTATTGGGTCACTGAGACCGTGACGCAGCCCTGGGGAGTCATTACGCATGTTGTGCTTTTTGCCTGGTTTCTGTGGTGCCTGCGTTATCGCCTTAAGCCTGCGCTGATGTTATTTGCTATCCTCGCTGCCGCTATCCTTATAGGTCAGGGCATTAAGTCCGTTATCAAGAACAAAGTGCAGGAACCCCGGCCATTCGTCGTATGGCTTGAAAAAACTCACCATATCACTACCGAGCAGTTCTACACTTTAAAGCGTACTCAACGTGCGGAACTGGTGAAAGCACAGCTGGAAGGTCAGGATGAAATTCCCGACTGGTTACGCAAACACTGGCAGTTCGAAACCGGCTTCGCTTTTCCTTCTGGCCACACGATGTTCGCTGCCAGTTGGGCGCTGCTGGGCGTAGGATTACTTTGGCCGCGCAGGCGGACGTTTACGCTAGCGGTATTGTTGTTCTGGGCAACCGGCGTGATGGGGAGTCGATTGCTGCTGGGTATGCATTGGCCACGTGACCTGGTTGTGGCCACGATTATCTCTGGTTTGTTAGTTATTCTGGCAACCTGGCTGGCGCAGCGCTGGTGTGGGCCGCTGACTCCGCCGGCAGAAGAAGACCAGGAAATAGCCGAACGGCATGAAAAAAGTTGAGAATAGTGTTTTAACCCCCATTTCTTATGCATTCGGGGAGGTTAATGGATTCCCCGGTTTCGTCTGAAATGGTAGTTTATACCTCCGGGACTCATTTTTGGCATAGCTAAGCCAGCTGTGACCACATAACGGGATGTCATGTGAAATATTTACTCATTTTCTTACTGGTACTTGCCATCTTTGTGGTGTTTATTACTTTAGGGGCGCAAAACGATCAGGTTGTGAACTTTAATTACCTGCTAGCGCAAGGCGAGTACCGGGTGTCTACTTTGCTGGCGACGCTGTTTGCGGCAGGGTTTATTATTGGGTGGCTGATTTGCGGTCTGTTCTGGCTGCGCGTCCGTGTTTCCCTGGCCCGTGCTGAGCGAAAAATTAAACGTCTTGAGCAGCAGGTTACCCCTACTACTGATGTTTCGGCGCCCGTTGTGCCGGCCGTGAAGGAATAATCTTTTATGTTGGAACTGCTGTTTCTGCTGTTACCCGTTGCAGCCGCTTATGGCTGGTACATGGGGCGCAGAAGTGCGCTGCAAGACAAACAGCAGGAGGCCAGTCGCCTTTCTCGTGACTATGTCGCCGGGGTGAACTTCCTGTTGGCTAACCAGCAGGATAAAGCGGTAGATCTGTTCCTCGATATGCTTAAAGAGGACACAGGCACCGTTGAGGCTCACCTCACTCTAGGGAATCTCTTCCGCCAGCGTGGCGAGGTTGATCGGGCTATCCGTATCCACCAGTCGCTAATGGAAAGTGCGTCTCTGAACTACGACCAGCGGCTGCTTGCCGTTCAGCAACTAGGCAAAGACTACATGGCCGCCGGTCTTTATGACCGCGCTGAAGATATGTTCAGCCAGCTTATCGACGAGACCGATTTCCGCATCAGTGCGCTGCAGCAGCTGCTGCAAATTCACCAGGCAACAAGCGACTGGCAGAAAGCCATCGACGTGGCCGAACGGTTGGTTAAGCTCGGCAAAGACAAACAGCGGGTGGAAATCGCGCACTTCTACTGTGAGCTTGCGCTGCAAAACATTGGCAATGACGACACGGACAAGGCCATGTCACTGCTGAAAAAAGGTGCGGCTGCAGATAAAAATTGCGCCCGGGTCTCCATCATGATGGGGCGTATTTTCATGGAAAAAGGCGAGTATGCCAAAGCGGTAGACTCGTTAAAACGCGTGATTGAGCAAGACAGCGAACTGGTCAGCGAAACGCTGGAGATGCTGCAGGTGTGCTATCAACAGCTGGACAAACCTGACGAGTGGGAAACTTTCCTCAAGCGTTGCGTGGAAGAAAACAGCGGGGCGGTGGCAGAGCTTATGCTGGCGAGTATTCTCGAACAAAGAGAGGGGGCAGAAACGGCCCAGACTTATATAAATCGCCAGCTCCAGCGTCATCCAACAATGCGCGTGTTCCACCGCCTGATGGATTACCACCTGCATGAGGCGGAAGAGGGGCGAGCGAAAGAAAGCTTGATGGTACTGAGGGACATGGTTGGCGAGCAAATTCGCACCAAACCTCGCTATCGCTGTCAAAAATGCGGCTTTACCGCCTACACCATGTACTGGCATTGCCCGTCCTGCCGCGCCTGGTCAACGGTGAAACCAATTCGCGGGCTGGATGGGCAGTAAGCCCTCGATTTTTTAAAACCCTTCGTTTTAGTTACAACATACTAAAAGGTGCTTTGTTGCTCCTGATTTCAGCACCGTGCAACTTTCGCTTAGCAGAGGGCGATCGCGGCTGTAAATTTACCTGGCTGACGAGTAGAATGCTGCCGTTTAACTTTTTTGCGCCGCGCTGGTGCCCAACAGTCAGAAGGTTTTGCCATGAATTCAACTGCGTCATCCTCCTCCCGTGTTGCCACTGAATCGCCGATAGTCGTTGCTCTTGATTATGATAATCGCGATAGCGCCCTGGCCTTTGTCGACCGTATCGACCCGCGAGACTGTCGCCTGAAAGTTGGGAAGGAGATGTTTACCCTGTTTGGCCCACAACTGGTGGGCGACCTGCAACAGCGCGGGTTTGATGTCTTCCTCGATCTGAAATTCCACGATATCCCGAACACCACCGCGCGGGCCGTAGCTGCTGCTGCAGAAATGGGCGTGTGGATGGTTAACGTTCATGCTACGGGTGGAGCCCGCATGATGCGCGCCGCCAAAGAAGCGCTTGTTCCATTTGGGAAAGATGCGCCGTTGCTGATCGCCGTGACCGTTTTGACCAGCATGGAAGCCAGCGACCTGGCCGATCTGGGTATTACCGCCAGCCCGGCAGACTACGCTGAGCGCCTGGCGACGCTGACCAAAGAGTGTGGTCTGGACGGTGTAGTGTGCTCTGCACAGGAAGCAGTACGCTTTAAGGCGGCGCTAGGCCGAGAATTCAAGCTTATTACCCCAGGGATTCGCCCGGTTGGCAGTGATGCAGGCGATCAGCGCCGCATCATGACGCCTCAGCAGGCTCAGCAAGCGGGCGTAGACTTTATGGTTATTGGGCGTCCGATCACCCAATCTGCTGACCCGGCTCAGACTTTGCGCGATATCCGCGCTTCGCTGGTACAGGGGGCTTGATGAAAGACAATAACAGCCGGCTGGTCTACTCCACGGAAACCGGACGTATTGATGAACCGAAAGCCGAAGTCCAGCGCCCTAAAGGCGACGGTATTGTGCGCATTCAAAAGCAGACCAGCGGCCGCAAAGGGAAGGGCGTATGCCTGATCTCTGGTATTGATGTGGACGATGCGACGCTGGCGAGCATTGCCGCCGAGCTGAAAAAGAAATGTGGCTGCGGTGGCGCGGTCAAAGACGGTGTGATTGAAATTCAGGGCGATAAGCGTGATTTGATAAAATCATTGCTCGAAGCGAAAGGGATGAAAGTAAAACTCGCGGGTGGTTAATTCGGAATAACATTAATTATTGGGCCACGGAAAATACCGTGGCCTTTTATTTTTACTGCTGATAGTCAGACCTGAAAATTAACACGTAATAATTCGTCAAAGCGGGTTAGCTTTTGCTGGCGTCATGCCTTATTTGCCCACCTGGTGACCGATAATACCGCCTACTGCCGCACCGCCAAGCGTACCCAGCGTACTGCCATCGGTCAGGACTGCACCACCCAGCGCACCGGCACCTGCGCCGATTGCCGTGTTGCGGTCACGCTTAGACCAGTTAGAGCATGCACTCAGGGACATTGCGAGGGTAATAGCCAGCATTGCAGCGGCCACTTTTTTGTTATTTAAGGTCATCATACTTTCTCCAGAATAATTGATTCACGGAAGCCAGTCTCAGGTAAGTATAGTAAAAATTCACCACATTACCGGGCTGTTCGTGAAACGATGTCACGATATAAGCTTAAAAAAGGGCAGGTGCGTATATTACTCCCTGTTATATCGCTAAATTCTATTCTAATTTTTCCGCATGATTAACACAGGTAAAAACTCTTAATTACAACGTGGGAATATTCTGAGAGAGAAGAAGCCCGTGCGCGGCACGGGCAACGGAGACTTAGGCGGCGGCGTAAGGGTCAACAATATCCACCTGCAGGTGGGCTGCTTTCAGTTGCTCCAGCGTCTCCTGGCTAATCGATGCGTCGGTGATAACGCGGTTGAAACGTGAAATCGGGCCCAAAGTATACGGATGCACGTTGCCAAACTTGCTGCTGTCCGTCAGCACAATGGCCTCACTGCCTTTCTCCAGCACAGAATTCACCACGTCGGTACGCAGCATATCGCGCCCGGTAAAGCCGGTTTCTGGCAAGAAGCCGTCGATGCCGATAAAAGCCTTACTGAAATGCAGCTGCTGGATAAACTGGCGGGTAAGCGGCCCGACCATGCTTTCGCTTTTCTTCTGATAGATCCCGCCGACCAGAATCACTTCACAATCGGTGTCTTTCAGCAAATGGGCGATATAGCTGCTGACGGTGATCAGCGTGACTTTTTTCTGTTCCGCCAGCGTGCGGGCGAGAAGCGCGTTGCTGCTGCCGTTTTCGATAAACACCGTTTCACCATCATTCACCAGCGAAGCGGCATATTGCGCAAGCTGTAGTTTGAGGGTGTAGTTGTTCATCATGCGAGTTTCGACGTCATCGCTATCCAGCGGGACGGCGAAACCATGCGTGCGACGAAGGTAATTATTTTTTTCCAGCAGGTTTAAGTCCTGGCGGATGGTGACTTCTGAAACGCCGGTTGTTTTCGCCAGAGAGGCGACGCTAACCCGGCCCTGATCGATAACCATCTGCCAGAATAATTTGTTGTCTTGAGTTCATGTCAGCCAGTAGTCAGGCGGTGGGATTAACCACCGCCTTCTCGTCAAAGAGTATGTTCCGTGCGAGCTATAATATCATCCTGCGCGTCAGGAGATAAGGCCGTAAAGAAGGCCGAGTATCCTGCAACCCTTACCACCAAATCTCGATATTTATCAGGATTTTGTTTGGCCTCAAGCAGTGTTTCGCGGGAGACAATGTTGTACTGAACGTGCCAGCCCTTGTGTGATTCGAAGAAGGTACGCAGCATAAACATTAATTTTTCGCGATCGCGTGGATTATCTAACGTTGAGGGATTCAGTTTTTGGTTCAATAAAACGCCGCCGAGGATTTTATTGGTCGGCAGTTTGCCCACGGAACTGATGACCGCCGTAGGGCCAAGGTGATCGGTCCCGGACGCGGGGCTGGCTCCCTCTGCCAAAGGTGTATGCGCTTTACGGCCATCAGGTGTGGCCATCGTGGCTGCGCCAAACGGCACGTTTGCAGAGATAGAAGAGGTTCCCGCGTAGTATGTCCCGCCAACAGGGCCGCGGCCAAAGCGCGTGTTGTGATAGCGCTTAAGTTCATCGATGTAGGTTTGATAGGCGCGGGCGAGCAGCATATCGACTTCATCATCGTCGTTGCCGTATTTTGGTGCGCCATTAATCAGCCGCTGACGAAGCTGCTCGCCGTTCAGTCCGGCAAAGTCGTTGGCCAGGGCATCCGCCAGCTGCTGCTGCCCAATTATTCCCTGCTCGAAAACCAGTTTTTTCACGGCTGAAAGGCTATTCCCAAGGTTGGCTATCCCGACCTGAAGTCCTGAAACCCAGTCGTATTTGGCGCCCCCTTGCTTAATGCTTTTGCCCCGTTCAATGCAGTCATCCACCAGCGCCGAACAAAGAATATCGTGCGCGTTTTCCTCCAGTACGGTATCCACCACACATTCGATCTCGATCGATTTTTGCGTGTAATAACGAATTTGCTGGTCCCAGGCTGCCAGTATTTCGACAAACGAAGTGAAGTTGCCTTCGGACAGTGCCTTTTGCTGTGGGAGGAAGATGCTTCCGCTGGTAGCATCCCGGCCGTGTTCAAGGCTCGCCAGCATCACCCGGGCAAAATTAATAAAGCTCATGCCGGTGCAACGGTAGCCCCATTTCCCGCCGACGGCGGTTTCAATACAGCCGATAGCCGCATAGTCATAAGCATCTTCCCGGCTGACGCCGAGCTTAATGAATTCCTCGATAACAACTTCATCATTGTTAAATGCGGGCATGCCGAATCCGCAGCGAATCACCTGCACGCAGGCATCAAGGAAGTCATTGCTCATCCCGGCGTGATAGCGAACGCTGAGATTAGGCTGCGTTGAGCGCAGGCGTCCGCAGGATTCAAGAATGGCCCAGGAGAGCGGGTTAACGGCGTCCACCGCGACGCCGTGCACCAGCGTTTGTCCCCCGATGGTGACGTTCTGGTAAAGCGGGCTGCCGGCGGAGGCTTTTGAATGCGAACCGGAGCGAATTTTATTCACCTCTAGCAGCTTCAGCCAGCAGCTTTGCAGCAGCTCAATGGCCTGCTCCCGGCTGGTGGTTTGCTGTAATTCCACATCCCGGCGGTACCACGGATAAAGGTACTGATCGAGCCGACCAAAGGAGACGGAGTGCCCGTTGGATTCAATTTGCAGCACAAGCTGAACGAAATAGCTGAGCTGTAAAGCCTGCCAGAAAGTGACCGGCGGATTGCTGGCGATATGTTTACAGTTTTCAGCGATCGCCAACAGTTCATCCCGGCGTGCCTCTCGTTTTTCTTCGAAGGCCATTTTCTTCGCCAATTCTGCGTAGCGTAATATATGGTCGCTCAGGGCAGCAAAAGTCATATCAATGGCCTTCAGGAACTGCTCTTTGTGCAGGTCGTCCCAGTCGGTCAACTGCAAACGCCCGCGTCGCTCGGCGACTTTGTCACGCAATCCGCTAATACCCAATTCGAGCAGCAACGGGAAATTAACCGCCAGATGAGCGTCGCCGGAAGTCATATTGCCTTCGGCTTTTATGATCCCGGTCGCCAGCAGTGCCTTTTGCTCGTCGGTAAACATGCCATAGCAGCGATCCTGCACTGTCTGCCCGCGCCACCACGGGCAAATTTCATGCATGACCGCTTTGTCCTCGTCGGAAATTGAAAATCCGGCACCCGGACGATCGCCAAGCTCGTCGATTTCGCTCTCAATCCAGCCGACGGTGTATTCCGGGAAGAACGGCGCCCCGCGCACATGGCTTGCCTGGTTGCCGACGATCAGCTCGTCATGTCTGATCCAGATAGTTCGCTCCGCCAGATGATGGGCCAGCGCCATCGCGCGGCGAACCGGCAGCGGTTTATCCTGATGCTGCTGGTAAACGACAGTGTAGTGGCGGGCACGCTCGGTGCAGACCGGCGGCTTCACGATATGTATCAGCGCCTCTTTGTGTGCTTCTACACGTGGGCTGAGAAAATTCAGGTTCAGTTCGGTGGTCATGATGATTATCCTCTAATCCAGGCGGTCATGCCTTTTTGGCTGGCGTACTGTTCGGCGAAGTGCAGAAGTTCTGGTGCATCAAGTGGCCTGCTGCCGGCCAGGTAGGGCTGATCCAACAGGTTGTATTTGTTAATCCCTAAGGTGTGATAAGGCAGAAAATGGATGGATTTCGCGCCAATTTCGTCGGCGGCAAAATCGCTGATGGCGCGGATGGAACGCTCATCGGCATTAAAATCGGGAATTAACGGTACGCGGATGGTCATCTCTACGCCGCGAGCGGCCAGCTTACGAAAGTTATCCATCACGCGTTCGGCGTTGCCGTCGGTCCACTGCTGAAAGCGCGCTTTATCTACGTGCTTAAGATCCGCCAGCAGCAAATCCAAAAAAGGTAATGAAGGTTCAATGTATTTCCACGGCACATGCAGGCAGGATTCCACGGCAGTATGCAGGTCAGCTTCTTTGCTGCGCTGTAGAAGTTCACGCGCCAGCTCTGGCTGCATAAAAGGCTCTCCGCCGGAAAGCGTAATCCCACCTCCGCTGCGAGCATAAAAAGGCTTGTCGCGTAGCACGGTGGCCATAATAGAATCCGCCGTTTTTACTTCGCCACAAACGGTCAGTGCCTGGGTAGGGCAGCACTCTCTCAGTGCATTTATCGTGTCAGCATTGAGTTTGCCGCGCGCAATAACCAGTTCGCCGTCAACACGGGAAACCACGTCTGATGCAGCCTGCTGGCAAAGCTCGCACCCGGTCAGGCATAAACGGCGGTCCAGCAGAACATCGTATCCCCGATCGCGGCTTTCAGGATTCTGGCACCAGCGGCAGCCTAGCGAGCATCCTTTCAGGAAAACTACGGTGCGGATCCCTGGGCCATCGTGAGTGGAGTAACGCTGAATATTGAACAGCATGGCATCATCTCTTTTTGTTTCTTTCGTAAATTAAATTACTTTCGAATGAAAGTTATATTGATATTGATCAGCTAAACAATCGACAGTCGGGTTATGATGCCGCCAGTGAGAGATGACACTAATTCTGGAGAGCGTAATGGAACTGTATTTAGATACCGCAGATGTTGCCGCCGTTAAGCGTCTTGCCCGTGTTCTGCCGCTGCAGGGCGTAACCACCAATCCTTCCATCGTTGCCAAAGCGGGCATTTCCCTGTGGGAAGTGCTGCCTGCGCTACAGGACGCACTGGGGGGCGAAGGTAAGCTGTTTGCTCAGGTGATTGCGAACCAGGCTGATGAAATGGTGAAAGAGGCACAGCTGTTAACCACGCGCGTACCGGGGCTGGTTGTTAAAGTGCCCACTACGCCGGAAGGCCTGGCTGCACTCAAGCAACTTAAAGTCCTCGGGATCCCAACGCTGGGGACGGCTGTTTATGGCGCGACGCAAGGGTTATTGGCTGCGCTGGCGGGCGCTGAATACGTTGCGCCTTATGTGAACAGGCTGGATGCTCAGGGCGGGGACGGAATTCAGATGGTACAGGATCTCCAGCAGCTTCTGACGCTGCATGCCCCTGATGCGAAAGTGCTGGCGGCCAGTTTCCGCACGCCGCACCAGGCGATGTCATGTCTTTTGGCCGGCTGCGAAGCGATCACGCTGCCGCTTGATGTGGTCGAACAGATGTTGGTCACGCCTGCGGTGACGGCGGCAATAGGCGGCTTTGAAAAAGATTGGCAGGGCGCGTTTGGCTCATTAACGCTCTAATCATTTGTGGCCACCGTCCGCGGTGGCTTTCACATAAAGCTTATTTTATGTAGGAATCCAGCACCTTAAGGATCACATCCAGATCCTCCTCGCGCTTCACTTCGTCTACCTCATGCACAATATGCTCCGTCAAATGCCCTTTAATCACCTCACGCATTAACCCGTTCACCGCGCCTCGAATGGCGGCAATTTGCTGCAGGACTGCAGCACACTCATGCGGTTCATCAAGCATCTTTTTAAGCGCAATCACTTGTCCCTGGATTTTGCTGGTCCGGGCCTTGAGCTTTTGTCTGTCGCGAATGGTGTGTGACATGCGAATTTCCCTCTGAGAAGAACTTCATAATGATACTATTACAAATCTACTGGGGGGTAGTATTTTGTACTGGGGGGGAGTAGAATTTAGATCCCGCATCTCAGCAAGAATGATCCCAATGACTGAATTCACTACGCTTCTCCAGCAAGGCAATGCCTGGCTGTTTATCCCCAGTGCGATTTTGCTTGGTGCCCTGCATGGCCTTGAGCCCGGGCATTCGAAGACCATGATGGCGGCGTTTATCATCGCCATTAAAGGCACTGCCCGGCAGGCGATCATGCTTGGCCTTGCGGCAACGCTTTCCCATACGGCCATTGTCTGGCTCATCGCCTTTGGCGGGATGTATATCAGCCAGCGCTTTACCGCGGAGTCTGCCGAGCCGTGGCTGCAGCTAATTTCAGCCGTCATTGTTCTGGGCACCGCATTCTGGATGTTCTGGCGGACCTGGAGGGGAGAGCAAAACTGGCTGACAGAGTCTCAGGAAAACGGGCATCACCACGACGATGAAACCAAACGAATAGATACCGGCCACGGCCTGGTTGAGCTTTCGATCTTTGAGCAAGGGCAGCCCCCACGCTGGCGTTTACGCAATCTCAGCCGCAGAAAATGGGCTCCGGGGGAAATCTCGTTGGTGACGAAGCGCGAAGAAGAGGCATTCTCCCAGGTCTTCCAGTTTGTGGATTGCGGCGACTACATGGAGTCGACGGCGGTCATCCCGGAGCCTCATAACTTCAACGTCCGTGTTTCGTTTGGCCACCGTGGGCACAGCCACGATTACGATCTGGCGTTTCATGAACATGAGCACGATCATGCGGGAACCGAGGGGCTGGATGCGGGCACCAAAGAGTATCAGGATGCCCATGAGCTGGCGCATGCCAATGACATTAAGCGCCGTTTTACCAACAAAGACGTCACCAACGGGCAAATTTTACTGTTTGGCCTGACCGGTGGGCTGATCCCATGCCCGGCGGCCATCACGGTCTTGCTGATTTGTCTGCAGCTTAAGGCGTTGGTGCTGGGGGCTACGCTGGTACTCGGTTTTAGCATTGGCCTGGCATTGACGCTGGTGACCGTTGGCGTGAGCGCGGCGGTTGGCGTTCGTCAGGTGGCAAAACGTTGGCACGGCTTTAGCAACGCAGCCCGAAAGGCGCCTTACTTTTCCAGTATCCTGATTGCGGCGATGGGGATATATATGGCCATCCAGGGCTGGACCGGCCTGTTTCACTAAGCGTTTTCATTGTGATGGTATAAAAGAAAAGCAGCCTTTATTTTGGGCTGCTTTCGCTGGCATAAAATTTAAATTTCCCAGGGCGATTTTTTTTGCTCACCATCCTGCTTGTTTTCATCGTTATTTATGCGCAGTAATTCAGCTTTGAGGATCTCGAGGTTGTTTATCGCGGAGGCATAATCTTTGGCAACCAGAATATCCAGCACGGTATCAATACGTTTGGCAAGCTGCTGCGGATCCAGTGTTGGCATTGTTAATCCTGTCTGAGTTAGGGAATGAATCATTCGCCCATAATGCAAAAAATAGCCGGTAAAGAGAAGGGCACTCGGCGAATTCTTAGCATTATTCTTCAATAAATTATCGCACAACATATAAGCATTAATTATTAATCCTTACGCTGCATTCATCAAACTACAGCCGTGGATTAGTCTGATCCTGCGATGACCGCACATTCATTTAATGAGGATCTGGCTATGACAGTTATCAACCAACCAACCTGCAAACTCTTTACTGATACTGCACGTTTTACTCAACTGTCTGGATATTACGAAGAAGAACGCCGTACCGTCTGGATGATGCTTCGTGCCCGCCCGCGCCCCTGCTTCAATCACGGGCTTATCGAGGAAATAATGAACCTGGGATATATCGTCCAGAAGGCCGGATTCAAAGTTGATTTCTGGGTTACCGGCTCGCTGGTCCCCGGGATGTACAATACCGGCGGCGATTTAGGCTTTTTTGTGGAAACTATTCGCAATGGGCGTCGGGAAGCGCTCCGCGCCTATGCCCGCGCCTGTGTGGACTGCGTGCACGCTGCGTCTCGCGGTTTTGATACGGGGGCGATCAGCCTGGCGATGGTCGAGGGCAGTGCGCTTGGCGGTGGATTTGAGGCGGCGCTCGCGCATCATTTCCTGCTGGCACAGCGCGATGCCAGACTGGGGTTCCCGGAAATTGCGTTCAATCTGTTTCCCGGCATGGGCGCATACTCTTTGGTTGCGCGTCGCTCGGGCATGAAACTTGCCGAAGAGTTGATTTATAAAGGCGAGTCACACACGGCGGAATGGCACCAGCAGCACGGGCTGGTGGATCAGCTGTTTGAGCCAGGGCAGGGATACCTGGCCACGCGTACCTTCATCGATACCCTGCAGCCTAAGCTTAACGGTGTGAAGGCCATGCTGCGTGCGCGGCAGCGAGTGTTACAGCTGCCACGCTCAGAGCTGATGGACATCACCGAAGACTGGGTGGATGCCGCATTTTGCCTGGAGGACAAGGACATTGCCTACATGGAACGGCTGGTCATGCTGCAAAACCGCCATACATCGACGGCTCTGCGTAAAGCGGGCTAGCGCTTTGTTCTGGCCTGATAGCGCTTAAACCAACGCTCGAACACGGCAGCGGGCATTGGTTTGGCGAATAAGAACCCCTGCCGTTCGTTGACGCCGTTCTTGGTAAGAAAGGCGTCTTCTTTTTGGTTCTCTACGCCCTCTGCAATGACCTGTAAATTCAGTGCCTGCGCCACGGCCACAATCGCTCTCACCAGCGACTGAGACACCGAGTGTTTATGCACGTCGCGCACAAAGGACTGATCGAGCTTAATGGCGTCGATAGGGAAACGGGCCAGCTGTGATAAGGACGAATACCCCGTGCCGAAGTCATCCAGATGCACCTGCGCCCCTAGCTGACTAAACTGCTTGATAACCGACAGCGCCAGCTCTTCGTTTTCGATTAGACAGCTCTCGGTCAGCTCAACATCAATCGGGCAGTACTCAAAGTTCAGATCCTTCAGCGCCTGCTTGAGATCGCTAAAAATAGTCTGGTCGGCAAGCTGTCGGGCAGAGACATTGACTGCCACGCGTAAATTAATCCCTTTGTCCCGCCATTTCGCTACCTGCTGCACGACGCTAACCATCACCCAGCGCCCAAGCGGCACAATCAGGCCGGACTCTTCGGCGTAGGAGATAAAGCCCTGGGGAGGGATCAGCCCGCGCTCCGGCGATTGCCAGCGTACCAGTGCTTCCAGGCTACGGACTTCACCGCGCCAGGTCATTTTCGGCTGGTAATGAATCACCAGCTGATCGTTATCCAGCGCTTTCCGCAGATTGGTATCCAGCCATAAATACTCAAACACCCGCTGGTTCATCTCGGGCGAGAACACGCAAAACTTCCCGCGGCCGCTCTCTTTGGCGGTGTACATGGCGGTGTCGGCGTTACGAATCAGATTCTCTCGTTCATCCCCGTGTTGCGGGGCGAGAGAGATACCCAGCGAACAGCCGCTGTAGACCTCGATCAGGCCAATCCTGAAGGGCTGTTTCAGGCGGGTCAGAATGCGAGAAGACATCGCTTCCAGCGAGCCCTGAGAGGTGTTGGTTGCCAGCACGATAAATTCATCGCCTCCGAGGCGCGCCAGCACCTGGCCTTCTTCAAGGCAGCTTAAAATCGCCAGCGACACGGCCTGCAGCAGCTGATCGCCAAACATATGGCCGTAGGCATCGTTCACTTTTTTAAAGTTATCGAGATCCAGATAGACGATGCCAACCTGCGTGTCACCCCGTTTGGCGATGGCCTCGGTGATCAGGTCGTAAATGGCGTTGCGGTTAGGCAGCCCGGTAATGGTATCGGTATTGGCCAGCACCCGCAGTCGTTCCTGCGCGCGGCGCTCTTCGGTAATGTCGGTGCCGGAGCAAATCAGGTAGATTTCGTTTTTGCCGCTGCCGCTGTGGACAAACTTGTTGCGGAACAAAAACAGCCGCTGGCCTTTACGGGTTTTGACCCAACGCTCAACTTCATAGGAGCTGCCGTTGCGAAAAAATCCGCTGATATTGCGTCTGGAGGCGGCGGCTTCGCTGCGGCTCATAAACAGCTTAAAGACGTTCTGCCCGATGACCTCATGCTCTTTCATCCCGGTGTATTCTTCGCTTAGCCGGTTGAAGCGCTGAATGTTTCCCTGTTTATCAAGAATGACAATGACTGAATTCGCTTCAGAGACAACCTGCTCGGCAAAAGAGAGGCCCTGCACCAGATCGCGAGCCACCGAATGGGTGTCATGCCAGGCCGAGGCGGTGCCCGCCCACTCGCGTTTGGACACTTTGCGGCCGACCATATGCACCGGGACTTCTATGCCGAACAGCGACAATGTCATGGTCAGGCTGGACGTAATCACCGTCATCTGGCGAATTTCGTCGGCCTGTATCATGTCCAGCGCGACGACCTGGCCGGTGTCTGAATCTTCGCTGGCCGCAAGTTGAAGGGCGTTGCTGTCTGCCGGTAAACGCCAGTAGGGGCTGGTCGTCCCCAGATAACGATAAAGCAGGTTCTGCTCCAAATCGTCTTTCATTCGTGCTCCTGAGCCTCAGGGGAAAAATATCACCTAAATCTATTATTTATAGTAGCAACAGACGGCCGATGTTAAAGCCCCGGTAAAGAGGAAAAGATCTTGTTTTTGCAGAGGATGTGCAATATATCGGCACATTGCGATGACAGAAATGAAAAAGCCGGGCAGAGCGCCCGGCTTTATAGGGTGAAAATCAGGATCAGACCGCAGGGCGAGCGATAACGCTGCGCGTTTCCATGCGAACTTCCGCGATGGTCACATCGATAACGTCGGTCACTTTATAAACGACTTCGCCCTTAATCTGCACGGTGCCGTTTTCCTGGCTGCAAACCAGCTCATCACGTACCGCGTGGATGAACGGTGCAGGAATAAACGCCACGGCCCCGTTGTCCACAAGACGCACGCGCATCCCGCCGCGGCTGACATCGATAATCTCTGCTGCGAAGCGAGTATCGGTGCCGGCTTTCGGGTTCAGGAAACGAGCGTACAGCCAGTCGCCCACGTCACGTTCGGCCATTCGGTTAAGACGGCGACGTTCCGCCATCTGGACGGTGGTTTCTTCCGCCGGGCGCGTCGCCGCTTCGCCTTTAATAATCGCTTTCAGCAAACGGTGGTTAACCATATCGCCGAATTTACGGATTGGGGAAGTCCAGGTGGCATAGGCTTCGAGGCCAAGGCCGAAGTGCGGGCCAGGCTCGGTGCTGATCTCAGCGAACGACTGGTAACGGCGAATGCGGCTGTCCAGGAACCCGGTCGGCTGAGCGTCCAGTTCGCGGCGCAGCTTGCAGAAACCTTCCAGCGTCAGCACTTCCTGCGCGTCCACGGTGATGCCGTGGGTTTGCAGCATGGTGGCCAGCTGTTCAGTATTGGCCGGATCGAAACCGGTATGAACGTTATAAATTCCGAAGCCCAGCTTCTCGCGCAGCACGATGGCCGCACAAACGTTAGCCGCGATCATCGACTCTTCAACGATACGGTTTGCGATACGACGTGGCTCGGCCACAATATCCAGCACTTCGCCTTTCTCGCCCAAAACAAAGCGATAGTCCGGACGATCTTTAAAGACCAGCGCGTGGGTCTGACGCCATTCGCTGCGGGCCAGGCAAACGCGATGCAGCAGGCGAATTTGCCGTGCAATGGCGTCGCTCTGCGGCTGCCAGCCATTTTTCTCTTCCAGCCAGTCAGAGACTTCGTCATAAACCAGCTTGGCTTTGGACTCGATATTCGCGGCGAAGAAATGAATGTCGCTGGCGATAGCGCCGTCCTGCTCAATGGTCATGCGGCAGGCGAGGACAGGGCGGACAACGTTGGCGCGCAGGGAGCAGAGATCGTCTGACAGCTCGCGCGGCAGCATTGGGATGTTAAAGCCAGGCAGATAATTGGTAAAGGCACGAATTTTGGCGATGCCGTCGAGCTTGCTGCCTTCTGCGATCCAGGCGGTCGGATCGGCGATGGCCACTGTCAGCTGCAGTTTGCCGTCGGCAAGTTCTTCAACGTACAGCGCATCGTCCATATCTTCGGTGCTGGCGCTGTCGATGGTGACAAAATCCAGCGACGTTAAGTCTTCGCGCACCAGGCCATCGTCAAGCATCTCGGTAGCCACGCCGTCCGGCGCTTCGCGTTCAAGATTGTGACGTGACAGTGTCACCCACCACGGCGCCAGGTGATCGTCGCCGGAGGTGATGAATTGCGTTAACTCGGCATAGAAGCCACGGTCGCCCTTTAGCGGGTGACGGCGCATTTCAGCCACCGCCCAGTCACCGTTCTGGAAGTCATGGGTCACGTCGCGAGCCGCACGGCACTGAATCGCGTCTCTCAGCAGCGGATGATCCGGCACAATGGACAGGCGGTCGTCTTTTTTCTGAACGCGGCCAACAAAACGCGTCAGGAAAGGTTCGATAAGCGTTTCCGGCTCGGCGGACTCACGGTCTTTATCGGTGTGGATAACGGCGCTGATACGGTCGCCGTGCATCACTTTTTTCATCTGCGGCGGCGGAATAAAGTAGCTTTTATTCGCATCGACTTCGAGGAAGCCGAACCCTTTTTCCGTGCCTTTCACCACGCCTTCAGCGCGTGGAGTCTGAGAATGCAGTTGCTGTTTTAGCTGCGCGAGCAGCGGGTTATCCTGAAGCATATCGTTTCGTTTTCGTGGCCAAAAGAGCGGCTGACAGTTTTACGCGAAACCGTACCTTGCGGCAAGCGCTGATTGCCGTGAAGGCTTATGGATTCAGCGCTTGAGCGGTATTTCCCAGACCAATTTTCAGGCGGTTTATCCACCCGGCCAGCCCGGCACTAACCAGTAATTTCAGCACCTCTTGCTCGCTAAAACCTTGCTCATACAAAGGTTGAATCTGTGAGGCGCTAAATCTGTCCGGGACGCGGGTTAACAGCTGCACGGCCTGAATAATCGCTTTTTCACGAGGATGGTTGTGGCTCCAGGCGTTCAGCGCCCGTTCCCCGTTGCGCATCGCGTCCGGTAATCCGGCATCTCCCTGCCAGGCCGCCACGGCATCGCTAAAGCAGGCGGCGCTGCCGTTAATCCGTGACGTCAGCATCACCGCCAGCAGCGCATCGTCTGATTGCTGCGATGTGGTCTGCCAGAACAGACGGGTAAGCTGGCTGAGGTAAGACAGCGCCCGTTCATCGTGGGCAAGCAGCCAGGCAATATCACGCAGCGTTCGCAGCGGCTGGCTGATGCTCAGGACTTCCAGCTGTTCCGCACGGGCATAGCGCATTTCAACGGGAGCCAGCCCTGGAAGCCAGTTGACCGGGTATGGTGTAAACAGCGCGGGCTCCGCGTCCAGTTGCCCGGTAAGTCCCGGCAGCCAGCGAACGGGCAGCCCCTGCAGCGCTTGCCAGACGGCAATGGCGCGCGCCTGGAAGCCCACGAAGCCGATAATCTGGGTGAAAGAGACAATATCGTCCACAGACAGGCCACATTCATCCAGCTGCGCTAAAGCGCTATCGTCGATAAGCGTCGGCTGGCTGGCAAGCTGGCGGGCAAACTGGGTGATCTGGGTCAGGCGACGATTGCTTTCCCGGGATGAGTCAGGGCCGGGCTGTGGGGCCAGGCGAGCGGCATAGTGGTTACACAGGCGCTGGACGCCGTAGACCTGCGCGACGGTCAGCGCCGTGCTCAGGCGATCGTAACTGCTCAGGGTATGTAAACGCGTCACGTTAATACTTTCGGGCAGCAGCACATCGGCTGCCGCTCGGGCGGCATCAAGCCACGGGGCTTCAACAATCAATTGCGCTTCAGAAGGGACTACATCAAGCAGAAAGCGGTCTTCAAACTGCGCCGCTTCGGGAACTAAAGGCAGTACATCCGCCGGGCACAGACTGGACTGGGTTTCATGATACCAGTGGCTTTTACCAGAAAAGCGGCGTTGTTCCATGGTCGTTCCTTGGTCAAAAAGTTTGCAGACCCGGATACAACGTGAATGCCGGGCCTGGTTCGCTGTTTTATCCTGGCGCAAGCTCGGGAGGTGACAAAAGAATGATCGGTGATAATAAATATCGGAAAGGTATAACTAATTCGGATTCAGGCGGGGAATGCAGGGGGAAATAGCGAAACGGGCCGCAGCCCGCTTCGCTCAGGAACAGAAATTAGTCTTTCAGTTCCAGCTCGTTCATGGCTGCGATGCTGAAGCCGCCGTCAACGTGAACCACTTCACCGGAGATACCGGCAGACAGGTCGGAACACAGGAAGGCTGCGGAGTTACCCACGTCTTCGATGGTTACGGTGCGACGAATTGGGGTAACAGCTTCACAGTGGGCCAGCATTTTACGGAAGTCTTTGATGCCGGAAGCAGCCAGAGTACGGATTGGGCCAGCGGAGATGGCGTTCACACGCACGCCTTCTGGGCCCATGGCGTTAGCCATGTAGCGAACGTTAGCTTCCAGAGACGCCTTAGCCAGGCCCATAACGTTGTAGTTAGGGATAGCACGCTCTGCGCCCAGGTAGGACAGGGTCAGCAGGGCGGAACCTGGGTTCAGCATTTCACGGCAAACTTTTGCCATAGCAACGAAGCTGTATGCGCTGATGTCGTGGGCAATTTTAAAGCCTTCACGGGTAACGGCGTTCACATAGTCGCCATCCAGCTGGTCGCCTGGGGCGAAACCGATGGAGTGAACGAAACCGTCAAATTTCGGCCAGCTTTTCGCCAGTTCGGTAAACAGCGCTTCGATGCTCTCATCTTCAGCCACATCGCAAGGCAGCACGATGCTTGAACCCAGCTCGGCAGCAAAACCTTCCACACGGCCTTTCAGCTTCTCGTTCTGGTAGGTGAATGCCAGCTCGGCGCCTTCGCGGTGCATCGCCTGTGCAATCCCGTAGGCAATGGAGAGTTTACTGGCGACGCCAGTGATCAGAATGCGTTTACCGGTAAGAAAACCCATAGCTTTAATCCTTAATAGTCATTGTTGTTGCGGCCAGCAGGTGAATAAACAGGCAGGCCGACGTTAAGACCGGGCGATTCTAACATGACTCCTGCGTAAGCGTTAATCCGACCACTTTTCCGTTAGGAAAAGTGCGAATCAACGATCTCTACGCCAGGCGTCAGCGGTTAAAGCCTCGCCGAAGTGGCTGTTAATCAGCCGCTTAGTCAATTCATGCAGTGGGGAGGCGAGCACGTCGGCCGTGCTGCCGCGCTCCACCACTTCGCCTTCGTGCATCACCATCACCTGGTCGCTGATATGCTTCATCATGCCAATGTGTTGAGTCACGTAAATATAAGAAATCCCTTGTTTTTCCTGCAGCTCAAGCATCAGGTTGATCAGCTGTGAGCGCATGGACATGTCCAGCGACGCCAGCGCTTCATCGGCAATAATCACCTTTGGCCTGAGGATCAGCGCGCGGGCCAGGCCCAGACGCTGTTTTTGCCCCGGTGCCAGCATATGCGGGTAATAGCTGGCGTGGTCCGGCAGCAGGCCAACCATGCGTAAGGTGTCCAGAATGCGCTTTTGCCGCAGCTCCGGCTCCAGCTCAGTATTCAACCGCAGCGGGAAGTCCAGAATCTGCGAGATACGTTGGCGCGGGTTCAGGGACGTACTGGGATCCTGAAATATCATCCTGATCCGCTGACTGCGCCAGGAATAATCGCCGAAGTGGAGAGGGTGATCGTCGATCACTAACTCGCCGGTGGTCGGTTCAATCATCCCCGCCAGCATTTTTGCCAGCGTCGATTTGCCCGAGCCATTTTCCCCGATAATCGCCAGCGTCTGTTTCTCGCGCAGCGTAAAGTTGAGCGGCTTCACCGCTTCGACGTGCTGGCGGTGGAACAAACCGGTACGGTAGCGAAACGTCTTACTTAAATTGCGGACTTCCAGCAGCGTTTCGACCATTACTGACTCTCCATATTCAGCGGGAAATGACAGGCGTACAGGTGATTTTTCGCCCCTTCAAGCCTCGGCGCTTCAATGCATTTGCGCTGGGCATAAGGGCAGCGTGGCCCAAGGCGGCAGCCCATCGGCAATTGCTCCAGCAGTGGAATCGCGCCCGGCATGGTGTTTAACCGGCTCTTATGCGGCATTGGGCTACCAAAATCAGGGATAGCGCGGATCAGCGCCTGGGTATACGGGTGATGCGGCGTGGCAACCAGCTCTTCGCTCGTCGCGCTTTCCACGGTTTGCCCGCAGTACATCACGTTAATTTTATCCGCCCACTGGCTCAGCATCTGCAGGTCGTGGCTAATCAGCAGAATAGTGGTGTTGTTGTTCTGATTGAGCCGTGTTAATAAACGGAAGATCTGCGACTGTGTGGTCGGCTCCATGGCGTTGGTGGGCTCGTCCGCAATGAGCAGGCGTGGCTGGTTTGCCAGCGCGATGGCGATCATCACTTTCTGGCATTCACCCTCCGTCAGTTCGTACGGATAGCTGCTCATGGCGTCTTTGTGATCTTTAATCCCCACGCGGTGCAGCAGTTCTATAGCCCGGCGCTTGCGCCAGCCGAAGCGCTGCCACCAGCGGCCTTTATAAGTCCAGCCGGGAATGTTTTGGGTCAGCTGACGACCAATTCTTTCAGACGGATCCAGGCAGGATTGTGGCTCCTGGAAAATCATCGACACGTTGTGACCTACCAGGCGGCGGCGCTCACGCGGCGAGAGTCGCAGCAGGTCGATATCGTCAAAGCGCATACGGTCGGCGGTGACCCGCCAGTTATCTTTGGTGACGCCACAGATAGCTTTCGCGATGAGACTTTTCCCGGAGCCGGACTCGCCGACCAGACCGCGAATTTCCCCTTCGGCCAGCGTCATGCTCACGCGATCGACGGCTTTCACCCAGCCTTCGGCGGTCATAAATTCGATGGTCAGGTTGCGGATATCAAGTAGCGGCATTATTGCACCCCCGCGTTAATCGCGCGGCGCAGGCCGTCGCCAAGCAGGTTGATCAGCAGGACGCTTATCATGATGGCGGCGCCTGGCAGCATGACCGTCCAGGGCGCAACGTAAATCAGTTCCAGCGCATCGCCGAGCATCGCGCCCCATTCCGGGGAAGGGAGCTGTGCGCCCAGATCGAGAAAACCAAGCGCGGCAATGTCCAGAATCGCCATAGACAGCGCTCGCGTGATTTCTGTGACCAGCGTGGCGGTGATATTGGGCATGACGGCAAACCACAGAATGTTCAGGGTAGTAGCGCCATCCAGACGGGCGGCGACCACATACTCTTTCTCCAGTTCATCGTGCACCGCGCTGTAGACCGAGCGCACCATTCGCGGCAGCAGCGCCAGCCAGACGGCAAACATCGCATGGCTGAGATGTGGGCCAGCAAAGGCGACCACGATAATCGCCAGCAGCAGGGACGGAATCGACAGCAGCGTGTCGAGAATGTGGTTCAGCACCGCCGAGCGCAGACCGTGAGTCGACCCGGCAATCACGCCGAGCACGATGCCGCAAATTGTCGCTGCAAGCGTGACGACAAACGCCCCTCCTACGGTTGGCGCCGCGCCGCTAAGCAGGCGGCTCAGCACGTCACGGCCAAGATCGTCGGTACCGAGGAAGAACGAAACCTCGCCATAGCGGGACCATGACGGCGGCAAAAGCTGATAGCCCAAAAACTGTTGGTCAATTTGATACGGGGCAAAAAGACCGCCGAACAGACACAGAATAGCCAGGCCGCCGCAGCCGTAGAGGCCAATCATCGCGGTGGTATCGCCATAGAATTTTCGCCACGTCAGTCGCAGCGTACTTGGCGGTCGCTTTTCGCGGTAGACGCTATCGTAAGGCATACCATTCCTTATGCTTCAGTGGGTTGGCCATAGCGCCCAAAATATCGGAAATCACGTTAACAATAATCACCAGCGAGCCAATCACCATCACCCCGGCGGAAATCGCCATGTAATCCTGCTGGCGGATAGCGTTAATCAGCCAGCGGCCCAGGCCCGGCCAGCTAAAGACCACTTCGGTGATCATCGCCAGCGTCAGCATGGTTGAAAACTGCAGCCCCAGGCGAGGGATCACCGGCGGCAGCGCGTTGTGCAGCACATGGCGATGCAAAATAGTGAAGCGGGAAAGCCCTCGCGTGGCGGCGGCTTTGACGTAGTTTTGGTCGAACACCTCGATGGTGCTGATCCGCATCAGGCGAATCACTTCGGTGGTCGGCGCGACGGCGAGAGCGGCGACCGGCAGCACCATATGGCGCAGGGCGCTGACGATCATCTCGCTGCGATAAGGTGAGTCCGAGAGCCACGCATCCACCAGCGCAAAGCCGGTGACGGACTTGACCTCATAAAGCAGGTCAAAACGCCCGGAAACCGGGAACCAGCCCAGCGTCAGCGAGAAGAACAGCGTCAGCAGCAGCGCCAGCCAGAACACCGGAATCGAAAAGCCCACCAGCGCCAGAGCGCTGATCAGCTTATCCTGCCACTTATTGCGCATGATGCCTGCCAGCATCCCCACCGGAATACCAATCAGCAGCGCCAGGCCGAAGGCCAGAATGCACAGCTCCATGGTGGCCGGGAACACGTCGCGTAATTGCTCGTTAATCGACTGGCCGTTAATGCTGGAGACGCCAAAATCCCAGTGCAGCAGGCTGTCAAACCAGAACACCCAGGCGTTCCACAGCGAGGCACCCTGCAGCGGCGCGTGGGGCGTAAAATAGTTGAGGCTAAAGCCGACCACCGCCAGAAACAGCAGGGTGATCAGCAGCAGCAATAATCGCCGTAATGTGAAAATGATCATTATTTTTTCGCCTCTTCATTTTCCCTGGACACGCCCGCAAACGAGGCGTTGCCGAACGGGCTGAGCACCAGGCCTTTCATGTCGTAGCGGTAGGCCTGCAGCCTTAACGAAGAGGCCAGCGGCAGCACCGGCAGCTCCGCAGACAGAATATCCTGTGCTTCATTGTAGGCTTCAATACGGGCGGAAAGCTGCTGGGAAGAGAGCGCTTTTTGCAGAACGCTATCGAAATGCGGGTTACACCAGCGGGCATAGTTAGTTTGTGAGCCGATTGCCGCGCAGCTCAGCATCGGACGGAAGAAGCTGTCCGGGTCGTTACTGTCCGTTGCCCAGCCGGCAAGCGTCAAATCGTGATTCATGTCCATCAGCCTGGCTTCCTGGAATCGCCCCTCCATCGGCACGATAATCACCTTCACGCCAATCTGCGCCATATCCGCCTGAATAAGCTCGGCGGTTTTCAGCGGGCTTGGGTTCCAGGCCTGAGAGCTGGTCGGCACCCACAGACGGAGTTCCAGTTTATCCACGCCCAGGGCCTGTAACTGCTCACGGGCTTTCGCCGGGTTGTATTCGGTAATTTTTGCGTCGTTATCGTAGGCCCAGGAGGCGCGAGGCAAAATGGATGCGGCCGTTTCTGCCGTACCGTAATAAATAGACTGCATCAGGCGCTGATTATTAATAGCAAGGGACAGCGCATGCCGCACAGCCGGGTTATTCAGCGGCGGCTTGTTGGTGTTAAACGCCAGGTACGCGATATTCATGCCCGGGCGCAGCGTCAGGCGCAGACGCGGGTCGTCACGCAGAATAGTCAGCTGGCTTGCCGCAGGCCAGGCCAGCACGTCGCATTCACCGGTGAGTAATTTGGAAAGACGCCCGGTACCGCCGGAACCCAGATCGACCACCACCTGCGGCATCAGCGGTACGCCGCGCCAGAAGTGCTGGTTGCGCGCAAGGCGAATGTACTGCCCTGCGCGATATTCGCTAAGCAGGAAAGGGCCGGTGCCGACCGGCTGTCTGTCCATCAATTCCTGATGGTCAGATTTGGTCAACTGCGCGGCGTATTCGGCGGACATCACCGACGCGTAATGGGTCGCCAGGTGCCAGAGGAAGGAGGCGTCCGGCTTATTGAGGCGGAATTCAACGGTATTGTCATCCAGCTTGCGAACGCTTTTCACCGTTTCCGGGAACTGGAGGCTGTCGAAATAGGGGTAGCTGCCGCCGTTAACGTTATGCCACGGGTGGTTGCGGTCGAAGATACGCTCAAAGGTAAACACTACATCATCGGCGTTTAGCGCGCGGGTAGGCTTAAACCAGGCGGTAGTCTGGAACTGGACATTGTGGCGCAGGTGGAAACGGTAAGTCGCGCCGTTATCCAGCACTTCCCAGCTTTCCGCCAGCTCAGGCACCAGGCGATAGGTATAAGGGTCAACGTCCAGCAGGCGGTCATAAAGCTGCGCCGCCAGCGTGTCAACGGTCAGGCCGCCGCTGGTCATCTGCGGGTTAAAGGTGTTGACCTGCCCGTTGACGCAATAAACAAAGCCACTGCGGCGAATATCTGCCGGTTTTTCAGCGGGCGCAGCGGCACGTGCCGCGCCGCTCAGGCAGCATAAACCCAGTAACAGGGAGGAGAGCATTCCGCGCATAAGTTTTTGAGTTATCTCAAGTGATGGGCAAAGTGTATCGCACTCTTGCCTTCTCCCCAAAATTACTGGTGACGATCGGCAATTTTCTGCGCAGGACGATGAAAAAAACGCCGTTCAGTCCGGCGTCAGGCTGCTTAACTGGTGCTTTTTCAGCATCGCTCGTAGCTGATGATAACTCACGCCCAGCAGTTCTGCAGCCCGGCGCTGGTTAAAAGTTGCCTGCTTCAGGCTTTGTTCCAGCAGGTTTTTCTCCTGTTCGTTTTGCCAGCTTCGCAGATCGAGCGGCAGGCCGGGCAGGTTCGCCGGAGCCTCTTGTCTGGCCTGATGGAGCGGGGCAGGTTTATGAGTAAAAGGGTTAAGGATAATGTTATCCAGTGCTTCATCACTTGAGCCGTGGCGGTAAACCGAGCGCTCGACCACGTTTTTCAGCTCACGGATGTTGCCCGGCCAGCCATAGTTAAGCAGCGTCTCGCAGGCCCTCCCGGTAAAGCCGGGGAACAGCGGCAGATTAAGTTCCCGGCACATTTGAATGGCAAAGTGATCGGCCAGCAGCAGGATATCCGATCGCCGCTCGCGCAGGGGCGGGAGCATCACTACGTCAAACGCCAGTCTGTCGAGAAGGTCGGCGCGGAATTTCCCTTGTTCGGCCAACTCCGGCAAATCAGCGTTGGTGGCGCAGACCAGGCGAGTATTCACCTGCAGTGGCTGGCTGCCGCCCACGCGCTCAAGTTCGCCGTATTCCACCACCCGCAGCAGCTTCTCCTGCACCAGCATTGGGGCCGTGGCCAGTTCATCCAGAAACAACGTGCCGCCTTCCGCGCGCTCAAAGCGGCCCTGGTGGCGCTTCTGCGCGCCGGTAAACGCCCCTGCTTCGTGGCCAAACAGCTCGCTGTCGAGCAGGTTTTCGTTCAGCGCCGCACAGTTGAGGGAGATAAACGGCCCCTGCCAGCGCTGGGAGAGGAAATGCAGGCGGTTGGCGATAAGCTCTTTCCCGGTGCCGCGTTCGCCGATGACCAGCACGGGCTTATTCAGCGGGGCCAGACGGGAAACTTGCTCCATGACCTCCAGAAAGCTATTCGCCTCTCCGATCAGGCTGTCCTTATTTTCAGGCATGGTTAAATTCACTAATAGTTAGTTAATTTAACCACTATAGCGGCTTTTATGGGATCGTCAAATTTCCATGAATCCTTATTAATCAATGAAATAAAAAGTTGGCACGGATGCTGCAATATCCTGTCAGAGCAGAGTGCCTGGCACCTGAGATAATGACTAAGAGGATTGAATTATGGGTATTTTTTCTCGTTTTGCCGACATCGTGAATGCGAACATCAACTCCCTGCTGGAGAAAGCGGAAGATCCGCAGAAGCTTGTGCGCCTGATGATTCAGGAAATGGAAGACACGCTGGTGGAAGTGCGCTCCACTTCAGCCCGCGCTCTGGCCGAAAAGAAACAGTTGAGCCGCCGCGTGGAACAAGCTACCGCGCAGCAGGCCGAATGGCAGGAAAAAGCCGAACTGGCGCTGCGTAAAGAGAAAGAAGATCTGGCGCGTGCCGCACTGATTGAAAAACAGAAGCTGACTGACCTGATAGTCACGCTGGAAAATGAAGTCGTGCACGTGGATGAAACTCTGGCGCGCATGAAGAAAGAAATCGGCGAGCTGGAAAACAAGCTGAGCGAAACTCGCGCTCGCCAGCAGGCGTTGACCCTGCGTCATCAGGCGGCCTCTTCTTCACGCGATGTTCGCCGCCAGCTGGATAGCGGTAAACTGGATGAAGCGATGGCCCGATTCGAATCTTTCGAGCGCCGCATCGACCAGATGGAATCCGAGGCGGAAAGCCACGCCTTTGGCAAACAGAAGTCTCTGGACGCGCAGTTTGCCGAGCTGAAAGCGGATGATGAAATCAGCGCCCAGATTGCCGCGCTGAAAGCAAAAATGAACCAGGATCGTCAATAATAATCCAGGCCGCGATGCGCCCGGTGCATCGCGACTCAAGCCTGACCCGTAAGGAGTACACATGACTGCGCTTTTTCTTGCTATCCCGCTGACCATCTTTGTGCTGTTCGTGGCGCCGATTTGGCTGTGGCTTCACTACAGCAACCGTCCTGATGCAGGGCAGCTTTCACAGAGTGAGCAGCAGCGGCTCGCCCAGTTGACCGATGAGGCGCGACAGATGCGGGAGCGCATTCAGTCTCTGGAACAGATCCTCGATGCCGAACACCCGAACTGGAGAAACAACTAATGGTGAATTCATTTTCCGGTCGTAAGCTGTGGCGCATCCCTGAGAAAGGGATGGTGAAAGGGGTTTGCGCGGGTATTGCGCAATACCTTGATGTGCCGGTCAAGCTGGTTCGCGCCATTGCGATTTTATCGATATTCTTTGGCCTGTCGTTCTTTGTGCTGGTGGCCTACATCGTGATGACTTTCGTGCTCGACCCCATGCCCTACGGCGCAGATGAAAAAGATACGCAACCAACCAACCGCGATCTGCTGAACGCGGTGGATGCGGAGCTGGCTGCCGGTGAGCAACGTTTACGCTCGATGGAGCGTTATATTACGTCTGACACCTTTACGCTGCGCAGCCGTTTTCGTCAGCTGTAAAACAACCCTCACCCTAACCCTCTCCCTGAGGGAGAGGGGATAAACAGGTGCTTTTCCGCCATTGAGGGAGAGGGGATAGACAGGTGCTATTCTGCCATTGAGGGAAAAGGGATAAACAGAGGCGCTATTTTGCTATTGAGGGAGAAGGGATAAACAGGTTTTCTCCCTCTCCTGGGGGAGAGGGCCGGGGTGAGGGCGCCCAGGCTCAATGCCAACCGCGCACCGCAATTAACCGCTTTTGGAGAGACAATGACTACATTCCATTCCGTCAGCCAGAAAGCTAAACCAGGCCTGAAACTTGCCGGGAAGCTTGCTTTACTTGCCGCGCTGCGCTTCGGCCCGGCGGGTTTTGCGGCGTGGGCGATCAAATCGGTAGCCCGCCGTCCGTTGAAAATGATACTGGCCGTGGTGCTGGAGCCGTTACTGACCCGCATCCTGCGCAACGTCTCTGATCGTTACGACCGCCGCATGGCAAAATAACCTTCCTCCCGGCGGCGGGTTCCTCCGCGCCATGCTTTGATTCCTGGCAATCGCCCCCATTTGATATTATCAATGAAGGTATTTTCTGCAGCGGAAGGCAATCAGGACGCTTATGAACCGACTCAAAAACGAATTTAACGCCCTGGTAAACCGGGGCGTCGATCGTCATTTACGCCTCGCGGTAACCGGGTTGAGCCGCAGCGGTAAAACCGCATTTATCACCGCGATGGTCAACCAACTGCTGGGCATTCATACCGGTGCACGGCTGCCAATGCTTAGCGCCGCGCGTGAAGAGCGTTTGCTTGGCGTTAAACGTGTACCACAGCGCGATCTGGGCATTCAACGTTTCACCTATGATGAAGGTATGGCGCAGCTTTTTGGCACGCCTCCAGCCTGGCCGACGCCGACTCGCGGCGTAAGCGAAATGCGCCTGGCGCTACGATACCGTTCTAACGACTCGCTGCTGCGCCACTTCAAAGACACGTCCACGCTTTACCTGGAAATTGTGGATTACCCTGGTGAGTGGCTGCTCGACCTGCCCATGCTGGCACAGGATTACCTGAGCTGGTCGCGCCAGATGACCGGCCTGCTGCAGGGCCAGCGCGCCGAGTGGTCGGCGGAATGGCGCCGCCTTTGCGAAGGGTTAGATCCTCTCGCTCCCGCCGATGAAAACCGCCTGGCGGCGATTGCCGAAGCGTGGACCGACTACCTGATGCGCTGCAAAAAAGAAGGGCTGCATTTTATTCAGCCGGGGCGCTTTATCCTGCCCGGAGACATGGCGGGCGCACCCGCGCTGCAGTTCTTCCCGTGGCCAGATGTGGATGCTTTTGGTGAGTCGAAGCTGGCCCAGGCGGATAAGGGCAGCAACATCGGCATGCTGCGCGCGCGTTTTGATTACTACTGTGAAAAGGTGGTGAAGGGGTTCTACAAGAATCACTTCCTGCGCTTCGACCGTCAGATAGTGCTGGTGGATTGCCTGCAGCCGCTCAACAGCGGGCCTCAGGCGTTCAACGATATGCGGCTGGCGTTAACCCAGCTAATGCAAAGCTTCCACTACGGGCAGCGCACGCTGTTCCGCCGTCTGTTTTCCCCGGTGATCGATAAGCTGCTGTTTGCGGCCACCAAAGCCGACCATGTTACGGTAGATCAGCACGCCAACATGGTTTCTCTGCTGCAACAGCTCGTGCAGGACGCCTGGCAAAATGCGGCCTTCGAAGGCATCAGCATGGACTGCATGGGATTGGCTTCCGTGCAGGCAACGCAAAGCGGCATGGTGGACGTGCAGGGGGAACAAATCCCGGCACTGCGCGGCAATCGCCTGAGCGACGGTGCGCCGCTGACGGTGTATCCGGGGGAGGTGCCTTCGCGCCTGCCTGGCAATGCTTTCTGGCAAAATCAGGGCTTTCAGTTCGAACAGTTCCGGCCGCAGGTGATGGACGTTGACCGTCCGCTGCCGCACATCAGACTGGATGCGGCGCTGGAATTCTTAATTGGAGATAAATTGCGATGAGCGATCCTATTAAACCGCGCATCGATTTTGCGCAGCCGCTGGAAGTGGAAAAAGAGCAGGACTGGAAAGCGGCACACGCGTTCAGTGAACCGGAAGCGCAAAAGTTTACCCCGGTCACCGCCAGCGCTGAAACGCTTGCCGACGAAGAAGGGCAGGCTGAGGCGGTTATTGAGGCTGCTTTAAGGCCGAAACGCAGCCTGTGGCGCAAAATGGTGACCGCCGGGCTGGCGCTGTTCGGCGTCAGCGTCGTGGCTCAGGGCGTACAGTGGACCCACAACGCTTTTGTGACTCAGGACTGGATCGCGCTTGGCGGCGGCGTTGCCGGGGGGCTTATCGTCGCGGCTGGCGTTGGCTCGATTGCCAGCGAATGGCGGCGGTTGTGGCGTTTGCGCCAGCGTGCCGAAGAGCGTGACGAGGCGCGAGAGCTGCTCGCCAGCCATAGTACGGGCAGAGGGCGGGCGTTCTGCGAAAAACTGGCCGGCCAGGCCGGGCTGGATAAAGGCCATCCGGCGCTGCAGCGCTGGTATGCCTCGATCCATGAAACCCACAACGACCGGGAAGTCGTGGCGCTTTATGCTCAGCTTGTTCAGCCGGTGCTGGACGCGCAGGCCCGCCGTGAAATTAGCCGCTCGGCCGCTGAGTCCACGCTGATGATCGCCGTCAGCCCGCTGGCGCTGGTGGATATGGCTTTTATTGCCTGGCGTAACCTGCGCCTGATCAACCGCATCGCCACGCTGTACGGTATCGAACTGGGCTATTTCAGCCGCATTCGCCTGTTCCGCCTGGTGCTGCTGAATATCGCTTTCGCCGGGGCGAGCGAGCTGGTGCGTGAAGTCGGCATGGACTGGATGTCGCAGGACATTGCCGCCAGGCTTTCGGCTCGTGCCGCGCAGGGGATTGGGGCCGGGCTGTTAACTGCCCGTCTGGGTATTAAGGCGATGGAACTCTGTCGTCCGCTGCCGTGGCTGGAGGATGACAAGCCCCGGCTGGGGGATTTCCGTAAACAGCTTCTGGTTCAGCTGAAAGAGACGCTGGCCTCCGGGAAAAACAAACCGGCTAGCTGAATTTGTATCATTGACCCTAAGGGCGGCTTCGGCTGCCCTTTGTTGTTTACAGCGCAGGTATAAATTTCGTGCTTGTTGACCAGTGGTTTGTCTTTTAGTGTCAACATTTCATGACAGGTATCTTCTTGCCAACGGCTAACTGCGTTATTATCCCTGCAACTCTATGAGGTCCTTCAGCCCGGCTGAAGGTCGTATAGGCCGTTTTTCGTAACATAAGGTCACCTGCATGCGTCTGGAAGTCTTTTGTCAGGACCGCCTTGGTCTCACTCGTGAACTGCTCGATCTGTTAGTACTGCGCGGTATTGATTTGCGCGGTATCGAAATTGACCCGATCGGGCGTATTTACCTTAATTTCTCCTCCCTTGATTTTGAATCTTTCAGCAGCCTGATGGCGGAAATTCGCCGCATCCCTGACGTTACCGATGTGCGTAAAGTGCCGTGGATGCCATCCGAGCGTGAACATCGCGCCCTGAGCGCGCTACTTGAAGCTCTGCCGGAGCCGGTGCTGTCGCTGGATATGCGCAGTAAAGTTGAACTGGCTAACCCGGCAAGCTGCGCGCTGTTTGGGCAGAGCGAAGATCGTCTGCGTAACCATAATGCGGGCACGTTGATCAGCGGGTTTAACTTTACCCGCTGGCTGGAGAGCGAGCCGCACGACTCCCATACCGAACATGTTGTGATCCACGGGCAAAACTTCCTGCTGGAGATAACCCCGGTTCATCTGGATGGTGAAGATAATCAGCCGCTGCTGGTGGGCGCGGTGGTGATGCTGCGTTCTACCGTGCGCATGGGGCGCCAGCTGCAAAACCTCTCCAGCAGCGATTTCAGCGCCTTTGACCAGATTGTCGCTGTCAGCCAGAAAATGCGTCATGTGGTTGAACAGGCCCGTAAACTGTCGCTGCTGAATGCGCCGCTGCTGATTGTGGGCGATACCGGTACAGGCAAAGATCTTCTGGCCAACGCCTGCCACCTGAGCAGCCCGCGAGCGCAAAAACCTTACCTGGCGCTGAACTGCGGCTCTATTCCTGACGATGTGATCGAAAGCGAACTGTTTGGTCACGCGGCCGGGGCTTATGCCAACGCCGTCGAAGGTAAAAAAGGCTTCTTTGAGCAGGCCAACGGTGGTTCTGTGCTGCTGGATGAAATCGGCGAAATGTCGCCGCGTATGCAGACCAAACTGCTGCGCTTCCTGAACGACGGCACGTTCCGTCGCGTGGGCGAAGAACACGAGGTGCATGTTGATGTCCGCGTGATTTGCGCGACGCAAAAAAATCTGGTGGAGCTGGTGCAGAAAGGTGATTTCCGCGAGGATCTCTATTATCGCCTCAATGTCCTGACCCTGAACCTGCCGCCGCTGCGCGATCGCCCGCAGGACATCATGCCGCTGACGGAACTGTTTGTGGCGCGCTTTGCCGACGAGCAGGGCGTACCGCGGCCTAAGCTATCTCACGATTTAAGCAGCGTGCTGACGCGCTACGGCTGGCCGGGCAACGTGCGTCAGCTGAAAAACGCTATCTACCGCGCTTTAACCCAGCTGGAAGGCTACGAGCTGCGTCCGCAGGACATCCTGCTGCCGGACTTTGACTCGGCCAGCCTGGCCGTGGGGGAAGAGGCAATGGAAGGCTCGCTGGACGATATTACCAGCCGCTTTGAGCGTTCGGTGTTAACGCAGCTTTACCGCAGTTATCCAAGCACGCGCAAGCTGGCAAAACGGTTGGGCGTTTCCCATACCGCGATCGCCAACAAGCTGCGTGAGTACGGGCTGAGCCAGAAGAAGGGCGAAGAGTAAAAACAAAAAACCCCGGTCTCCCGGGGTTTTCTTTTCATACAGGCTTTAAGCTTAAGCCTTCAGCACTTCCAGTGCCGCAGCGTAATCCGGCTCGGTGGTGATTTCATTCACCAGCTCGCTGAAGATCACTTCATCGTTTTCATTGATAACCACTACCGCACGTGCGGTCAGGCCTTTCAGCGCGCCTTCGGCAATGCTGACGCCGTAAGTCTGTTGGAACTCAGGGTTACGCAGGGTGGACAGGGTGACAACGTTGTTCAGGCCTTCAGCGCCGCAGAAACGGGACTGAGCGAACGGCAGGTCGGCAGAAATACACAGCACAACGGTGTTATCCAGCTCGGTAGCCAGCTGGTTGAATTTGCGCACGGACGCGGCACACACACCGGTGTCGATGCTTGGGAAAATATTCAGCACTTTACGTTTGCCGGCAAACTGGCTCAGCGCAACGTCAGAAAGATCTTTCGCGACCAGAGAGAAGGCGGCGGCTTTGCTGCCCGTCTGTGGGATCTGACCTGCAACCTTGACCGGGTTGCCCTGGAAATGAACGGTTTGTGACATGTTTAATCTTCCTTTTACATAAAATTAACGCCGGGGACAGTGTATTCCAGGAAATCCGTGATGAACATAAAAAACTGAAAGTACATGCAAAAGCGCGGGCTCGCTATACTCAGGCGATAACCCCAAGGGAGACTGATGATGAGAACAGTGAAAGTTTACCAGGAAGCCTGGCCGCTCCATACGCCATTTGTGATATCGCGTGGAACCCGCAGTGAGGCGATAGTGGTGGTGGTGGAAATTGAAGAGAACGGCATAAAAGGCGTCGGCGAATGCACGCCATACCCGCGCTATGGCGAAAGCGATGCTTCGGTACTGGCCCAAATCACCACGGTACTTTCACAGCTTGAGCGCGGTATGACGCGCGCTGAATTACAGCAGGCTCTTCCGGCTGGGGCGGCGCGGAACGCCATTGACAGCGCGCTTTGGGACCTGGAAGCCCGCCTGAAACACACCACGATATCAGCCCTGAACGCCGTCGAATTGCCGGAAATGGTGACCACGGCGCAAACCGTGACGATTGCCGCCCCGGAACAAATGGCTGCCTCAGCGGCGTTGCTTTGGCAGAAGGGTGCGCGTTTGCTCAAGGTAAAACTGGACGATCGCCTTATCACCGAACGGATGGTGGCCATCCGGGCGGCGGTGCCGGAAGCCATTTTGATTGTGGATGCCAACGAGTCCTGGCGCAGCGATGGCCTGGCCGCCCGCTGCCAGCTGCTGGCCGATCTCAACGTGGCGATGCTGGAACAACCGCTGCCGGCGGGGGATGATGACGCGCTGGCGAATTTTATTCACCCGCTGCCGATTTGTGCCGACGAAAGCTGCCACACCCGCAGCAGCCTGCCAGCGCTTGTCGGACGCTACGACATGGTGAACGTTAAACTCGATAAAACCGGGGGCTTAACCGAGGCATTATTGCTGGCTCAGGCCGCGCGGGAACAGGGTTTTGATGTCATGCTCGGCTGTATGCTATGCACATCGCGCGCCATTGCCGCCGCTTTACCGCTGGCGGCTAAGGTGCGCTTTGCCGACCTCGATGGCCCCACCTGGCTTGCCGTCGACGTGGAGCCCTCGCTGCATTTTGAAACGGGCAAACTTTACCCTTAACGTTTACCTGTGCCAGTGCAAAAGGTCAGTCATCGCCCGCAGGTAGCGCTCGCTGGCCTCATCGGCTGAAATCGGTGGGAATTCAGCCGTAATACACGGCAGGCCTAAGTCGGCACACCAGCTGCCGAACGACCCCGGCGTTTCGTAACCAACGCTGGTCACCAGCGGGAGCGCAAAGGCTTCTGCCAGCCAGTGTCCCAGCGCGGAACTGTGCGGATCTTCGATACAGCCCAGCGGATCGTGAAAAGAGACTACCCAGGCGGGCTGCAGCTGATGAATAAGCTGACACAGCGCGGTGGTTTCCGGTTCGGATCCCGGCGTTTGCCCGGTAGAAAGCACCACATCACGCTTGTCCGCGCTGCTGTTCCAGCGGTAAACGGTATCGCCCGCTTTCCAGTTGGCCGCCGGGAAGTTGCGGTTCAGGTCGACGCCGTGCGCGTTGGCGCGCAGGCCAAGCTGGCAGCCGTCCGGGTTCACAGCCAGCACCACATGATGCCGCCTGAACTGCGGCTCAAGCGTTCTTAAGGCGCAGGAAAGCGCCACCATTGCGGCGTTTTCATCCCCGTGAGTACCGGCAATGATAAGCCCGCTGCGTTCTTCCGTTTGAGTCGCTGGGAAATAGAGCAGCGGCGCACCTAATACCGATTTGCCGTAGCGTTCACAGCCCGGCGGCAGATGGCCGCGCTGGGGCGAGGGCGGGTCGTGGGCATGATATTCCTCTCACTGAATAAAGCGGCTATTAGCGTCATTAATAGCAATGTTTTAGGGAAAACTCACCTTAATCCGCAGATGTGAGCTTTTTCCTGGAATCAAAAGAATAAATTACGCTACAGTAACTTACACCAATCTCCTGAATGCAAAAACACGGAAGGAAAGCGATGAAAAAAAGCCTCAGTTTTAGCTGTTGTGCGTTGGCCATGGCCACCATGCTGCAAAGCGCCTGGGCGGCGGATGTTCCTGCGGGAACGAAGCTGGCGAGCAGTCAGGAGTTAGTCAGACATATTAAAGATGAACCCGCGAGCCTGGACCCTATCAAAGCGGTTGGCCTGCCGGAAATTCAGGTGATTCGCGACCTGTTTGAAGGCCTGGTCAACCAAAACGAAAAGGGTGAGCTGGTGCCGGGTGTTGCCACCAAATGGCAAAGCAACGACAACCGCATCTGGACGTTTACGCTCCGCGACAACGCCCGCTGGTCCGATGGAACGCCTGTCACCGCCCAGGACTTTGTTTACAGCTGGCAACGCCTGGTTGACCCTAAAAATACCTCTTCGTTTGCCTGGTTTGCCGCGCTCGCGGGTATCACCAACGCCCAGGCGATTATCGACGGGAAATTGCCCGCAGACCAGCTAGGCGTTACCGCCGTGGATGCTAAAACGCTGCGCGTACAGCTTGATAAACCCGTGCCGTTCTTCCCAAGCCTGGCGGCAAACTTTGCCTTCTATCCCACGCCTAAAGCGGTTGTTGAAAAATTGGGTAATGAGTGGACGAAACCCGGCAATCTCGTGGGCAATGGCGCATTTACGCTGCAGGACCGCGTGGTGAACGAGAAGCTGGTTGTGGTGCCGAATAAAAACTACTGGGACAACGGAAAAACGGTGCTGACCAAAGTGACCTTTATTCCGATCAACCAGGAGTCGGCGGCCACCAAGCGCTACCTGGCCGGTGATATCGACATCACCGAATCTTTCCCGAAAAATCTCTACCAGAAACTGCTGAAAGACATTCCGGGGCAGGTTTACACACCGCCGCAGCTTGGCACTTATTATTATGCGTTTAATACGCAGAAAGGGCCTACGGCGGATGCTCGAGTGCGCCTTGCCCTGAGTATGACCATCGACCGCCGCCTGATGGCTGAAAAAGTGCTGGGTACTGGAGAGAAACCGGCGTGGCGCTTTACGCCTGACGTGACCGCGGGCTTTAAGCCGGACCGCTCTCCGTTCGAAGACATGAGCCAGCAGGAGCTGAACGCCCAGGCGAAAATGCTGCTGCGTGCCGCCGGCTATGGCGATGCCAAACCGCTGAAACTGACGCTGTTGTACAACACTTCCGAAAACCACCAGAAGATAGCGATTGCCATTGCATCGATGTGGAAGAAAAATCTGGGCGTTGACGTGAAGCTGCAAAATCAGGAATGGAAGACTTACATCGACAGCCGCAACACCGGCAATTTCGATGTCATTCGTGCGTCATGGGTAGGGGATTACAATGAACCTTCTACTTTCCTGTCGCTGTTAACGTCTACCCACAGCGGGAATATTTCACGCTTCAATTCCCCTGAATACGACAAGCTGCTGTCCCAGGCCGCGCAGGAAACCACCGACAAAGCACGGAACGCGGATTACAACGCCGCCGAAAAAATCATTCAGGAAAAAGCGCCCATCGCGCCAATCTACCAGTACACCAACGGTCGCCTGATTAAACCGTGGCTGAAAGGCTACCCGATCAACAACCCGGAAGACGTGGCCTACAGCCGCACGATGTATATTATTAAGCACTAAGCGCGGCTAAAATTTAGTCAAAAAAAGTGTTATTATAGTCACCTCAGGCATAGCGATTGCGGAGGTGACGAGATGGCATCAGGTTGGGCCAATGACGGCGCCGTTCAGGAGCAAATCGACAGTACCGTAGACGACGCCGTGGCCAGAGCGCGCAGCGAGCTACCGAAGGGCGAAAGCCTTGAGTACTGCGAAGAATGCGGCGAACGCATTCCGGAAGCACGGCGCAAAGCGATTCAGGGCGTGAGGTTATGTATTAACTGCCAGCAGGCGGAAGATGCGCACCGGGCCACGTTTTCAGGCTATAACCGACGCGGCTCCAAAGACAGCCAGTTACGCTAGTAAGAACCGGGCCATCGCCCGGTTTTTTTATCCCGCGACAGGCTCATCGGCTACGACGTTGCTTTCCACGCCATAGCGGTGCCAGCGGTTTCTCCCTTGTTCTTTAGCCGAATACAGCGCGGCATCTGCCTCTGCAATAAGTCGGGTCGTACTAATTTCTTTCGCCCAGCCCGCTATCCCCAGGCTCACCGTAACCGCTGGATTTACGGGCGAAGCGCTGTGCTCCAGCGCGGCCTGAGCCAGGTTACGTTGGATGCGCTGCGCAACCAGCACGGCCTCTTCGCTGTTGGCACCCGGCAGCAGAATAACAAACTCCTCGCCACCGAAACGCGCCACCAGATCCCGATGGTGGCGGACAGATGCCTCCAGAATATGGGCGACGCGAATCAGGCATTCGTCGCCAGCCAGATGACCATAGCGGTCGTTGTAGTTTTTGAAATGGTCCACGTCCACCATGATGAGCGACAGCGAAGCGTTCATCTGCTGCCCACGCTGCACGCTTTTATCCAGCAACAGCTGAAAGCTGCGGCGGTTGGCGATGCCGGTCAGTGGATCTCTGTTTGCCAGCGATTTTAGCTGATGAATCAATGTGTTGTTTTCCAGTTCCCGCTGCATGGCCAGCCGACACCAGCCGTGCAAAATACGTCGGCCCGATTCAAAAACAGCGGCGATAAGCAGGTAAATAAGGCTAAGGAATATAACGTCACCTGTCGGGTAGAAAAGATTCCCGGCAAACGCTACCAGCCAGACCGGAATCACAAAGGCATAGAGCGCCCTCGTGTCGGAATAGAGTGAAACAAGCGCGGAAAAAATCAGCAACGAGGCAAAAGGAAACACCGTTCTGACATCATGCTCCGACAGCAAAATAACAAAGCCCAATGCCCAGCAAGGGCTAAGCAGCACTATCACGCGGTGGGTAAAGACTCGCAGCGGCTCGCTTTGCTTATTGTCGATCATATTGACCATAAAAAGCGTGGCCGCACAAAGCACGGATATCACTATCATGGTGCCGTCGAGCAGATTCTGAAAACGAACGGTTCCCGTCGATTCGCGCAGTGGCGTGAAAATATCTCGCCCGAATATAAATGCAGAGAACAGCAGGTTGAGCCAGAGAAACCAACAGGTACTGATGGTGACGGAACGCTGGCGCATCATGGCCAGACGTAATTCCAGATCCGAGGTGGGCTTACGTCGCTCTGATAACATGCTGATCCTTATCCCTCCGGGCAGATATCGCTCTGTGTTTAACTTTAGCCCCTGACGGTGGGTTGTCTAATGATTAAGCGATTTTCCCAGCTAATTCAGACTGTTTCACGCCAACCAGCGGTTGCCTTCGTATCAGAGATGGCTAGACTGACAGAAAGAACTGACCCAGCTTGAGGATTGCGCAGTGGATGTAATTAAAGGCAGCGAGTTGCATGTGCCGGACGCGGTGTTTGCCTGGCAACTGGATGGCAAGGGCGGCGTGAAGCCGCTCGACAACAATGAAATTATCGACAGCGAGCATCCCTGCTGGCTACATCTGAATTACACCAACGCCGACAGCGCCGACTGGCTGGCCAACACGCCGCTACTGCCGAACTATGTCAGGGAGGCGTTAGCCGGTGAAAGCATGCGCCCCCGCGTTTCTCGCGTGGGTGACGGCACGCTAATCACGCTGCGTTGTATCAACGGCAACACCGATGAACGCCCGGACCAGCTGGTGGCCGTGCGGCTTTACATTGACGAACGGTTGATTGTCTCAACCCGCAGGCGGCAAGTTCTTGCGCTGGATGATGTGGTGAACGACCTGAATGAAGGCACCGGTCCAACCGACTGCGGCAGCTGGCTGGTGGATGCCTGCGATGCGCTCACCGACCACGCCAGTGAATTTATCGAACAGATGCACGATAAAATCATCGACCTTGAAGACAACCTGCTCGATCAGCAGGTACCGCCTCGTGGGGCTTTGGCGTTGTTGCGTAAACAACTGATTGTCATGCGTCGCTATATGTCTCCGCAGCGTGACGTCTACGCTCGCCTCGCCAGCGAACGGCTTAGCTGGATGAACGACGACCAGCGCCGCCGCATGCAGGATATTGCCGACAGGCTGGGCAGGGGGCTGGACGAAATCGATGCCTGCATCGCCCGCACCGGCGTGATGACAGATGAAATCTCCCAGGTCATGCAGGAATCCTTAAACCGCAGAACCTACACCATGTCGCTGATGGCGATGGTATTTTTACCCAGCACGTTTTTAACCGGGCTGTTCGGTGTAAACCTCGGCGGTATTCCCGGCGGCGGCTGGGCCTTCGGCTTCGCGCTGTTCTGCATAATGTTGGTGGTTATGATCGGCGGTGTTGCCTGGTGGTTACATCGCAGTAAATGGCTGTAAAGTTGCGGAATTTTAAGCGGGTTTGTGGGCGAAAACGGCGCTGTTATTGAGCAAAATCAAGAAACCGAAAGCCGCGCAGGCGCAAACTCTCTCTCGCAGGTGAATGCAACGTCAAGCGATGGGCGTTGCGCTCCATATTGTCTTACTTCCTTTTTTAGAATTACTGCATAGCACAATTGATTCATACAATGCCGACTTTTAAAGTCGGCTTTTTTTTGCCTGTGATTTGTGGACTATGCTTTAAAGGGCGATTCACCCACGCAGGAGATGACGATGCTGTATCGCAACAGCCTGATGATGAGCGACCCGGCTTTTCCCACCGAACCCGTACCGGTACCGGACCCGCTTCCGCGGCCGCAGCCGATACCCGATCCGCCGACCGACCCGGATCCAAGGCCGATAATCGACCCGCCGACACACCATTGAAGTTTTCCCTCTCCGGGCGGAGAGGGAATGGGGATTATTTAATTTCCAGAATATCCAGACGCTGCAGCGGGGCATCAGCGCTGTCTTCTTCCGGCTGCCAGCCAACGGGCTGCATAGGGATCTCTTCGCGATCGAACGCCAGGTCGCCGCCGTTCACCACGTCTGAACCGTGGGTAATGCCTGCAAAATCAAACAGCTCGGTATCGCAGAGATGCGACGGCACCACGTTCTGCATGGCGCTGAACATCGTCTCAATACGGCCCGGGTAGCGTTTATCCCAGTCGCGCAGCATGTCGGCAATCACCTGACGCTGCAGGTTTGGCTGCGAGCCGCACAGATTGCACGGAATAATTGGGTATTCGCGGGCGATGGCAAAACGCTCAATATCTTTCTCGCGGCAGTAGGCCAGTGGGCGGATAACAATATGTTTGCCGTCATCGCTCATCAGCTTCGGTGGCATGCCCTTCATCTTGCCGCCATAGAACATGTTCAGGAACAGCGTCTGCAGAATATCGTCGCGATGGTGGCCCAGTGCTATTTTGGTACAGCCCAGTTCGGTGGCGGTTCGGTAAAGAATGCCGCGGCGCAGGCGCGAACACAGAGAGCAGGTGGTTTTGCCTTCCGGGATCTTCTCTTTCACGATGCCGTAGGTGTTCTCTTCCACAATCTTGTATTCAACGCCGATGCTTTCCAGATAAGCGGGCAAAATGTGCTCAGGGAACCCCGGCTGTTTCTGGTCGAGGTTTACCGCCACGAGGCTAAAGCTGATTGGCGCGCTTTGCTGCAGGTTACGCAGGATTTCCAGCATGGTGTAGCTGTCTTTGCCGCCGGAAAGGCAAACCATAATACGGTCGCCGTCTTCAATCATGTTGTAATCGGCAATCGCTTCACCCACGTTGCGGCGCAGGCGTTTCTGTAACTTGTTCAGGTTGTACTGTTCTTTTTGAGTGGTCATGAAAGTCTCGGGCTCTGAATCCAACACGCACAGCGTGTCATGCTGGCGTGTATGGTACGGATTGCGGCGGCGAATGCCAGCAGGATTTACGGTCACGCCACGTCCATCGACTATGCTTTATCTGGTTAAACGTAATTCATAGCAGCAAGGAGTGAGGTTTATGACATTCGTAAAGACGAAAGATGGCGTTAATATCTTTTATAAAGACTGGGGGCCGAAAACGGCTCAACCGATTGTTTTTCATCACGGCTGGCCGCTAAGCGCCGATGACTGGGATAACCAGATGCTGTTTTTCTTAGGCGAAGGTTTCCGGGTTATTGCCTTCGACAGGCGCGGGCATGGCCGCTCTGATCAGGTTAGCGACGGGCACGATATGGATCATTATGCGGCGGATGCCTCTGCGGTGGTGGAACATCTGGATCTGAAAAATGCGGTGCACGTCGGCCATTCAACCGGCGGCGGGCAGGTGGCTCGCTATGTCGCCCAATACGGGCAGCCTCAGGGGCGCGTTGCGAAAGCCGTTTTAGTCAGTGCCGTTCCACCATTAATGGTGAAAACGGCGAGTAATCCGGGCGGGACGCCGCTTGAGGTGTTTGACGGCTTCCGTAAGGCGCTGGCGGCAAACCGCGCGCAGTTTTACCTTGATGTTGCCTCTGGCCCGTTCTATGGCTTTAACCGCCAGGGCGCTGACGTTTCTGAAGGAAGCATTCGGAACTGGTGGCGGCAGGGCATGGCCGGGAGCGCGAAAGCCCACTATGAAGGGATCAAAGCGTTTTCAGAAACCGACCAGACCGACGACCTGAAAGCCATCACAGTGCCGGTTCTGGTTCTGCAGGGCGATGACGACCAGGTTGTGCCGTACAAAAATGCGGCTATCCTGCAGGATAAACTGCTCAGCAACAGCACGCTGCACATCTACCCCGGCTATCCTCACGGGATGCATACCACGCATGCCGATACCATCAATGCGGACATCCTGAAATTTATCCGCAGCTGATAGCGCTGTTAAGGGGAGGCAAAAGCTTCCCCTTCTTATTTCCCGCTTATGCCTCGGATGCCAAAGATGACAAGGCCGACATGGCTGATTCGGTATCTGTATGCGCCACGAAAATATGGTCGTGATAATACCCAGCCACTACGTTACAGCTGATACCTTGCTTTGCCAGCGCGCGTGAAAATGCGGCGGTAAGCCCCACAGCGGCGAGGGATGAATGAATCTTCAGGGTGATCCAGCTGGCGACGTAGTCGTAGTTAACGGCATGTTTATCTGCCAGATCCTGCGGCAAAACCAGCGTGACACCTTCAACCTCCCGGACGGTCACAATGGCTGCATCTTTTAATTCCGCTGAAGGCGCGGGTAAAGTGCAAAAAACATATTTCCCTGGGTTAAGCTCCGGGGCAGCATTGCTCAGCAGGATTGCCAGGTTATTCTCGCCAGCCATTTATCGGTCTCCTTTTCATTGATTGAGGACGAATTAAATAGCTTTTGAGCGATAAATAAAAATTAAAAAATATGCTGTTGCATTAGATGTGCTAATGGCGAAGCGGCGCGCCTTTGACGCACCGCCCACGTTTATTTCCCGGTCAGCATCTGCCAGAGGAACTCTTCGATCATAGCCTGATGGGACGCCGTCTGGCTATTTTCCGGCGCGCTGCCGTGGCCAGCGTCCGTTTCCTCATACAGCCAGACGTTCGCGTGCCCTTGCTGCTGCATCCGTGCCACCATTCGGCGGGCATGAGCCGGGCTAACCCTGTCATCCTGGGTGCCGGTGGTGAACAGCGTAGGGGGATAATTCACATCGGCGGACACTTTATCGAACGGAGAATAGCGCCGCAGCCACTCTCGCTCTTCGGCAATGTCCGGGTCGCCATATTCGGCAATCCAGGACGCTCCCGCGAGCCAGCGATGATAGTTCAGCATATCCAGCAGCGGGACTTCACACACCAGCGCGCCAAATAATTCTGGGTAGTCGGTAAGCATATTGCCGATCAGCAGGCCGCCGTTGCTCCCGCCCTGAGCGGCAAGTTTTGCGGCACAGGTGACTTTCCGCGCCGCCAGATCGGTGGCAACAGCGGTAAAATCTTCCCAGGCGCGATGGCGATGCTGTTTGAGCGCAGCCTGGTGCCAGGCCGGGCCATATTCACCGCCGCCGCGAATATTCGCGACGACATAAACCCCGCCTTTTTGCAGCCACGTCGCGCCTTTGGCACCGAGATAATGCGGCGTTAAAGAGACCTCGAATCCACCGTAACCGTACAGCAGCGTTGGATTCTCACCGGACAGTGCCAGCGTTTTGGCGGCCACCTGGAAGTAGGGGACGCGGGTTCCGTCCAGCGAAAGGGCAAAGTGCTGGGTCACATTAAATTCCCCTGCGTCAAAGCAGGTCGGATCCTGCTTCACGAGGCTGAGCGTGCCGGTGTCGAGATCGCCATAGCTCAGGCTGTGGGGCTGCAGGAACCCGTGGCTGACCAGCCGGTAGCGGTTACTTTCATCGTCGATACCCCCGGCGGAGACGTTGGTGAAATCGGGTAGCTCAAGCGTTTTTATACAGTGTCGCTGCCCGTTGTCGATTTTCACAATTTCAACCTTCTCAACGGCGTCCTGGCTCAGATTAAGCAGGAGGTAATCGCGGGTTGAGCTGTAGCCTTGCAGCGTCGTGCGCGAGTTTGGCGTGAAGAGCGAAATAAAATTGCGCTCACCTCGCTGAAAATCAGCTAAATCAATAGCCAGCAGGGCACCTGCAGGCCAGGTTGTCTCAGCGATTGGCCAGTCGGAAGTCAGCGTTATCAGCAGCCAGTCTTTGAAAAATCCACAGGATGCGTCTTCGGGAATGGCGATAAGTGTCAGGGTGTTCTGGCCGCTCAACAGCCAGGTTTGTCCGTGGTAAAAGTCTTTGCTGCAGCGCACCACATCTCGCTCAAAACCAGGGGTGTCATCATGCCAGGCCGAAACGGCCATGTCCGTTGCTTCACCGGCGTAGATCAGCGGTGCATCCTGCGGCGATGTGCCCCGAGCCCAGCGATAGACGCGGCGTGGATAGCCGGAGGTGGTGAGCGTATCCTCCCCTGCATCGAGCGCCAGCAGCAGCGTGTTTTCATCCAGCCAACTGACCGAACTTTTGCTTTCCGGCAGGAAAAAGCCTTCGGGGATAAACGTTTTGCTCACCAGATCGAATTCACGAATTTCACAGGCATCGCCGCCGCTGGATAAAAAGATCAGCGCCCGGGAATAGTCCGGATGGAGGAGATCGGCGCCATGATAGCTCCAGTTCGCGCCTTCCTCTTCATTCAGGCGATCGACATCCAGCACCGTTTCCCATTCTGGCGCGGCGGTAAAATAAGAGCTTTCAGTGGTGCGGCGCCAGATGCCACGAGGGTGTTCGTCATCCTGCCAGAAGTTATACACCGCGTTGCGGTAATGACTCCCCCAGGGAATGTTGGTTTTATCGTCCAGCGACTGCAGGATCGCGCCCCGCATTTGCTGGAAACGCTCTCCCGTGGCAAACCTGTCCGTGGTGCGCTTATTTTGTTTTTCCACCCAGCTTAGCGCCGCGGCATCTTCCGGGGTTTCGAGCTGGCTAAGCAAATCCTGACTCACTGGCTGTGTCATCACGCGTCCTTTTGTTGGGTAACGGGCCTGCAATCGACCCTATCATTATGCTGATGCTCATTACACCTGAAGGTTTTTGTGGTTTCTGCCAGCACGCTCGAATTTTTTCGCTTGCAAAACGAAGGGCTTAGCAAAAGTACGTGTTTTCTTACTTGAAGTGTCTTTTTTACCTGATACTGTATATATAAACAGTATTTGTATTGGCGGTATCATGAACCTTCTCAAACCTGCGGCCTGTTGCCCTGACGCTTCTTTTCCTCTTTTTGCTGACCTGGTGCAGTGCGGGTTTCCGTCACCGGCTCAGGACTATGTTGAGCAACGTATCGATCTCAATAAACTGCTGGTGCGCAATCCCGGCGCGACCTATTTCGTAAAGGCGGCGGGGGATTCGATGGTGGAAGGGGGAATTGGCGAAGGGGACTTGCTGATTGTGGACAGCTCAAGAACGGCGTCACAGGGCGATATAGTCATTGCGGCGATTGACGGGGCGTTCACCGTGAAGCGCCTGCAGCTTCGCCCCACGGTGATGCTACTGCCGATGAATAGCGCCTGGGCACCGATTCCCGTCACCGATGAAGCCGAACTCGATATTTTCGGCATCGTCACTTTTATCATCAAAGCGGCGGGCTAAGCATGTTTGCGCTGGTGGACGTCAACAGCTTCTACGCCTCCTGCGAAACGGTATTCCGCCCGGATTTAGCCGGAAAGCCGGTGGTGGTCTTATCCAATAACGATGGCTGCGTCATCGCCCGCTCTGCGGAAGCCCGGTCCTTTGTCAAAATGGGGGAACCGTTCTTTAAACAGAAAGAGGCGCTCAGGCGGCACGGCGTGCTGACGTTTAGCAGCAACTACGAGCTGTATGCCGACATGAGCGAGCGGGTGATGGGCGTGCTTGAAGAGCTGCTGCCGAGGGTCGAGATTTACTCCATTGACGAAGCATTTTGTGACTTAACGGGCGTGAGCAATTGCTACAACCTGAAGGCCTTTGGCCAGACGATCCGTTCGACCATTCGCCAGCGCACCCGCCTGACGGTAGGCGTAGGCATCGCACCAACAAAAACGCTGGCTAAACTGGCAAACCTCGCGGCAAAAACCTGGCAGGAGCGAACCGGCGGTGTGGTTGATTTATCCCGACCGGCGCACCAGCGCTGGCTTATGGCACAGCTGCCCGTCGGGGAAGTCTGGGGCGTGGGGCGGCGGCTGTCGAAAAAGCTCGACGCCATGGGCATCAAAACGGTTTTACAGCTCGCCGATGCGGATATTCGTTTTATTCGGCGGCACTTTAGCGTGGTGCTGGAAAGAACGGTGCGCGAATTGCGCGGCGAGTCATGCCTTGAAATGGATGAGTTCTCCGCCGCCAAACAGGAGATTATCTGCAGCCGCTCGTTCGGAGAACGCATAACCGAGTATGAGGATATGCGCCAGGCGATCGGCAGCTACGCCAGCCGGGCGGCGGAAAAGCTGCGGGCTGAGCATCAATATTGCCGGGTGATCTCTGCCTTTGTGAAAAGCAGTCCGTTTGCCGTGAACGAACCCTATTACGGCAACTGCTCGTCCGTCTCGCTGCTCATTCCCACGCAGGACAGCCGGGATATTATCCAGGCCGCGCTGCAGAGCCTGGACGCTATCTGGCAGGCGGGGCATCGCTACCAGAAAGCCGGCGTTATGCTGGGGGATTTTTTTAGTCAGGGTGTGGCGCAATTCGATTTGTTCGACAACCATGTTCCACGCCCTAACGGCGAAAAATTAATGACCGTGCTGGACTTTCTGAATCAAAAACAGGGCAAAGGCACGATCTATTTTGCCGGGCAGGGTATACAGCAGTCGTGGGCGATGAAGCGCGATATGCTGTCGCCGCGCTATACCACTCGCTATGCCGATCTGCCGCAGGCGTGGGTGTGCTGAGTGTGCTGCCGTTACAAATTCACTTTTTCGGGATGCGGAACAGCGATCGGTTCTCCGCACACCGTGACGCGTGGGCCGCCAAGATCGTTCCAGCGGAATAAATTCAGGTGCCAGCCATCGGGAATACTTCTGGAACGGTCGATAATGCCATCGGCATTGGAGAAGCGAGCCAGGTCAGCGTTTTGCCAGGAAGGCGGTTCAATATTTTGCTGCAGAGCGCTGAGCCAGCAGTGATTAGACAGGTCGCGGTTGATGCCTAAAGCCAGACATGAATATTCATCTCGCTGGTCCAGCACTCGTGCGCCTTCGACATACAGTGGGACGAGCAGCCGCGGCTTGCCGTCTTTTTGCATATGGGCGGCAATCGCCAGCCTTGCCCACTCACGTACCGGGCTCATATAAAGAATTGTTTGCCCTGGCCGATGGTAACGCCCCGGGGAATCGGGCCGGGTGCGCGAAAGCACGCTGCTGAGAAACTCCGCCGGAACAGCGCGGAAAAAGAAACCGCTGACGTTTTTGAAATGAGGGTGGTTATCGGACACAATGGCACCTGGCTTGCTCAGAAAATTAGCAACCCAAGTTAACCAGAACGTTGTGACAGAATTGCCATCGTAAAGACCGAAGAGCCTGTGATGATCGTGCTACGGCCAGAATAGTTTCGCCGCTGAACTTTTTTTCAACCGGCCTGTCAATATCACAGCAAGTATCATGGGAGAGCGTTTCGAAGTGAAAGGATTGTTGACAGCATTAATACTCATTGCCAGCTTTCTGATTGGCTGTGCGATGTATTACAAAGTGGGCTGCTGGTTTGAAGATGACATCATCAATTTTTACGCCGGAGACGAAGGGTAAGGGTTGGGTAACTGCGCAAGGCATCATTACCCGGAGTGTTTAACCTTTAAAGACTGAAAACTTTTTTGTCAGCGGCTTGAGTTTCTCAGTTTCACCGTACAGCGCAATGCCAATAAAATCGAGTTCAGCGAAAGGCGTGTCGCGCGTATCTTTGATCTGCTGCTCAGAAGAGTGCGACAGCATGGTGGTGGTAAAGAAGTTATACAGCACGCCTTCTTCCCTGCATTTCTCCAGCGCTGTTGCCAGCTGGCCGCTGTTTTTAGACTGAAGTACAACCACTGGATAATGGTTCATCCAGGCGCTTAAGCCGCTATCCTGGTTAGGATAGTCATGAAATACAGGCTCATCGACTTTAAGCATAATACCGCCGCACAGGTGGCCCACGGCATTCATTTGCACGCTGACGTCGGCATTGCGGTTCACGATGACATACAGCTTATAGTCATTATCTTCGAACATTCTGGCTCCTTGTCTGTTTAAGCTTCTGCATTGGCTGCTGATTTAGCTTAGGGCGAGAAGCTTAAGCATAGTAATCGTTTTTTTATCCCCGTTCCTGTTGGCGATCAATCTTTAATGCACATGGAAAGTCATTCAAATATCAATCGTTATATATTATTTTATATAGCGATTAATAAGGAGAACAAATGGAACTTTACGTCTTTTATGTGGGCGGCAATGCCGGAAAATCCAATATTGAAGTGCATGATGTCCAGTTTGTGGCTGCCGGGAAGCCGGAGGACGCGTGGCCCGCGCTGCGAGCGGCATGGTTTGGTGACAAAGATAAAATCCATATCGACGGTTACGGCAAGCTACGCTGGGCCGACGGTTACCGCATTAGTCTTTCAGATAAACCCGCTGAACAAACGCCAAAGCTCTTTTTTGTGAACGTCGGCGGCTACAGCCCGAAAACGCTGGCGGAGCTGCATGACTTTGATTTCTTCGTGGCGGAAAATCCAGCCCAGGCAAAAGAGAAGGCGATTGCCAGCCTGCTGGTCGAAAGCTATCAGCAGCACAAAGACAACCTGAAAGATGTCGATGACTGCCTGCTGTTAGAAAGCGTGGGGGATTATTTTATCCATCTGGAAAAAGCGGAGCAGGGCGAACACTTCAGGCCAGAATGGCAGGGTTATTTGCCGATTAGCGAATAACTCTCTTGTCCTCTACGGAAAAACGGTGCCTTAGCGAAAGGTGCCGTTTTTACTGTTTCACTCGCTAACGCAGCAAAATTGATAAACTCACGCCTGAATCACGCGAATCTGCTAGCATACGCGCCTGCCCGTTATTATTAAGAGATGACCATTGTGACCGCTTTTTCCGCACTGAACGCTTTACCTGAAGCACAACTCGCCAACCTTAGCGAACTGGGGTATCACGAAATGACGCCCGTTCAGGAAGCGGCTTTGCCCGCCATTCTGGCCGGAAAAGACGTCCGTGCGCAGGCTAAAACCGGCAGCGGCAAAACCGCCGCTTTCGGGCTTGGCCTGCTGCAGCACATTGATGCCAGCCAGTTTTTAACCCAGTCGCTGGTGCTGTGCCCAACGCGCGAGCTGGCCGACCAGGTCGCCAAAGAGCTGCGTCGCCTGGCACGCTACATGCCAAATATTAAAATTTTAACCCTGTGTGGCGGCCAGCCCTTTGGCGTACAGCGCGACTCGTTGCAGCATGCGCCGCACATTATCGTGGCCACGCCGGGCCGCCTGTTAGATCACCTGAAAAAAGAAACGGTGAAGCTGGAGGCTCTGCAAACGCTGGTGCTGGACGAAGCTGACCGTATGCTGGACATGGGCTTTGCCGACGCCATCGATGAAGTTATTGCCCATGCGCCAGCCAGGCGCCAGACGCTGCTTTTCTCCGCCACCTGGCCTGCAGCCATTGCCGCTATCAGCGGGCGAATTCAGCGTGACCCGCAGACTATTGAGATTGATACCGTTGATGAGCTGCCGTCCGTTGAACAGCAGTTTTATGAAGTCTCCCGCGGGGGCAAAATCGGCCTGCTGCTGGCTTTGCTCAGCAAGCATCAGCCTGCCTCCTGCGTTGTTTTCTGTAACACCAAGAAAGATTGCCAGGCCGTTTGCGATGCGCTGAATGAACGTCATCAAAGTGCCCTGGCGCTGCACGGCGACATGGAACAGCGTGACCGTGACCAGACGCTGGTGCGTTTTGCCAACGGCAGCAGTCGCGTACTGGTGGCAACGGATGTTGCGGCGCGAGGGCTGGATATTAAAGCGCTGGAAATGGTCATTAACTACGAACTGTCGTGGGACCCGGAAGTGCACGTTCACCGCATTGGCCGCACCGCGCGAGCCGGGCAAAGCGGGCTGGCTATCAGCTTCTGCGCCCCGGAAGAAGCGCAGCGCGCGAGCGTGCTGGCGGAAATGCTGAATCTTTCGCTGAAATGGCAGCAGATCCCGTCAGGCGTTTCCGTGAAGCCGCTGGAGGCAGAAATGGCGACGCTTTGCATCGATGGCGGCAAGAAAGCCAAAATGCGTCCGGGTGATATTCTGGGGGCGTTAACCGGGGATATGGGACTGGAAGGTGCAGACATCGGCAAAATCGACGTCCACCCAATCCATGTCTACGTTGCGGTGCGTCAGTCCGTGGCGCGCCACGCGTGGAAGCAACTGCAGCAGGGCAAAATCAAAGGTAAGTCAGTGAAGGTTCGCCTGCTGAAGTAAACAAGCTTTCCCCTCATCCGAACCTTCTCCCCAAGGGGAGAAGGGATAAAAGAACGGCAATCTCTGTTTTCCTCATCCCCCTTCCGGGGAGAGGGGCGAACTAGCTCAGCCGATAATGTCGGTTCGGCTTCAGCGCCTCCGGTTTCTCCGTCTCATCGTTCATATCCCGTAAATCACGTTCAATTGCCACGCAAATGGCATCCAGCGGCAGGTCGTTATCCTCTGTACCAAACGGATCTTCCAGCTCTTCGGCCAGCGAATCCAGAGAGATAAAGGTATACGACACAAACACGGAAACAAATGGCGTCATGTAGTGCAGATCGGTCACCAGAGCAAACGGCAGCATGATGCAGAAGATATACACCGTGCGGTGCTGAATCAGGCTGTAAGCGAAGGGCATCGGCGTAGACATAATGCGTTCGCAGCCGCCGGACACAGCCGACAGCTCGTTAAGATGATTGTCCAGGCTGCGCCACAGCACATCGGAAATCACGCCGTTCTCGCGCTGTTGATTCAGCCAGCTTCCCATCAGCATCAAAATGCGGTTACACGGCGCGTGACTTTCGCTGACCCAGGCCAGATCCTGCGGGTTCAGGTAACGGCTAAGCATTTCCTGCTGCGGCTTTTTACGCAGCGTCATGCGCAGGCTGTTGCAGAAGGCAACCTGTAAGTTCACAAACCGCTGCACCGCCTCAGGCTGATCCCCCGCCAGCGTTTTCACCTCACGCAGCAAAGAGCGCGAGGTGATAGCCAGTTGCCCCCACAGCAAGCGCGCTTCGTTAAAACGTGCGTAGCAGGCGCTGTTGCGGAACCCGAGGAAAATGGCGATCGCCACGCCGAGAATGCTAAACGGTGCGATGGTGAGCTTGATCCCGAGGGTTTCATACCACGGCAGGAAGAAAATAACGCTAATAGAAAGCAGCAGATTCAGCAGCAGGCGGGAATAGATTTTTTCCAGTACCGAACCGTGCCAGACGAAGAGGCGAGCTAACCAGTGTTGAGGCGGGCGAACGATCATGATGAGTAACAGACTAGTAACAAGAGACTGTATTTAACGGCAGACCGTGACGCAGATCAATATTTATCGCTATAGAAGATAAACAAAGGCTACCCCAACGCGCGATGAGATAGCCGCAATGTGATCAGGCGAGTTTAAACACCGAAACGGCTTCATTGAGCCGGTGAGACTGATCTTTAAGCGAATGCGCGGCAGCGGAAGCCTGCTCAACCAGCGCGGCATTTTGCTGGGTGACCACGTCCATTTGCAGCACGGCCTGATTAATCTGCTCAATGCCGCGGCTTTGCTCGCCGGTAGAGACAGCAATCTCGGCCATCAGCGTGGTGACCTGAGTAATCGACGCGGAAATACGCTTCATGCTTTCCCCGGCACGGTTTACCAGCTCGCTGCCGTTGGTGACCTGCTGGCCGGACAGCTCAATCAACTCCTTAATTTCTTTTGCCGCCACGGAAGATCGCTGGGCGAGGTTGCGCACCTCGGCCGCGACCACCGCAAAACCTCGGCCTTGTTCACCGGCACGTGCGGCCTCAACCGCTGCGTTAAGGGCAAGAATATTGGTCTGGAAAGCGATGTCTTCAATGATGGAGATAATGCTGTCGATTTTGCCGGAGCTGGTTTCGATATTGCGCATGGAGCCAATGACCTGGTCGACGATTTGCTGACCTTCACTCGCCGCCGCGCGCATACCGTTAGCCAGCGTATTGGCCTGATGCGAGCTTTCTGACGTCCGCTTAACCGTGACGGTCAACTGCTCCATGCTGGCCGCCGTTTCACCCAGCGAGGCCGCCTGCTCTTCGGTGCGGGCGGACAGGTCGGTATTGCCCGCCGCAATCTCTTCTGATGCATAGCCGACGGTAGTGCTGGACTCGCGTACCTGGCTAATGATTTCGGTGAGCGACAGGCGCATTTGCTCGAGGCTGTGCATCATCTGGCCAATTTCATCATTGGATTTGATATCAATGGAGCGATGCAGCAGGCCGTTGGCAATTTCAGCACAGTGGGCCTTCGCGGTATCCAGCTCTTTCAGGACGCGCACTTTCAGCAAAACAAAGGCGGCGGCAAGAATCGCGATAAACAGCGCGGCAAACAGACCAATGGCGACAAAACTCGAATGAAAACCGGCCTGCGCGTCGTCGTTGAGCCGGTGCGCGTGCTCTTCCCGGAACGCCAGCAGCTTATCCAGCGTGATTTCGAACCCGCGATCGAGCGCCGGGATAGTGGCCGTGACCAGTTCAGCGCTGCGGACTTTGTCATTGGCTTTGGCAGCGTCCAGCAGGGGCTGTAGTCCACCGTCGCGGTAGGCGAGCCAGGCGGCTTTATATTCATCGGCGAGCGTTTGTTCCCCGGGTTGTTTGGCCGCAGCCAGGTAAGCCTGGAAGCTGGTGTCTGCTTTACCCAACGCTTCTTTTGCCCCTGCAAGGCTTTGGCTGGCCTGCACGGCGTTGCCGGATTCCATCTCCTGAATAGCCTGCATGGCGCGAACGCGCATCGTGCGACTGTGGTTAATGGGGTCGATCACGGATAACACGACGCGGATTTCGCTGTTAACGTCATTGAGGGCGTGGTTGCTGCGGGTAAGGGACCAAATGTTGGAGGCCGTGCTGGCGAGAAAAATAAGCAACAGCGTGCTGAAAACCAAAATCGAAAAACGCCTGACTGACATACTAAATCCTTAAATCGGTGAAATATTCTTATCCCAGACAGCGGATGAAGGGCATTCAACACTGCTGGCTGTAAGGTTATCGGCAGCGCGTAGAGGATATTTACCGGGCGGGGAATTAAGAGCACAAAGTGTAATCTTACTGTCATCTGGCTATTTTATAACTCCGGTACCTTAACCACCGATATGTATAAAAACCATGAAATTAAAAACACTTGCCTTACTTTGCAGTACCGTTTTCCCTCTGGCTGTTTACGCTGCGGATGCGCAGGTTGACCGTTACGTTGTCACGTTCCCGCAAGGAGACAGCGTGGCCTACAAAGGTGAATACGCCGCTAACTTCCCTCACGGACTGCCGGTAGGCGTTGGTTCGGGCCTGACCTTTATGGGCAAGCAGGGCGACGACCTGATCTTTACCACCGTGACGGATCGAGGCCCCAATGCGGACTCACCGAAAGCCGGGAAAAAGGAGTCCAAGATTTTTGCAAACCCTGACTTCACGCCTCTACTGATGACGATTCGCGTGAGCAATGGTAAAGCCGAAGCCATCGACGCGAAGCCGCTGCATGATGAGCAGGGGCCCATTAGCGGGCTGCCGCTGCCGGAAGGGCTGATCGGCGCCACCAATGAAATCGCCCTGAGCGATACGCTGCAACAGCTGAAGAGCGACAAGCGTGGGCTGGACACCGAAGGCGTCACGCCGGACGGCAAGGGCGGTTACTGGCTGTGTGACGAGTATGGCCCGTTCGTTATTCACGTCGATGCTGACGGTAAAATCCTGAAAAAATATGGCCCGCAGGCTGAGCACGGTGAACAGGGCGTGGCGGGCGGATTGCCGAATATCGTCAAATGGCGCCAGCCTAACCGTGGGTTCGAAGGCATAACCCGTATGCCGGATGGGCGGATTATTGCGGCGGTGCAAAGTACGCTGGATATTGACGGCAAAACCAAAAACAGCGCGCAGTTCACGCGTTTGGTCAGCCTCGACCCGGCGACCGGTAAAACCGAAATGTACGGCTACCCGATCGACGTGGACGTCTATAAAAAAGCCAAAGATGCCAAAATTGGCGATATCGTGGCGCTGGACAACCATCGCCTGCTGCTGATTGAGCAAGGCGGCGACAAAAACAAACAGATGCGCAACCTGGTCTACGTGGTCGATCTGAACGGCGCCACAGATCTGGCTGGGTTCGATAAAGAAAAAGCCCCAGAGTTTGACGATGCTGAACAACTGAAGGCGCGCGGCATCAAGCTGGCGAGCAAAAAAGAGGTTGTCGATCTGCGCAAGTTGGGCTGGCAGCAGGAAAAAGCCGAAGGCATGGCGCTGATTGATAACCAGACGATTGCCGTGATCAACGACAACGACTTTGGCCTGCAGGCCGTGCTGCCGAATGCCGATGACTACCGGGTGGACGGCAAAGGTCATCTGCTGAAAGACGGAGCGGAAGTGGCGACCAAAATCGAGCTGAAGCCGCTGGAAAAACCGGAATCACAGAACGATTTCTGGGTAATCAAGCTGCCCGAACCCCTGAAGTAATTTCTGCCCTTGCTCCTTTGTCGACTGCGGCAGAGGAGCAAGCCATTAAAAGCCAGGCCGGCCAGGAGCATTTTAGAGAAAGGAGTGGCAGGAAAATACGGTATACTGTATATAAAAACAGTTATTGTAAGAAAAGGGAATGCTGATGCAAAACTTCTTCTCCGCCACGGCGCAATGCCGCGTGCGCTATCTGGATTTACCCGGCGGGGGTGTGCCGCTGCTGTTCATTCACGGCCTTGGCTGTGCGTCCTCTTATGAATATCCCCGCGTCGTCAGCGATCCGGCCTGGAGTTCCCGGCGCAGTATTCTCATCGATTTACCCGGCAGCGGTTACAGCGAAAGGCCGCAGGAATACGGCTACAGCACCCACGAGCAGGCAACCGTGGTGGCTGAGCTGGTTGAGCATTTAGGATTAAATCGTTTCTTTTTATACGGGCATAGCATGGGCGGCAGTATCGCGATTGAAGTGGCCGCGGCCCTGCCGGGGAAAATTGCGGGGTTGATGGTGTCGGAACCCAATTTTCGTGCCGGCGGTGGGATGTACAGCCGCATGATTGCCGCACAGACCGTAGACGAATTTGTGGCGCATGGTTACCAAAAAGCAATCGCGGCTAACGAGGCAAATCCGTGGTCAGGCAGTTTGCAAAGCACCTGTCCCGAAGCGGCCTGGCGTGCCGCAGTAAGTCTGGTCAACGGCATTGAGCCGGACTGGTATCAGCTTTTTGCTCAGCTAAAAATCCCCAAAACGCTTATTTTCGGTGAGCTTTCGCTGCCGGATGAAGATTTTACCGCTTTCCAGCAGGCCGGGGTGACGACGGCCGTTGTGCCGAGTGCCGGGCATTCCATGTCCTGGGAGAACCCGGCCGGGCTGGCGAGAGTGCTGGCCGAGCAATGCAGAGCGTAAAAAACAAAGCCATCCCGAAGGATGGCTTTACGCTTAAATCGCTAACTTTTTATTTAACGCCTCAATCTCTTCCCGCCACTGTTTTTGCAGCGCCGGTTTCTGGTGCTTTTCCTTCCGCGCCACGTCCTCCGCCAGCTTTTCTTCCAGCTCGATAAGCCGTTCCAGCAGTGCATCGCTTTCACGCCAGGGCTGAGCCACGGTTTGCTTTGGCTGCGGCTTTGCGTCGGCCACCGGCTGCCCGGTTTCCTCGGCGGTCAGCAGGACATAGAGCGCGTCCAGGTCGTGCCATTCGCTTAACACGCCGTTATCCACCAGCCAGAAGCGGTTACAGCCTTTGGCGATCAATTCCCGATCGTGGGTCACTAACAGCACGCCACCTTCAAAGGTTTGCAGCGTTTCCGCCAGCGCCTCTTTGCCTTCCATGTCCAGGTGGTTGGTTGGCTCATCCAGCATCAGCAGGGAGTAGCGGGCCAGGGTCAGACCAACGAACAGCAGACGCGAACGTTCGCCGCCGCTCAGCGTACTGACGGTTTGCTGGTGCCGCAGCCACGGGAATCCGGCGCTGATTAACGCCATTTTCCGGTCCTGCTCGCTGAGCGGGGCAAAAGGCTCCAGCGCCGCCAGCAGCGAATCACCGTCGTTAAGCTGGTGTAGCGTCTGGTCGTAATACCCCATGTGCACGCGAGGATGCAGGCGAATAGCGTCCTCACGTTCCGGCTGCTGGTACTGCTGCCAAAGCAGGCGTAGCAGAGAAGACTTGCCGCAGCCGTTCCGGCCTATCACCGCCACGCGGTCGCCGCTTTTCACCCTTTGTAAGGGCAGGGTAAACAGCGGCTCACACTCCGGCGCGGGCCGAACGTTTAACGCTTCCAGCTCCAGCAGCCTGTCGGCAATCAGCGCTTCGCCTTTCAGCTTAAGCTGCCACTGGCTGCCCGCCGTGAGCTCAGTTTGCTCGTCCTTCAGCCGGTCAATGCGCTTCTCCATCTGCTTGGCTTTTCGGGAGAGATCTTCGTTGTCGTAGACCCGGCCCCAAATCGCCAGCCGTTTGGCGCTGGCGGTAATGCGATCAATTTCCTTTTGCTCCGCCTGATGACGGTGGGCATCGGTCTTGTCACGTTCTTCCAACGCGCTACGTGCCTGAGAACACGGCAGCGCAAAGAAATGCAGCGAGCGATCGCGCAGGATCCAGCTACCGTTGGTGACGTTATCCAGCAGGCTGCGGTCGTGCGAAACCAGCACGAAGCTGCCGCTCCAGCTGCGCAGGAACTGTTCCAGCCACAGCAGCGTGGGCAAGTCCAGGTGGTTACTGGGCTCATCCAGCAGCAGTAAATCTGGTTCACTGATCAGCGCTCGCGCCAGCAGCAGGCGAGTATGCTGCCCGCCGCTCAGCGTGCCGGAGGTCAGCCGCCAGTCCGTTTCGCTAAAGCCCATGCTTGCCAACAGGGCTTCTGCCCGCCAGCGTTCGCTATCTCGCTGGTTTTCCTCAATTTGCGCCAGCACGGCATCGAGCATGGTCATCGCGTTGAGGCTTTCCGGCAGATGCTGTTCAACCCTTGCCATCAGGCAGGTTGCCGCACGCGTCACCGAGCCAGTGGTAGGAGAAAGGGTGCCGTCCAGCAGTTTCAGCAGGGTGCTTTTGCCGCAGCCGTTGTGACCGATCAGGCCAATACGGTCGCCTTTTTTCAGGGTAAAAGTGATGGACTCCAGCAGCGAACCGAAAGCGGTGTCGAGGTGCAGAGATTGGGCGGTTAATAAAGTGCTCATATGTGCTTACTCAAGAGTTATGGCGTACAAACGCCTCGTCGTATAACGCTGACGATAACCCGGTAAGCCCGAGAGAAGGGATTCAGTAAGTTTCTTCGCTCAAGCCGAAGTTATCGCAGCACGGAACCGATAACGCTTGAGCAGAGACGATCGCCAAAAGTATGCGAACGGTTAAAGCGCTCACAAGACATCATGGGGATCCTCCTTATATATGTTGAGTGAATAGGTGAGCGGATTGTAGCGGGAAAGCTAATGGTTTACCACCTGCCAGAATTTGTTGTGTTCGCCTGTTTGATAACTACAGAGAATGCGGCAGTAAGGCCGGAGAGAATCTTCAGGGTGACCCAGCTGGCGACATGGTTTTCGTTAACTTTATTTTTGAAAAGTCAGATGAGACGAATAGTTTACCTCTTATTAATTAATCTATTTTATATTAAATGGTTTAATGTTATTGAATTGTTTTATATCAGTAAAGGTTTTAGGTTTCTTCATCTTGAAGGAATAGTCCTACATTCATGAAGGACTATTCTTTTCCTTGTATGAACTTATTGTTATTTGGTGTTGGAGCCAACTACATTATTAGGGTTTGGGATTTCTTATAAATTTGGTGTGAAATTAAGTGTTGCCATAACGAGTTATTTTAATGAATAAGTGTAATTCCATCTAAGTGAGTCGCTGTATTTTTTATTGAGTACCCAAAGGACTGTTTCATCTCTAATAAAGGACTGACTTCTATGTCTGATAAACCCATTGTTTTCGCTTCATTTCGTAAAAAACTGTTGGTCTGGTTTAATGTTGGTATCCAGATATTGTCTCCACTTGCAGTAGCATTCACACCTGCTGTAATAGGTGCGGGAAGTGATAAACAGTTTTTACAAAGTGCGTCGCATAATACAACCCGAAACCAGGTATATACGCTGTCGGCTGGTGAAACGGTTTCCAGTGTAGCGAAAAAATATAATATGACGCTGGACGAGTTACGTAAGCTGAACCAGTTCCGCACCTTTGCTAAAGGTTTCGACAACCTGCAAATGGGGGATGAACTCGACGTACCCGGGGGCCCTTCGTCTAAAATTCAGTGGGACAAAAAGCAGACTTCAGATGCGCAAGCGCATGAAGTTGCAGGCATAGCCTCGAAAGCCGGCGGTATACTGGCAAGTCGACCTAACGGTGATGCAGCCGCATCCATGGCCAGAGGAATAGCGACAGGGGCAGCGAACAGTGAAATTCAGCAGTGGATGAGTCGGTTCGGTACAGCCCGTGTACAACTTGATGCTAATAAGAACTTTTCGCTGAAAAACTCTCAGCTTGATCTGTTGGTTCCTTTTTATGAACAGGATCATCGTCTGGCCTTTACCCAGGGGAGTCTGCATCGAACCGATGACCGTGCCCAGTCAAATATAGGTATTGGATATCGCCAGTTTTATGAAGACTGGATGCTGGGTGGCAATGTTTTCCTGGACTACGACCTTTCCCGCGATTTCGCCCGTCTGGGGTTGGGAGTGGAATATTGGCGCGACTTTCTGAAACTGAGTGCCAATAGCTACCATCGTCTGACCGAATGGAAGAATTCACGTGATTTCGAGGACTATAAGGAACGGCCGGCAAACGGTTGGGATCTTCGGCTGCAGGCATGGCTGCCAGCGCTACCTCAACTGGGCGGAAAGCTGACCTATGAGCAATATTACGGCAAAGAAGTAGCGCTTTTCGGCAAGGGTACCCGCGAGCAAGATCCACATGCCTTTACCTTCGGGGTAAATTATACCCCTATACCGCTGCTGACGTTTAACGCTGAGCAACGCAAGGGGAAATCCGGTCAGAATGATACGCGATTCGGCGCGGATTTGAATTACCAGATTGGTGTGCCATGGCAGCGGCAGATCAAATTAGATGCCGCTGGCGCCCCGCGCAGTCTGCTCGGTAGCCGCTACGATTTAGTTGAACGTAATAATAATATCGTCCTGGAATATCGTAAGAAAGATGTTATTCATCTGCGTACAGCAGACTTGATCGCTGGGTATGCTGGTGAACAAAAAACGTTGGATGTTTCTGTAAACAGTAAATATGGGCTGGAGCGGATCGACTGGTCGATTTCCGGTTTGCTCTCTGCTGGAGGGAAAGTCGTTCAGAACGGTGTGGATTGGGCTGTTGTATTACCAAATATCCAGACGGGGCCAGATGCTGTCAATACCTATACCGTAAGTGCTGTAGCCGTGGATAAAAAAGGCAACGTTTCTCAACGCGCAGACACTCAAGTAACGGTTATTCAGGCCGCTATCGATAGCAATACGAGTACTTTATCACCTGCCAACGTAACCTTACCTGCTAATGGAAAAGCGCAGCAATTGCTGACGCTTTTAATTAGAGATCGTGAGAATAATCCGGTCGATATTGCTGCTGATGAAATCAGCGCAGAGGTAGCAACAGCCCTGAATTATGGCGATGCGCCTACCGTGACAGATTTTACCCGCACTGCTGCCGGCGAATATGTCGCCACATTGACGGCGGGTAACGTTTCTGGGCTGTTTACGGTGGCGGTTGTAACGCGAAATATGCGCTTCTCTACACAAGTGACAACGGTGGCAGACGATCTCACCGCATGGATTGAAACGCTGGAAGCTGTCGCGGATAACGCGATTGCCAATGGCCAAGCCGAAAACAAAATTAAAGTGAAGGTCGTTGACGCCAATAACATCCCTGTTCCTGCCCAGGCTGTCAGCTTAAAGGCTGACAATGAAGCTTTCGTTCCGGATACGGCGGAGACGGACGAGCAAGGAGAGGTTACCGTGCCGGTAACCAGCATTCGGGCTGGTGAAACGGCTGTTACTGCCAGTATTAATGGCAATGGAACTAAAGACGTGAAGCTGACCTTCCGTGCCGATTCTGCCACGGCATGGATAGCGGATAAAGATCTCACTGTGACGCCTGACATCTCCATGGCGGACGGCACAACACCGAAAACCATCAGCGTGAAAGTCATGGATGCGCAGGGCAATCCCGTGCCGGATATGCCGGTGGCGTTGAGTGCGGATAACGGGGCAAAACTTGCAGAAACAAGCGTTAAAACTGATGCTCAGGGGCAGGCAAACACCACGCTAACCAGCACGTTTGCCGGGATATCCTACGTAACGGCCAGCGTGAATCAGGCTGCAGTTACGCGGGAAACCACTTTTATTGGGCACACGGGATCTGCAACCATTGCTTCTGTCTATGGGATGGAAGCTTCCGGCATTGCCGATGGTATAACGCCCGCCGTGTTCCAGGCCGTTGTGACGGATAAGCACGGCAACCTGCTTTCAGATATGCCGGTTGACTGGACGTCTAACAAAGACGATAGCGTCGTCGTTATCGGTAAGACCCGGACTTATACTGATGAGAATGGGGTGGCTGAAACGCCAGTAACCAGCACAAAGAGCCACGCTGATGTGGTGATTACCGCATCCATTCAGTCTACATCGCAATCCGCATCCCCCTTTGCCTTTGTTGCTGATAAAGATCAGGGGCTGATTAAACAATTTACCAGCGATCGACAGACACTCACCGCCAACGGCGTTGATCCGGTACAACTGGTCGTACAGGTTCGCGACGTTCATGACAACCCTCTGGAAGGGGTTACTGTCATGTTAAGCAGCAAAGACGGTGCAGCTATCACGCCAGAGCAGCAACTTACCGATAAAAATGGCTTCGCTTTTGCCACGCTGATAACCACTAAGGCCGGAGAAGTTAACATTGATGCGAAGCTTAACAACGGAGCGAAAAATGCGTTGAAACTGAAGGCTGAGGCAGACGCGGCTACCGGCAGGGTAACAGTGACTGCAGATTCACAGAATACAATAGTCGGGCAGCCAACGCCGGTAATATTGACAGCAAAAGTGGTGGACGCGAATAGCAATCCGTTGTCGGGTGCGGCCATAGCCTGGAAGGCAGATCGCAACCAACTTGGTCATTCTGTATCCATGACCAATGCACAGGGCGACGCGGTTGTTGCACTGAAGGGCACCGAGGCCGTTACGACAACGGTCACGGCTATGCTTTATAACGGTAATGAAGGCAGCACGCAGGTCGATTTCGCTCCGGGAACGGTCGAGCATGGCAAGCTTTCAATATCACCGAATACAATAACGGCGGACGGAAATGCAGTTGCGATAGCCGAGTTAAGGCTGACAGATCGCTGGAATAACCCAGTGCCGGGACAGCACGTTGACTGGAGCAGTAATGAGGCAAGTATAGATTTTACTGCCGCTGAGAAAGGGCAAGGTATCTATCAGGCTAATGTCACTGGGACCAAAGAGGGGATCTGGGCCGTCATCGCGAAAAGTGGAAAAGCTGACCAGCAGGTCTCGCTTGGACTGCTTGCCAGTCAAAATACCGCACAAATTGACAGCGTTCAGGTTATTGGCAGTGATACCGCAAAAGCTAACGGCGTAGATACCGTTGCGATACGAGTGCAGGTCAAGGATCAAAATGGCAATAACAAGTTGCCCGGTGTGGCCGTGGGTTGGGATTCCGCATTTGGCAATACAGTTCCACGCCTTAGCTATACCAACGACCAGGGTATAGCGGACGTTAAATTGAGCAGCACGACAGCCGGTAAGGTGCGTGTCACCGCTATGTTGGGCGGCGGTGTACAGGTTGCAGCAGACAAAGATGCGATCTTTACCGCAGGGAGTGTCGATGCTGATACATCTTCCCTTAGCATTAGACCTGCCAATATTGTTGCGGAAAAAGAGAATACCGTTGTCACTGTTATCGCCAAAGATGCAGAGGGTAATCTTCTCCCGGGCCTGAAAAACAATATTGAACTCCACTTTACCCCTGACCTCAGCATGAGCATGAGTACGGCTTTCGATGAAATATCATCGGGCGTTTATGCTGCAAAGGTTACGGGCAGAAAGGCTGGTACAACCGATATTACCGCTGAGATAAATGGGGTGAAAGCCAGCCAGCATGCCAGTCTTACTATTATGGCGGACAAGCATTCGGCGGTATTAAAAGGCGCTATTACAGTAACGCCTGGGGCTGCCGTCGTGGGGCAAGTCGTAACCTACAGCGCCGTACTGGTTGATAATAACGGTAATGCTCTGGGTGCAGGGATCCCGGTCACCTGGAACGCGAATGAAGGAAGCAAACTGGCTGCGCAGGTCACCATAACGGACAGTGCGGGTAAAGCGAAAGTGACGTTGACGCGTGAGAAAACGGGTACAGCAGAGGTTAAGCTTATTTTGCCGTCAGGGAACACGTCAGCACCGGATGTAGCGTTCAGTGCCGAAGCCGTAGATGAAAGCCGCTCGGAGTTAACGCTCTCGCCGGCGACGATCGCAGCCGGGAAAGAAGTGGCTATATTGAATCTGTTTTTACGCGATAAATATGACAACCCGTTGACAGGTCAGGTCGTCAGCGGCCAGAAGACCTCAGGTACGGCTACGGTCACCGTAGAGCGAAGCGAGGAAGTTGTCGGTAAGCCGGGCCACTATGCAATGAACGTAAGCGGCACAACGACAGGGACAGCAACGCTTTCTGTCAAAGTGAATAACAAGACGTTCAGTAAAACCAAGGTTCTGACAGTTAAGGGGGACGTAAGCAGTTGGAAGATCACGCAAGTCCTGGCGAGTAAAAACAGCATCATTGCCGGCGATGTTAATGGCGTAACCTATAGTGCCACTGTTGTCGATGCGAATGGTAATAAATTACCGGATATGAACGTCTCCTGGCATCTGACGGGGCAGTCAGTAAGCTATGATCGGGCATCCAGGACGGACCAAAATGGTGTTGCAAAAACACAGGTACGCAGCAATACCGCAGGTGAGCTTCTGATGACTGCGTTGCTGGATGATAAAAACAGCAAAGCAGCAAGCAAGGTGATGGTATCACCGGCCGATGTGGATGACACGGCGTCCACCTTTGGCGCTGACAAAAAGCTTATTGGCTCGGATGGGAAAGAGAAGGTCACCTTTACCGTACATCTGAAAGATCAATACGGGAATGTCATTCCGGGCAAGGTGGTCGCTATCCAGAATGTTGGCACGCTGCCAGGATTAAAGCTAACTAAAGTTAATGATATGGGCGGTGGTAATTACGTCGCAGAAGGCAGCTCAAACGTAAAAGGAACGGCGATCCTGAGAGCTCAGGTAGATAAGAAAACCATCGGCAAAGATATTAGCGTGGATATCGGGGCTATTACGCCAGAACTGCGCTTTGCCAATAAAGATCTGAGCACAGTTTGGGCTAAAAGTTATACCGCTCAACAAGTAACCGGGGTGCCGGGCGGTGTGCGGCAAATGTGGTCAGTCTCAGATGAGAGTGTGGCAAGTGTCAACAACTCAGGGGGGCTCACGCTGCATAAATCAGGCAAAGTGACGGTGACAGTTCAGACATCCGGGAACACGCAGTATAACCCCGCTCAGGCAAGCTATGATCTGACGGTAGATAAAGCCTCACCAAAATTGACCGCAGTCAATAAACAGATAAATGCATCCTGGGCTGATGGCAAGGACCACCGCATCTTAGTTTCATTCAGTAATGCTGATGTTGATAACCTTAAGACCGAATATTTTTCAGATAATGGCAATGTGGTGGTGGTGAATAAGGATACGGGCGTACTTTCGGCCGTGAAACCAGGCGTCGCCTTATTGACTATCAGGTCACCGGCTACTGAGCGATTTAATGCGGAATCGGTGGATGTCTCCTACATCCTGAATAAGGGGACAGTTAATATCAAATTTAACGCCACAATAGTGGACATGTCGAATGAAAAGGCATTCGTAAGGCAAGATACGGTAGATAAACTACCGTCTGAGGGATCCTATCGCTGGTCGTCAAGTGACAGTACTGTTATTAACCTCACTGATTCAGGAGATCTACAAGGGAATTTAGGGAAGGGAATGACTCGCCTGACGTTATTCTCTGCGGCGAATGATTATTTTAATGCCAGCCACGGGTTCTATGATGCAAAAGTTTATGCAAAACCAGAAGTGGAGTTAAAGGTTCTTAAATATAAGAACAAAGGCGCAGAAATACACTTAGGTAATGGTGACTGGACTCCTGTATATACCGGTGACTCAATGTATATTCAGTGGGGTAACAGCGGGGATGAATACGTTTCAGCTAAACGCGTGACGGTAAAGGTAGTCGATGATTCCAATGTTGAGCATTTCAAAAAGGTGTATGACACGAATCCTGGACACCTGTATTTTGCGGATGTAACGCCAAAAAGCGAATTCTGGGGGAAAAAGCTGCAGGTGAGAATAGAGGCCGAAGGATTCGATGAGCTGAAAGACTCGAAGGATTGGACAGTGAGCGTAAAGAACCTCGAGCCGCACCAAATTTGGCAGCACTATTATTTCGAATCCAGGATTAGAATAAGCTCAAGCGCGGAGTGGGATGCGGCTTCTTGTCAGGATAGTGGGTTTGGCAGAGAACATCAGCTTAATGTCGATCGCGGGACATCCTCTATATCATTTAATGGCAATAAGCTTATAGCCCCAATGTCTATCAGGATGGATACGCGTATGGAGCGTGTCAGGGGCGGCAACGGCGCAACCGATGTTGGAACAGGCACGGGTAGTGTGGATGTTTCCGTTGATTCAGATCAGATGTTAGATAGTTTTCAGTCATGGTCGGGGCTTGTAACGTGTTTCAGGGGCGATACTGGTCTACAAAGGGATACTGCACATATTACTTATGCGGGAAAAACATATAAGTATGTGGGGAGTAATCATAATTGGGCAGCTCAGACAAACCTGGGTGGGACTAATGTTATCGGCCTGCGTAACTGGAAAAAAACTTATTTCTGACGCCGATTTTTACTGACTGGAACGACTCCCCGGTGTAATGGGGAGTCGAAGGGGAACGGCAGTTACTTTTGTTCCTTTAGTAACAACAGTTTTACCCGTTCAGCGAACCGAAAGCGGTGCCGGGGCGCAGATACTGGGCGGTTAATAACATACCGATCGCCCTCTCCCTTTGGAAGAGGGCCCCAAAAAACTCAACCCAGCAGCTTCACCAGCGTCTGCCGCTGCTTCTCGTTAATATCCAGCGGGTTTTGATAGCCGATATTCTCCGTTGCCCGGGTATACAGTGCGACCAGCCAGTCGTACACGTAGCTGGCGTTACCGCGAGTTGGCTGCTCGCCCAGCTTTGTCAGACGGCGGCTGATATCCGCCTGGGCGGGTGGTGCAAACACGGCCTGGCCTTTATTGACACGGCTTGCAGGGCGATCGGAAACCGGCACGCTGGCGTAGCCCAGCCAGGCAATAAAATCACCCAGTACCGTGCTGGCGCGGGAAATATCCAGCTCAAGCCCGGAATCGCCGTTTTGCATGCTGCGCTCCAGCCTCATCGGCACATCCAGCCGGTAGCTGGCGACGATCAGCCCATCGCACAGCGCCTGAAGCTGAACGCTGTCGAGGCCAAACTGGTGCGCGGCTTCCCGACGCTGGCCCAGCAGGCGCAGGTGGTTAACCCAAAGCTGGTGCACGGCGCGGGCGTAGCTGATGCCTTCGGTCTGAGGGGCAATATGGTCGGCCGCGTCGGCAAACAAGTCTATCTCCAGCGCAAAGCCTTCGGGTTTAGGCTGATGCTGCTGTTGGTGCTGCAGCCAGATCTGCTGCAGAGCATCCCGGGATGGCACCAGGCTTGCCAGTAAATCACCGTGCTGTGTCGCTCTGGCCTGCAGAGCACGCACCAGATCCTCCGCCTGCTGGCGAGCCTGTTGTGGGGTGGCCTGCTGCGCGTCAATAAAGCGCTGGAACAGTTCGACGATTTGCGTTTCCAGGTCACCGCGCAGGGCGGCGAGCCGCTGTTCCCGGCGGGTGCCATTCAGCGCATCAGTCAACCATTCCAGCAGGCGATGCATGTTTCTGCTGTCGAGCGCCTGCAGCGTGCCCCAGCGCTTGCCCGGGTTGCCGATCAGGCGCTGAACGCCGTCATCCAGGCTGGCACCCAGCGTAAAACGGGCGTCAAACGGCGTGATGGCCCAGACCAGACCCGGCAGCGCGCTGTGCCCCGGGCTTTGTGTGCTGTCGACCCACCATGCCAGCGCTTTCCCCGTCGCCTGAACTTCACTGCGCTCGCTGACGGCGTTACACACCAGCAGCGTGTCCGGCTGAAGCCGGGTGGTGTACCAGCTGAGCTGATTCGCCGGGATATCCAGTAAATCCACGTTGCTCAGCGCGGTCGGCTGGCTGAGGGTGAAAATAACTTCGGCGCACAGCTGCGCGAGGTCATTCTGCGGCAGGCTGAGGTGTGAACCCGGCTGATTTCCCACCAGCGGGCAAACCATCACATCCGCTTGTTCTGGTGCGTCTTCCGGGCCGAAAGGAATGAGAAAACCTTCGGCAGGCAGCAGGAAACTGTCCACCACGAGGCTTGCCGGGACCAGAACCTGTTCCACGCAGCCCAGGTGCTGCAAGGCCTGCGCCAGCCGCAGCCAGGTTTCCGTCAGGGCGCTATCTTCGCCCCACAGCAGGGCGAACAGCGAGGCGCGATCTTCTGTCGAAAGGCAAGGCGCAAGCTCTGCCATGCGGTAAACCAGGCGCTCATCCAGGTGATGCTGGCGGCGCTGGAGGCGGTGGTAGCCGTACAGCAGATCGGCCGTTTGCTCACGGGTTAAACCTGGCGCAGCCACAGACAGACGGCGGGATTCCAGTTCGGTCAGCCGCAGGGCAACCGCACTCGACGTTGCCAGGCGGGGCGCGTCAGAGGCGTGATAGCGGTTGATAAACTGCTGCGCCAGTTCGGCCTCGCTAAACAGCGTCAGCAGCAGCGGGTAATTATCCACTTCCGGCGGGTGCTGCGCGCTAAAACGCACCGCCATCGCCGCTGGAGTATGGCCAGGGTTGATGTGCGTCAGGTAGTCCAGCCGTTTATCGCCGAGCTGAATATCAATGCGGCCATTCGGGCTGCCCTGCAGGGTATTCAGCAGATGATTTTTGCCGTCCAGGGCGTGACCATAAATGCCCAGCGTCAGCGGGGCATCCTCCAGCGCGCTGATGCGACGGTGGCGCTCGCTGAGCTGTTGGAGGCGGGCCAAAAGGCTGTCCGCTTCGTTATCGAGCAGCGGAGAGAAAGTGCGGGTCATCTGAACCCAGTTCACCAGATGGCTGAGCGTGGTAGTTAACTGCTTCATTTTTGGTATACGCTCCCGCTGTCTATCCAGTAATGCGTCGCCCCGCTGTAGCTGCCTGCGAGAGTATTCAGTTTAAAACTCAGTTGTTCGAGGGGGACTTTGCTGCCGTCCGACAGCCAGGCTTCGGCAAGGCTGAATGATTCTGCCTCACGGGTCTGCTTCAGGCGCACGTTCAGCACGCCGTCTCCGGCAATAGATTTCGCCAGCTGGGGCGAGTTAATCGCCAGCGTGTAGAGCGGCGTGGCTGGCCAGCGGGCGTTATCCAGCTGACGAAAGCCCAGGCAGGCGTTGCCGCGCAGCGGGAAGTGGACTCGGGTGTCCAGGCTCGCCTGCGGGCTGTCGAGATCGATATCCCGGTACCAGACGTTGTCTTCCAGCAGGCGGTCGTTGCCGTCCAGCATGCCTAGATAGCGCACGGTGGAATAAGCCTGAATATCGGCGGCTTTAAAGTTAAAGCTCGGCAGGCGCAGATCCATCGCCAGGCTGCACAGCATCGCGCCCACCGCGGCGGTAGATTTCGGGTTACCGATGCGCCCCTGCTGGCTGAACGGATACCACTCGTGGGTCTGGTAGTTATCGAGCCAGACAATGCGGTTAACCGGCACCGGCTGCAGGTGGCGCAGCAGCGCCTGCACGCCAGGCAGGCAGCCAGGGCGACCGGTGACTAACAGCACGTCACAGCAATAATGGTTGATCACTTCGCACAGCGCCTGCAGCGGGGCGGTGAGGGTGAACTGGCCCGCCAGCAGCGCATCCTGCAGCGCGGCAATTTCCGCCTGCAGCGGTACGCTCATGATGTCAAACTGCGGCGCGTCGGCTGGCAGCTCGTGCTGCACCGCCTGCTGAATGTAATTGATCACGTTGCGGGTTGGCTGCTGGGTCAATAGCTCGCCGAAGGTCGCCTCCAGCACCGAATCCGGCTCTTCCGGATCGCTCTCTTCCCAGAAAGAAAGCACCGCATGGCCAAGCGGAATAAACAGCTGGAGCGCCGTTTGCTGGCGCAGGGTGGCTCGGGTGTCCATGCGGCCAGATTCCCCGAACAGCGTGGTCATCAGGCCTGGCGCATCGGCTACGCCCGCTTTATGGATATGCGCCTGCAAGGCAGGCAGGACGCAGCGCTGAATCACGTCCAGCAAAATATCGTCCCCGGCGACCTTAAAGCCTTCACGGAACAGTAGCCGCGGCGCGATTTTCACGTTGCTGCCCACGCCGTCGTCCAGTTGATACTGGGTGATCGCCATATCAGTTGTGCCGCCACCGATGTCAATCGACGCCACGCGCAGGGTTTTGCCGACGGGTTCGTCCGGCGTCAGGGCGCGGTCGGGGCGGGCGAGGCTTTCAAAGAAACGCCCGGTTTGCCCGGCGTAGTTAACCAGCGCCTCGTTATATAGCCAGACCAGCTGGCCGCAGGTGGCTTCGTCCCACTCCATCTGCACTTCCGGCACCGGCACGATACTTTTCTTTTTGTCGCGCTCGAGGGTGAAGCCTTCGTCGGTCGGGTGCCAGTCCATCGCTTTCCACACCAGGCCGACGGCCTCCTGCATACGCTGGCGGAACAGCTCGCGCTCCGGTTTTGGCATAGCGGAAGGTAAAGTCAGGATCAGGTTGCGCAACTGGCGAGGTGAGGTCGGGTGCCCCATGCTCTGGCGGGAGCCAATGCTGTTGATCTGCATCAGCGCCTGGGAGAGCAGCTCGCACAGCATCAGGGTCATCAGCGAGCTGCGGCTGTACTGCGGTGAAAACACCGGCAGGCGTTCGTCCATCGGCAGGGCGTACAGCGGCTGACCGTCGTCGTTCATCAGGTTCATCAGCGGGAACGCGGTCGCCAGCGGCTCGCGCTGGGTTTTCACGCCCATCTGGCTGAAGCGCCAGTCCTGGCTGGCTGGCGTGACGTCCCACAGGTAGCGGCGCGGGCTGGAGATCCCGCTGGCGCCTTCGGTGCCCAAACGGGCGCAGGCCATGCGGCGAGCCTCGTCGCCCACGCGGGCAATGGACGGCCAGACAAAGGCGTCATCGCGCCCGCTTTCAACGGAAAAGTGCTGCTTGCCGAACTTCGCCTCGCTGAACTCCAGGCGGCTGGTAAACATCGCGTCGTTGATTAGTTGCGGCTCACTCAGGGAGCGGATCTGCAGCTCGGCGGTCTGGCGCAGGCCATCGTTCTCCTCGCCGTGGTCTTCAATCAACACGCCGCAGGTGTGGGTGTTGCCCACATCCAGCACCAGATCTACGTCAATCGGCGGGGATTGCAGCGTGGCGGTGACGATCTTCACTTCCGGGACGGCGAGCTGGTTGCCGATAAGCTCCAGAATGTTCAGATAGTGAGCCTGATATTCAAAGGCTTTCATTGCGGCGGCGAGCTCACGCTCGGTGCGTTCTTCCACGCGGGTGGCAAACTGGGTGAAGGTTTCGCGCAGCCAGCCGTCTACCCAGGTCTGGTCGAGAAAATCTTTGATCTCGTGGTTGTGCCAGGCCAGCGCAAAACGGGCGCCGTTGCGGACGTCGTTTTCCGTCGGCGCCAGATGTGCGGCAGGATGATCGTCCGTGTAAATTTTACTGTCCAGCGCGATGCTGATACGCACCGTATTCCCTGCGGAATCCGGCGTCTCCAGAACGCGCACCTGCACGCGGGCCCAGTTATCCGGGCCGCCCACAAAGGTACGCGGCGGGTTAAAGCGCAGGAACGGCAGCGGCAGCCAGGTTTTGTCCATCACCCGCAGGGAGTGGCCAAGCGTAATGGTGCTTTCGGGTTTCACCACTTCTGGCGCGGTGCCGTTTTCGCCCGGCAGGGTAAATTTCCCGGGCACAACATCGTAATCAAGGCGTAACAGCGGGCCGTTGGCCGTCTGGCGCACAAAGCGCCCGGCGTGGGCGGCGTTAGTCTGCGGCGCAAGGCCAAAGTCCAGAAACTGAATGCCGCTGTCTTTGATGAGCGTGACGCTCGGCTTGTAGTGAAAAAGGGTCGCCAGCATGATCAGTTACTCACTTTTCGGAAGGTGATCGGTATGACTTTGTCGCCTTCATAGCGACCGGTGCAAACGGCGGCGCCGTTGCTGCCGGTTTTACAGGTCACTTCCGGCATCGGGTAGCGGCTGCCGTCGCTGCAGCGAGCGCTGCCGCGGGTTTTAATCATCAGCGCGCCGTTCTGATGCAGGCCAGAAAACATCTCTGCTTTACAGACAATGTTATCGCCGTGCACCAGGCGCACCGTGCCTTTGTTGTTCGCTATCTGGTAGCGCAGGCTTGGGGCTTTACCGGTGATTGGGTCACTGAAATCGATCTGTGCTCGCCAGGTGCCGTTGAGGAATTTAGTGGAGCCAATTTTCACGGCTTCTGCCGGGAGAATTAACGCATTTTTCGGTACGTCTACGGCCACGGTAATCGGCTCAGGATTTTCTTCCGGCGCGGCAACCGGCGCTGGCTCAGGCTTAGGTGGCACCACAACTTCGGCAGGCGTCAGCGGCAGGGTAGTTTTGGCTACGTCTACGGCCTGAATGGGCGCTGGCGCAATAGGTTTAGGCGGGACTTCGGCCTGGGCGGTTGCGACCGGTGCGGTCTGGCTCCCGCTAAGCAGCAGATAACCCACTGGAGCTGCAACGGCGACGGCAATCACCGCGGCGACCGGCAGCAGCCAGCGGCGGCGAGGTTTCGCGACTACGGCGACGGCTTCCGGGCTCGGGGCCGGTTTTTCTTCTTCGGATACGGTTTTTTTCACTGCGGCAAGGCTATAAACCGGAGAATCATCATCCACCTGAACCGCCATTGGGGCTTCAAGCAGCGGCTTTTCTGGCTCGCTAATTTCTACCGGCAGCGGCTCTGGCTCCGGGATTGCTTCTTCCGGGATAAACGCAATTTCAGGCTCGCGCGATTTCACCGCCCGCAGGCACTCCAGCACATCGTCCCGTGCGCCCTGGTTAAGATTCACGAACCCCCAGAAGGTAATCACCGGCTTGCCGTTCACCAGGTAGACGTGCTGACTGCCGGGGAACTGCAGGGCTTTTTCCAGTAGTGCGCCAAAGAGGCGAATCGAGGTTTTTTCCGCCTGCTGGCAGCGGGCGCTGAGCGAGGCCACGTTGGATAAGCAATTATCCAGATAGCGAAGGGCGGTGCGGCGCTCTTCATCGCTGGCGGCAGCCCAACTGGTGACGCTGCCTTCCTGAGGCGCATACCAGTCAACGCGGTCGCCTTCGTCGTTGGGCTGGGGAATGGCCAGCGCGTCGGCGACGGCCTGCTGTTTACGAAGGCGTAATGTTTCGCGTATCTGAAACGCGGAATCAAACACTGCCTGACCGTTTTCGCCCAGCGCGAGAAAGTCATCCAGGCATCCGCTGCGCAATAATGTTTTTGCCACGTCATCAATCCTGCTGTTAACGGCTCACCCGAGAGCCATCTTCACGCCTTACAGTTTAACGAAGCGGCCCTAAGTCAAACGGCAGAAGAGACGGCAAAATGGGTAAATTATCTGGCTATTAGACAAAATGGGGCGGTAATATGCGGGCGATACTTACCCGGAAGTAAGTCACTTACTGGCGGGTAACTTCTTGACCAGGAAGAAAAAGACAGACACGATGAACCCCGATTTTGCGGCCTTCTGGCCGGGGCTTTCCTTCTAACCATGTCGAGAAAAATTATGGCTAAAATCGCTGTTATTTACTTTTCCGGATACGGTCACACCAAACGTGTGGCAGAGCATGTTGCACAAGGGGCAAACGCCGACCTGATCGCCGTAGACAGCAACGGTGATATTCAGGAAGCGGACTGGCAAAAACTGAATGACGCCAAAGGCATTATCTTTGGGGCGCCGACCTACATGGGCAACGTGCCGTGGCAGTTCAAGAAGTTTGCCGATGCCTCCTCCAAAGTGTGGTTCACCCGTGGCTGGCAGGACAAAGTATTCGGTGGCTTCACCAACAGCGCCAGCCTGAACGGCGACAAGCAGGTTAGCCTGCAGTGGATGCAAACCCTGGCTTCTCAGCACGGCGGCATTTGGGTGAGCCTCGGCCAGTTACCGTCTAATACTCTGGCGGCGACCCGCGAAGACGCGAACAACCTGGGTGGCTCAGTCGGGCTGCTGGTGCAGTCTCCGGCTGACGCAGGCGCTGAGCAAATTGCCCAGGGCGACCTGGACACCGCGGTGAAATACGGTGCTCGCGTAGCGGATATTGCTGCCCGCCTGAGCTAACGTTTCTCCTCTTTTGTAAAGCGCCTGCGGGCGCTTTTGTCTTTGCCTCTTCCTCAGTAATTACCCCTGGTTATTGTCAGTTGTATTCACCAGATAAATACTTATCATGATAATTATCCTTGTGACTATTAATATGGGAACTACCCAATGCATGACGATAAGTACGACATTGTCGATTTTCCCGACCGCCCGCTGGGGATGCGCCTGGCGATGCTGGTGCGCCTGTGGCGCGGCATCGTGGATGATGCCGTGGCGTTTACCGGGCTGACGCAAAGCAGCTGGACGACGCTGATGCAGCTCAGTGTAGCGGGGGAGAAAATCACCGTCACGGATCTGGCCCGGGCGCAGGGTATCGACCTGCCGCCTCTGACGCGCACGCTGGCCCAGCTGGAAAAAGAGGGCTACGTCACCCGCACGCCGGATGAAAAAGACAGGCGGGTGAAATTTATTTCGCTGACGACTGCGGGCCAGAAAGCGATTAAGGCGGTAAGTGAAACGGTGGAGCACTGCCAGGCCCAGGTCGCACAAGGCATTCCGGCGGAGCAAATAGAGCAATTCAGCCAGACGGTAAACCTGCTGGCCGCCAACATGATCAAAATTCGGTAGTTCTTTCACGCCGGGCTTCCCGGCGTATTTCTCATTTAGCGAGTAGTTATGACCCCTGAACAACGATTTACCCGCTGGGTAAAAGTCACGCTGGCGCTGTTTGCCGCGATGTTTTGCTATTTTCTGGCCGCCGACATCTGGGTACCACAAACCCCGGACTCTACCGTGATGCGCGTGGTGACCCCGGTTTCATCCCGCGTTTCGGGCTACGTGACGCATATCTACGTCAGCAATAACAGCGTGGTGAAAAAAGGGGATGTGCTGTTCGAGATAGACAATAAGCCTTACCAGAATCAGCTCGAGCGTGCGGAAATTGCCTATCAGCAGGCGATGCTCGACAACCAACAAATTGACGCCCAAATCAGCGCCGCGCGGGCAAAAATTAAAGCTGCCCAACTGGATGCCGACAACGCCGGGCGCAGCTATCACCGCTTTAACGGGCTGAGCAGCGGCAACCTGATTTCTAAACAGGATCTGGATGCGGCTTTTACACGCTGGCAAAGCTCGGTGCAAAACGTCAACAACCTCCAGGCTGCGCTGGCGCAGTTGGTGATTTCGCGGGGTGAACGCGGGGATCAAAACGTCACGCTGCAAAAATACCGCAACCTGCTGAACGACGCGCAACTCAATCTGGATTACACCCGCGTGGTTGCCAGTAGCGACGGCGTTATCAGTAACTTGCAGCTAAAAGAGGGCTGGTATGCCGGGGCCGGTACTCCCGCGCTGGCGCTGGTCAACGACAAGCTCGATATCGTGGCCGACTTCCGGGAAAAAAGCCTGAGCAAAACTCGGCCAGAGACAACGGCCGATATCGTATTCGACGGGCTGCCGGGGCAGGTTTTCAAAGCCCGCGTCACCAGCAAAGATGCGGGCGTGTTGCAGGGGCAGCAGGCCATCAACGGGCAGCTTTCCGCCCCGGAGACCTCAAACCGCTGGGTGAGGGACGCGCAGCGCATGCGCATTCATTTGCTGCTTGAAGACGGGAAAACGCCAGATCTGCCAGCGGGGGCACGGGCCACGGTGCAGCTCTACAATTCGCCTTCCGCTTTCGCTTCGTTTATCGGCGGGATGCAAATCAGGCTGGTGAGCTACCTGCATTATGTTTATTAAATTTATTCTTGGCCCGCTGAAGCGCAACGCGCCGACGCCGTTCAGCGGCAATGATTTCCGCCATATGCTGCGAATCGTGATGGCGGGCTGTGTGGGGATGTTTGTCTACAGCTGGGTTAACACACAGTACGGGGTGTTCTACGTGGTTTACCCCATCATGCTCACCGGGCTGGTGCCCATTTTTAACGGCCATATTGCCCGGCAGATGATCGCCAACGCGCTGCTGAACTGCGTGGAAATGACGCTGCTGTTTGCGGTGCTGGCGAATTACCCGCTGCCGATGACGCTGATTGTGTTCCTGATGTACATGACGCGCTTCTACCTGATGAGCCGGGGGCCGCTCTTTCTGTTTGGCTCCATGGGCGTGGTCTGTTTAAGCGTGATGGCCAACTTCCTGAGCTACCCGACCACCGACATGAGCGACCTGATGTTTTCTAACATCATTGGCAGCCTTTTGGCCGTGGGACTGTCGGCGCTGAGTTGCTATTTGCTGCCGGACGTCGAGCCGCGCAAGCCGCCGCCTGCGATTCAAAAGGACGGGCCACGGGTGATGCATGAAACGCTTCTTGCCTCGTTAACGGCGACTATCTTATTCACCGTGTTTCAGGTCTACACGCTGAATGACTCTCTGGCCGCGCTGATGGCGGGCATTTTTGCCCTGTTTCCCATGCATTTTCGCGGGGCGATCCTTTCGTCCTGGTGGCGCATCGTCGGGGTGATTGCCGGATGCCTGTACGCGATTCTGGTGCAACTGGTGATCTACGATTTTAGCCGCCATCTGATCCTGCTGATGCCGCTGATTAGCCTCGGCCTGCTGCTGGCGGCGCGAATCCACGTGTTTGAGAAGGTCGGGCCAGGCGTGGGCTTTTCTATTCTGACCACGCTGGCGCTGATGTTCGGGCAATACATGCACCCTAATCAGGATATCGTTTTTAGCGCGCTGTACCGTATTTCATCGGTGTCGGTGGCGATTGTCGGCACCCTGGCCGTGACTTTTATTATCCATAAGATACTGAATAACTTTGCCTCCACGCGCTATATCGTGAAATGACGTTAGTCCTGCTCCGGCCAGTCGCGGGTAATGCCCGGCTGGACAGGGCGCTCAAGATAGGTGGACAACACAATATATGTCCTTGTCGCCACCACGCCGTTGATCTCATACAGATGTGCCAGCAGAGCCTCAAGCGCCCTTGAATCCTCGGTGCGGACCTTCAGCAGCATGGACGTGTCCCCGGCCACGGAATGGATCTCTTCCACTTCCGGATAGGCGGAAATTCGCAGCAGATCCGGCGTTTTTCCCCAACCTTTGGTATCAATGTGCACGAAGGCCAGCAGGGATTTGCTAATAGCTTTCGGGTCGAGCAAGGCCGCCGTCTGCTGGATCACCCCGGAACGCTTCAGGCGCTTGACCCTTTCGTGGACTGCCGGGGCCGAAAGCGCAACCTTTTCGCCGAGTACGGCGTAGCTGATGGTCGCATCCTCCACCAGCGCGCCTAATATTCTTCGGTCAGCGGCATCAAGATTTCGCTCTGCCGCACCGTTCTGCTTAATACTGTCTGTTTCTTTTTTCATATTGCCTCTGAGTAATGACGCTGAATTTCATTCGGATAAAATTGGTTTTTATCGAATGTAAGTCAAGTTTAATCATTGCCAGGAAGAAAAATGAAAAACAGCCAGTGTCTGGAACTGCATCCAGAGCCGTCTCTGTCTCCCGCCAAAGCCGTGTATGTGCTGACCGGCTGCGTCGGCGTTATCGGCGCTAACTCAATGGTGCTGGGGCCTATTGCGCCGGCAGTGGCGTCGTCTATCGGGGCTGGGGTGCCGACGGTGATGATGGCCGCGGCGGCTTTTGGCCTGGGGACGGCGGCGAGCGCACTTTTCCTGGCTCGTTTAATCGATTTAGTCGGTTCGGCGCGGATGCTCAAATTCACCATGCTACTGCTGGGCGCAGCGCTGCTGCTTTGCGCGGCTTCGCCTTCCGTGACGGTATTTATTGCCGCTCAACTGATAGCCGGGATGGCTTCCGGTATTGCGCTACCCGCGATTTATGCCAGCGCCGCCGCCATCGCGGAGCCAGGGCGTGAAAGCCGGACCATCGGCAAGGTGCTGACCGGCTGGACGCTGAGCATGATCGCTGGCGTGTCGTTTTCCGTGGTGCTGACCGAGTTGTTCAGCTGGCGCGCGGTGTATGTGTCCGTGAGCTGTCTGGCGGCCCTGGCGCTGATCGCGCTCGTCAGATTGAACATGCAGGATCGCCCGGCGGCGGGCATTGCGCCTTCACCGCTATCTGCCCTGGGGCTGCCGGGCATCAAGTCATTGCTGGTGGTTTGTGGTGCGTTTATGACAGCGTTTTACGGGATTTATGCCTATCTAGGCGATCACCTGCATCAGGATCTCGGCCTGCCGGTGACGGCCAACGGCGGGGTGGCGATTGCCTATGGGGCGGGGTTCGGCTGTGCCGCCTTGCTCAGTGGGATGGTGGATCGGTTTGGCCCTAAACGCCTGATGCCGCTTGTGCTTTTGGTGGCCGCCTTTGTTTATCTGGGCCTGGCGATGCTTGGCGGTTCGCTGATCGGGGTTATTGGCCTTCTGTTTGTGCTGGGCCTGGTGAACCACCTGGGCGTGAACTTACTGATCCAGCGCCTGACGGCCATCGACCCGGCTAAGCGCGGCACGCTGATGGGATTGAACAGCGCCGTCACCTATCTGGCAGTGTTTGCCGGCAGCAGCAGCTACGGGCCGCTTTATACCGAGCACGGGTTTACTACGATTTCGCTGGTCTCTCTGGCGCTGATGGTCGTGGCGGTGCTGACCTGCCTGTGGCGTGATTTTGCCGGGCAGGGCGTGAAGGTGGCGGGCTGAGCCACTCCGCTGAACGCCCACGTTAACCGCCACAATTGTATAGAAAGGAAGGGTTTGCCATTTGCTTGTCGCTAAGGGCTGTGCTGTTATTACAGTGAGAAATAATAAGTAGCTCAACCATTTGGCAAGCAAATAAAAGGCAAACACTATGTCTAAAGGGAAAACACTGCTCGGCCTGCTGCTGAGCGCGCTCCTCCCGGCAGGAAGCGCGATGGCGGCAGCGAACAGCACGCTGGTTTACTGCTCCGAAGCCTCTCCTGAATCCTTTAACCCGCAAATTGCCAGCTCCGGCCCAAGCTTTGTCGCCAGCTCGCAAACCCTGTACAACCGCCTGATTGATTTCAGCCTGACCGACAACACGCCGGTGCCGTCGCTGGCGACGGAATGGAAAATCAGTCCCGACGGTAAAACCTATACCTTCACCCTGCGCAAGGGCGTGAAGTTCAACAGCAACAAGTTCTTTAAGCCCACGCGTGACTTCAACGCCGACGATGTTGTGTTCTCGGTTATGCGCCAGAAAGACGCCAACAACCCGTACCACAAGGTGTCGCAGGCGAACTACGAATACTTCAACGACGTCGGCCTCGACAAGCTCATCGTGGACGTTAAAAAGCTGGATGACTATCACGTCCAGTTCACGTTGAGCGAGCCGAATGCGGCGTTTCTCGCCGACTGGGGCATGGACTTTGCCTCTATTTTGTCTGCGGAGTACGCGGATGCGATGCTGAAGGCCGGTACGCCGGAACGCGTGGACAACAACCCGATCGGCACCGGGCCTTACGCGCTGCAGGACTACAAAGTGGATTCGGTGATTCGCTACGTCGCCAACCCGAATTACTGGAAAGGCGAAGTCCCGACCAAACACCTGATTTTCTCCATCACTCCGAACGTACAAACCCGGCTGGCGAAGCTGCAGAAAAATGAGTGTCAGATTATCCCTGCACCGAGTCCAGTCCAGTTCGACGCCATTAAAGCGGACAAAGATCTGGCGCTGCACAGCATCGATGGCCTGAACGTCGGTTATCTGGCGTTCAACACCAGCAAGAAGCCGTTCGATAACGCGCTGGTGCGCCAGGCGCTGAACTATGCGGTGGACAAAAAAGCCATCGTAAACGCCATCTTTATGGGCTCCGGCTCAGTAGCAAAATCACCTATCCCGCCCACCATGCTGGGCTACGACAAGGATCTGAAAGACTACGGCTACGACCCAGAAAAAGCCAAAGCCTTGCTGAAGCAGGCCGGGCTGGAGAAGGGCTTTGATACCGATCTGTGGTCCATGCCGGTGCAGCGGCCGTACAACCCGAACTCACGGCGCATCGCGGAGATGATCCAGAGCGACTGGGCGAAAGTGGGCGTGAACGCCAAAATCGTCACCTTCGAGTGGGGTGAATACCTGTCCGGGATGCGGAAAGGGGAACACTCCTCGGCGCTGTTTGGCTGGATGTCCGACAACGGCGACCCGGATAACTTTGCCGATACCCTGCTGGGCTGCGGCAGCGTCGCCAGCGGTTCGAACGTCGCCCGCTGGTGTGACAAAAACTACGATTCACTGGTTCAGAAAGCGAAGTTGACCAGCGACCCGGCCGCCCGCGCGAAGCTCTACGTGCAGGCGCAGGAAATTTACTATCAGCAGGCGCCGTGGATCGCGCTGGCGAACGGTAAAACCTTCTACGCGACCCGCAGCAACGTGAACGGTTATACCGTCAGCCTGGCCGGGAGTGATTTCTCCAAAGCTAAGCTGGATTAAGTGATATCAACCCTCACCCCGGCCCTCTCCCTGGAAGGGAGAGGGGGAATAAAAGCGGGAATATAGATGCCTAAATTCTTTATTCCCTCTCCCTGGAAAACGGGTTTCTCTTTTTATCCCCTCTCCCCTTTGGGGAGAGGGTTAGGGTGAGGGGCAACACATAATAAGGAACACGCCATGACCCATCTTGCTGACGTTATCAGCCGCGTAGACGACGCCATTGCCAAAGACATCATCATCCCAATGAACGAACTGCTGATTGAACTCAGCGACGACGCAGCGCTGACGCGGGAAGACCGCTATGCCCAGCAGCAGCGGCTGCGTATCGCCATTGCCCACAAAGGCAATCACCATACAGAAGAAGCCGAAGAGCGCCGCGAGCAGTTGACCCGCGGCGGAACCATTCTCTAGCCAGGAGTTATTATGCGTATTGGATTTATCGGGCTGGGCGGTATGGGCCAGCCAATGGCCGAAAACCTGCTGAAAGCCGGGCATCAGGTTGCCGTCTGGAACCGTTCTCCCGCACCTGCGGAAGCCTTAAAAGCGAAAGGGGCGACAATATGCGCCACGCCAGCAGCGTTCACCGACAGCGAAGTGTTGATCACGATGCTGGCCGACGACGACACCAGCCGCCGTGTGGTGATTGAGCAGGGCGCGCTCGATGCACTGCCGCAGGGCGCAATCTGGATCAACATGGCCACGGTTTCCGTCGCTTTTACCAATGAGATGGCGGAAAAAGCCAGCGCAACCGGGCATCGCTATATTGCTGCGCCGGTACTGGGCCGCGTGGACGTTGCCGCTGCGGGCAATCTCAATATCCTTACCGCAGGGCAAGCTGAACTGCTGGACAGCGTGCAGCCGATCTTCGATGTGCTGGGACAAAAAACCTGGCGCTTTGGCGACAGGCCAGAGCAGGCGGCGGCGGTGAAGCTGGCGGCTAACTTTATGCTCGCCAGCGCCATCGAAGCGATGGGGGAATCCTCTGCGCTGGTTGGAGCCTACGATGTGGCCGCCGGGGATTTCCTCGGCATGCTGACCAGCACTCTGTTTGCCGCGCCAGCGTATAAAAACTATGGCGCGATGATCGCCGAATCTCGCTATAGCCCGGCCGGGTTTACCATGAAGCTGGGGCTGAAGGACGTACGCCTGGCTCAGCAGGCGGCGGAAAATAAAAATGTGCCAATGGGCTTTGCAGGCGTATTGCGGGATAACTACCTCGATGCGCTGGCCCACGGCGATGAACATCTCGACTGGGCCGCATTAGCCACCGTTTCCGCTCGTCGCAGCGGGAAATAATCCTCCCTGGCGGCGAAGGTATTATATTCACCGCCAGATATATCCCTTTAATTATTCACGCGCACTAAAATAACGCCCCGCCGCGGTGCTCTTAATATAACTAAAACTTATTTTTTAATAAAAAACACTTTTAAAACAGCATGAAATAATATTGGCACTGCAATTGCTTTAGCTATTCCATCTTGTATACCAGGTGGGATGCCAGCTTATGTCAGTCGCTTTATTGTCGCAGTGGGTAGCCGATTACCAGGCGCAGCCGGAAAGGTTGCCCGACGCTTATCAGCAATTAATGGCCAATATTTCACGCCAGGATAATGCGTGGATTTATATCGCCAGCGAACAGCAAATTAATGAGCAAATAAAGGCGTTATTGCAGGTCATTAATGATGGAGAAAAAACGCCTACGGCTTTCCCGCTATTTGGCGTGCCGTTTGCGGTCAAAGACAATATAGACGTAGCCGGGATGCCAACCAGCGCCGCCTGCCCGGTATTTACTTATCATCCCGCCAGCGATGCGACGGTCATCGGGCGGCTTCGAGCCGCCGGGGCCATTGTGGTGGGTAAAACTAACCTCGATCAGTTTGCGACCGGCCTCGTCGGCACTCGTTCACCGTATGGCGCGGTGGTGAACAGCTTCAACCCGGACTACGTCAGCGGCGGCTCGAGTTCAGGCTCCGCTTCCGTGGTGGCTCGCGGGTTGGTTTGCTTCTCACTGGGAACCGACACCGCTGGCTCCGGCCGCGTTCCCGCCGGGTTCAATAACATCGTCGGCTTAAAACCGACCAAAGGCTGGCTGTCTACGGCGGGCGTGGTCCCTGCCTGTCGCCTGAATGACTGCGTTTCTATCTTCGCCCATTCGGCGGCGGATGCGTCTTTGGTTGCCAACGTAGCAGGGGGATACGATCCGCTCGATCCTTATTCCCGCAGCAACCCTCATACAGCCCCGGCTCGCTTCAGCCCGCGCCTGCGCTTTGCCATTCCAGATCGCCTGACGTTCTTCGGCGACAAACTCAGCGAAGAGGCTTTCCAGCTGGCGCTGGATAAGTTAATGGCAATGGGTGCGGAGCTGGTGGCGGTAGATTTCACTGATTTCACCCGGCTGGCCGAGCAGCTGTATAACGGCGCGTGGGTGGCCGAGCGTACCGTCGCGGTGAAAGAGATCCTCGAAAAGCATCCTGATGCGATGGACCCCACGGTGCGTGGGATCGTCGCCAAAGGGCTGAGCTTCACGGCCTGCGATGCCTGGCAGGCGGAATACATCCGCGCTGAACTTGCCCGCCGTATTCAGCAGCAGCTCGCCGCGTTTGATGCCCTTGTGGTGCCGACATCGCCGACGATTCACACGCTGGCGGAAATGCATGATGAGCCGGTGGCCTATAACTCGCAGTTTGGCACCTACACCAACTTTACCAACCTGGCTGACCTCAGCGCGCTGGCGCTTCCGGCGGATTTCCGGGCCGATGGTCTGCCTGCTGGGATAACGCTGATTGCACCCGCCTGGCATGATGCTGCGCTCAGCCATTTTGGCGCGCAGTGGCAGGCGCAGCATGATCTGCCTGCCGGAGCAACGTCCCAGAAAGTGCCTGAACAAAAGACCATGACACCAGCCAGCAGCTTCGTGCGCGTCGCTGTTGTGGGCGCTCATTTGCGCGGAATGCCGCTTAACCACCAGCTAACTGGCCGCAACGCCGTCTTCGTCGAAGCAACCCACACGGCAGAAACCTATCGCCTTTATGCCCTGGCCAATACCCAGCCGCCTAAGCCAGGCCTGGTGCGTGCCGCCGAAGGGCAGCCTATCGCCGTTGAACTGTGGGATATCCCGCTTGCGCGCTTCGGTGAGTTTGTTGCCGAAATTCCCGCGCCGTTGGGGATCGGCACGCTGACTCTGCAGGACGGCCGCAGCGTGAAGGGCTTCATTTGTGAACCGTGTGCGACAGAAGGTGCCACGGATATTACCCCATGGGGCGGCTGGAAAGCCTGGCTTGCCCGTCAACCTGGCGCTTAAGGAGAGGGATTATGTTTAGCAAGGTTCTGATTGCCAACCGCGGTGAAATTGCCTGCCGCGCCATTCGCACGCTGAAGAAAATGAACATCACCAGCGTGGCCGTTTATTCCGACGCGGATGCCAGCGCTCAGCACGTGATTGATGCCGATGAAGCGATAGCGCTCGGCGGAGATAAGGCCAGCGACACGTATCTGAATATCGAGAAAATACTGGCGGCGGCAAAAGAGAGTGGCGCGGAGGCGATTTTCCCCGGTTACGGCTTTCTCTCTGAGCGGGCGGAATTTGCCGAGGCTTGTGAAGCGGCAGGCGTTGTTTTTATCGGACCCACCGCGCAGCAAATCAGTGATTTTGGCCTGAAGCACCGCGCCCGCGAGCTGGCTTCTGGCGTAGACGTACCGATGACGCCGGGCACCGGATTGCTGACATCCCTGGCAGAAGCGCAGCTGGCGGCGGCGGAAATCGGCTACCCGGTGATGCTCAAAACCACGGCGGGCGGGGGCGGGATCGGCCTGACCCGCTGTGACAGCGAACCGGCGCTGCTTGAGGCCTGGGAAAGCGTGAAGCGTATGGGCGCGCAGTTTTTCAGCGATGACGGCGTGTTTATCGAACGCTTTGTCGATAAAGCCCGGCACCTGGAGGTGCAGATCTTTGGCGATGGTAAAGGGAAGGTGGTTGCCTTAGGAGAGCGTGATTGCTCGCTGCAGCGCCGTAACCAAAAAGTTGTCGAAGAAACACCAGCCCCCAATTTGCCGCAGAGCACGCGCGCAGCGCTGCACCGTGCCGCCGTGGCGCTGGGTGAATCCGTTGATTACCGCAGTGCGGGAACCGTGGAATTTATCTACGACGCCGCGCGGGATGCGTTCTACTTCCTGGAGGTGAACACTCGCCTGCAGGTTGAACATCCGGTAACCGAATGTGTCACGGGGCTGGATCTGATCGAATGCATGGTGCAGGTGGCGGCAGGCGCGTCTCCGGACTGGCAAAAAATGGCCGAAGCGCCTCAGGGGGCGGCTATTGAAGTCCGCATTTATGCCGAAGATGCGCTGAAAAATTTCCAGCCGTCGCCGGGTGTATTAACCGACGTTTATTTCCCTGAAGGCGTGCGGGTTGACGGCTGGGTCAGCACCGGCAGCGAAGTCAGCGCGTTTTACGATCCGATGATCGCCAAGATCATCGTTCACGGCGATGACCGCCTGCAGGCGTTAAGTAAACTAAACGACGCGCTGGCAGCCACCCGGCTGCACGGGATCGCCACCAATCTGGATTATCTGCGCCAGATCGTCCGCCTGCCGGAGTTTAAGGCCGGGGTGATGTGGACGCGCCTGCTGGACAGCGTGAGTTATCAGGCGCAGGCCGTGGAAGTGCTGGAGCCGGGCACCTGGAGCAGCGTTCAGGACAGTCCTGGTCGCCTCGGATACTGGGATATCGGCGTGCCGCCGTCCGGGCCGATGGATGATTTTGCTTTCCGCCTGGCGAACCGCATCGTCGGCAACCATCCTTCCGCCGCCGGGCTGGAGTTTACCCTGCAGGGGCCGACGCTGCGTTTCCACAGCGAGGCTACCATCGCGCTGACCGGTGCGCCTTGCCCGGCCACGCTGGATGACCAGCCGGTGACCTTCTGGCAGCCCACGGTGGTCAAAGCCGGACAGATCCTGACGCTCGGCAGAGCCTCCAGCGGGTGCCGTACCTATCTGGCGGTGCGTAACGGCTTTGACGTGCCGGTGTATCTCGGCAGTCGCTCCACTTTTGCCCTCGGCCAGTTTGGCGGCCACGCCGGGCGCACGCTGCGGGTGGCCGATGTGCTGGCTATCTCCCAGCCTTGTCTCCCGGCCTGCACCACGCCAGCGCCAATTAGCCTGCCGCAGGCCCCGGAACCCGCGTTGATCCCGCAGTATGGCGAGCTGTGGGAGATCGGCGTGCTTTACGGGCCACACGGCGCGCCGGACTTCTTCACCCCGGAATCAATGGAGACCTTTTTCAACGCCGAGTGGCAGGTTCACTACAACTCTAACCGGCTCGGCGTGCGCCTTGTCGGGCCTAAGCCGGAGTGGACCAGAGCCGACGGCGGCGAGGCGGGGCTGCATCCTTCCAACGTGCACGACTGCGAATATGCCATCGGCGCGGTGAACTTTACCGGTGATTTCCCGGTGATCCTGACGCGCGACGGCCCAAGCCTCGGCGGATTTGTCTGCCCGGTGACCATTGCCAAAGCGGAGTTGTGGAAAGTCGGGCAGGTGAAGCCGGGCGATCGCATTCGTTTCCACGCCATCAGCTTTGAGCACGCGCAGTCGCTGGAAATTGCCCAGCAGGTGGCGGTGACCAATCTATGTGCCGGTGGAAGCCTGCCGGATCTGCATCCCTCCATTGCGCCAGGCGCGACAACCAGCGAGGCGATTCTGGCGGAAATTCCCGCTCAGGGTACGCTTCCGGCGGTGGTTTACCGTCAGGCTGGCGACAACTACGTACTGATTGAATACGGCGATAACGTGCTCGACCTGGCGCTGCGGCTGCGTATTTATCTGTTGATGCAGGCCATTCACCAGGCGGCGCAGGCGGGCATTGAGGAGCTTTCCCCCGGCGTGCGTTCGCTGCAGATCCGTTATGACAGCCAGCGTATATCCCAGAGCCAGCTGCTCACGCTGCTGCTGGGCATTGAAAAGCAGCTGGGCGATGTGACTCAGCTGAAAATTCCTTCCCGCATCGTGCATTTGCCACTGGCCTTTGAAGACAGCGCCACGCTGGCGGCGGTGGAACGTTATCAGCAAACGGTGCGGGAAGACGCGCCGTGGCTGCCGAACAACGTGGATTTTATTCAGCGTACCAATGGGCTGCAAAGCCGCGATGAAGTGAAACAGATCCTGTTCGACGCCAGCTATCTGGTGCTTGGCCTGGGGGATGTGTATCTAGGTGCACCTTGCGCCGTGCCGCTCGACCCGCGTCACCGGCTGTTGAGTTCGAAGTACAACCCGGCACGAACGTGGACGGCAGAAGGCACGGTAGGGATCGGCGGAATGTATATGTGCATCTACGGCATGGATTCGCCCGGGGGCTATCAGCTGGTGGGCCGCACGCTGCCCATCTGGAACAAATTCCTCAAAAACGAACAGTTTGGCGACGAGCCGTGGCTGCTCAAGTTCTTCGACCAGGTGCGTTTCTACCCGGTGAGCGAGGAAGAACTAACCGCGTTCCGCACGGCGTTCCGGGAAGGGCGCGCGCAGGTTGAGATCGAAGACGTTGAATTCGATTTTGCCGAATATAGTCGTTTTCTGGCGGACAACGCCGACGATATTGCCAATTTCCGCAGCCGCCAGCAGGAAGCTTTCCTGAGCGAAGTGGCGCACTGGAAAGAGCAGGAGAGCGTGGCGGTGGAGAGCGCGCTGATGGCGGCGGAATTGCCGGAGGAGGAGCAGACCGGACAGCTGGTGAGCGCCGACCTCAACGGCAATATCTGGAAGATCCTCGTGGAGCCGGGGCAAAGCGTGAAGCAGGGCGAGCCGTTGCTCGTCGTAGAGGCGATGAAAATGGAGTTGCTGGTTAGCGCGCCATGCGACGGCAAGGTGGTACGGATCCAGTGCCAGCAGGGCCGACCGGTGGGGCCTGGGGATGCTTTGCTGTGGCTGGAGGCGGTGTAGGGGGATTTAGCCCCTCACCCTAACCCTCTCCCCAGAGGGGAGAGGGAATAAAAACAGAGCCTCGCATCCCGAACGGGATGAGGAGATAAAAACAGGCAAACGCACTCACTTTTTTTCCCCTCGCCCTGAAGGGAGAGGATCTTCACTTTTCCTCCCTCTCCCTTCCAGGGAGAGGGCCGGGGTGAGGGTAAAAATGACACGGAAAACCACTATGCCAAAGCGACCAGAAGCCGTAGCCGAGCGCATCTACCAGCAGCTCAAACAGGAAATCTTCGACTTCCTGCTGCTGCCAGGGGACCGCTTTAGCGAAAATGAAATTGCGGAGCGCATGAACGCCAGCCGCACGCCGGTTCGCCAGGCGCTTTATGCCCTGCAGCAGGAAGGCTATGTCGACGTACAGCCCCGCAGCGGCTGGCAGATCCGCGCGGTCGATTTCGATCATCTCGAGGCGCTTTACGATCTGCGTATTGTACTGGAGCTGGAGGCGGTGAAACGGCTTTGCCAGCGGGCTGACTCCGTTTTCCCGCTGCCGCTGCAGGCGCTGAAACAGTTCTGGCTGGATGAACCACCGCTGGCTGAGGGAATGAACGTCGCCCCGCACGACGAGGCTTTTCACATGACGCTGGTCTCTGCGGCGGGTAACTCTGAAATGGCGAGGGTTCACCGGGAGATCACCGAAAAAATTCGCATTGTGCGCAGGCTGGACTTTACCCGCCAGCCGCGCGTCAGCGCAACCTATGCCGAACATGGGCAGATCCTGCTCGCCGTCCGGGACCGTAACCTTGAGGAGGCCCAAACCCGACTACACGACCACATCGCCGCAAGTCAGAAAGAGGTTCGTCAGATAACGCTTCATATGCTGCACCAGGCCCGGCAATTCAAGCTGAGCTAATCACTTATTGTTACTTCAGGGGAGTCAGACTTATGCAACGTCGTACCTTTGTTAAAGCTTTCGCGCTTTCCGCTTCGGTTGTCAGCTTCGGGTGGGCTTTCGCAGCCCATGCGGCGGACACCATCAAAGTCGGGATCATGCACTCGCTGTCGGGCACCATGGCTATCTCAGAAACGCCGCTGAAAGACGTGGCGTTAATGACCATCGACGACATTAATGCTAAGGGCGGCGTGCTGGGGAAAAAACTCGAGCCGGTGGTGGTTGATCCGGCGTCTAACTGGCCGCTGTTCGCTGAAAAAGCCCGCCAGTTGCTGAGCCAGGACAAAGTGGCCGTGGTCTTTGGCTGCTGGACGTCCGTGTCGCGTAAATCGGTGCTGCCGGTCTTTGAGGAGCTGAACGGCCTGCTGTTCTACCCGGTGCAGTACGAAGGGGAAGAGATGTCACCTAACGTGTTCTACACCGGGGCGGCACCTAACCAGCAGGCGATTCCGGCGGTGGAATACCTGATGAGCGAAGACGGCGGGGCGGCGAAACGCTTCTTCCTGCTGGGCACGGATTACGTTTATCCGCGAACCACCAACAAGATCCTGCGCGCCTTCCTGCACTCTAAGGGCGTCCAGGATAAAGACATCGAAGAAGTCTACACGCCGTTTGGACACAGCGACTACCAGACCATCGTAGCCAATATCAAAAAATTCTCCGCGGGCGGTAAGACGGCGGTGATCTCCACCATCAATGGCGACTCCAACGTGCCGTTCTACAAAGAGCTGGCGAACCAGGGCCTGAAGGCGACCGACGTGCCGGTGGTGGCCTTCTCCGTAGGTGAGGAAGAGCTGCGTGGCATCGACACCAAACCGCTGGTGGGTAACCTCGCGGCCTGGAACTACTTCGAGTCCGTCGATAACCCGACCAACAAACAGTTCGTCAGCGAGTGGAAGGCCTACGCCAAAACCCACAACCTGCCGAACGCCAATACCGTGGTCACCAACGATCCGATGGAAGCGACTTACGTCGGTATTCACATGTGGGCGCAGGCCGTAGAGAAAGCGGGCACGACGGACGTGGATAAAGTCCGCGCGGCGATGGCCGGGCAGACCTTTAACGCGCCTTCCGGCTTTACCCTGACCATGGACGCCACCAACCACCATCTGCACAAACCGGTGATGATCGGCGAGATCGAAAGCAACGGCCAGTTCAACGTGGTATGGCAGACGGATAAGCCGGTGCGCGCCCAGCCGTGGAGCCCGTTTATTCCGGGGAATGATAAGAAATCAGATCTGCCGGTGAAGACCGCCAGCAACTGATGTTCGCCCCTCGACGCATTTTACCCTCACCCCGGCCCTCTCCCTGTAAGGGAGAGGGGGAAAAGCGTTGATAGCCTCTGCATTTTATTCCCTCTCCCCTCTGGGGAGAGGGTTAGGGTGAGGGGCATCAGGATAAAACCATTCAGGAGAACGCCATGACATTAGCAACACTGGCCCGGCTGCTGCTGGTTGTGGCCGCATTATTGCCGGGGCTTGCCGCCGCCGGGGATGCAGAAACGTTTGCGGCGGCAAACCGCACGGCGCAGGCTGACCTGCTGCAAAGCTGGACGCTGGCGCCGGATCCCGCTCGTTTACCACTGCTCAATGCGTTGCAGCAGGAAACACTGGTTACGGACGGGCATTCGGCTTTTAACCAGACCGGTGCCACGCTGACGGCGTTGGGCGATGAAGCCCAGCCGCTGGGGGAAACCAAAAAGCTCCGTTTAACCAACCGGCTGCGCGTTTTAGTCGCCGGGGCGCTGGCCAGCCATCAATTAATAAGTGACAACGTCACCACTCGTTTAAACGCCGCGAAAGCCTTGCAGAAAGAGGCTCCGTCGGAGCTGCTGCCCGTTTTACAAAAGCGGATTAGCGCAGAAAAAGAGCAAAGCGTGCGGGACGCGCTTGAGCTGGCCGCCGCCCGCCTTGAGCTAGCCAGCCCGGAGGCCGCCGTGCGCATGGAGGCCGTTAAGCTGTTGGGCAAGTCCACCGACCCGGATACCGAAGCGATGCTCAAGCCATTGACTGATGCTGGCGTGGAGCCGGATGCCAACGTGCGCCAGGCGGCCGTTGACGGGCTGCACCAAATCGAACGTCGCCAGATGCTCGGGGATGTTCTCGGCCAGGCATTTATGGGGCTTTCTCTGGGCTCGATTCTGCTGCTGGCCGCGCTGGGGCTGGCGATCACTTATGGCCTGCTGGGCGTGATCAACATGGCGCACGGCGAAATGCTGATGCTGGGGGCCTACTCGGCATGGGGCGTTCAGGCTGCTTTTCAGCAGTTTGCCCCGTCGTGGCTGGCGCTTTATCCGCTGGTTGCGCTGCCGGTGGCGTTTGCGATCACCGCCGGGATCGGCATGGCGCTTGAACGCACGATTATCCGCCATTTGTATGGCCGCCCGCTGGAGACGCTGCTGGCGACCTGGGGCATCAGCCTGATGCTGATTCAGATCGTGCGCATGCTGTTTGGCGCGCAGAACGTGGAAGTGGCTAACCCCGCCTGGCTGTCCGGTGGGCTGCAGGTGCTGCCGAACCTGATCCTGCCGTGGAACCGTCTGGTGGTGCTGGGCTTTGTGCTGCTGGTGCTGCTGTTTACCTGGCTGCTGCTGAATAAAACGCGGCTGGGCATGAACGTGAGAGCCGTGACGCAAAACCGCGCGATGGCGGCCTGCTGCGGCGTTTCGACCGGGCGCGTGGATATGCTTGCCTTTGGGCTTGGGTCCGGCATTGCCGGGTTGGGCGGTGTGGCGCTGTCTCAGCTGGGTAACGTCGGCCCGGAGCTTGGCCAGGGCTATATCATCGACTCCTTCCTGGTGGTGGTGCTGGGCGGCGTCGGGCAGCTTGCCGGGAGCGTGGCCGCGGCGTTTGGGCTGGGCATCTTCAACAAGATCCTCGAGCCGCAAATTGGCGCGGTGCTGGGCAAAATTTTAATTCTGGTGTTGATCGTACTGTTTATTCAGAAGCGGCCACAGGGGCTGTTTGCACTCAAAGGGAGGGTCATTGACTGATGAGTATGCCGCTGACTTTAACGCTCGGGCGTAAAGCCCCGGGCCTGGCTTTGGGGCTGGGCACGCTGCTGGTGATTTTGCTGCTGACGCTGCCGTTTCTGACCCTGTTGCCAGCCAGTAATCCGCTCAGCCTGTCGACCTACACGATGACGCTTGTCGGCAAGATCCTCTGTTATGCCGTCGTTGCGGTAGCGCTGGATCTGGTCTGGGGCTATGCCGGGTTACTTTCCCTCGGGCACGGGCTGTTTTTCGCCCTCGGCGGGTATGCCATGGGCATGTACCTGATGCGCCAGGCCGCGGGCGACGGGCTGCCCGGGTTTATGTCGTTTCTCTCCTGGAGCGAGCTGCCGTGGTACTGGTTTGGCACACAGCACTTCGCCTGGGCGCTGCTGCTGGCGATGGCAGTTCCTGGGCTGTTGGCATTCGTATTCGGCTACTTCGCCTTTCGCTCAAAGATTAAGGGCGTGTATTTTTCGATCATGACGCAGGCCTTGACCTATGCGGGGATGCTGCTGTTTTTCCGCAATGAAACTGGCTTTGGCGGCAATAACGGTTTTACCGGCTTTACCACGCTGTTAGGGATGCCGGTCACGGCTGTCGGGACGCGTATCGGGCTGTTTATCGCGACCGTTCTGCTTTTAGTGGCGAGCATTGGTCTCGGGTTCTGGCTGGCGCGCAGCAAGTTTGGCCGCGTTCTGACGGCGGTGCGCGATGCGGAAAACCGCCTGACGTACTGCGGGTACGATCCCCGGGGCTTCAAGCTGCTGGTGTGGACGCTTTCTGCGGTACTGTGCGGCTTAGCCGGGGCGCTGTATGTGCCGCAGGTGGGCATTATTAACCCGGGCGAAATGTCGCCGACCAACTCCATCGAGGCCGCTATTTGGGTGGCGCTGGGCGGGCGCGGCACGCTGATTGGCCCGGTATTAGGCGCAGGGCTGGTGAACGGGGCGAAAAGCTACTTCACCATGGCGGTGCCGGAGTACTGGCAGCTGTTCCTTGGCCTGATTTTTATTCTGGTGACGCTGTTTTTACCGCGCGGGGTGATTGGCCTGCTGCGCAAAGGAGATAAATGATGCAGCCTGCCGAGTCTCTGTTTACTCGCCAGTACCCCACGGATCGCTTTCGCGAACAGACCGACCCGGTGCTGGCGCTGGAAAATATCAACGTTAACTTCGATGGGTTTCAGGCGTTAAGCAACCTGTCGCTGAACATTGGCGTGGGGGAGCTGCGCTGCGTTATTGGGCCAAACGGGGCGGGAAAAACCACGCTGATGGACGTGATCACCGGCAAGACCAAACCCCAAAGCGGCAAGGCTTTTTACGATCAGTCCATCGATCTGATGCGGCTGGAACCCATTGAAATTGCCCGGCGGGGAATTGGCCGGAAATTTCAAAAGCCCACGGTATTTGAGGCGCTGACGGTCTTCGAGAATCTGGAGATCGCGCAGAAAAACGAGAAGTCGGTGTGGGCGAGCCTGAGGGCGAAACTCAACGGCGAACAGCGCGACCGCATTGATGACATGCTGGTAACGCTGCGGCTGACCGGGGAGCGCCATCGCCGGGCCGGGCTGTTGTCCCACGGGCAAAAGCAGTTCCTCGAAATCGGCATGCTGCTGGTACAGGAGCCGCATTTACTGCTGCTGGACGAGCCTGCGGCGGGCATGACCGATGCCGAGACCGAATACACGGCGGAGCTGTTCCGTAGCCTCGCGGGGAAGCATTCGCTGATGGTGGTTGAGCACGATATGGGCTTTGTGGAAACCATTGCCGATCACGTTACCGTCCTGCATCAGGGGCAGGTGCTGGCGGAAGGATCGTTGCGCGAAGTGCAGGCGAATGAGCAGGTTATTGAGGTCTACCTTGGCCGTTAAGGAGAAAATATGCTGCAGGTGAATGAGCTAAACCAGTATTACGGCGGCAGCCATATTCTGCGCGGCGTCAGTTTTGAGGTACGCGTGGGGGAAGTGACCTGCCTGCTCGGGCGTAACGGCGTAGGGAAAACCACGCTGCTAAAAAGCCTGATGGGGCTGGTGCCGGTGAAAAGCGGCAGTATTAGCTGGCAGGGGCAAACCATCACCCAGCGTAAGCCGCACCAGCGTGTGCAGGCCGGTATTGCCTACGTGCCACAGGGACGGGAAATCTTTCCTCGGTTGACGGTGGAAGAAAACCTGCTGATGGGGCTGTCGCGCTTTTCCGGGCGGAAGGCAAAGGCCGTCCCGGACGAAATTTACCAACTCTTTCCGGTGCTTAAAGAGATGAAGCTCAGGCGGGGCGGCGATCTCTCCGGCGGGCAGCAGCAGCAGCTGGCGATTGGCCGGGCCCTGGCCTGTAAGCCACAGCTGCTGATTCTGGATGAGCCAACGGAAGGGATCCAGCCGTCGATCATTAAAGAGATCGGCCAGGTGATTCGCCACCTCGCCGGGCGCGGAGATATGGCGATTTTGCTGGTGGAGCAGTTTTACGATTTTGCCGTAGAGCTTGCGGACCAGTATCTGGTGATGTCGCGCGGGGAAATTATCCAGCGCGGGCTCGGCAGCGCCATGGAACAAGAGGGCGTCCGGGGGCTGGTGGCGATATAAGTGGTCTGCCAAAATTTACCGATTGTGGTACTTTTGGCTGAACCTCTGTGCGCCTATAGTTTTCGACATTCACCATCGAATTCCAGAGGTTAGCATGTCTTTTACCGTCAACAGTTTCCAGCAGCCGATTGGCTTATCTCTTCCTGACTGGCAGCGTCGCCCGCTGCCGGATCGCGTCACGTTAAACGGGCAGTTTTGCCGCCTCGAGCCATTAAGTGTGGCGCAGCACGGGGCACAGCTCTGGCAGGCCTGGAGTCAGGCTGAAGATGCGCGCGGCTGGACTTATCTCAGCGTCGGGCCGTTCGATACCGAAGCTGATTTTATGCAGTACATTGCCGGGGCTGCACAAAGCCCGGATGCTTTTCATTTCGCCGTGGTGGACAACGCCAACGGTAAAGCTCTCGGGTCGCTGTCGCTGATGCGCATTGACCCGGCGAACGGCAGTATCGAAGTCGGCTTTGTGGTGTTTTCGCCGCGGCTGCAGCGCACCGCTCTGGCCACGGAAGCCCATTTTTTGCTGATGAAGTATGCGTTTGAAGCGCTGGGCTACCGCCGCTATGAGTGGAAGTGCGACAGCCTGAACGGGCCATCCCGCCGTGCGGCGCTGCGCCTGGGCTTCCGTTTTGAAGGCGTGTTCCGCCAGATGGGCATCTACAAAGGGCGTACCCGCGATACGGCGTGGTTCTCCATCACCGATGGCGAATGGCCGCTGGTGAAAAGCGCGTTTGAACGCTGGCTTGCCGCGGACAATATGGCTGACGGCGTACAGCGTGTTGGGCTTGCAGCTATTCGCGACGTACTTAGCCGTCAGAAGAGCGAACCCGCTCGCCAGGTGAATGTCCGCCTGTTAACGGCGGGCGACCGGGCGCAGTGGCAGGCGCTCTGGCAGGGCTATCTGACCTTTTACGATGCTCAAATCAGTGACAGTGTCACCGATTTGACGTGGGAACGTATGCTGGATGCGCAGGAGCCGCTGTGGGGATTCGGGGCTTTTGACGACCAGGGCACCATGCTCGGTTTCACTCATTTCCTCTATCACCGCAGCACCTGGTCTGCCACGAATTATTGCTACCTGGAAGATCTGTTCGCGGCGCCGCAGACGAGAGGCAAAGGCGTTGGCCGGGCGCTGATTGAAGCGGTACGTGAGCACGCCGCAGCCAACAACAGTTCTCGTTTGTACTGGCATACCCATGAAACCAATGCCACGGCGCAGACGCTGTATGACAAAGTGGCGAAGAAGTCCGGCTTTATCAAATACGAAAAAGACGTGTAATCATCGGCGCCTCGTCAGGCCGTTATGGGCTGGCGGGGCGGCGTATTCATGCCGATCACGATGGCGTAGTAAGCCAGTAAAATTGTCCCCATCAGCACCACGAACAGCATGTAAGGCGGCAGCCAGCTCAACAGTAGCCCGGTGACCAGCGGGTTGCAGGCTCCACCAAGCCAGCCGAGCTGCTGGGCGGCAAAGTAGCTTGATTTCAGCCCCGACGGCGCGATGTTGTCGACCAGCATGTATTCCCCCGGCGCGTAGATCAGCTCCCCAATGGTAAACACCAGCGAAGACAGGCCCCACAGCCACAGGTTAGTGCCAGAGATCATAAAGCCGCCGAGGCCGCAGACGAAAAACAACGTGCCGAAGAACATCATCTTTTTGATGTTATCGGGGCGAATGTTTTTGCCCAGGAAGTACTGGAAAGCGACGACCACAATGGCGTTGACCGACAGCACGACGCTGACCACTTTTTCCGCCAGACCGGTATCGCCGATCACAATCGCGTATTGCGACAGGCAGCCGGCGAACGCGCCGTAAACCATCGAGCCTAAAAATGCCGAGGTAGTGAACCACATCAGCTGTTTATCACGCAGCATCATGCGGGGCGACGGCAGAACCTTGTCTTCCACATCCGCGGCGCTGGTGCTTACGGGCAGGCTTTTTACGTAACGGGCAATCATCAGAATCGGCAGCAGGGCGGTCATGGCGGAGAGCCAGAACGGCAGGTTGGTGCTGTACATCACCACAAAGGTGCCGATCGGCGGACCAACCGTCCAGCCAACGTTTACGAAGGTGTAGTTGAGGGAGAAGATTTTGGGCTTCAGGCTGATGTCCAGCGTTTCGGAAAACCACGCCTTCACCACCACGGAGAACACGGTGTAAGAACAGTTGATAATGGAGTAAAACAGCACCACCAGCCCGGCGTGGTGCACCAGCGGGATCACCGCAAAGCCGCCGAAGAAAATGACGATAGCCAACAGCATCGCCTTTTTCTTATCAAATTTGTCCGCAAGAATGCCAAACCACAGGCTGAATAGCACCCCGGCCACCAGCGCGACGGTAATCGCCAGGCCGATATCCTTCAGCGCCATATGGTATTCGCGTGAAAGATAAATGGTCATAAACGGCAGCGTCAGACCTCGCCCGATCGTCAGCAACAGCGAAGAAATAAGTAATACAGTTGTTGCAAGTTGTTTACCTGCAAACAGATTTCTGAGGGCGGTCATGGTGGCCTGTTTTAGCGATCAAGAGGTAAGGGAACGGGAAAGATTTATCACGAAAAATCAGCCTGGTATAGCAACCAGATCTGACATAAGCACGATACAACACATCTGTACTCCTGACAAAAAGTGGGATCTGTATCTGTTTGCTTAAGGGGATAAGGTTTATTTTTTTACAAATCGATAATAAATACAGGGGTGGAATAATGACGCGTAAAGATGGACTGCTGGCGTTACTGGTGGTGGTGATTTGGGGTGTGAATTTTGTAGTGATTAAGCTGGGACTACATAATATGCCGCCGCTGATGCTGGCGGGGCTGCGCTTTTTGCTGGTGGCGTTTCCGGCGCTGCTGTTTGTGGCCCGGCCAAAGCTGCCGTTCCGGCTGCTGGCAGCCTATGCGCTGACCATCAGCTTCGGGCAGTTTGCCTTCCTGTTTACTGCGATCAAGTTTGGGATGCCCGCCGGGCTGGCTTCGCTGGTGCTGCAGTCTCAGGCGTTTTTCACCATCATTCTGGGAACGTTTTTCTTTGGCGAGCGCCTGCAGGCTAAGCAACTGGCCGGGATCACCCTGGCGGTCTTCGGCGTGCTGGTGCTGATTGAGGGCAGTTTCGAAGGCCAGCATGTCGCGCTGCTCGGCTTTATGCTGACCCTGGCGGCAGGTATGAGCTGGGCGTTCGGCAATATCTTTAACAAGATGATCATGCAGCATGAGCAACGCCCGGCGATCATGTCGCTGATTGTCTGGAGTGCGCTTATCCCGGTGCTGCCGTTCTTTGCGGCAAGCTGGCTGCTGGACGGCCCGGCAACGATGCTGCAAAGTCTGGTGAACATCGATATGACGACTATTCTGTCGCTGATCTATCTGGCGTTTATCTCCACCATTGTGGGCTACGGTATCTGGGGCACGCTGCTGGGGCGCTATGAAACCTGGCGCGTGGCGCCGCTGTCGCTGCTGGTACCTGTGGTGGGTATGGCCAGCGCGGCGTTGCTGCTCGGTGAAAAGCTGACGGTAATGCAGTTGCTGGGAGCAGTGCTGATTATGGGCGGGCTGTATATTAACGTCTTTGGTCTGCGTTTTGGCCGGTCGGTGAAGCGGGCTTCATCCTGATATTCGCGGCACCCGCCCAGCATCGGGCGGGTCAGCCTTTATCTTACGAACGCGAATGACCGTGGTAGTACGGTGAACCCAGCTCTTCTGAACGTTCAGCCGCCGTTTGCTGCGGGCCTTTAGGCAGTTGACTGCCGGAGCAGGTTATCATGTTGCCGTAGTTAGCCTGAGTGGCGTTGAAGCTGCCGGATTGCTCCGCAAGAGCGTTAGTTGATGCCAGCGCCAGAAGGAGCGCGGCTGCGGAGATGACTTTCATATTTCCTCGGTTACGTCTGCAAAACAGACGGTGATGCGTTAGTTACACAAACTGCAATACTGGTTGTACGGGTGCAGATATTTGCCTTCGCCAGCGAGACGGGTTACGCGGTACTTGTGCGGCGGCACCGAGAAGTAGTTCTTAAAGGTGCGGGTTAAGGTCTGCTGCGATTCAAAACCGTAGCGCTCGGCCAGATAAAGGATCGGTTCGTTGCTCTCTTTAAGCTTCAGCGCGATTTCTGTCAGCTTACGGTTACGGATGTACTGGCCCATTGAGTGGCCGGTTTCTTTTTTAAACATCCGCTGCAGATGCCACTTGGAGTAGCCTGAACGCTGAGAAACCTTCTCCAGCGAGAGCGGGGTTTCCAGGTTCTCTTCAATCCACCCCAAAATGCTTTGAATTGTGACCGCATCATTGTTGCGTCTGGACATCGTTTCACCTCTTTGCAGGTTTACGGCAATACCTTTTTCAACAGGCGATAAAGCGTATCGACTTCGTCGTCCGTCAGGTTTTTAGTGAGTTCTTTATGGAGGCTAAGCCCCACCAGGTTTCGGCATTCTTCACACAGCGCCACGCCTTCTGGCGTCAGCCTGATGAGAACGCCGCGCTTATCGTTGGGGTTCGGCAAACGCTCGACCCAGCCTTTGCACAGCAGGCGGTCCAGCATTCGGGTTAACGCACCGAGGTCAACGGAAAGCACTTTTTTCAGCTCGACTGGGGTAATACACACTTCATAGTGAATGGAGCACAGCACCTTAAACTGGGTCGCGGTGATATCCAGCGGGGAGAGTGAATCGTTTAACAGGCGATCTTTATGCTGATTCACCATGTGGATCAATCGCCCGAGGGGGATCATTTCGTTAAACAGATCACAGGTGCTTTTCACTATGTTTGCCCAGGCAAGTAGATTAGTCACGGCAGATACTATTGCCGAGGCAAGTATAAGTCAACGTGATGATTCAGCCGATGCCACGAATAGCTAAAACGCTTCAACAGCGGTCAGTAAACTGCGGGCTGCTATAGTCTAACCTGCGCTATAGCTGCTCAATAAAGGACAAAAAAAGGATAAAAATATGATGGATTTACTCAGGGCCATCGGCCTTGGCCTTGTGGTACTGCTGCCGCTGGCGAACCCGCTCACCACCGTGGCGCTGTTCCTTGGGCTTTCCGGGGACATGAACAGCCGGCAGCGTGACCGCACGGCACTCATGGCTTCGGTGAATGTGTTTGCCATCATGATGGTGGCGTATTACGCCGGGCAGGTGGTGATGAACACCTTCGGGATTTCGATTCCCGGGCTGCGTATCGCCGGGGGCTTGATCGTCGCCTTTATCGGCTTCCGTATGCTGTTCCCGCAGCAGAAAGCGCATGAATCCCCCGAGGCGAGAAGCAAGTCGGAAGAGTTAAGCGAAGAGCCGGAAGCCAATATCGCTTTTGTGCCGCTGGCGATGCCGAGCACGGCAGGGCCGGGCACCATCGCGATGATCATCAGCTCCGCGTCTACCGTGCGGGCGGGCTCCGACTTCCCGAGCTGGGTCATAACCGTTGCGCCGCCGCTGATTTTCCTGGCAGTGGGCGTGATTCTTTGGGCCAGCCTGCGCAGTTCTGGCGCGATTATGCGTATGGTGGGCAAAAGTGGTATTGAAGCGATTTCCCGCCTGATGGGCTTCCTGCTGGTGTGTATGGGCGTGCAGTTTATTATTAACGGCGTGCTGGAAATTATTAAAACTTATCCCGCCTGATTTGAGCGTGCCGGAAAGAAAAATGCCCTCGTGATGAGGGCATTTTTGTTAATGCGTGGCCTGGGGCTGTTCTTCCAGAGCCACCGGCCAGCGGCGGAACACCACAATGGACCAGACCAGCGCGATAAGCGCCGGAATCGCACCGATAAAGCCGATATCTGACATGGAAATATGCAGGCTGACCTGGTTCCCCACCAGCGCGCCCGCGCCAATGCCGATATTAAAGATCCCGGAGAACAGCGACATCGCCACGTCGGTGGCATCCGGCGCCAGGGCCAGGACTTTAACCTGCATTCCCAGGGCTACGATCATGATTGAAATGCCCCAGAACAGGCTGAGTCCGGCAAGGGTGAGTTCGCTTTGCGCGGCGGGCAGCAGGAGGACTAGGCAAGCGGCCATCAGCGCAATCGCGCCGGACACCAGCCCCGAAGCGTATTTATTCCCCCATTTGCCAAACAGCACGCTGCCGATGATGCCCGCGCCGCCAAACAGCAGTAAAAGCAGGGTGGCAAAGTTAGCGCTAAGCCCGGCTATCTGCTGGACGAAAGGTTCAATGTAGCTGTAGGCGGTGTAATGCGCGGTAACCACCACCGCGATCAAGGCATAGATATTGACCAGCGCCGGGCGGCGGAACAGTTTGGGCACGCTGGACAACGAGCCAGAATGTTCGCTTGGCAGTTTGGGCAGAAGTTTTATCAGGCAGAACAGCGTGATGGCTGCCACGACGCCAATAACGAAGAAGGTGGTACGCCAGCCGAAATACTGCCCGACGATACGCCCGATAGGTAAACCCAGCACCATCGCCAGCGCCGTGCCGGTGGCGAGCAGGCTTAACGCCTGAGCTTTTTTGCCCGCCGGCGCCATGCGAATGGCCAGGGAAGCGGTAATCGACCAGAAAATAGCGTGGGCGAAAGCAATCCCGATGCGACTGATAACCAGCACGGTGAAATTCCAGGCGAGGAACGACAGCACGTGGCTGGCAATAAACAGCAGGAAGATACTAATCAGCAGGCGACGGCGCTCAACCTGGCTGGTCATCAGCATAAAGGGCAGCGACATCAGGGCTACCACCCAGGCGTAGATAGTCAGCATGATCCCGACCTGCGCGGTTTCCATGCCAAAGCTTTGCGCGATGTCGGACAGCAGGCCGACGGGCACAAATTCGGTGGTGTTAAAAATAAAGGCGGCGACGGCGAGAGTGACGACCCGCAGCCACGCCGTTTTGCGCGAAACGGTAGCAATTGTCATAAGGGATTGTGCAGGTAAATAAGGGGTAGGAATGGCGCGATCATAAAACCATCAGATCGACGATACAACCCATTTTGTGATTTACGTCTCATTTGAGGCTTACGGCTGGGTTCGGTAGAAAAAAAGCAGCGCAGCCTGGGCGACTATGTCATGGTAGAGATGAAGAAAATAACAATGAAAAGCAGGAGTAACGCCAATGCAAGCAATTGACTTTTATATGGTAGACGCCTTTGCAGACACGACGTTTGGCGGCAACGCGGCAGCGGTTTGCCCGCTTAGCGAATGGCTGCCGGACGAAACGCTGCTGAAAATGTCACAGCAGCATAATCAGTCGGAAACGGCTTTTTTTGTGAACACGGATGAGGGCTTCGAGCTGCGCTGGTTCACGACCCAGGGGGAGATCAACCTTTGCGGGCACGCCACGCTGGCGGCTTCGCACGTTATTTTCGAGCATCTGGATTACCCCGAGGCGACGATCCATTTCAGCACGCGTTTTGTTGGCCCGCTGACCGTGACGCGTAACGGCGAGTGGCTGACGCTGGATTTCCCGGCCTGGGAAACGCAGGAGATTACGCCGCTGCCCGAGTTGCTGGCGACGCTGGGCATCAGCGAGTGCAAAGAGGTGCGCGTCGGGCGTGATTATATGGTGGTACTGGAAAGTCAGGCCCAGGTTGAGGCGATTCAGCCCGATATCAACGCCATGATCCCGCTGGAAAAAATGGTCTGTATCACCGCGCCGGGCGAAGGTGAGTATGACTTTGTCAGCCGCTTCTTTTGCCCGGGGGAATCGGTGCCGGAAGATCCCGTCACAGGCTCCGCTCACAGCATGCTGATCCCTTACTGGGCGGATAAGCTGAATAAAACGCATCTGCTGGCGCGGCAGGTCTCTTATCGCGGCGGTGACCTGCGCTGCCAGTATAAGGGTGAACGGGTATTGATTGGCGGCAAGGCCGTGACCTATCTGGTGGGGAAAGTGCTGCTGCGCTAACTGCCGGGCAAAATTCACCGGGATTAATGAATGCAGTTCATAAAGGCTAGCACGTCGGAGTCGATTATTGATGAGTCCGGCCGTGCTAGCCTTATTGCATTCCACAATTCAGGAGAAAAACATGCCTTCTTCCCAGGACGTTATTGTTGTTATCGGCAGCGGGTCGATTGCTCAGGCGATTGCCCGCCGCGTCGGCACCGGCAAACATATTCTGCTGGCCGATATTACGCCGGAAAATAGCGCGATCGCGCAGAAAACATTGCAGCAGGCGGGTTTCCGGGTCAGCACCACCGCGGTTGATGTTCGCTCGCGGGAATCGATTCAAAAGCTGGTGGACCTGGCCTGTGGCCACGGAGAAGTGAAGGGCGTGATCCACACCGCCGGGCTTTCACCTTCCCAGGCTGCCGCTCAGGATATTCTCCGCGTCGATCTCTACGGTACGGCGGTGGTGTTTGAGGCGTTCGGGCAGGTTATCGGCGCGGGAGGTTCCGGGGTGGTGATTGGCTCGCAGTCCAGCCACCGGCTGGATGTGGACGCGCTGACGCAGACCGAGGCCGACGAGCTAGCCACGTTACCGCCGGAACAACTGCTGGAACTACCGCGAGTCAAAGCTATTGATGACAGCCTGTATGCGTATCAGCTGTCAAAACGAGGCAATGCGCTGCGGGTGATGGCCGAGGCGGTAAAATGGGGGCGGCGAGGCGCGCGAATCAACTGCATCAGCGCCGGGATCGTGTATACCCCTTTGGCCTATGACGAACTGAACAGCGCCGAACGCGGGGAGTTCTACTGGAATATGCTGGCGAAGTCGCCAGCAGGCAGAGGCGGCACACCGGACGAAATTGGCGCGCTGGCGGAGTTTCTCTTTGGCCCCAACGGCACCTATATCAGCGGGAGCGATATCCTGATCGACGGCGGGGTCACCGCCGCTTATAAGTATGGCGATCTCAAGGCTTAGTTAAGGCACCTGCGAAGGCAGTTCCAGCAGCGAGATAAAAGCGTCCAGCTGGCGGGTTTTGGCGTCTCTGCGCCACAGCAGCCAGGTGTCCAGATAGCGCTTATCGTCCGGCAGCGGCCAGGTGCTCACCTGATGGCTGCCAGGCATACTCTCCAGCATACTTCTTGGCATCAGCGCCAGCCCTGCGCCAGCAACCACGCAGGCCAGCATTCCGTGGTAAGACTCCATTTCGTGGATCTTGCCCGGCATGGCCTGACTGTCGTGGAACCAGCCCTCAAAGTGACGACGGTAGGAGCAGTTTGCCCGGAAGGCGTAAATACTTTCGCCGTTAACGTCGGCGCCGCTGTGGATTGGGGCGTGATCCGCTGGCGCGACTATAGTCATTTCTTCGCGATAGACTGCCACGCCTTCGAGGGAAGGATGCAGCACCGGGCCATCAACAAAGGCGGCGGCGAGGCGGCCTTCGAGTACGCCGTCAATCTGGTCGCCGGAAGGTCCGGTGGTGAGAGAAAGATGGATTTTCGGGTAACGCTGGTTAAAGTTTGCCAGCACGCCAGGAATGCGTACCGCCGCCGTACTTTCTAACGAGCCCAGCGCCAGCGGACCCTGAGGTTCATCGCCGGACACCACCATGCGCGCTTCATCCACCAGCGCCAGGATGCGCTTGCTGTAGGCCAGGAAGCTGTGGCCGGACGGGGAGAGCTTCAGGCGCTGGTTTTCGCGGATGAACAGCGCCACGCCTAAATCGGCTTCCAGCTGCTTGATGCGGGTCGTGAGATTCGACGGGACGCGGTGTACCTGCTGTGCGGCGGCGCTGATGCTGCCGGTTTCCGCGACGGCATTAAACATTTCCAGCTGAGTGAGATCCATAGCTTTCTCAAATCGTGAAGGGTTTGCTTAGTATTATTCATTTTTAAACTTCGCGCCTCAAGGCTACTGTTAACATCTCATTCACCTGTCGAGGCACCACCATGCAATCAGTAACCGGACAAACCCACGCCATTTCACGCAATCCCGCTACCGGTGAGCGTATTGCGGTTTATCCTTTCGAGAACGCTGCGCAGATTGATGCCGCGCTGGCCCGTAACCAGCAGGCTTTTAACGCCTGGCGCGTTACCCCGATCAACGAGCGTGGGCAGAAGCTGCGTGATTTGGGCGTGGCGGTGCGTAAACATGGCGAAGCGATGGCACAAATGATCACCGCCGAAATGGGCAAGCCTATTTTGCAGGCCCGCGCTGAGGTGGCGAAGTCCGCTAACCTGTGCGACTGGTATGCCGGGCACGGACCGGCGATGCTGGGGGCAGAAGCGACCCAGGTTGAAAACAATAAGGCGGTCATTGAATACCGTCCTCTGGGGCCGATCCTGGCAGTAATGCCGTGGAACTTCCCGCTGTGGCAGGTACTGCGCGGGGCGGTGCCGATTTTGCTGGCCGGGAACAGCTATATTCTGAAACACGCACCAAACGTGATGGGCTGCGCCGAACTCATTCGGCAGATGTTTGTTGACGCAGGCTTTGTGCCTTCACTGTTCGAACTGCTTAACGTGACGCCGGAAGGGGTCAGCCAGGCGATTAACGACCCGCGCGTGGCCGCCGTTACCGTGACCGGCAGCGGCCGAGCAGGTGCTGCGATTGGTGCCCAGGCAGGTGCCGCGCTGAAAAAATGCGTGCTGGAGCTGGGCGGCTCCGATCCGTTTATCGTACTGAATGATGCCGATCTCGACGAAGCCGTGAAGGCCGCGGTGGCCGGGCGCTTCCAGAACACCGGGCAGGTTTGTGCCGCCGCGAAACGCTTTATCGTTGAAGCCGGGATTGCCGAAGCCTTTACCGACCGCTTTATTGCCGAGTTGAAAAACTATGAGGTTGGTACGCCGCAGGAAGAGGCTAATCGCATTGGGCCGATGGCGCGCTACGATCTGCGTGATGAGCTGCACGAACAAGTGACAACGTCACTTAAGCAGGGCGCAAAACTTCTGATCGGCGGGGATAAATTACCTGGAGAGGGCAACTACTATGCGCCGACCGTGCTCACTAATGTCACGCCAGAGATGACCGCGTTCCGTCAGGAATTATTCGGCCCGGTGGCCGCAATTACCGTCGCCCGCGACAGCGAGCATGCCCTTGAACTGGCAAACGACAGCGATTATGGCCTCTCCGCGACGGTATATACCGCCAATGAGCCGCTGGCGCTGGAGATGGCGGCACGCCTTGAATGCGGCGGGGTGTTTATCAACGGGTATAGCGCCAGCGATCCGCGCGTGGCGTTTGGCGGGGTGAAAAAGAGCGGGTTTGGCCGCGAACTTTCGCACTTCGGGCTGCATGAGTTCTGTAACATCCAGACCGTGTGGAAAGACCGGCGCTAGTTTAGCCCCCCTGACGTCGGTTTGCCGGGGAGGAATAATGCTTGTTATCCCCGGTAAGAGCAGACGTTGTGCTGGTTTATGCCCGCGAAATCAGTAAAAAGTAAGGCCGCCGTGAAGGTGGCCTTGTTTGTCATGAGAATGAAATAATTCTGTCATTTTCGCTCAGTACACTCGCGGCATCGTTGTGTTACTGAAGAAAATCATGAGCATAAGTCAAATTTTTCGCCGTTTAAATCCCTTCAGGCTGGTTGCCCGCCGCCCTCGCGAGTTCGGGCTGCTGAGCGGGGTGGTTGGCGTTATCGCACTCTTTTCCGTGCTACAAATTCTCTCCACCGTGTCCCTGTCCAACATCCTGCATGAAACCCGCCAGAGCGTCCTCGAAAATAACCAGCTTCATCAGCAACAGGTGGTCATGGAGAAGGCGAGAACCTCGCTGCTGATGACCAGTGACCTGCTGAACCGGGCGGGCGTTTACTTCATGCAGGACAAAGAGACCGGGTCGGTCGGCAGTTGGAACAGCCTGGTGGATGAGGCCGACGCCGCCCTGAAAGTTTCGCAGCAGAGTTTTGCCGCCTGGCAACAGCTTCATCCGGCGGGCAGCGAGAGCCTGGCCAACAGCTATCAGCTGTTCTTCGGCGGACTAAAAGAACAGCTGGAAGGGATGCAAAAGAAGGCCTCCATCGATGCGTTCTTTGAAGTGCCGATTCAGGCTTTCCAGTCTGATTTCAACGAGCAGTACGCGCGCTATCAAACCGAAGGCGAGAAGCAAACGGCTGTGGCCAGCCACACGTTGCTGGCCAGCCTGAGCCAGGCGCAAACGCTGTTTATTATCGCGCTGGGTATATTGCTGGTCGTGGCTATTGCGGTCTGGCTGGGCGTGGCTCGCTGGGTGATTCGCCCGCTGCGCAGCCTTATCGAACATTTACATATTCTGGCCGCCGGCGATCTGTCGCGGCTCCCCGCTGAGCGAAAACTGGTCAACCGTGAGGTGAAACAGCTGCACGGCAGCGTGCTGGAAATGCAGCAGGGCATTCAGCAACTGGTGCTTGAGGTGCGGGAATCCTCGGCCATCCTGTTAAGCAATATTGGCCAGCTTGCGGAAGGGAATCACGAGCTGTCTAGCCACTCTTCACAGCAGGAGCAGGAGCTGGAGAAAGTCACGCAGCATATCACCGAGCTGGAATCCCGCGTGCAGGAAAACAGCCAGTACGCTATTCAGGCGAACCTGCGCGCGGACGAAGCACGCGAAATGGTGGCCGGCGGCGACCAGATGATGCACACGGTGAATGCGTCGATGCAGGATATTGTGACCCGATCCTCTGAGATGCGCGGCATTGTGGCGATGATTGATAACGTAGCTTTCCAGACTAATATCCTGGCGCTAAACGCCGCCATTGAAGCGGCCCATGCGGGCAACCAGGGGCGCGGGTTCGCCGTGGTGGCGCGTGAAGTTGGCCTGCTGGCTAAACAGAGCAGCCAGTCGACCAGAAATATTCAGTCGCTGATCAATAACTCGCTGCAGGGCATTGAGCAAGGCAGCGAAGCCGTCTCAGAGCTGGAGACGCAGTTGAAAAATGTGATTGCCCTGGTAACCCGCCTGAGCGGGCTGCTGAATGAAATTTCCAGCGCTTCCGTTGACCAGGGTACCAGCGTGCATCATGTCACCACGCGGATCACCACCCTTAACCAGGCGGTGAGTCAGACCGGGTTGCTGATTAAGGCCTCGGCTAACACCTCTAAACGTTTGCTGGATGAGTCTCAACGTCTTGAAAAAGCAGTAGCTCGCTTTCAAATGACCGCCTGAGTTCGTTTTATTATCGGCCTGTGGCTCTGGTATACTTTCGCCGCTTAACATATGCCTCAGGAGCACACGGTGCCGGTTCAATTAAACAATCAGTTACTGGAAGAGATCCTCGACCAGGTTCGCCCTTTGCTGGGTAAAGGGAAGGTCGCGAATTATATTCCGGCGCTGGAAGAGGTTTCCGGCAATAAGCTCGGGATTGCTATTTGTACCGTGGACGGAGAGTTCTTCAGCGCGGGAGATGCGGCAGAGCGCTTTTCTATTCAGTCGATCTCTAAAGTGCTGAGCCTGACGCTGGCGATGGGGCGCTACGAAGAGGATGAAATCTGGCAGCGCGTCGGCAAAGAGCCGTCCGGCCAGCCGTTTAATTCCCTTTTGCAGCTTGAGCTTGAGCAGGGCAAACCCCGCAATCCGTTTATTAATGCCGGGGCGCTGGTGGTGTGCGACATGCTGCAAACCCGCCTTAGCGCGCCCAAACAGCGTATGCTGGAAGTCGTGCGTGCGCTCTCCGGCGCCGAAGATTTAATCTACAACACGCGCGTGGCGCGTTCTGAATTTGAGCATTCGGCACGTAATGCCGCGATTGCCTGGCTGATGAAGTCATTTGGTAACTTTGAGAATGATGTCATTACGGTGCTGCAAACCTATTTCCATTACTGCGCGCTGGAAATGAGTTGCCTGGAGTTAGCCAAAACGTTTTTATTTCTCGCCAATCAGGGACGGGCTCTGCACATTGCTGAACCGGTGATTTCCGCTCAGCACGCGCGGCAGATTAATGCGCTGATGATCACCAGCGGTATGTATGACGGCGCGGGAGAATTTGCCTATCGCGTGGGGTTACCGGGGAAATCTGGCGTGGGCGGCGGGATTATCGCCAACGTACCGAATGAAATGTCTATTGCCGTATGGTGCCCGGAGCTGGATGCTTCCGGTAACTCACTGGCCGGGACGGCCGCGCTGGAAATTCTCTCTCAGCGCATCGGGCGCTCTATTTTTTAATCGATGCGGATATTACAGCAGTAATAATCCCGGTATGCGCAGCCATAGCACGCCAACCAGGCTAACGGTGGCCAACACGGCCAGCATTATGGCGGTAATGATGAGTCGTTCCGCCCAGGGTGTTTTACGCATTTCAGCTCCGGGAAATCCTACTTTTATGGACTATAAGGCAACCATGTTAAACATCGGTTAAACCTGAGGCTGCTAATTATTCCCCGGCAATAAGTCTGAATTTTTAGCCACAAAGCCTGCCGTTGACAAAAGGAGACGGAGAAGGTGGCAAAAATTTAACTTATGGCTAATAGTTCATGCGGAACGCTGGCGAGTTGAGTGAATTTTCTTCTTTCTCTCAATGCCCTGGATTGTTAGCGGGGCAAACATGCTAAGCTAATGCTTATTTTCGCAATCACCTGATGGCGCTATTTATTTTCAGCGGTGATGAATAGATATGAACCAGGATAGCATGGTTAATCGACCTAAGTTTTCATTCTTTTCCCCCGATAAAATGCTGTTAAATGCGATCAGTGTTTTTGCGCTTACCACGCTATTTTACTTCTTTGGCGCTTCGCTGCGGCTGGTTAACGATCTTTCCTTATTCTGGCCGCTTAATGCGGTGCTGGCCGCCATATTCGTGCGTAATCCGTGGCTGAACAAAGCCATTTATTATTTTATTTGCTACGCGGCAATGCTGGTTTACGACGCCTTTACCACCCAGTGGGGCTGGCAGTCGACGATCATCAACTTTTCAAACATGGTGTTTATTGTCACCGCGGCCCGTTTATTGCTGCGCTATTCGCGCAATATGGATGAGAGCAACTGGGCGCTAAACGCGTTTAATATTTTTAACTTTTCGCTGATTGCCGCCATATTATCGTCATTATTTGGCGCGGTGGGATCGCTGGGGATAAGCGGTGATTACCATGAAAAGTTTATGCCGCTTTATGCTGACTGGGTGAGCGAGCAGTTTTCAACCGGCGTGCTGATGCTGCCCTGTTTGCTGACCGCGAGCTGGCCTTCCTGGCGTAAACTGACCGGTATTGTGCCGTCAGACATGTATCCGTTTTTTTCCGTGGTGATTGCGGTCTGCACGGCAATGATTATCGGCGGGGCGGGCAGCCTGGCGTTTCCGCTGCCCGCGCTTATCTGGTGCGCCATTCGTTACCCCCTCCCGGTCACCGCGCTGCTGACGCTTATCACCGGCGGGGTGGAAATTGTGCTGGTGGCCCATGCGGCAATTAATCTCCATTCCGAACAGCCGCTGTTGCTGGTCGATCAGATGTTCTCGGCGCGTCTGGGCATTGCCACTATCGCGATTTGCCCCCTGATTGTTTCCATCAGCGTGGATGCTATTAATCAGCTGATTAAGCAGACTTCGCTGCGAGCGGACTATGATTACCTGACGGGCGTTTACTCTCGCTCAGGGCTGTTTGAAGCACTCAAGCGCAGCGGGCGACATCAACCAACCCCGCAAGAGCCGCTGCTGTGCGTGATGCTGCTGGATATTGATTTTTTCAAACGGATCAATGACAGCTGGGGTCACGAATGCGGGGATGCCGTGCTGGCCTCTTTCGCCAGCAGAGTGCTGGACACTGTAGGTGAGCGAGGAATGGTGGCGCGTATCGGCGGAGAAGAGTTTGTAGTGGTTTGTCGGGTTCGGGATAACCAGCAGGGGTTTGAGATTGCCGAGCAGATCCGCAAAACGATTGAAGTCAGTACGTTTCACTACGAAGAACAGTCGCTGTTTATCACCGTCAGCATTGGCCTGGCTGAGGCGGCGCTGGGTAATAACACGCTGGAAGCCACCTTTAATCAGCTTATTCCCGAGGCCGATAAGTATTTGTATTTGTCGAAGCGGCAGGGGCGTAATAAAACCAGTGCGAGTAGTGCTCATGCTGAAGTCTTGTCTGCGTCGCACATAAGTGATTCTTAATAGCCATGTTCACTTTGAATCCTTTATTATCGCGTAGTATGCCCGTGCAGTTTGTCGTTGCTGGTTCGTTTGCCTGAGATATTTATGAGTACACCCGACCCTCACAAAAATGCCAGAACGCACGGCTCTCGCTTCATTAATCGCATGTATATCATGCGTATGCTGGGGACGTTTCTGTGCTTCTTGCCCCTCTTTTCGGTACTGAATGAGCAACACTCCTCTGTGCCAGTTGTGGCGCTTTTGGTCGTTAACGCTTTTGTCTGGCCGCACGTGGCGCTGTTAAAAGCGCGCTTTTCCAGTTCTCCCGTCAAGAGTGAAAAACAAAACCTGGTGATCGACGCCGCCGCTGGCGGCTTCTGGATTGCCATGATATCGCTCAGCGCGCTGCCGTCGGTGGTGATTGTCACCATTCTGGTTTCCGATCGGCTGGCTGCCGGCGGAAAACCGCTGATGAAACGGGCGATGCTGGCAATCGTGCTTGCGTTTGGGCTGACCTGGATAAGCCACGGAATGCCTTTTAGCCCGGCGGTTTCAGCCCGAACAATGTACGCCACGCTGCCGCTGATTGCCGTTTACACCATCGCGCTAAGTATGCTGACGGCTTCGATAGCGCTGAAGCTGCGGGAAAAGAGCCGGGAGCTGGAAAATATTGCCATGATGGATCCCCTGCTGGGGATTGCCAATCGCCGTCTGCTGGAGCGAAAAATCAGCAATGAGCTGGCGCGGTTGCGCATTGCCTGCGGCAGTTCGGCGCTGATGTTTATCGACATAGACAATTTCAAAGAGGTGAACGACCGTTTTGGGCATAAAGTGGGAGACGCCATTCTGATGGCGGTCTCCGACGTGCTGCGGATTGTCACTCGCTCCAGCGACACGCCAGCGCGCCTTGGTGGGGACGAGTTTGTGGTTCTGATGCCAAATACTTCCCTGGAAGAAGCCGAAGGTATTGCCCAGCGGATCCTGCTGGAGTCCATTAATGTTCGGGTCCTGCCTGAAAAGAATGCATTCTGCACCCTGAGTATCGGGATTGCCTGCGCGACAAAACAAATGCCGGATGCCGCAGAATGGTTAAAAGCGGCGGATGACGCACTGTACAACGCTAAACGTACCGGGAAAAACCGCATTTACGCCGCCTGAGCAATGATCATCTAAACTGTAAGCAAGAGCATGTTACGTCTGTGTACAGGAGTGATGAGATGCTGCAGCCTGGCTTCCCTCCCGATGAAGAACGTCGCTTACGTTCACTCAGAGCATCACGCCTGCTTCATAGCGGGCGCAGTGAGCGGTTTGACCGCTTAACCCGTCTTGCCCGCAAACTGTTTGATGCCCCCATTTCACTAATTTGTTTGATAGATCACGATTTGCTGCAAGTAAAATCTGCGGATGGACTCAACGTTGATGTTATCCCTCGACAAGTTTCATTTTGTAGCCACACGATTTTGCAGGATGTTCCGCTGGTAGTGAATAACACGCTCAACGATATTCGTTTTTCCGATAACCCGTTGGTCTTAGCCGAGCCTCACGTCAGGTTTTATGCGGGGTGTCCGGTAAAACTACCCGACGGTACAACCGCCGGCACACTTTGCGTGGTTGATATCCGACCCCGTGTATTTACTGAACATCAAATCGCCGGGCTCCGGGAGCTTGCTGCGATCGTTGAGGATGAGTTTGCCATGCTGGATACCGTAATGACCGACGAGCTGACCGGACTGTTTAACCGTCGTGGCTTCATGTTTCTTGGGCAATACGCGGTTAACGGGGCAAATCGTCGCGCTGAACCGCTCTCTGTCGTATTTATCGATCTCGATCGCTTCAAGCAAATTAACGACAATTTTGGGCATGAGCAGGGCGATCGAGCTTTGATCGCCTTCTCAGAACTTATGCGAGCTTCTTTCCGTGAAACTGATTTGATCGCCAGACATGGAGGTGATGAGTTTGTTCTGCTTTTTAACGGTACTAATGAAGAAGGGGCATTTATCGCCATGCAACACCTGCAGGGCAAGGTTACCGACTTTAACCTGCAGGCAGGCAACCCCTGGACACTTGCCTTTAGTTGGGGCTGTATTGAATATAACCCCGCCCGGCATGCCAGCCTTGAGGATGTCATTACCGAGGCAGACCGAGCGATGTATCAGGCGAAATACTCAGAGGCAGAGAGGCCAGGGAACGGAGATGCAAAGCCATAGATGACCAGAGCAATCATAATTCCTTATGGTGGAACGCAATTAATCCCCTGAGTGGATATCTCCCCTGATGCGCTTTTATTCGCTGTGGCAATGGGGCATTTTCTTCTGGAAAGAAAACCCGGCCGCCCCAAACCTCCCATCCATATCTTTTCTGAATAGTGGGTTCCTGAGTTACCGGGTAAGCTGGTCTATTCTTATGTCCGGTAATATTCCGACATAACTTTTAACCACATTCAGGAGTCGCTGTGCCCGAGTATCGTATTCGTTCCCTGAAGGCCTGTGAGTTTGCTGCTGCAACCGCATCATTAACGGATGTACTGATTGATTGTGTCGCTGGTGGGGCTTCGGTCAGCTTTTTACATCCTTTGGCGCCGGAAAAGGCCGCGGCGTTTTGGGGAGAGGTTGGCCAAAGCGTGGCTCGGGGAGAACGAACGCTGATTGTGGCGGAAGATGGGCAGGGGCGCATTGTTGGAACCGTGCAGCTGATCACCAGCCAGCCGGAAAATCAGCCGCACCGGGCCGATGTGGCTAAACTTCTGGTTCATCGTGCGGCGCGGCGAAAAGGCATTGCCCAGCGCCTGATGGCTTATCTGGAAGCTGTTGCTACCACGCAGGGAAAATCAGTTCTGGTACTGGATACGGCCACCGGCAGCGATGCGGAGATATTCTACCAGGGCATGGGCTGGCAGCGCGTGGGGGATCTCCCGCATTATGCGTTAATGCCGGACGGCAGTCCGTGCTCCACGACGTTCTACTACCGTAATTTATAATGGAATAAGTGACAATGTCACTTATTTGACGTGTTTTATGCTGATTCAGGCGTGATATAGTGCCTGCAATATGGCAGTTGCAGGCATTGAGTATGGAAAACGCAGCCCTCTGGTTCCGGCAGTTTGGTGAACCTGAACACGTCTTAACCCTCGAACAAACACCGCTCGTGCCGTTTATTCCCGGCACGCTCCGGGTGCGAATGCACTACGCGCCTCTTAATCCTTCAGATCTTATTCCGATAACCGGGGCTTACCGCCATCGGGTATTTCCACCGCGAATTGCGGGGTACGAAGGCGTCGGCATTGTCGAACAGGCGGATTCTCTGGCGTGGATTGGAAAGCGTGTGCTGCCTCTACGTGGCGAGGGCACCTGGCAGCGATGGGTTGACTGCCCGATTCAGTGGGCCGTGCCCGTGCCGGACAGCGTGCCGGATGAGCTTGCGGCGCGCGGGTATATCAATCCTCTGGCGGCCTGGTTAATGCTGAATAAGTGGCCCGTGGCGGGAAAAAGCTTGCTGGTCACGGCGGCAGGGTCAACGTGTGCTGGTTTACTGGCGCAGTGGGCAAAAAGGCAGGGCGCCACGGAAGTTTATGGCGTTTACCGCTCGGCACAGCATCTTCCGGCACTGCTAAAGTCGGGCATTATCCCGCTGAGCGGGGATGACGAGCATGCAATCGCCGAAGCCACTGGAAAAGTTGATGTTGTGTATGACGCCGTGGGCGGTGAGTTAGCCACATTGATGCTCGATCATCTCAATCCGCATGGAGCGTTGATTTCTTACGGTTTGCTGAGCGGCAAAGCCTTTTCTCCGCGCGGAAAAAACGTCACCGCACAGCGATTTCATCTGCGGGATACGCTGGCGGTGACACCGGTTGAAGAGTGGCAGGGCTGGTTTAGCTCTCTCTGGGAACTGCTGCTACAAGCGCAGCAGCCCGATGTGGCAGTGTTCGCTCTGGAGGAATGGCGCAAGGCGCTGGCGCTGTTCCGTGAACCGGGTCGCCAGCGCAAACCGCTGCTGAGGCTATAACGTTATTGATCGCCGAGGATGGTCTTCAGCGTTTCGGCATCCGGCATGCCCTGATGCTGCTGCAGGCGGCCTTCGGCGTTAAGATAATAAATTGACGGCGTGGCGTTGCCGCCGAGGTCGTCCATCAGCGTCAGGTTATCTTTTAGGGCTTCACCGATAACCGGATCTATTTTCTCCGGTTTTTGCAGCGCCAGCTTACCTTTACTGTTTTCATAGTCGGCGAGGGTTTTGGCCGGATCTTTCGACATCAGAATTGCGGCCGCTTTCTGCCCGCTGTCCGGGCGCAGCATCCCGACTAGCAGCACGCGAAGCTGAACTTTACCCGACTTCAGCCAGGGCTGAGCCTGTTCCCAGAACTGGGTGCAATACGGGCAGTACGGGTCGGCAAACACGTAGACAATGCGCGGGGCTTTTTCGCTCCCGGCAGCGATCCAACGGTGTTTCTCAAGGTTTTGCCACATGGCTTTGGCCATCGGCGCATAAACAAATTTCTCGACTTCCGCATCGCTCAGGTTTTTTCCCTCGGCATCGACTAGGTTACCCATAATGGCGTGCTGTTTATCCGGCGTCAGGTATACGATTGTGCCTTGCCCCTGATACTGCATCGCGTAGCCCTGCAGGTCGCCCGGGGCTTTAAATTCCCCTTTCAGTTCGAAGCCTTGTTTTTCCAGGGCTTCAATTGGCGCAGGCAGTTTAGCGTCAGCGGCAAAGGCAGAAGCGCTAAAAAGCAGGGCCAGCGAAACGGACAGGGCAGATATTTTTTTCATCGAGCAGTCCTTAATTAAATGTTATTTTCTTCAAAGGGTAACATTCCTTTTTGCGTTAAGTCATCAGGCATACTTTCCTTAAAGTAACGGAGCATTTCATGATGGTCAGACGAGCAACGCTTAATGAAGCTCAGGCGCTGTGGGCAATAAGAAACGAGGCCATTCGTTTTGGCTGTCGGGACACTTATCCGGAGGATGTGCTGACCGCATGGACGCCAGATGAGATGCCCGAGGGTTACCGAAATGAAATTATCAATAATCCCTTTTTTGTCGCGGATAATGAAAACGGCGAGCCGGTGGCTACGGGATTTTTGGATTTGAAAAACGGTTCGGTTGAGGCCATTTTTACCCTGCCAGCATACACTGGGCGGGGGCTGGCTAAACAGATTCTTCAGGCCATCAAGCAGGAAGCCAGATCGAGGGGAATGAGCCGACTGACGCTTTCTTCCACGCCAAACGCCCGCGACTTTTATCTGACGCAGGGATTTCGCGTAGTGAAAGAGGGGCTTTATCCCATGTCGCGAAGCGGCACACTGCTGCGCTGCTATGAGATGGTTTGCGAACTGGATCCTGCAATGTGAAAGGTGCCTGCATGAACGACCGCATCGATTACCAGATTGAAAAGTACAGTTTCACCGAAACAGAAGCGTCACCGCGCCTCAGCCGCCAGTGGGAGGAAGTCCAGGAGGAGTTCCAGAGAGAGCCTCAGGATGCGGAACAGCGCCTGCGCCTGGCGTTGCTAAACGTGGACTACGTGACCAGCTTCGAACTGCCTTTTCGGCTGCTGCTTCTGCGGGCGCCGCAGCTGATTGACAAACTGCGCGCTGAGCTTCAACTCAGCCAGAAGAGCGTGACGATCAATGATAATAAACGTGGGGAAGTTTACAGCATCAAAGACGATCTCAGCGCCGTGCCTGACGCCTTTCGCTACCGTTTTTCGAACCGTATACGCAGAATTGAGCCGGGCGGTACGCCAGCGACGGCCTATCAACAGATCGCGCTGCAGGTCAGAAACCCGAGAGAGCGGCTGAAAATCGCCCTCGAAGGCGGGCTTCAGGTCAATGCCCTGGATGGCCTGTTTTGGTTTGGGCTGCAGCGCATCGCCGCTGATATCTCCGTACTGAGGCAGGCCGGGATGGCAATTATCACGGCAGAACGCATGGTCTTCGACAGCCTGACGGGGACGCTCCGCCCAATACCTGCCTACAGTTTGTAGCCTGCAACCGCACGCTGAGGAAAATGACGAGAAAAAAATACCCTTAAGGTTGAGTGAACATCAGCACAGGAAAAAATGATGAACTTCAGCCATATGCGTATTGCCCGTCCGGTGAGCAGTCTTGAAAGAAGCCGGGATCTGTACTGCGCGGGACTCGGTCTTCAGCAAATAGCGCAATTTAGCGGTCATGACGGTTTCAGCGGCGTGATGCTGGGGCGTCCGTCGCTGGGCTGGCATCTGGAGTTTACGGTCTGCCAGCATCATCTTATTACCCCACGACCTACTGAAGATGACTTACTGGTGCTTTATCTGCCCGAGCGTATCGAATGGGAAGTTTCCTGCGCCAGAATGGCAGCAGCCGGTTTTACCCGGCTGTCTGCATTCAACCCTTATTGGGACGTGAAGGGCGCTACTTTTATCGATCCCGATGGTTATCGGGTTGTTTTGCAAAATAGCGACTGGTCACTCTAGCCTGCAACGTTAACGCCTCAGGCCTTTTGCATACTCAACCAGCTGATCGACAACGATATTCCAGCCCGTGAAGAAACCCATATCTTCATGGGCTTGCCGGGCCTCTGGCGTGCGGTGCCGGGCGATGGCCGTGTAGTGAGTTTTCCCGTTATCTACGTCTTCAAGCAGCAGGATAGCGGTCATAAACGGATTTTCTGCGGGCTTCCAGCCCTCGCTGTAAGCGTCGGTAAAGACCAGCTTGTGCCCGTCCACGATATCCAGCCAGACGCCATTGTTGCGCATCTCGTTCCCGTCAATGTTAAATACGGTATTAAACCGCCCTCCAACCCGAAGATCTATCTCACAGGCCGATACGCTATGGGGGCGGGGAACAAAAAACTGTTTTAGATGCTGTGGTTGGGTCCAGCACTCCCAGACAAGCTGTCGGGGGGTGTCGATCACTCTTTCCAGAGTTAAGTCGGTTTTCGCATCCAGATTCATGGTGTTTCCTCGAGGGATATTGACCTCTATAGCCTGGCTGAAGATCATTTTCTCAGCTAAATATTTTGCTGTTTGGGTTGCCTGGTACGCAGGCCACTTAAGCTTATGGCTAGCAGCGTTGCACCTGCAGCAACCCAAAGGCTGAGTCGAATCGCCTGCGGCTCCTGCCATATGGCGTTGCCGTAAATGGCCAGAATAATACCTACGATCGCCGCGCCCAGGCATTGGCCGAAAGTCCGCATAATGGCCAGTATGCCTGAGGCATAACCGCTGTTTTCCCGCGTGGCGTTTGCCATCATTTCCCGGTTGTTGGGGCTCTGGAAAATACCGAAGCCAATGCCGCACACCAGACTACGTAAACCGATATCCCACGCCTGTGCGTGGGCCGGCAGCAGGGCTAAAAGCACCAGTCCAACCGTAAACACGCCTAAGCCTGTGGTGGCGATAAGTGCAGGCGAATGCTTGTCGGCAAGTCGACCGGCACGCGGCGCTGCGAGCATGATCCCCACGGGCCAGGGCGTAAAGAGCAGGGCGGAAGCGAATGCGCTGTAGCCATAAACGTTCTGGAATAAAAACGGCAGAGCGACAAACGTTATTCCTTGCCCGATGAACGAGGCCAGCGACGTCATGGCCGCCAGCGAAAACCGTGAGGAAGCGAACAAGGTCAGCGGTAGCACGGGCTGTGCGGCGCGACGTTCACGCCAGACAAAGGCAGCGCCGGAAAGCAATGCAATGACGCTGTAAGTTAATGCCGACATCATGCCTTCACTTTTGGTAAAGCTGTCGGCGGCCATGATCAGCGAGCCCAACAGCAAAGCAGACAGAAGCGATCCTGCATAATCGAAGGGTTTAGGATTGGCGACTGCAACACCCGGCAGCACGCGCAGGCTCAGTACAAGCGCCACAATGCCTAGCGGTATATTAACGGCAAACAGCCATTCCCAACCCAGCGTGGAGAGCAGCGTCCCGCCAAGCAGTGGAGCAATGGCCGTGCTGGTGGCGATGAGAAAGGCATTTAGCCCCAGGATCCTGCCGAGCAGGCGGTTTGGGAATACCGAACGAAGGATTGCCGGAGAGATACTCAGCACCGCCGCGCCACCGATTCCCTGTAAGATCCGCATTATCACGAGCATATTCAGTGACGAGGATAGCGCGCAGCCCGCAGAGGCCAGGGTAAACAGGCCCAGCCCGAAAACAAATATTTGCCTGAAGCCCAGTCGGGTCGCCAGCGCGGCGAAAATCGCCAGCGTCATGGCGGCGGCCAGCAGGTAGCCATTAGCCACCCAGACGGCATCGCTCGCAGGCACGCCGAGCGCTTTGGCGATAGTCGGCAGCGCGATGTTCACCATCGAACCATCGAATACGGCCATCGTCACGGTCGTCATTACGGCAAGCATTGCCATCAGGCGCTGGCGACCGGGTAAACCTTCATCGCCTGGCTGGGTTGAAAATAATTCCATCATGGTTCCTTACCGCGGCGCGGCACTCAGTATCAGGTTGTCAGTGCAGCAAATATAGTGATACTTAAAGACAGGCGGAAGACGCATGATATGCAGTGTACAGTTGCATCCGACGCCTTATCTCTTTACAGGATGCCAAAATGAACGAACCCGATCTGAATCTGCTGCTTGCGCTGGATACCTTTCTTGCTGAAGGGAGCGTGGTCGGCGCTGCCCGGCGTCTGGGGCTCAGCTCGTCGGCGATGAGCCGTACGCTGAGTCGTCTGCGGGCAGCAACCGGCGATCCTCTGCTGGTCAGAGCGGGAAGAAATATGGTGCTAACGCCTTATGCCGAAGCGATTCGTGACCGGGCGAGAAACGCTGCGCTCGAGGCTCGAGCCTTACTGAGCCCCTCCACGGCAGAGTTGTCCCTTTCCACGCTGGCGTGCGAATTTATTATCAGAGCCAATGACGGCTTTATTGAGGCATTTGCGCCGTCGCTTATTGCCGCCGCAGCGGCAGAAGCACCGGGTGTTCAACTGTGCTTTACTTCGAAACCTGAAAAAGGTCCGCGTCATCTGCGCGAAGGCCTGGTCGACCTTGAAATTGGCGTAATGGGCGAAATGGGCCCGGAAATAAGGCTTCAGGCTCTGTTTCGCGATCGCTTTGTCGGTGTCGTTCGGGTCGGTCATCCACTGGCCGGGTTCTCTGAGATAACCGTAGCGCAGTATCTCACCTATGGGCACGTGGTCGCCTCCCGTCGTATCCGCTCCACGCACGGCCCCGTAGATGAGGCGCTGGAGAAAAGGGGGCTATCACGAAAAATTGCCGCCGTCGTGCCGGGATTTCCGGCGTCATTAAAGGTGGCTCAGGGGTCAGATCTGATTGCCCTGGTCCCATATTCTTTCCTGCTTAATCAACATGTTCGTGAGGTGGTGGGCGATAACGCCAGGCTGGCAATGTTTGAGCTGCCGGTGAATACAAGCCCGATCGTCGTTTCTCAGATGTGGCATCCACGCTCAGAGGCTGATCTCGCGCACCGCTGGTTACGCAAGCTCGTATTGAACGTCTGTCGTACCCTGGTCCCTTAATTGACACGCTGCAACCAGGAATTTTCTACCTGCCAGGTCATCGCCGTCTTATCGCTATGCTATACTCGGGCCTACCCTACAAGTGGGATTTTCAAGGGATTACACCATCTTGTCGCCGCTAAAATATATCAACACCATTATACTTATCGTTATTTTGACGACGCTGATATTTGCCGGATTTGTATTTCGAGAATACCGGGATCTAAAGAGTTACATGGGGTACATTGCAGAAAATGGTAAGTCTGCGTTGTTTCATGAAGAGTATATTAACCAGAATGCGGCTTTCCGACTCTCTCGCGCTTTTTCCTCTGCACCATCAGGCATAACAAACGTTGCGAATACAAAAATTGATGTTTGTAAATATGCTGAATCATTAAATGGCGTTTATGGCTTGAATCTCGCCGGCCAAAAACTAACCACGCTTAAGGGGACGTTGCAAACGCGTAATCCATCCTGCGTCAGCTGGGCGGGCGATACGGCGGTGCTTATCGTAGTACAAGACAACGCCACCCGTGCCGTGTCTAAATACAGTTTCTCCAACTACAGTGGCTATGTTTTCAACAATACACGCTATTATATCGACCTGAAAAATAACTACATTTATATTGATAAACTTGTAGATACCCATCATTATACCTTTAATAACTGGCTGGTGAGTGAAAATGGTCGTATAGATATCGATCGCAGCGCGAAGACCATTAATATTGATGATTCTGCATTAGCCGATCTGCGTCAGGGCGAAAATATTGTTTCGCATATTTATAATGATGGCTACACCCATAAAAATATCATCAGTATGATTACGCCGGTATTTCAACGCGAAGAAATAAAAGGACTGTTTATTACCGATATTAATATCGGCGATCTGGCGACATCCTTCTATACGGCAGAAAGGCCGCTGTTATGGCATTTTTTATCCCTCTACGTCACCGACAATGCCACAGGCGCAAAAATTAGCTTCCATCATCCTGTGCTGAAGTCTTTTACGCCCATTTCCTACGCGGAAAAAATCACCGGTTACTATACGCTGCACATCCAGCTGGACGGCATTTACTTCCTGATCGCTATTCTTTGGTTAATCGCGCTCTATTTGTTTGGAACCTGGCTACTTTGTCGCTACGCCAGAAAGCAGCTCAATCGCCACCGGTCGCTGTCTCACGATAATATGACCGACGCGATGACGGGGCTATATAACCGCAAGGTGCTGACGTCCTCTCTGGAACGGAAGATCCAGGGACTGTTAAATAACAATATCGCGGTTACGGTTATTTCTATTGATAGCGACGGCTTGAAAAGGATTAACGATACGCTTGGCCACGCGATGGGAGACCGGGCTATTCAGTATCTGGGCAGAGCGCTGGCGCAATCTATCCGTAAGAGCGACTATGGTATTCGCCTCGGCGGAGATGAGTTTAGCCTGATCCTGATTGATTACAGTCTGAGTAAATCGAACGAAGTGATCGCTCGTATCCAGGATTACCTGCTGACGATTGACGAACAGAAAATGGTCGCTTTTTCCTACGGGAGCTACCAGATGGCGGCCGGTGATACCTTAGAAACTGCGCTATTGAAAGCAGATGAATTGCTGTATCAGCATAAGCGTAATAAATATGGGGCAAACGGCTCCAGCCGATAAGCTTTGTGCGAGGCTGAGCGCCTGGATATGATGAGTTCACTCTGGCACCGTCCGGCATCAGAATGAAATGCATCAGTTGCGGCACCGTCTGCATTGATGGCCACATTTCAGTCAATCACGAGGTTGCGAATGGATTTCACTGTAGGATTTGGCCGTATAGCGGCTATATTGCCGGTAAAAGATATACAGCAGGCAAAAGCTTTTTACGTGGACGGGTTAGGGTTCTGCCAGACGTTTCAAAATGGCGATCCGGTTGGGTTTGTTATCCTCAAACAGGGGGGAAGTGAGCTCCACTTGACGCTGCAACCGCAGCATAAGGCGGCGAATTTCCCGGTGGCACATCTTTTGGTGGATGACGCCAGTGCGCTGTTTACACTTTGCCAGCAGGCAGGCGCCAGGATCATTAAGGGGCTTCAGGATAAAGATTATGGTCTGCGGGCATTTGTGTTTGCCGACCCTGACGGGAACCGGATAGACGTTGGGCAAAGAATAGAACGTTAAGATCGGATAGTCTGAATCAACAACAAAAAGCCGCTGGTGGATTCCGTCAGCGGCTTTTTAGTGGCGGAGAATTATCGCCATATGGATTGTCAGGTGAATAAAAACGCTACCATTCATTAATGATCATCACCGTATCTGCTGAAAGTTTAATTTTAGTCACTTTCGGCGGCAGAGGCTTTGGCAGAATAGTCATTCTCACGTCAAAGGTCCCGCTGACGGAAGCCATGGACATTTTGAAGGGAATGAAAAAGCAGAGCGCCAGAAAAAGTTGTTTCATATTAATACGATTTGTTTACTTTTATTTAAAATCAATGGATTGGTCAAAATTATATCATATATGATGCCGCCAGGGGAATGCCTGTTGGCTTCCCGGCACATCAAAGCGTGTGTCAGACAGAGAATGTAAAACGATATAAATAAGATAATTCAATGATATTTAAGGCAAGGGGTATATTTTATGAAGTTTACATCGCTACTCGCCAGGCTGTTACTGGTGTCGACATTTGCCTTGTCCGGTTCGGCGTTTGCGGCCACCGAGCAGGAGATGGATGCGAATCTGGATCAGTTGTTTAGCTCTCATCAGAACTATCATGCTTTTTTCGATAACTTCAAAACGCAGGTCGTCGCGCAGAATAAAACTGAGGTGGCAAAACTGGTTTCATACCCGATAAAGGTCACGCTGGCGGGTAAAAAAGTGCAGATCAAAACGCCGCAGCAGTTCATTAAAAACTATGATGCTATTTTTACACCCGATTTGGTGGCGGCAGTAAAATCACAGTTATATCAGGATCTTTTTGCAAATTATCAGGGGCTGGCCATCGGCAAAGGGCAGATCTGGTTCTCCGGTATTTGCCAGGATAATCAATGTAAGAAATCAACCGTACTCGTTATTGGCATCAACAAATAGTCCTGGGCTGGCCGTACTATTACGGCCAGCTTTTCTGGCGCTATAAAGCGGCAAGATAACGCCGGTAGTTATTCTCAATCTCTTTTAGCAACTCGCTATCTTCACTTTGGTGCAACAGCACAGAGCGCTCAGTGCCCAGATCAACGCTTTTGCACAGCGGGTAATAAGCCGCCCGCAGCGCCGGTTTGATGGCGTTAAAATAGGCCGTTGTAGGCACCTCAAAGGCTGCGGCAATATGCAAAGCCGACGAATCACAGGTATAGACTTTACTGGCGTGGCGGATAATGGCGATAAAGTCTGCGGTATTTCTTGAGCGTGAAGAAAGATCGATAAACTGCGGGTGATCTATTTTGCCAAATCCTGCAACGGGTAGGCCGTGTTGCTGATAGATATGCGTTACAAATTCAACGAGCACCGCAGCCGGGATGTCACGAAGCGGAGTGCTGGCACGGTGATTGAATAGTACGTAACGACCTGCCAACGGAGAAACTTGCTCTGGCATGCCGTCACGAAGCCAGCGGTTTGTTTTTATCTCTTCGGAGACAGACTCAGGGGCAATACCAAGGTGGCGCAGGAAAAAATCATGCATTTCCAGAGTGGCGAAATCCTCCCGGAAGAGCTGATTCCCGGCGTCAATCAGCGCATCATATCCCGCCAGTGAAGTCATTTCCTGAGGCATAAAATGCAGCTCATCGATCACGTTAGCCGCGAGTCGATAAATTTCTTCTACATAAGCCTGGCAGGTATGAGGGCGCAGCACCGTCAAGTGAAGTTTAGGGTTAATGGTTTTGATTGCGTGCAGCGCCGAAATACCCATCAGTGAATCCCCCAGCGTGACGCCCATCCCGTTGATAACACAGAGTCGCTGAACGCTGCGATAATCGAGTGAAAAGGGGGATAAGGCATAGTTATAAATGCCAGGCTGGCGCAAAGTCTGTAGCTGAAGAGTATTTTTCAGGTCGGGCGATAAGGACTCAAGATCGTAAGAGGCGACGAGCGTTTTATCATCCTGGAGCAAACTTCCGACAAAAGTTTGAAGCGTAGGTGTCATGGGGTTCCTGAGACGCAACAGAAGTAGGACGCTGCTCCGGTAAACGCAGCGCTATGTACGTCTCTCACCTTAATGAGATTTAGTCTGCTGTCAATTTCCAGACATCACACTACCAGGGAATCAATCCCATTTCATGTAATGCGCCTAAGATCAGGGCGATAGACATGCAAGCATCAAAGGGATTAGGCATCGTGTTTCACCTTTACATACAGCGTCACTGGTTAAATTATAGCCTGTTTTGTCCGGCATTCATGAAATGTCTGCTTGCTCAAAAAGCTTAACTCAACAATCCGGCTCCCACATTGACGGAAAGTCCCAGAATCGCCAGGTTGAAGATAAAGGAGATAACCGACTGCAGCAGGGTTATTTTGCGCATGCCGGTTGTGCCCGTTGCCACATCGGCCGTTTGTGCGGCAACGGCGATGGTGAAAGAGTAATAAAGGAAGTCCCAATAATCCGGGTCGCTCGGTTTATCAGGAAAGATCATTGGAGTGATGTCTTTGCTGCGATGCAAATAATGTTGATGCGCATAGTGCATCGCGAAAACACTGGGCAGCAATGTCCAGGAGACGATAAGCGTTAATGCCGTCAGTAAAATATGCAGCACAAGCGGGGTTCCCGACAGAGAACGCAGCGATGGTAGTTCGCTCATGATCGCCACAAGGCTTGCCATACAGGCAAAGATAAGCAGGCTTAACACGAGTGCGGCACTTTGGTCCTGTACCCTTGCTATTCGCGGGATGTCGCAGACTTCCGTTCGCAGCATGCGAAACCAGATAAAGAGCAGATAAAGCCAGGCCAAAACATTCCAGCCGATCAACAGCCGCTGCAGCGTGCCAAGCTGAGCGGGAAGGGCGAAGTAACAAACGACACCGGCAGCCACTGAAATCAATAGTCGAAAGCGGGCAAAGAGATGGGTTTTTAGCGCAAATGCCATGGGATGTTTATTCTGCGGGACTTAGGTCAGTTAACTGTAGACGAAGGAAAGAGTTAGCGGCAGCATTGTTTATAACAGCTATTCCCGGCCACAGCTGTTGCGAGTGAAACTAATGAGGGAGAAAATGATGAGCTGCATGCGAGTGCTAAGCATGATGAACACACCTTTGAACGAGAGTCACTGGCGCTGGTGGCGAATTGACCGCACAGCATCGGCCTCAAGTGACGTTGTCACTTATATTTTGCTTCTTCCACTAGCGGTCTACGCCATCCAGTCGCGAATAATCTCCCCGTACAGCTGCTCGGCTTCCTCCATTCGGCTGAGCAGACAATACTCGTCGGTTTGATGAGCCATAGACGGCTCGCCGGGGCCAAGAATAATACAGGGCGGGTTTCCCAACGCAGGCAGCAACAGAGAAGCGTCTGTAAAGTATGGCACTACGCGAGGCTCAAGCGGCGTGGTGTGCAGTGGCTGACAGCGCTGATAAACCTGTTTTATCCACGCGTGTTCTTGCTCGCTGAGTACTGCGGGCAGATCGACTAGCGTCGACACCGTGACGCTCTCGCCAAGCAGTGAAGTCAGCTGCTGGCGGATGGTGGCATGCTGTAAATTGGGCGCGCTGCGGATATCGACATCGAAACGCGTGTGGTCCGGCACGGAATTAATATTTAGCCCGCCGTGAATACAGCCGACATTCACCGTGGGCTGCTTCATTAGTGGATGCGGCGCGCCCGGCGAAAAATGTTGGATTTTACCCAGCGCATCCGCCGCCAGATAGATAGCATTAATGCCCAGCTCCGGCATCGCGCCGTGGGCGGTTTTCCCTCGAGTTTCGCAGCGTAGCCAGAGTGCGCCTTTATGGCCGATAACCGGATAGTTCGCGGTAGGCTCACCGACGATAAGCGCCCCCACGTCCGGCAACTTTGCGGAGGCAATCAGTGCCCGCGCACCGTCGCAGCCGGTCTCTTCTCCGCCGGTAATCAGCAATAGCGCGCCACGTCCGGCGAGGATAGTTTCCCGCAGCTTTACGCATGCCACGGCAAACGCGGCTATTGCCGCTTTCATATCGCTGGAGCCGCGTCCATAAAGACGCCCGTCTTCCATCTGCGAGCCGAAAGGATCGTACTGCCACCGGGTATTGCCCAACGGGACTGTATCCAGATGCCCGGTGAAGGCCAGTGGTTTACCTGTCTTCGCTCCGGGCAGCCGGGCGATAAGATTACAGCGTCCCTCGCCGAACGATGACAGCGAAACATCAAACCCGCTATCGCTAAGCCAGTTGGCAAAGAACCGCATGCAATCTGCTTCGCTGCCCGGCGGGTTGATGGTGTTAAAGCCCAGCAGTTGCCGGGCCAGGTGCAGGGTGGTGACCATCAGCGATGTGCCGTCAGCCAGTCAAGGCAGTTAATCCACAGCTGTCGATAGCCGGGCCATTGCGTGAACTCTTCCGGTAGCCAGTGCGCCGACATATCGCTGGTCCACACCAGCGAGCGGCCCTGAAGATATTCGCGAATAGCCAGCAGCGGATGACCGGTACCTGCGACGGTTGCCAGCAGTTTACCTTCCGGATGCATTTCAACTTCGTTATAGCCCAGCAGCCAGGGCCATTCGCCCGGAATATCGTTCAACACGGCGTGGGATTCCGTCACTTGAGGATAGCTACCTTCCGGGGTCTCAATTCGGTCGTCCCACGCCAGACAGCGGACTGGCAAAACAGTCTCTACCGCAGTATGGCGATAGCGCGCGCCGCCGTTAATGCCCTGGAAGCTGTAATACCCGCCAATCATCATTAGCGAACCGCCGCCGGCCACGTAGTCATGCAGAAGCGTCAGACGGTTGGCGGTTCGGCGGCTTTTCAGCCAGGTGTCCGGATGCAGCAGCAGCGTATTGGCGCCAATATCCGAGAGAATAATCGCATCCCACTGCTGCAGCGCTTCCAGCGTCAGCGGAAAATCTGTCGCAGCAGCGTGGGCGGACATATAGGTCACGGCGTAGGGACTGTCCGCGAGCGCTGCCAAAAAATCCGTTGCGCCGGTGTGCCAGGTGGCGGTGGCAAACTGGTCGAAACCTTTAACGTGCGTTGACGTGCTGGTCCAGGATTCACCGACCAGTAAGATTTTTTTCTTCATTATGATTTTCCTTTTATCCGCCAAAGACGCGTTGGGGGTTTCCAATCATTAAGGTTTCAAGCTGCTCGCCGCTGATGCCGTGGCGTCGCAGACGCGGAACAAAATGTTTGAGTATGTAGCCGTAACCGTGACCGCCGTAGCGGGTGAGCATGGTTTTCAGGAAGACGTCCTGCGACAGCAGAATTTGCTGGATATAGCCGTCGTCAATCAGCTCACGAATCGCGCGGGCGTTCTCCTCGTCGGAGGGCGACTGCGCCGACTCGTCAGCGTAGTAATAGCTCATGCCGATCATGTCGTATTCGAGAAACGCCCCGCGCTGCGCCAGTTCGCGCTGGTAGCGCTTATCGGCAAAGCTGGGATTCATATGGCAAAGCACGGTATGGCGTAAATCGGCGCCTTCCTGTTCGAGAATATCCAGCACCCGATGCCCCAGCCGTTCCCAGCCGGGTAGATGGACTTCGATTGGCACCCCTGTCGCGGCGCTGGCCCGACCCGCGGCGCGCAGGGATTTCTCCTCATCCGGCGTAAATCGGCTTGAGACACCGATTTCGCCGATGAGCCCTGCGAGCACCTCCGGTTTATTCTCCGCGCCGCCAAGATCGTACATCAGCCGCTCGGTCAGCTGTTCGACGCTGCTGTTTTTTACCCACTCGGGATGAGACGGTTCCAGATAGAAGCCAGTCCCCATAATAATGTTCAGACCGGTCAGGCGTGAGATACGCGCCAGCGCTTTTGGATCGCGGCCAATACCGATATTGGTCGGGTCAACCACCGTTTCTCCGCCAAGGGCTCGATATTTCATCAACTCTTCAATGGCAACATCGACATCAAACAGCTGACAGTTATCGCGGCTCATCAGCGGATTCATCGACAATTCGCCGAGGTTCTCCATTATCACCGGCATTTCGGCAAGATGACGATCGCTACAGCAGCAGGGCGGCACCCACTTGCCTGAGGCATCCAGCAGAATATGCTCATGCATCAGGGTTACGCCCATTTCGTTCACCGGCAGCGGGCCAAGCACCGTCATAACGTAACCGCTACTGACACCAACCGGCAGCGGAGAAGGGTGGCGAAAAATGGATCCTTTCATCAACTATCCTTTCGCCGTGGAGCGCGTTGGGTTGAGAATGCGGGTGTTCAGCCAGATAGCCAGCAGGATAATGGTGCCGGTGGCTATCTGGGTGTAAAACGGCGAAATATGCGACAGGATCAGCCCGTTCTGAATGACCGCAATCGACAGCGCGCCCAGCAGCGTGCCAATAATGGTGCCGAAGCCGCCGAACAGGCTGGTACTGCCAAGCACAACGGCCGCGATGACCTGCAGTTCAAAGCCTTCACCCTGGTTGGAGGAGCCGCTGCCGAGACGTGCGGTAATGATCATCCCAGCCAGGGCCGCAGCCATTCCGCTGATGATATAGACTTTCATGGTGGCCTCTCTGGTGTTAATGCCGCTGCGTCGTGCCCCTTCGGCGTTGGCGCCGATAGCGGTCACATAGCGGCCAAAGCGCATATGGTTGAGTACGATATGCCCGCTAACCAGACACAAAATACCGATCAGTGCGGGCATGGGGATACCGACAACCCACGCGCGTCCTATAAAGGTAAACAGGCTGTCAGCCGGAACCGTAATCGAATAGCCCTGAGTGACCAGGAGCGCGATGCCGCGAACCACGGCCAGGGTGGCGAGCGTGACGATAAACGCCGGAATGCCCTCATAGGCAATAAAAAAGCCGTTGATGGCGCCCACAAATCCGCCAAGAAAAAGGCCGCCGAGCATGACCACCGGCCACGGCAGCCCCCAGTTATTTAGAGCGATTGCGGAAAGCGCGCCGACCAGCGCCAGGGTCGAGCCCACCGACAGATCGATACCGCCTGTGGTAATCACCAGGGTCATTGCCGTCGCGACTATCAGCAGCGGGGCACTCTGACGGATAATGTTCAGCCAGTTGGTGCCGGTGAGAAAGTTACTGGTAATCAGCGAAAACACCACGCAGCAGAAGACGAAAAAGAGCGCAATGCTGACCACGCCTGAGTGGTTCTGCAGCAGGCGGCGCGGCAGCGACTGCTGGATCATGCGGGAGCTGCTTAAGTTCATGATACTCATCCTGTTACCTCAATGTGCAGCCGCAGAGTGGGCGGTAAATTTTTCGCCCACAATCAGGTTAACAATATCGCTCAGGCTGGTGTCGGCCACCCGTCTGTCGGCGACGTTGGTACCTTCATACATCACCATGATCCGGTCACAGACCAGGAACAGGTCCTGCAGGCGGTGGGTAATCAGAATCACGCTCACCCCGCGAGCGGAAACGCGCCGAATGAGCTCGAGAACCGCCTCGACTTCCGCGACGGCCAGCGCAGCGGTGGGTTCGTCCATAATCAGCACTTTCGGGTCAAAAGCCGCCGCGCGCGCGATGGCAATAGCCTGGCGCTGGCCGCCGGAGAGATTTCGCACCAGCAGTCGGGTATCAGGAATAGAGATCCCGAGTCCTTTAAGCATCTCCCTGGCGTCGGCGTGCATTTTGCCTTCATCGAGGAAGGGGATACCCAGGACCGATTTCATCGGCTCGCGGCCCATAAACAGATTGCCCGCGACGTCGACCGTGTCGCACAGCGACAGATCCTGATACACCATCTCGATATGGCAGCGGCGTGAATCCGCCGGATCGGCAAACTGCTGCTGTTCACCGTCGATACGAATCGTGCCGCTGGAGGGGATAACCGCGCCAGACAGCACTTTGGTCAGGGTGGATTTCCCCGCGCCGTTATCGCCGACTAAGCCCAGCACCTCGCCTGGGGCCAGCGCAAGGTTGACCCCGCGCAGGGAACGTATCGACCCGTAGGTCTTGGTGATATTGATCATCTCCACCCTTGCTGGGGTAGTGTGTGGCTGCTGCATCTGATAACTCCCATCGCTGTGGCAGGGAAATGTTCGCCCTCCTGCGGGAGAGGCTCTTTCCAACACGGTTGACATGCTAGTAAACCGGTTTACCTGTGGAATAGAGCACTCGCCAGTACAGTCAGGACAAACGCTATGTAAGATATTTGTTCGCCAGGAAGAACATTGCAGCATCCGTGCCAGGGCAGAATAAGCACAGCATCAACTTCACTTAGCAATATGTATTAAATGGAGTTTATTCTTTGCAATGCAGGTAAACCGGTTTACCAGGCATGGTGATAAAATCGTGAATTGAACGTTTTTTGCGCCAAAAGTGGGCGCTATTTGCGCCATTTTGGAACGCGATTAACGCTGCTTGATCGAGTCGCGACCAATCCATTCCACCGGCAGGCGGGTTTCCGCCGGGATGTCACGATCGTTGTTCAGCAGGCGCATCATGATGTTCACCGCGGCGCGACCCAGCTCCCGGGCAGGCTGTCGGATAGTCGAAATCCTCGGCTGGGTAAAATCAGCGTAGTTGGCGTCATCGAAGCCGACCAGCGATAGTGCCTCCGGCGCCTGAAGTCCGAGGGTGCGCAGGCCGTCCAACAGACCGAGCACCAGATAGTCACTGGCGGCGAAAACGGCGGTCGGGGGAATCGGCTGACTGAACAGGTACCGCAGCGCCTGCTGGCCAAAGTCGCGGTGGTAATCGCCGTAGATAACCCATTCGGGCGGCCAGCTCAGGCCAGCCTGCTCCATTGCGGTGCAGAATCCCTGATAGCGCTCGCGGACGCTCATCAACTTATCCGGGCCGCCAACGAAAGCGATATGGCGATGCCCGGCAGCAATCAGTTGTTCAGTGGCGATCCGCCCGCCCTGGACGTTATCGGCAAACACTTTCGGTACCTTACTGCCGGGAATATCTTCATCCAGCAAGACAATGCGTTCGTGGCGCTGGAGCTCTTTGCGCAGCAGGCCATTGTCGGGGCGGTTGGTGGTGAACAGCAGGCCGTCGACCTGGCAGGTATCCAGCCAGCGGATGAACTGGCACTCTTTGTCAGGGTTGTTACGGGTGATACACAGCACCAGGCTGTAGCCGCTGGCAGATGCGGCCTCTTCGGCGGCGTCGGCCAGTTCGGCAAAGAAGGGGTTGGTAATATCGGGCAGCACCAGGCCAAGCGTTTCGCTGCCGCCTTTGCTAAGACGACGTGCCAGGCTATTGCCGCGATAGTCCAGCTCGCGAATGGCGGCTTCGATACGGTCGATGGTGTCCTGCGGCAGCACAATACTGTTGTTCATATAGCGCGACAGTGTCGACTTCGACAGTCCCGCCAGCTTTGCCACATCGGATAACAATACGCGTTTTATACTCATTACCTGCGCCATGACTCCCGGAATCGGCTATCTGTAACACAGTTAATCGCGGTGGATACAGCGATTTCTGTGCTCACCATAAGCTGAAATAAATACTTGACAAATTTTAATCTGCGGAGAATTGTATAGGCAGTTTACCGCATCATCCGGGAAATCATTCCCAAACCCGTTTAAGTCATTCCAGTCGTGCACCGACACGGACCGGTTGCCGGAATGAAATTAAGCAGGTCTCCGCCGAACATCGATGATTGTTCTGGCTACATAGCCGATATTTGCCCGCCAAAAAATAACTCTTCTGCGTTCACCTACGGCGCGGAACTCTGCTGGCTATAAACTATTCCCGAAGAGGATAATGATGATGTCATTTAACACCGGAAAACTGCGTTCTATTGCTGTAGTAACGACGATGCTGGTATCAATCGGTTTTATTTCTGCCGCCAGCGCCGCCGCTCCCACTTATGCGCTGGTACAAATAAACCAGCAGGCTTTGTTCTTTAATCTGATGAATAAAGGTGCGGCGGATGCGGCCAAGTCCAGTGGCAAGGATTTAGTGATTTTTAACTCTAATGATAATCCCGTGGCGCAAAATGATGCGATAGAAAACTATATTCAACAAGGTGTTAAAGGCATTCTTGTTGATGCTATCGACGTGAACGGCATTATGCCTGCAATAAAAGAAGCTGCTGCCGCCAAAATTCCCGTCATTGCGATTGATGCCGTATTACCGGCCGGGCCGCAGACGGCTCAGGTCGGCGTTGATAATATCGAAGGTGGTAAAATTATCGGTAAATACTTCGTGAAGTACGTGCAGAAAGAGATGGGCGGTAAGGCGCGGCTCGGTATTGTTGGTGCGCTGAATTCGGCCATTCAGAACCAGCGGCAGAAAGGATTTGAAGAGACGCTGAAAAGCAATCCGAAAATCACCATCGCTGACGTTGTCGACGGCCAGAACGTGCAGGATAAAGCCATGATCGCGGCCGAAAACCTGATTACCGGGAACCCCGATCTGACGGTGATTTATGCCACAGGCGAACCCGCTTTGCTGGGCGCCATCGCCGCCGTGGAAAACCAGGGACGCCAGAAGGATATTAAAGTCTTTGGCTGGGATCTGACCGCGAAGGCCATTTCAGGTATCGACGGTGGGTATGTCACCGCCGTTTTGCAGCAGGATCCGGAAAAGATGGGAGCTGACGCTCTGAAGGCGTTGAACACGGTAACCTCGGGTAAAACCGTACCGAAAACCATTCTGGTTCCGGCCACGGTTGTCACCAAAGCGAACGTAGATACCTATCGTTCGCTGTTCAAGTAGGTCAGTGTTCGCCGTTCACGGCTAACAGGGTGATAAGTTCATGGCCGTCGGGAAACGCACTGAGCGTTCCACGGCGGCTGACGGTAATGGCTGCGGCTCTGCTGGCGTGCGTCAAGGCCAGCGCATCCGGCGCAACACCGCGCAGGATTGAAGACGCCAACATAACCGCGAGGAAGGTGTCGCCTGCACCGGTGGTATCCAGCGCCTCGGCAGGGAAGGCGGGGCAAAACTGGCGCTGGCCCGTCTGAATAAGCCAGGCACCTGCTGAGCCCTGGGTCACCACCAGGCTTCTCACGGCATAGGGCTGGAGCTGCTCGGCCTCGGATTCATTGACCACCGCGATGTCGATTAGCGGCCACAGATGGCAAAAGTCAGGGTTGACGGGGGAGGGGTTGAATACCGTTGTCATACCGCGGGCTTTGGCGTACTGGAACAGTGCCCGTGTTTTATCCAGGGAGAAATTGCCTTGTTGGAGCAGAATATCGCCCGCAGTGGCCTCTGCCATATGCGGAATAATATCATCCAGGCTGAACGAATCCGCAGCCGCCGTGGTGGTAATAATGGCATTGTCGCCATCAGCACTATTTAAAATAATCGAGGTATCGCTATGTTGATTGAAATGACCGTCGGGTAGAAGCGTCAATGGTTCATTTTTTATCTGCTGACGGATCCACTCACCGTTGCTGTCATTTCCCGTGGCAGCAATTAAATGCGTGTCGATTCCGCAGCGGGATAATATAATCGCTTGATTCGCGCCTTTGCCGCCGACATCCTGCGAAACCTTAATGCCGTGAATTGAAACGCCTTTTTTAGGCATGTCTGAAATGGACCAGGTTTCATCCACGGCAATATTACCGATAACGTAAACACGCATAATGTTTCCTTAATAGGATGGATAAGATGGTTTCTATCTCAGCAGAAAAAACGAACGCAATACAAGCTATTTTTTCACGTCGTAAAGCTGTTATTGGTGTTATTCATTGTGACCCATTCCCTGGCTCGCCTAAATATCGAGGAAAATCAATTTCAGGTATTGTTGAGCGTGCGCTTCGCGATGCTGAAAATTATATTTCAGGCGGCGTTCATGGTCTTATTATCGAAAACCACGGAGATATTCCTTTTTCCAAACCTGAAGATATCGGGCATGAAACCTCCGCGCTGATGGCGGTGATTACCGAGAAAGTACGAGAGCGCTTTGCTGTGCCGCTGGGTATTAACGTCCTGGCTAACGCGGCGATCCCGGCGATGGCTGTCGCGCTGGCGGGCGGGGCCGATTTCGTCCGCGTAAACCAGTGGGCCAACGCCTATATTGCCAACGAAGGATTTATTGAAGGGGCGGCCGCTAAGGCTCTGCGCTATCGCAGTATGCTGCGCGCCGAGCATATTCGCGTTTTCGCCGACAGCCACGTCAAGCACGGGAGTCATGCCATCGTGGCCGATCGTTCGATTCAGGAACTGACGCGCGACGTCGATTTCTTCGAGGCTGATGCGGTGATCGCCACTGGCCAGCGCACAGGGGATAGCGCCACGATGGAGGAAATTGATGAGATCCGCGCTGCCACGGAGCTACCGCTGTTGGTAGGTTCAGGGGTGACGCCGGGCAATGTACGCCAGATCCTTGGCCGAACGCAGGGAGTCATAGTGGCCAGTACGATGAAGATCGATGGCGTCTGGTGGAATGATGTTGAGCTGGCCAGGGTTAAGCATTTTATGTCGGTCGCCCAGGCCGCGCTCGAGGAGGAATAATGGAAGCCTTTAGCGAGCGTCTGCTGCGCGAGCATCAGACGGTGTGGCAGGCGATGCAGAAGCACCGTTTTGTGGTTGATATCGAAGAGGATCGTCTGCCATCTGACGTCTTCAACCGTTATCTCGTATTTGAAGGCAACTTTGTCGCGACGGCAATCGCAATCTTTGCCCTCGGAGTCAGCAAAGCGCCGGATATTCATCAGCAGCGCTGGCTGATTGGCGTGCTGAACGCCCTGGTTGACACCCAGATCGCATGGTTTGAACAGGTGTTATCAGCGCGGCGGATCGATCCCGCTGAGTACCCGGACGATTTACCCGGTGTGCGGCGTTTTCGCGACGGTATGCTGTTGACCGCCCAGCAGGGCAGCTATGAGCAGATCGTGACAATGATGTTCGGTGCGGAATGGATGTATTACTTCTGGTGTCAGCGAGTGAGCGAACATCGCCAGAGCGATGCGGATATCCGGCGCTGGGTGGAGATGCACGCGGAGGATGAATTCTATCAGCAGGCGCTTTGGCTAAAGAACGAACTCGATCGCTGCGCTATGACGCTGAGTGAAAAAGAAAAGCAGGCGTTGTCGGCGCTTTATGGCGACGTCCTGCAGTGGGAAATTGATTTCCATCACGCAGCGTACGAGGAGTAGCTGCGAGGTGAATAACAGCGTGTGCCCGTAATTGGTTCGTTTGGCAGGGTGACGATCAAATACAGTTTTTAAATGAGTGACTGGAGCGGGTCATCATATTGCTGAGCGGCAGTATGATGACCCGATGTTGAATAGAGCCGGCACCCAGTCAGTACCTGGCGGGACACCGAACGTAAGAACAGAGGGGATCGACGGAAGAGTCCCTCCGAAAACTAGTAGTTGTGGCAATAACCTGTTGATTTACATAACGCAAAGAGTATTGTACTGACGCCCCAGTAGGGACGAATACGCTCCCTCATATTGACTGAAACTATTCTCATTTTTTTGAAACAGTGGGATCAGGATATAAAATAATGAATTTGAGTCTCAAGAAAAGCGTTATTATCGTTATCGCCGCTTGCTCACTTACGGCCTGTGCCACCATAGATAAATCAAAAATGTATGCCGGAAGCGATGCATCTACAATATATCTGTATGACGATAACACTGACGTAAAAGCGCTTGTCACCTATATTCGTAACGATAAAGACAAGTGCTATGAAAAAGTAAATGACGAGGAACTGACCATCATTAGATGGTTTTGGAAGAGTGAAACCCTTGGTCTGAATAAATTCACGATAAAACCGGGGAAACCCTATGCCTTACGAACCGTCAGCACTGATATCTCGGGGACGACACATATACAATCTGTGGCATTTATCCCAGAAGCCAACAAAAGCTATTACTTTCACTATAGCAGTGTACTTGAGATCGCCAATAATGCGGATGCAGAGTATTTGAACAAGTTTCATACCAAGAGGATCGAGGAAGAATTCAGTATGCCTCGGGCTAAAGGCTGGCCTATTAACAATAATACCTGTCGTAATTTCCTGACCGGCAGTCTGTAGTGAAGGACGGTCAAGCCGTACAAGGATAGGCCGCTGAAGCTATAATAACACTCGGGGTACTGGTACAATATGAGAGCATTTACCGGGAAATATTGTAGAGTCAACAGGAGCAAGGTAGGGAATTGATATGAGTCAAAACGGATTTAAGAATTTCGCAACGTTTGAATCATTAATTACACCAAAAATAATCACTGTGGTGTACTGGTTAACAACAATTTTATTAATTATTGGTAGTGTTGTTGGATGGGTCCAGGGTAGCGGCGGGATAACTATTGGATTTGCATTATCTTTGATTTTGGTTCGAGTGCTTTTTGAGTTGATTATGGTGTCATTCAAAAATAACGAATATCTACGCAAAATTTGCGAAGCAGTATCTAAAGATAAAGGCGAGCCTGATGAGCCTGTTAAAGAATGGAAAGACATTAGAGAGGGCGAGTCAGCGGATTCGCTCTGGAAAAAACAGCCCTAAGTTGCCAGCGGTCACGGCGTACCAATAGCCGCCCCAAGGTGTAAAAATCCCCTCATTGAAGGGGATTTTTTTTGGGTTTTACATGGCTGAGGGCATGGATGCGGCGCTAAGTGCGCCGCGTGACGAATACGCAGCTAAAAGAACGGGTAACGCAGGGCAAGATTGAAGCTGGTTATAAAACATCCGCGGCTCACTAATTTAACTTATGTTGAGCGAGAATTCAGTTCATCAATTCATCAACTTGGTTTGCGCCTTTAAAGCTATCGACATAGCAAGCAGGGAGTGAAGTAATGACCGAATTTCTCGGAAAACTGTTCGACAGTGTTTATGCGGAGAAGGATTTCAGCATTAATGTCGCCATATTTGTCGCCGGACTCGCCGGGATGAGCTGCTATCTGGTCCTTCATGACTCTGTCCTGACGCTGTTTGCATTTATTATTTCGTTTCCGATCGTCAAGATTATTGCCGGAGGATGGCATCAGCGTCTTATGGCCCGGAAAGGAAAGGCCACTGCAGAGCAGCAGTTGGCCGCTCTTTGTGATTCTCTGACGGACAGTGAAAAAGATGTGGTGCAGCACTTTGTGGCACACGGCGGCGCCGTCATGACATGGGGGCAGATGAACCGGCTTGATGATCCGCAAACCGGCGTGGAGTCCCTGTTTCCAAAATAATCCTTTCCAAACCCGCTCCTTATATCAACGGTGATATGTTCTTTATCCTTTCAAAGTGTAATGACCTTTTTTGCCACTGTATTAGAGAGAACCAGCATGGAGAACATAACTGAGGTGACGAAAGTGAGCACAATCAACAGCAGCTTCATGCCGAGAGACGTTACTGGTATCAGCACCGTCAGCAGATGAAACACCGAATAGTGCATAATATATACGCCAGTCATCGTTTTGCTGATGCTGGCCAGAATGGACTCCTTAAATTCGGCATTGCGGCGAAAGCGAACTCCGTTCGCCGCAATCACCAGCGCGATGATCAAAATGTAGATTTGCGAGCCGGTGAGAATAAAGGCGTTTCTGTCAGCCTTGAAGAGGGCAAAAAAGAAGTGGCGCTCGTAAAACCATGTGAAGAGATAAATAAATGGAATGGCGACCGCTGCTGCCTTGACAACATTCCTGCGGCTTATCCACTCGGCGATTTTTGGATCGCAGAAAAGCTGCCCTGTCAGGTAAAACAGTAACCACGTCCACAGGCGATACTGCGGAGAAAGCGAAAGAATATGGGGGGCTGGGTAGAGCGCTGCAAGCAAATCATATCCGTAGGAGAAGAGCAGCAGGCCGGCAATTACGCTGCAGAACAGCGCCCGCCGCTTGCTGAGCCACTCCACTGCCGGATGGAAGGTGTAAATCACAACAAAAGCGAATACAAACCATGGTTGGATCAAATATCCACGCTGATAAGGCTCCCACAGATAATAGATAGTGACCCAGAACAGGAAAACGATCACCAGACTTTTAATTTTATCCAGTTGCCAGCGAGTGTCGTGCCGGGATTGTCCGTCCAGATAGCCTGCAACCACAAAAAACAGAGGTGTGGCAATCGTCGAAATAAAGGTTAAAAAACCGAGGATCCAGTGATAGTCATAATCATAATGATCCCAGGTATTATAGATGGTGTAGAAGGTGACTGCCGTCATACAGCCCAGCGTCTTGATAATGTTCAGCCCTGTCGCATTCATTGTTGTCTGGTTTCGTCCTTACGATGAAAAGACGCATAAATCACGGGGAGTACCAATAGTGTCAGGATCGTGGCAAATCCAAGTCCAAACATAATGACAACGGCCATACTCTGGAAGAAAACATCCAGTAACAGCGGCGCCAGTCCAAGTACCGTAGTAAATGCGGTGAGCAGGATAGGGCGCAGGCGCGAAGTGGCGGCATAAATGATCGCACTGTGCTGGTCCTTTTGCATTTTCTGCTGTTCGATCTCTTCCACCAATACGATACCATTGCGAATCAACATTCCACTCAGGCTGAGCAGGCCAATCAGCGCCATAAAGCCAAAGGGGATGTCGGTAATCAAGAATCCTGGCGTGACGCCAATCAACGCCAGCGGTACGGTCAGCCAGATAGCTACGGCGTTTTTTACTGAGCTGAACATAAGAACCGTTATCACAAACATCACCAGATATCCCAGAGGCAGCGTAGTGAACAGCCCTTGCTGAGCTTCGCTGGAGTTCTCCGCGTCACCTCCCCACTCAATGCTGTAGCCCTGTGGCAAGGTGAGGGCATCAATTTGAGGTTTCACGCGGGCGAGAATATCGCCAGAGGTTTGCTGACTCAGCGGATCCGGGTCGCTCTGAACCGTTAGTACCCGAGAGCGGTCGCGGCGAAGAATGAGCGGATCTTCCCACTCCAGTGAGAAACTGCTGACGACATTACTCAGGGGAATATACTGCTGCCGTGTCTGGCTCCATACCAGCACGTTGTTCAGGTGATTGGCATCCAGCCGTTCGCTCTCCGGGGGACGCACCACCACTGGCAGGAGGTCACTGCCTTCACGATACAATCCCACCCGACTGCCGGAGAAATTCATCTCCAGGGCGTTATCAACATCCTGTTTATCAACGCCAAGCTCACGGCCCAGTGCGGCAATGAATTGCGGGCGGATCACTTTGCTACGGTTTTGCCAGTCGTTCCTGACGCTGCCCGTGGCCGGGTCGCGCGCGAGGATGTCGTCTACCTGGCTGGCAATCAAACGCAGCCGGTCTGGATCGGGCCCTTTAATTCGTACTTCAATGGCACTGTCACCAGAGGGGCCAAACATCACCCGTGTTGTGCTGGCGTTTACCTGGGGATAGTTTCGCGAGATGTACTCATCTACGTGTCGGGTTAAGGCGGATATGTTGCGCTGGTCATCCATTCTCACCATGATCTGCGCATAGTTGCTGTACTGCCGCTGCCCACTGTAGGTCAAAATAAACCTCATGCTCCCCTGACCAATGGTTGAGACGGTGGTTTCCACGCCAGGCTGGTCGTTAATCGTCGTTTCGATATCGCTGGTCATTTTCTCGGTCCACTTGATATTGGTGCCGTAGGGCAACCAGAGGTCGACAAAGAAAATCGGTGTATTGGACGACGGGAAAAAGTTTTGTCGTACGGCGCTGAAACCCCAAATAGACGCTGCCAGCAGTGCAGCCATCACCATGAGTGTCGTCGTTTTATTGTGCAACAATGCATTAAGCAGTTGCTGATAGAGGCGATAGAGACGTTTGTCGTAAGGATCTGACTTGTCTGTTTTTTCAGGTGAATCGTGTTTTTTGAACAACCACCATTTAATCAGCACCGGCGTGATGGTGAGCGCGGAGAACCAGCTCAGCATCAGTGAAATCAGCAGTACCTGGAATAGCGATTTACAGTACTCCCCGGTGGAATCCTGCGACAGCCCGATCGGCGCAAACGCCAGAATGGCGATTACCGTCGCCCCCAGCAGCGGCAGGGCAGAACGACGGATGATGTAGTTGACGGCGGTCAGCAGCGGTGAGCCTTGCTGTCGGGCAATGAGTACTCCTTCAACAATCACGATGGCATTATCTACCAGCATACTAAGGGCGATAATCAGCGCTCCGAGCGAGATGCGCTGCAGTTCAATCCCCCATAGATACATGATCAACAATGTACCCAGCACGTTAAGCGCCAGGGAGAAGGCAATGATGATCCCGCTCCGTACACCCATAAAGATCAGCAGCACGCCGATCACAATCGCCAGCGCCATCAGGAAGTTAATGATAAAACCGTTAACAGAGTGCCCCACTTCGGCGGCCTGATCGTAAAACGTGTCTATGTGTATACCTGCCGGTTTCTCCGCCGACATATGGTTTAGCTTCGCCTCCAGCGCATGGCCCACGTCGATAACGTTCACGCCGGGAATAAATGAGACGCCCATGGTGACGGCTTTTCTGCCGTTAGCATGGTAGATACTGGCTGGCGATTCGTTAAGCCCGCGCGACAGCGTGGCGATATCCCTCAGCCGCGTAGCCGCCCCGGTGCCAGAAGGCGTGATGACGAGATCCGCCAGTTTCGTCAAGGTTTTCGAACTCACCGGAGGGGTGCAGGCGAATAGATTCGGTGCCGGAAGTCATTTCTCCGGCGCTGGAAACGACGTTAAGCCGGCTGAGCTGAGTGGAAAGCGTATTCAGTGTAATACCGCGCGCGGCCATCTTGACCAGAGAGATATCAATATTGATCTGCTGGCCGATGGCCCCACCGATGGCGACCTTAGCGACTCCGGGTACAAGAATCAATTCGCGACGCAACTGCTCGGCGTAGCGAACGAGTTCGGGGTTACTGAATTCATCACCGGAAATCGAGAAGAAAAAGCCGAATACATCACCGAAATCGTCATTCACAAAAGGGGGAACGACGCCCGGCGGGAATTGACGCGAGGCATCCCCCACGCGACGGCGTAGTTCATCCCAGATCTGCGGCAGTTCGTTCGAGTGATAGCGTGAGGCAATGTTAACGGTGATTTGTGACAGGCCATTTGAAGAGATGGAGTTGACATTGTCCAGATAAGGCAACTGCTGAAGGGCATTCTCTAATGGCAGGGTGACCTCTTCTTCTACCTGCTGAGCAGATGCGCCGGGATAGTGTGTTATCACCACTGCCGTTTTAATGGTAAAGGCGGGATCTTCCAGTCTGCCGATATTCAAAAGTGCAAAAATACCCCCGATCCCGAGCAGCAGAATTGTTAGCCAGACGCGAATAGGGTTATTGATAAATTGACGAGAGATATCCATCACAGCCCCCGTTCACGCGTCCAGATGCGCACCGGCTGGTTAGCATGTAGCTCCCCAACGCCTGCGGCCACCACGCGTTCACCGACTTTAAGCCCACTGGTGATTATCACGCCGTCGGTGCTCACTTGCCCCACGCTGACCTTGCGGTCTTCAAGGTGGAGCGCGTCGCCTTCACCCGTGACGACCCAGACATGCGGCTCATTGCGCGGACTATTATTCGGATTAAAGACCGCCTCAATCGGTATGACCACCCCATGTGCGCCAGTGCCAGCAGGGAGGTTGGTTAAATTAATCGTCACCGTACCGCTTATGCCACCGACGGCGGGAAAATCATCTGGCCGCGGCATGGTAAGTATCACCTGCCAGGTCAGGGTATTGTTGTCGCTGCTGCCCGAGTGCTCCTTATAGACAGCGGTAAATTCCCGATTCGGGATAGCGTTAATTCTGACCACGGGGCGATACTGCGCGTTACGGATATCAAACGTTTTGAACAGGTTCTCAGGAATACTAAACACCACGTCCAACTGGTCGGTTCGGGTCAAGGTTGCAATGGGCTGACCGGCAGACACCACCTGGTGGTTTCGTACATGAACGCTGGCTGCCGTCCCGCTGAAGGGGGCGACAAGCGTCATCTGATTCAGCTCTTCACGGGCAATTTGTAGTGCCGCATTCGCCGAATCTCGATTCGCACGCTGAACATCCATTTCTGCTTTCGAGATAGCCTGGCGTCCCGCCAGCGTCTGGAAGCGCGCGAATTGCCGCTGGGCCAATGTTGCCGCAGTTTGCCTATCGTTAACCCGCTGCTCGGCTTCTCGGGCGTTCAATCTGGCAAGCTGTTGCCCCTGCTTGATGGCTGCGCCCTGGCGAATATCGAGCGCGTCAATTTGACCTGCGCGCTTGAAGGAAAGGTCTGTGGCATCACCCGATTCAATGCGGGCGGGAAAAACGCGCTGCTGGGCGTGACCGGGGACAGTAACCTCCGCCACTTTTACCATTCGCGGCAGGGAGAGGGCTTGTTCAGATTTCGGGTCGCACGCCGTAAGCGTTAACATAACGAACGGTAAAAGAGAGATGTAGCGGTTCACTGTATTCCCCTAATAAATAGCCTTTTTATTTATTTCGCAACAGAAAATGGGGTGAAGCTATTCTGCCAGAACAGTGACAACTATATAGGTAAATAAACCAATTGCAGTGCTACCAATAACAGCAAAAGCAATAAACATACCAAGTCGGATTAGGTTTACACCATACATAAATTCCTCCATAAGCCGGACGCCGGCGACAGGAATAGTAATATCAAGCGTGTCGTGTGACAGACTATGAGCATAGTCGCTGAATAAATAAATGTTAAATAACAATTATCAGGAACCTGTTGCACAATGACAAAAGGTTAGCGACATCACCGCGCAGCTTCTTAATAACATCCTGATATTCCTGTGCTACGTTTAATAGCACCCGTCTTTTCTTTCCGTGACAGGAATTAAATCGCAAACCTGATTTTTATGCGGTCTCTCCTGACTCACTCATTCTCGTTTAGGTTATGAAAAGGATACACGTTATGTATAAAAACATTCTGGTTCCGGTAGATGTATACGAGACCGGCCTGGCTGACAAGGCGTTGCAGCACGCAAAGTTTTTGGCGCAAAGTGCTTCGGGTGAGATTCATTTGCTGCATGTCATGCCAACATTTTCAACTGAACTGACACGTGGTTTTATTTCAGATGCGCGAAAGATGGATGAATATATGATTAATAATTCGAAAGAAAAATTGTCTGCCCTGATCAAAAAATTGAATCAGCCTGAAGGGCATGTTCATCTTCATGTACGTAGCGGGAATGTCCGCGATGAAGTTATTAAGCTGGCGGATGAAATTGCTGCCGGTGCGATTATTGTTGGCTCACGAAATCCAAATATTCAAACCCATTTGTTAGGGTCTGAGGCGGCAAGTATTGTTCGTTACGCACATGTTCCTGTTTTCGTTATTCGTTAATGACATGAAAGCAAGGTGATTTCTGAAAAGATCCTGAGGAATGAACGATGAAAACAGGAAAACCTGAACGTCCGTATTATCAACAAACTGTTGACGAAACCCTGTCGGGTATCGACTCTACCCCGGAGGGACTGAGCGGTATTGAGGCGTCAGCCCGTCTCCAGCAATACGGTGAGAATGCGTTACCACAAAAAAAGGGCAAGCCTGCCTGGCTTCGCTTCCTGGCCCATTTTAATGATGTGTTGATTTACGTTCTGCTGGTAGCCGCCCTGCTTAAGCTCTTCATGGGCCATTGGGTTGATATGTTTGTGATCCTCGGCGTGGCCATCATCAACGCCCTGATTGGCCATATTCAGGAAAGCAACGCTGAAAAATCGCTGCAAAGTATTCGCAATATGCTCTCCAGCGAAGTTGTGGTAGTTCGACAGGGTAATCATGAAACCATCCCCACCACGGCACTGGTCCCTGGCGACATTGTGGTGATTCGTGCCGGGGATCGTATTCCCGCGGACCTGCGTGTGATAGAAGCGCATAACCTTCGCGTGGAGGAGGCCATCCTGACCGGTGAATCCACCGTGGTTGAGAAAAACAGCGACGCGTTAAGCGGAGAACTGCCTTTAGGCGATCGATATAACCTGCTCTATTCAGGTACTACAGTCAGCTCCGGCGGTGGGAAAGGTGTGGTGGTCGCGACCGGTGGAGAGACCGAGCTTGGCCATATCAATCAGATGATGTCTGATATCGAAAAACACCGTACACCCCTGATGGTGCAGATGGATAAGCTCGGTAAAACTATCTTCATCACTATCCTGGTGATGATGCTGGCCCTGTTTGTCTTCAGTATCCTGTTCAGAGATATGCCGGTTTCAGAGCTGGTATTGTCACTTATCAGCCTCGCTGTTGCAGCGGTACCGGAAGGGTTGCCGGCCATTATTTCCATCATTCTTTCGCTTGGCGTACAGGCCATGGCTCGTCGCAAGGCCATCATTCGTAAGCTGCCCACGGTTGAAACGCTAGGGGCGATGACGGTCATCTGCTCGGATAAAACTGGCACCCTGACCATGAATGAAATGACGGTCAAAGCGGTGATTACCGCTGACACGATCTATCGCGTGGAGGGAGACAGCTACGAGCCAGTGGGGAATATTCATCCCATAGACGACCCGACGCCCGTCAGCATTACGCAGGGTTCTCTGCTGGAACGCTATCTGCGCACCATTGACCTCTGTAATGACAGTCAACTGATCAAAGACGAGCAGGGGTTGTGGAAAATTACTGGGGGACCAACCGAGGGTGCGCTGAAGGTGCTGGCGGCGAAAACTCCGCTTCCGCCGCTCGATACCCAAATGCGCAGTAAAATTCCGTTTGATTCGCAGTATAAATACATGTCCACGCTTTATCGTCTTGGTGATGAAGAGGTTATTTTGATTACCGGCGCACCGGACGTCCTGTTCCGCCTCTGCCAGTTCCAGCAGACGAATGACGGGCTGCAGCCGTTCGCGCAGTCTTACTGGGAAGGTAAGATTGAAGAGTACGCCCGCGAAGGGTTGCGCATGGTGGCTGCGGCCTGGAAACCGGCTGGCGAAGGGCAACGAGAGCTGGATCATTCGGATCTGAGTGATGGGGTGATCCTGCTTGGCATTGCCGGCATGATGGATCCGCCGCGTCCGGAAGCCATCACCGCCATTGCCGACTGCCTCCAGGCGGGGATCCGCGTGAAAATGATCACCGGCGACCATCCGCAAACGGCGATGAGTATAGGGCAAATGTTAGGTATTGGTAATGCTGCAAGTGCCATAACTGGCCGCGAACTTGAGGCGATGGACGATCGTCAGCTTAGTGATGCCGCACAGCAATACGATATTTTTGCACGAACCAGTCCGGAGGATAAGTTCCGCCTTGTTCAGGCATTACAAAGCAAGCTGGAAGTCGTAGGAATGACCGGGGATGGCGTGAACGATGCCCCGGCGCTCAAGCGGGCCGATGTGGGTATTGCTATGGGGATTAAGGGGACTGAAGTCACCAAAGAAGCCGCCGACATGGTTTTAACGGACGACAACTTTTCCACTATTGCCAGCGCGGTACACGAGGGGCGTCGGGTTTACGATAACCTGAAAAAGACTATTCTGTTCGTGATCCCCAGCAACATTGCCCAGGCTTTGCTGATTATAATCGCGCTACTGGCAGGAAACCTGATTCCGTTGACGCCGGTACTGATTCTGTGGATGAACATGGCGACGTCGGCAACGCTGTCATTTGGTCTGGCGTTTGAAGCGGGTGAGAAGGGCATTATGAACCGTCCACCGCGTAAGGCGGATCTGCATGTGATGGACGGCTATGCCATCTGGCGAGTGGTGTTTGTCGGCCTGATGATTGCCATTAGCGCCTTTGTGCTGGAGGCCTGGTTGCAGCCGCGTGGTTACTCGGCGGAATTTATCCGCACCGTGCTGTTGCAAACGCTGGTGACCGCCCAATGGTTTTACATGCTCAACTGCCGCGTTAATGACGGCTTCTCACTGAGCAAAGGGCTGCTGGCAAATAAAGGGATTTGGATTGTGAGTGGCGTACTGTTGGCACTGCAGCTTCTCATCATTTACGCACCGTTCATGCAGATGTTGTTTGGCACCGAAGCGCTACCGTTCCGTTACTGGGTTATAACTTTCAGCATTGGATTCGTAATGTTTCTAATTGTTGAATTAGAAAAAGTTTTAACAAAAAGATGGCGGAATAAACAACCCTGAAATAGGCTTATAGTTCAGCAAGTGGATGTGGAAACATTGCATCCACTTGCTGTCGAAAAGATGGCTTAAATTTAAAATTCTAAAGCTTAACTTCATAAGAGCTTAATCATGAACTCGAAATATGAAAATAGAACCAAATCAGGGTTGTATTGTTTTTTATATGCGTGCGTAGTATTTGTCTTATCTTTCTCTTGTCAAGCAGAAGAGGTGAGTCTTTATTCCATAAATACAGGATCTTATGTGTATCATCTCACCCATAACCATGGGCAGTATACAGAGCACTTTGATAACAAATTTTTCTCGGTGGAAAGAAAATTTTCAGAACAGTCAGAGTATAGTTTCATTCTTGGAACGATGAATAATAGCTTTAATGATAGATGCCTGGCGGCTGGCGTTAGAAAAGATTGGGTGAATCTTAGCGATGGATTGGTTTTTAAAGGAATATATGGGTATGTAGGCGAATTTTTCTTTGACACTTTTAGTGATTGTGGGGATCACGGTTCTTATCATGATTTTAAGAAAGTTACTGGCATTGGTTTTTCACCATATATTTACCATGGATTACAGTATAATTTCACATCCTACTTTGGGGTAGATGTCGGCATCATAATACCCTCAGTTTTTGTTATTTCCGCACAGTGGAGTTTTAAATAAGGCTCAACGAAAAACCTCTCTTCAAATGGTCTGGAAGGGGATTTCCCTGCATCTGCAATTTTTCCACTGCTTGACCCATCTCCTTGTGGCTTACCATAAATCTCCGGGTGTTGATCCATAAACTTACCGATTTGCGCCCATGAATCAGTTGTGCCTCCATCCACTTTTCCGCCCCCGTTAAAGGATAAACCTCCAGTATCCGCTGTCACATTATCAAGTGCCTGAAGACCCATGTTATTGGCTAACTGACTTCCCATGGTATTTCCAAGCTGATTATAACTGCTGGAAGCGTTATTTCCGCTGATCGATGCAGGGAGTTGTGCGAACGTCCCCGGCATGGCTGGTGCTTGTAAGCCGTTGCATAAACCACCGTGAAAGGCATTCATAGAATCGCCTGTCGCAGACTGAGGACTAAATGGCGAGATTTGGCCGTTGATGCCCATCTGTTGCATAACTTGCGGAAACGTAGATGACTGCGTGGATTCGGAACGTAAAGACAAGCGATCAATGAGAAAGAGAAGTGGAAACAGAAGCGGTAAGTTAGTAGTGGTATCAACCAATGTCCAAATCCGCCGGTTTGGAGCAACACTCAACTGTTCGAGTATATACATCTGAGACATCCTCAGAGAAGTTCGTGGATATGAAGAAAATAGCTCTTAAACATAATGCCAGCTAACGAAAGATTAAGGGGAGTCTTAACCCTATGATTTTATGCGAACCATCTTGGTTCATGAAGTAAGTTAACAATCAACATGATTTAACATAATATACATTATGCGCACCTAAATGTGATTACACAGGATCTGGCGTTTTGTGGGCATCGTTGACCTGGTTGCTGATGGCCTTTGAAAGCTCTTTCTCCAGCGCTGATACCATCACGCTGGCCATCTGATAGTTGGACTTGCCACCGCGACTGTTTTTCCAGGCATCTCGTTCGCGGCGTGCTCGTTCCAGATCGTACTCAATTTTTTCAATCGCTCGTGTCATCTGTCTTCCTCACATTTGCGCATGCGCAAAATCACTTAAACTCGATTTTGTGGCAGAACTTTCGCGACGCCGATTTTGAATAGCGTGATTTCAGCGCCGGTTGATAACTAAGCTGGCCCCGGACAACCGATACGACCTGTTCATCGTAGGCTTGATGAAGCCGACGTTTCGCATCAGCTGGGATTCTGGTTCATCATTCTGCTTATTATCAATTTTCATCGTTACCTCCGAGGTCTGGCCCATTTGCGCATGCGCAAAATCCAGTGAGTATCAGCAGTAACTCGCCTACTTTGAACAGTGCATATTTACAAAAGTTAGGCCGATTGTTCAAAGTAACGCGCCAGAGCTGTATAAATCAGTCGATTTAACGGTTGTTGATCGTCTGAGGCCTGCTGTTTCGCTCGTTTGATCGTATCCGGATGAAACCAGATCCCTCGGTAATCTGAGCCTTTCGGACTGGAGAAGTACCGAATGTGTACATGTCCTGCTTTTCGTTGGTTCAGATACCACTCAATAATTTCGCTGGCTATATCGGCCTTTAACTCATCCCGAATGCCTGCCAGATTATTGACCGGCTGGATTAACTCATCTTCGATTTTCAGTCGGATAAATTTCAACTTTGTAGTCATGAATTCCCCATAAGCAATGACGAGAAATTTGCGCATGCGCAAATTACGTTTTTCTTGAGATACCTGCAACGGTATAAACTTTCGAGCCTGATGCAGTAGAATTTAGATAACCTGAAATGCCTTTTAGTGTTCCATAATATCGCGGATCATTCGCCGAAAAACCACGTTGTGAAACCGGCAGTTAAAAACTGAGATGCTTTTTTGACAAAGCTATCTAATTTTTTGCCATACACAGGTGCAGCTTGAGCGTTTCTCCGGGCTTTATTGACCCGATATTGATAATGACCCGGCAAAGTAAGCGACATGACGCTATCAAGGTGGTGATGTTATGTTTAAAAAAGCTTTTTATTGCCTGTTTTTACTCGGTGCTCTCGCCCTTCTCAGCGGCTGCGTTTCCCTTTTCTGAATGGCGGAGATCCCGATGAGAATAGCTTATTCACTGATGGTTATTACCTGCGTATTGTTGCTCAGCGGCTGTTTGTCCGTGGGCACCCATCTTTTCACGAGGTAGATTTTCCCGGATCCCGCCAGGCGGGATCCGGCCTATGTTACCAGCCTTTGACGGCATCGCCGTGGTAAACGGCATCCGCAGCGGCGGCCACTTCATCCGTCTGGTAGGCCTTCACCAAATTCTTCACATTTTCGCTGTCCTTATTATCTTCCCGGGCAACAATAATGTTCACGTACGGCGAATTTTTATCTTCAACAAACAGACCGTTTTTGGCGGGGGTCAGTCCTATCTGACTGGAATAGTTGGTGTTGATGATCGCGAGGTCGATTTTGTCGTCATCAATAGCGCGAGTCAGCTGCGCGGCCTCCACTTCAACAATTTTCAGTTTCTTAGGATTCTCTACAATATCCAGAGATGTTGGCAGCAGACCTACGTTATCTTTCAGTTTTATCAAGCCTTGGGTTTGCAGCAGCAGCAGTGAACGGCCAAGATTTGTGGGGTCATTGGGCACAGCTACCTGAGCGCCGTCCTTCAGTTCAGACACTGATTTAATTTTTCGGGAATAACCGGCAATGGGATAAACAAATGTATTGCCCACCTCGGCTAACTTATAGCCACGTTCTTTAATTTGCTTATCCAGATATGGGCCGTGCTGGAAGGAGTTGGCATCAATATCACCGCTGCTCAAAGCGGAATTGGGTAAGACATAGTCAGTGAAGGTCACCACTTCTACGTCAAGATTGTATTTTTCTTTGGCGACCTTTTTGACGGTATCCCAAAGCGGCTGATCGATGCCTGCGCTGATACCCACCTTAATATGGTTTGCGTCCTGTTTAGGACCACAGCCGGTAAGCAACATGGCTCCAGCCAGTGAAACGGTCAGCAGAGAAAATTTTACGGTATGTTTTATTGCCAGGCGCATAAATAACGTCTTCCTTAAACCAATAACAACAGCAAATTTGAAATTACCCACCATTCGGGTACGGTCGGGAGAGTTTTTCAAACTGTTAGGATCCTGGCAAATAAGAAAAAGACATAACCTATGTGTAAAAAAATCTGATGCTGCTTATCTCGTCAAATTCATCTGAGGCCTTCTTCAAAGGGGCGCTTTGGGTGACAAGATCGCACACTCTTTATCCAGTAGCGCTTCCACCGAGGCCCGATTATTCCGGTCCCAGCCACGTTTAGTGGTCAGTAAGATAAACCCTTTTTGATCGCCGTAAGCGGTTGGAATGACGGCCACACCCCACTCTGCCAGCTGTTCCGGTGATAAATGAAAATAGCTGGCGACGCTGTGAATGGGGTCAATTCCCATCACCGTCGGCTGCATCACCCGCCGCGCGTACCAGGTGTAACGCAGGAGTTTATCGGGCAAGGGTCGCCATTCTTCCGTTATAAAGGGACGTTCTGCCAGCATCTGACGCCTGACGTCTTCCCGCAGGCAGGTCAGGTGAATATGCAGCTGGTTTTGGCTGCGGCCATAAGCCGAGTTAAGCGCCAGGCCAAGCTTATCTTCGGGTATCGGGGCACCATACTGCCAGTCTAAAAGACGGCGCATGAGCCAGGCATAGCCGAAATAGTCCGTGCGCCCTTCCGCTGCCAGCGCCGGGCTTTCGATACCGGTCATCTTCGCCGTGGGAACCAAAATAAAATGATAGGGGTAACGTGGGTTCTGGATAACGCTAAAGCCGTGAGCCTTCCCTTCAGGCATATAGATCTGCTGGCACGGTGCTGGACTGCTCGTTTGCTGATAGTTAGTCATGCACACCTTATCGACCACGCCCCACAGTACATCGGAGCGGGCGCAGCCCACCAGCATAAAGATCCCTGCCAGGAGTAACGCTCGCCTGACGCTGGCAGATACCAGCGCGGCTTTTCCATTTACACGCATCATCTTTGTCCCGCTCTCCACTAGCCTCGAATTGCACCGGCGGGGAATTATAACGTTTGATTGCTATCAAAACAGCTATTATATTTTTTATATTGTGTATTAAATAACATTCGGATTTATTTATTAGCAAGGTCATTAATAAAATAGTAGAGCATTTTAAATGCTGAATGTTTTTTATTTTTGGTTGAGTGCTTTGGTAGTTTAGGAAAGGAAAGTGTTAAATTGTATAATGCCAATATTACTTGCAGAAAAGACATCAGGCAGCCATAGATTAACATGATCAAATGGATTCCAGAAACCAATATAAAATATATGGGGCGGCATCCGAAAAGCCAAACGAGTAGGAAATATTTCACTTTTGAGGTATCACTATGTCGGAACAACAAACGCTGCAGGTTGGCGGCTGGACTGCCTATCATCCGCTGACTGCTCAGGACCGAAAAGTGTTCGAAGAGGCGCTCAACGGGCATCTTGGCGTTGATTACGAGCCGCAAAAGGTTAAAACCCAGGTTGTGGCCGGGACAAACTACCGCTTCCTTTGCGCCGCTTCGGTGCCACCTTCAACGGCCGTGTGGGAAGCTATAGTTGAAATTTATAAGCCATTACAGGGCGCCCCGCATATTACCGGGATTATCAGAATTTAGTGTCTAACTTTCTACACTCAGCCTGAGGACATCAGCCTGTTTAACCTGGCAGGTTGATGTCGAATATATTTACGCCACCGGTGGAAAACGCTGGAAATAATCCACCAGAAAATCAATGCAGACCTTTAACTTCGCAGAGCCGCTGGTGCGATTGGAATAAACCGCCCAAATATTGGCGGCCTGATACCAGTCGGGCAGAATCTGCACCAGCTCGCCGCGGGCGATATAGCGCTGCACTTCCCATTGGGAACGTAAAATAATGCCGTGGCCTTTCAGCGCCCAGCTTAATACCACGCTGCCGTTGTTGGAGGAAAGCTGGCTGCTGACGTGAGTCTGTACGCTTTCCTCGCCGTTGGTTAACGGCCACACACCGAACTGCGCGCTGCGTTCCTGAATAACAAGGCATTTGTGGGCTTTAAGATCGGTTATGTTTTCTGGCGTCCCGTTTTTTGCCAGATAATCCGGGGCGGCGCAGAGTATGCGGTTGTTCGTGGAGAGCTGCCGGGTGATATACAGGTCTTTGATGTCGTCGCCAACGCGAATTTCTATATCGACGCCCTCTTCTATCAAATCCACGACTCTGTCCGTCAGCGTTAGTTTGATATTCAGCGCCGGATAGCGCTCCGCCAGCGCCGAAAGCGCATCCGGCATATACGTTGAGCCAAAACCAAACGAACAGCTCATCTGAATATTGCCTTCGAGCGTATCCCGCCAGGCGGCAAGCCCTGAGACAAAATCGCCCATGCTCTCCAGAACCGAAAGCGCGCCGCTCAGCGCCTTATGGCCGTCGGCCGTTAAGTGAATCGCGCGGGCGCTACGATGGAACAGCCGCATCCCCAGGCTTTTTTCCAGCAGCGCAATGCGTTTACTGACATAAGACGGAGACAGCCCCAGCTCCGCCGCCGCGTTGGCAAAGCTTTCTTTGCGCACCACGGTGACAAAGACATTCAAATCTTCAACAAGCGGCCAGCTGGCGCGGGGAGTTTCATTGGGGCTCATCGGTATGCCATCTTCGAAATCAGGTTAAGAAAGGCATAATAGCGCTCAGCAGCACATCAGGACACTCCTCTTGTGGACTGTGCCCGCAGGGCATAGCTCGCCCACGCACGTCCAGCGCTTTTTCCTGCCAGGTCGCGGGGACATCATACAGCTGGCCCACGGTGCCTTTCTCTCCCCATAACACCAGCAAAGGGCTGGTAACGCGCAGATGCTTGTCGGCTTCATCATCCTCAAGGTCGATGGTGGCCGAGGCGCGGTAATCTTCGCAGATGGCCCGCAGCGTATTCGGATCCTGGTAACAGCGCAGGTACTCGGCAAACACTTCAGGTTCCGTTGCGCCGGGGGTTTTAAGCTGGCCATCAATATGTTTACGCAGGAAAAACGCCGGATCGGCGGCGATCATCTTTTCCGGCATCGGCGAAGGCTGGATCAGGAAGAACCACCAGAAATAGCGAGTGGCAAAGGTTTTGTCTGTCAGCGCATACATAGTTGCCGTGGGCGCGATATCAATAAAAATGCTGCGCTTAACCTGCGCCGGGTAATCCAGCGCCAGGCGATGCCCGACGCGCGCCCCACGATCGTGCCCCATAAAAGCAAAGCCGTCATCAAACCCCAGCCGCTCCACCAGCAGGACAATATCCTTCGCCATTTCTCGCTTGGAATAGCTGCGGTGATCTGCGTCGCTGGCGGGTTTAGCGCTGTCGCCATAGCCGCGGATGTCCGGCATGACGACGGTGAAATGCTCTGCCAGAACCGGAGCAATTTTACGCCAGGTCACGTGGTTCTGCGGGTGGCCATGCAGTAACACCAATGGTTCACCCTGTCCTCCCACGGCGGTTCGCAGGGTAATCCCGTTTTCCAGCGCCACGTCCATAAGCTGAAAACCAGGAATAAAAGGCGACTCGCCCCTGCCGCGAATAAAGTCAGCGTTCTCTTTCATCATTGAATATTAATCCTGAGTCAGTAGCCACGGATGCGCGGCAAAATGGCGCTGTTCGAACTCGCGAATCTCCTGCTGAAACTGCAGCGTGTAGCTGATGGCATCGTGGCCTTCTAACAGCATATGCTTTTTCAGCTCGTCGACCGTGAAGGTAATATCCTTGCCCTCCACGCTTATCAACTGCCGGGCGAGATCGACGGTAATACAGTTCGCTTCTGGCGTGTTTGCCGCCTGCGCCAGCCGCTCTATATCCTCCGCTGGCAGCGTCAGGGTCAGCACGCCGTTACGCTGGCAGTTGTCGTTGAATATCCCGGCGAAGCTGGTACCGATCAGCGCCCGTATGCCAAGCTGACGTAGCCCCCAAACCGCGTGTTCACGGCTGGAGCCGCAGCCAAAGTTAGGGCCGACGATAAGAAACTGCGCGTCCTGCCATGCAGGCTTGTTGAGGATAAACTCAGGATTCGGTGAGCCGTCGGCCAGAAAACGCTGATCGAAGAAAACGCCTCTGTCCAGATTGCTGCGATCGATACCTTTCAGAAACTGTTTCGGCATGATGACGTCGGTATCTATGTTGGCTGCCATCATCGGGGCAGCCACGCCGGTAACACGTTTAAAGGGTTCCATTTACGCCTCCCCCTGCTGTAAATACGGACGGACATCCGTCAGATGACCTGCCACTGCCGCCGCCGCGACCATGGCAGGGCTCATTAAGTGCGTTCTTGCCCCGGCGCCCTGGCGGCCAGCGAAATTACGGTTGGTGCTGGAGGCGCAGCGGTCGCCCGGCTGCAGCACATCTTCGTTCATCGCCAGGCACATGGAGCAGCCTGACTGCCGCCATTCGAACCCGGCATCGATAAAGATTTTGGCTAAGCCTTCTTGCTCAGCTCGGGCGCGAACCTGCGTTGAGCCCGGCACAATAATTCCCCTTACGCCCGGCGCAATTTTTCTGTCTCGCAGCACTTCGGCAACCGCCCTGAGATCTTCAATGCGGCCGTTGGTGCAGGAGCCAATAAACGCATGGGTAATCGGGATCTGGCTCAGCGGCGTGCCGGGCGTGAGGCCCATATATCTCAGCGCATTTTCAATGTCGCGACGTTTGGTCGCATTAGACTCACTGGCAGGATCGGGCACACGTTCCGTGATGCCGCCGCCCTGGTCCGGGCTGGTGCCCCACGTCACGCGCGGCGTTAAACTGGCGCAGTCGAGCACAACTTCTTTATCAAACACCGCGTCAGCATCGCTGTAGAGCGTGCGCCAGTATTTCAGCGCCTGCTCCCACATCTCGCCTTTGGGCACGCGTGGCGCCGGTTTGATATAGGCATAAACCTTTTCATCCGGAGCCATAAAAGCGCCGCGAGCCCCGGCTTCGACCGCCATATTACAAATGGTCATCCGCCCTTCCACGCTAAGCGCATCAATGGCGCTGCCGCAGAACTCGATGGCATAACCAGTTGCGCCGTCGGCGCCAATTTCGGCGATCAGCAGCATGACGATATCTTTTGCCGTCGAGGCAAACGGCAGCTCACCGTTCACCGTCACGCGCAGCGTTTTTAGCTTTTTGTAGGCTAACGTCTGCGTCGCCAGCATATGCTCAATTTCAGAGGTGCCGATGCCAAAACCAAATGCGCCAAACGCACCGTAAGTGGTGGTATGACTATCCCCTGCGGCAATCACCATGCCCGGCAGCACGATCCCCTGTTCATGGGCGACGACGTGTTCAATGCCCTGGCGTGGATCCATCACGTCGAACAGCTCAAGGCCAAAATCACGGCTGTTGGATTCAAAATAGCGAACCTGCAGCTCGCCGCCCGGGTCGGTCATTTCAGGCGTGCGCTCTGGCCGCGTCGGGTTAACGTGATCCACGTTGAGCAGGATACTGTTTGGCTGCCAGACCTTGCGGTTAGCGTCCCGCAGGCCGCTAAATGCCTGCGGGCTGGTGTATTCGTTGAGGATGGAACGGTCGATATACAGCAGGACATTGCCCTGATCGTCCAGAGGGCGGATGACATGGCTATCGATGAGTTTATCGTACAGCGTTTGAGGCTTCATAACGGGTCACCTTGTTGCTCTCACAGCATAAAATAACGGCGTGCTTGCACGCAGATAAAAAATGAACAATTTCTGATGGGATAGTAGCAACCGGGTGATTAGGCTGTCAGTAAAGGCATGATGCACAAGCGTAATAGGATAAAACACGAAATGTGTTCTTTTTATTGTGATGATAAATAAGGATTTTGATCGTAAGCAAGGTTAGTCGGCATCTGCTTTACTTAACGGCGTTAGAGATTGACTTGATGTCGAATAGTATGAAAATGCTTGTTGTCCACCGACTGGCAAAATCTGGAGTACATCATCGCAACTTCACGTCGCTTCCTTACTGCCGTCAGGGTTAAACAACCTTGTGCGGTACTTGCCGCCGCGCTGTTTCTGGCGAGCTGTGCTTCTAAACCGCCGGTTTCTCTCGTCACGCCCTTGCCGGGCACAAAACCGAATGTGACGACCCCTTCACAACATCATGAGCCGATGCGTGGCGTCTGGCTGGCAACGGTTTCCCGCCTGGACTGGCCGCCGGTTTCTTCCGTTAACGGCAGCAGCGCCGCCGTGCGCATCAGCCAGCAGCAGCAGGCGCTAAAAGACAAGCTGGATAAGCTGAAGTCATTGGGCATCAACACGGTGTTTTTCCAGGTGAAACCCGACGCTACTGCCCTGTGGCCTTCGAAGATTTTACCGTGGTCAGATATGCTGACGGGCAAAATTGGCGAAGAACCCGGCTACGATCCGCTGCAGTTTATGCTCGATGAGGCGCATAAACGCGACATGAAGGTACACGCCTGGTTTAACCCCTACCGGGTTTCTACCAACATCACGCCAGGCACAGTTGCCGCCCTGAACCGCACGCTTTCTCTGCAGCCAGCCAGCGTGTTTGTGTTACACCGCGACTGGATAAGAACCTCCGGCGACCGCTTCGTGCTTGACCCTGGCATCCCGGAAGTCCGTGACTGGATAACCAGTATCGTCGCCGAAGTTGTTTCACACTACGCCATCGACGGCGTGCAGTTTGATGATTACTTCTATACCGAATCGCCAGGCTCTACCCTCAACGACAGCCAGACTTACAGAACCTACGGCCAGGGGTACGCGTCCAAAGCCGACTGGCGGCGGCACAATACTGAGCAACTTATCGAGCAAGTCTCACGCACCATCAAGCAGCTTAAGCCCGGCGTTGAGTTTGGCGTGAGTCCGGCGGGTGTCTGGCGCAATATCTCCCACGATCCGGCCGGGTCTGAAACGCGCGGCGCGGCAGCCTATGACGAGTCTTATGCCGACACGCGCCTCTGGGTGCAAAAAGGCTTACTGGACTATATTGCCCCGCAGATCTACTGGCCTTTCTCCCGCAGTGCCGCCCGCTACGACGTACTGGCAAAATGGTGGGCTAACGTTGTGAAGCCGACTAACACGCGTCTTTATATTGGGATTGCGCTGTATAAAGTCGGGGAGCCTTCGAAGAATGAGCCTGACTGGACGGTGAGCGGCGGCGTGCCGGAGCTGAAAAAACAGCTCGATTTGAACGACGCCGTGCCGCAAATCAACGGCACCATTTTGTTCCGGGAAAATTATCTCAACCAGCCCCAGACCCAGCAGGCCGTGAATTATATCAAGGAACGTTGGGGAGAATGATGGGCAAAAAAAACCGGATCGCCCTTCCCTGGGCAGATCCGGGGGCTGTCTTACTGACCAGCCAGGTCGTCATACACATTGCGCAGCCGGGTGCGCAGATACAGAACGGCTTTGTGTTTGCGGGAGAGCAGCGCCTGCACGGTGTCGCCGCTCTCGGCCGCAAGTTCCTTCACGCTGTAGTCTTGCAGCTCGGTTTTGATAAATACCTCACGCTGCGGTGCAGGCAGCTCTGACAGGGCTGTCTCCAGTTCCTCCCAAAGCAGCTGCTTCAGGTACTCGTCCTCTGGCGTTTGCGGAGTACCGAACAGCGTTTCGGCTAACTCATCTTCCGGGTAATCGTCCTCGTCATCACCGCCAAACCAGCTTGCTAATGGCAGCTCGCGTTTTTTCCTCGCCCGGTCGGTCATTTCATTCCGGGCGGCGCGGAACAGCCAGGCGGCGACGTTCTCCACCGGCTGTTCAACCTTCATTAACTGGTAGCTGACTTCCTGCAGGATATCGTCGGCGTCTTCACGCCCGGCGGTTCTCCCACGAATAAACGCTTTCAGTCGGGCACGGCAGCCGGCCAGCGCTGCCATCAGCAGAGATTCCCCCACTATTCCGGCTTTCATCGTCGTCACTCAGCGTCCGGTTTTTTAGCGCTGTTTTCATCTGGCTGGACTGGTTGCACCGGCGGCTGAGGACGTGGATCCATTTTATCATCCCAGCGGGAATGCCAGCCGCAGCGGTCGCGGTGACCAAAGCCAAATTTCTCGCGGCGATGCTGCATAAACTCTTCGCGCTGCTCCGGCGTCATTTGCATCCAGCGTTCGTGCATGCGGCGACGGGCTTTGCCAAACATGCCCGGGCGGAAGCCCAGGCCGCCGAACAGAATGCGGCACAGCGCCAGCAGGCCTAAAGATTGCCAGAAGCCAATTTCTTTCACGCCCAGCAGGCCAGGCAGCACCGCATTCCACAGCGTCATCACGATCAGGCCGAGCGCGACAAACAACACCACACACAGCAAAATCGGTTTCCCAATGCGGTGACCACAGAATCCACGGCGGCGGTGTTCATGTCGGTGCATATCAAAATCTCTCATTATGTTTACCTCAGCAAAGTCAGTGCTAATCACTTGTGATGAGGTAGACGAATCAGCGCGAGAAATATTGCTAAAAAAAAGAAAAAAACTTCAAAGTTTGTTTTCCCGCCACCGGGTAAGCGCCTGCGCATAGGCTTCTGCCTGCGTTTTCAGCCCCGCAGCGTCAAGCTTATCGGCAGTGTAGACCACAAACGGGGTATTCCATGAAAGGCTACAGCGGTTGGCCGTGGCCCTAAGGGGGGCTAGCAGAGATTCGATGGTAAAAAGATTACGGCCACTCGGCCGATAAGCCTCTTCCACGTTACCGGCGGTGACCGCCACGAACAGCGGTGTCCCCTCCAGCTTTTGCCCTTCCTCCTCGTAATTCAGGTAGAACATCCGGGTCAGCACCGCATCCTGCCACTGGCGCATAATGGCCGGCATGGAGTACCAGTGAATCGGGAACTGCAGCACAATGCGGTCGGCGGCAAGTAACCGGGCGGCTTCACGCTCGCCGTCGCGGTAAATATCGATCCCGTCAGGGTAAAGCGTCTGGATATCGACCAGCTCAACGTGTTCCAGTTTTGCGGCTTCTTGCGCCAGCGCGGCATTGGCGCTGGAACGGGACAAATCCGGGTGGAAAAGTAAAATCAGGGTTTTGCTCACGGGGCGTCTCCTTGGGTTGATGAGACGATAATGGCGAGGCCGTGAAAATTACTCCAACAGATAATAAAGATAATCTATTATCTGTCGTATGAATTTAAGAATGCTTGATCTCAACCTGCTGGTGATGCTGGACGCCCTGCTTGACGAGGCGCATGTCACCCGTGCCGCAGACAGACTTTGCCTGTCACAATCTGCTACGTCTGCGGCTCTTGCCCGCTGTCGCGATCTTTTTCACGACGAACTGCTGGAGCGTGGCAGAGGCACCATGCGGCTGACGCCTTTTGCTCAGTCCCTTCGTGCCCCGCTGAAATCCGTCCTGGGTGACATTACTGAACTTATCGACCCGCCGGTGATCCCGCTGCATCAAATTAAGCAAAAACTGCGGATCACCATGGCGGATTTCCCGGCGCTGTTCGTGCTGGTGCCGCTGATGCAAAACCTTCAGCAGTCGGCCCCGGGGATTGACCTCATCGTTCAGGGTTGGGCTGGAGCGGAAGAGGCCGAAGCCGCATTACTTAACGGCACCACGGACATTGCGATCTCGGTCTTTCCTCAGCCTGCTGCAGGCATCCACAGCGAGCTATTGATGGATGAGCATTATGTCGTGGCGATGCGCGAAGGCCATCCAGCCGCGGCCGGGTTCAGTCTTGAGCGCTGGCTTGCCTCGCCGCACATCATCACCTCCGGCAAAGGGGAGAGCGTTACCCCAGTGGATGCGGCACTTTCGAGGTTGGGATTACGCCGCCGCGTCGGTCTGGTCTTGCCGAATTTCCAGATGGTGCCGCAGTTGCTGCTGGCGTCGGATATGTTGGCCCTGCTGCCTTCCCGCGTCAGCCCTTTTACTGAAGGGCTGGTAGCCTTCCCCGCCCCTGTCACGTTACCGGGGTTCTCGCTCCACCTGGCCTGGCACAAACGCCGAAGCCAGGATATTGCCCTGCAGCACGTCGCCGCTATTTTGATGGCATTGTTGAAGTAACTCTGTTTTACAGCCCGGCTTCACGCACGAGCGTTTGCAGGAGTTCAGCCGCCGGCATTTCACGGATCAGATTCACCCCCTGCCCGGCCCAGTGGGCGCTATAGCCTTGATGTCCCTGTTTCTTGGCGAGGTTTGCAAGGGCTTTACCAATATCGTAGGCCACAGGATAAGCCGGCACGGCGTGCTGGCCAGCCGTCCGCCCGTGGCGGCAGTAATCGTTCTCCAGGCTTCTCGCCGCTCTGCCAGAAATGGCATGGGTCATCTCCGTCTGGTGTGACTGACTTGACTGAAGCCGCTTTCGGTAGCCATCGTCGGCGGCGGACTCGGGGCAAAGCAGAAACGCGGTGCCCAGCTGCACCGCATCCGCCCCGATGCTTAGCATGGCGTGAATTCCGGCCCCGTCCATAATCCCCCCGGCGGCAACAACCGGCAGCGTGACCTGTTTTTTCAGCAGCTGCACCAGCGCAAAGGTGCTGAGCTGAGTATCGTGAGCCTTTTCGTCGAACATCCCGCGATGTCCGCCGGCTTCAAAGCCCTGAGCCACTATCACATCCACGCCGCTGGCCTCAATCAGCGAAGCCTCTTCGGGCCGGGTGGCGGTGGCAAGTGTCACAATGCCTTTGTTGCTAAAAGACTGAACAACGTCGCGCTCAGGCACGCCAAAATGGAAGCTGACCGCTGCCGGAGTCGTTTCCAGCAGCATCTCCAGCATCGCTTCATGGCCGATAAAACTTTGGTAAATTTCACTGAGCACTTCTGGCGGCGTGCCGCCAAATTTAGCAAACAGCGGGTGCAGACTGTCAATCCATGCTCGCTCCAGCGCCTCATCTCGTTTTGCCGGCTGATGGCAAAAGAGATTCACATTGAACGGGCGTGAGGTTAGCGCCTGCGTTTTCAGAATCGCGGCCCTGGCCTGCCCGACGCTGCTTGCGCCCACACCCAGCGAACCAAGTCCACCGGCATTGCTAACCGCCGCCGCCAGTTCCGGGGTCGAGACGCCCGCCATAGGCGCCTGTATGATGGGATGGTCTATCGCGAGCAGTTGGGTAAGGCTACGAAACATGAAGGCACCTCAGGAAATGAGAGATTGAAGGCTTAACATCTTATTTGAAGATGTTAAGATCAAGATCATTGTCATATTGAGAATGAAAAATATGAACCACACCACACTGCAGATGTTTAAAATCGTCGCTGAAGAACAAAGCGTGACGAAAGCCGCCCAAAGGCTTGGCCGCGTACAGTCGAACATCACTACCCGCATTCAGCAGCTGGAAGAAGATCTTGGCGTCGCTTTGTTCGTGCGTGACAGCAAGAAAATGATCCTGTCGCCGGAGGGCGAAAGTTTTCTTTCCTACACAAAAAAAATACTTAGCCTGGCGGAAGAAGCCCGGCAGGCGCTGCATCCGGGGAAACCCGCGGGTGCACTGAATATGGGTTCAATGGAAGCTACAGCCGTCAGCCGCCTGATGCCGGTGTTCCAGCAGTTCCATCGCCGGTACCCTGATGTCGCACTGGCCCTAACCACCCAGCCCACGCAGCAACTTCTGGAGCAGGTTCGCCACGCTTCGCTGGACTGTGCCCTGGTGAGCCTGTTGCCGGATGCCGGGGGGCACATTCAGTGTCCGGAAGATCTTGAGTCCATGGATGTGTTCACTGAACGCCTGGTGTTGCTCGTACCTGAAACCGCCAGCGGCAATAATCCTCGCCTTGCCGCTTTTCCTCGAGGGTGTTCTTACCGGGCGCGGGGTGAGGCTTTGCTCAACGCACAAACCCTTGTGGAGGTGCAGGACGTCAGCTCTTATCACTCGATGATCGCTTCCGTTGCCGCCGGACGATGCAGCGGCGTGCTGCCGGAAAGCGTCGCGGCGACGCTGACTCTGCCGGAGGGAACACAGCAACAGTTTGTGGCTGAAGCTCTGACACAGCTTGTCTGGCGCAAGGGCTATCGTTCCACTGCACTTGAGGCGATGAAGCAGATTCTGGCCTCAGCCAGCAACCTTTGAACGTCCCATCAGCACCAGCCCACCGGCCAGCAGCAATGCGCCGGTGGCGGCGGCTAATGACCCGTTAAAACTGCCCGTTATACCGTAAAGTTCCCCGGCAACCAGCGGCCCAATAATCTGCCCGATGCCATAAATAGCGGTCATCGCCGCGATCATATTAAATCGCACCAAATGCGCCAGCCTCCTGGCTTCCGGTAAGGCTATCGTCACCGTGCCGGTGAACGTAAAGCCCACCAGTACCGCACTTAACAGGCAAAAAAGCAGTGAGTGGCTAAAGGCCGGAAGTACGACGCCCGCGGCCTGAACCAGTAGATTGGCGGCAAAAGCGCGGCGATAGCCATACTTTGAGACGATTTGATGCCAGATAAAACAGGACGGTATCGCGGCCAGGCCAAAGAGAGCCCAAAGCTGCACCGGATCCAGCGTACTAAGTGACCCGGAAAGAAAAAGCGGTAAATAGGTGGCCGTAATGATATACCCGAACCCGGCCAGGCCGTAGATAACCAGGAGTTTCCACGCCGCTTTAGCTCCCCCTGCTTCCGACGGAGCCTGACTGGACGCCTGCGTTTGGTAGTCGATGAGATAATTCGGTGGGCTAAGCAGCAATTTGAACACCAGCGCAAACAATAGCAGCGCAGTCAGCCCACACAGCAGCCAGATTTGCTGGCTGGTATAGCCATAAGCTTTACCCAGCGCGATAAATTCCGCAGATAAAAAGATCCCCAGCCCAACCCCGGCATAAAGCACCGGCGCCCCGGTATGGTGTTTCATGTGCTGCAGTAGCCACAGTGAAGCCGCAATCAGCGACACCGCGCTCAATAGCCCGGCAAAACCCCGAACCGCCACCACCGCCCACGGCGATTTCGTCCATGCCAACAGAAGCAGGCAACCAATGGTTAACCCGACGGAGGCCATGTTTAACCGCCGCGCGTCGGCAGGCTTAGCTTTCGCCAGCAGTAAGGCACCAATGAGATAACCTGCGTAGTTAGCCGATGCGGCGAGGTTACCCTGATGCAGCGACAGCAGCCCTTCTTTCAGCATCACGGGCAGAATGCCGGTATAGGAAAAGCGCCCGTAGCCCATACCTATCGCCAGCACCACCGCACCCGCAAGCGCCAGCAGCAGCGCACGAATTTCTGGCCTGAAATGCATTGTCATGATCCTCACCGATTAAATCTCTAAATATGAATATTATTTTTATTTAAATCTTATTTTGAGATTAATGTCAGCGAAGGCAACAAGCAAGCGGCTTTTCTGCCGCTTTGCATGTCACCGGAAGATCAAAGCTGATGCAGATCGGTTTCTATGCGTTGCATCCAGCCTTTGGCCGTCTGGGTTTTCGCCAGCAGCAGCGCAGACTGCAGCGCCATGCTGAGTTCCAGGCCATATTCTGGTTGGCCGCCATAGCGAATGTGCGCCTGAACCCGCATCAGCTCGGGCAGGTTCCACAGCGACTGGTTGACGTCCAGCGCGGACAGCCGCTCCGCGATCAGCACCTCGGCTATCTCTGGCTGGCCTTTTTGCGCCAGCGCTGCGGCGAAATCAGAGAGAAAAAGTGAATAAGCAGGATCAAAACCATTGGCCTGCAGCCTGGCAAGCATGGCGAGGATCTGCTGGGGAAGTACCGTTTCAGGCTGCTGGCGAAGCCTGCCCCAGAAGGTAAATGCGGCCGCATAAAGCCGCCAGAAGCCCAGGCCGTGTTCCAGGGCGATGGCCTCAATCTGCGCAGCTACCTGCAGCACTCCAGCGATATCTCCGGTTAAGGCCGCCAGCGTGCAGGTGCCTTCCGCGAGGGCGGCACACAGCGAACAGGCGTGATCCAGCGCCCGGGCTTCTTCCACCGCCAGCTGCGCCGCTCTTCTGGCTTTGGCTATATCGCCGGTCACCCACAGCGCCCGCACCAGGAAAGCCCAGCCCGCCACGCGCTGATCCAACCCAAAGCGGAAAGGCGCCCTCTGGCTGTCATCATCCACTGTGCGATCCAGCAAAGCCTGAATTTCGCTGAGCGCGGCCTGCTGCTCGCCGGAAAAATGCAGCGCGGTGCCCACAAGGCGACGGGCGGTTAATAGCGCGCCGTAATCCCCGCTTTGTGTCGCCAGTTCAGCCATTTTTTTGCCGTTCTCTGCGGCTTCGGCGTAACGGCCACTGCGCAGGTGATACAGCCACAGCCCGTACTCGGCCTGTAACTGCATTTCCACGTCGCCAAGAGCGCTGGCAAGCTCCCCGGTTCGCCGCCAGGCCTGGCCATTTTCTTCGATGGGTCCCTGCGCCCAGCCCAGCGCCGAGCCTAAGGCCGCCTGCATCAGCATCTCTTCGCGCGGCGTGGCCTGACCATTGTGCGAATCGTTAATTGCGGCGGTAATCCGCTGGCGGCACTCGCCGTGCAGCGAAAGCTGGATCCAGAACGGCGTGGCGTTAGCGAGAATACTTCGTCCCAGCGGGGCATTTTGACCCACGCCAAAACACCAGTCTGCCGCTGCCCGAAGATCGTCAATTAAATAACCATACTGACGGCGCCACTGCGGACTGGACTCTTCGGCCCAGGCAACTCTTGCCTGCACCATGCTGTCGGCCACAAGTTGCGCATGACGAAGAAAGAGTTGGGCGCTGTTTTCGGCCAGCATCTGGCGAGCGTACGTGCGCACAATGTTGAGATAGCGATACCTGGCCGGGCGCGTGCCCGCCTGCAAAACCAGCAGGGATTTCGCCACCATGCTGGCCACAACGTCGCTGAGATCTCCCTGGTTTAACAATCCTTTCGCGGCGGCAAGGTCAAATTCACCGGGAAACACCGCCAGGGCATGAAACACTCGCTGTTCCTCAGCCGTAAGCAATTGGTAACTCCAGTCCAGCGCCTCGGTGAGCGTTCTGTGTCGGGAAGTCGTAAGTCCTGGCGTTTCGGGTAATGTTTCCCGCCCGCTCAGGTCGGCCAGCACGGCATCAGGACCCAGGCTGGCAACGCGAGCCGCCACAATTTCCAACGCCAGCGGTACGGCATCCAGCAACCGACAGAGCCCCAGGATCGGCCCGGTGTTCTCTTCGCTCAGGCGGAACGTGTAATCCACTGCCTGAATACGCTGTACCAGAAACTCAACCGCGCTAAAACTTTGCGCCTCGCTGGCGGCCAGTAGCGCTGGGGGCAAAGTTAGCGGCCCGACGCGGTATACCTGCTCTCCTTCAAGCCCCAGCGGAGACTGGCTGGTCAGCAAAATGCTCAGTAATTCGTTTCTCTGTAGCTGGTGCTCTATTTCCCGTGCACAGGCAACCGACAGATGCTCACAGTTATCAATTACCAGCAGCGCGGGGCGAGACTGTAACTGCCCCGCCCCACGAATACCGGCCAGCGCAGCACGCAGCACAGGTGCCGGATCTGCCCCGGCATTCAGGCTGGACAAATCAGCAAAAAATACACCATCGGGATAAAGGCTGGCCGACTCGCGCGCCACTTCCAGCAGCAGTCGGGTTTTGCCGATGCCCGCCGGGCCAGCCAGCGTACAAATAGTATGCTCGATCAGCCGTTTTCTGATTTCGCCCAGCTCCCTTTCGCGCCCTATCAGCGGCGAACGGGGACGAGGTAAAACCGCTGAAGGGGCAGCTACGGGCAGCGATGACGTGGCCGCCTGCAGTTTATTCACCGTGGCGGTAAAGCAGTAACCCCGGCCAAACACCGTGGTGATGAGATTGCGGTCGGGACCAAAAATTTTGCGTAAGGCGGAGATTTGCGCCTGCAGGTTATTCTCTTCGACGATCTCTTTCGGCCAGACGGTAGCCAGCAGCGTCTCTTTGGTCACTACCTGCCCCGCTTCACTGACCAGCAGCCGGAGCACCGCCATCGCCCGCTCTCCCGGCTCCAGCTGAACGCCGTCCCTTAGCAGCAGCCCCAAATCGGGAAACAGCTGATAACGGCCAAAGACCACCATATCGTCATCTCTTTCTGAGCGGGGTTGCGTCTCGTCGGCAGGCATAGGCTTGGTCGCTTTTCAGGTGATTTCAGAAGTCTGAAATTCTAGGGCAAAGATTGCGGGCGAACAATCGTTCAGCATCAGGGCTCGTCCTCTCCAGAGAGAAAAATCATGTCGGATAATCCGCTGAGCGTCACCCTGAACCGCCCGCCCGAGGCGGAGAAAAATTCGCCTTTAACCTCCACTCTGCTGCTGATCATGGCGGTGGCCTGCGGGGTGTTTGTCGCCAATGTCTACTACAACCAGCCGCTGCTGGAACTGCTTCAGCAGGCGTTTCCGGGGCAGCTCGCGCTGGTCAGCCTTGCGCCGACGGCAACGCAGCTTGGGTTTGCCTTTGGTTTGTTTTTGCTTGTGCCGCTGGGTGACAAGATTAACCGCCGCACGCTGATCCTTTGCCAGTCCGCCGGGCTGGCGGTCGCGCTGGCGTGCCTCGCCTTAGCGCCCAATGTAGTCACGATTGTTATTGCCTCTGCTGCGGTGGGTGTGACGGGTTCCGTTGCCCAACAAATTGTGCCGTTTGCCGCCGAGCTGGCTAAACCTGAACGCCGTGGGCAGGTCGTAGGCACGGTAATGAGTGGCGTGCTGTGCGGCATATTGCTTGGGCGAGCCGTGGGCGGTTTCAGCGGCGATCACTGGGGATGGCGGGCGACTTTCTGGTTAGGCTGCGTGGCCACAGCCTTCGGCTGGCTGATGCTGTTCTTTACCCTGCCGCATCACACGTCGGGCAATAAACAGATCTACATGACCCTGATGCGCTCGCTGGTTTCTCTGTGGCGCGAAGAACCGCTGCTGCGCCGGGCGACCTTAATACAGGCAGCGCTGTTTGGCTCGTTCATCGGCCTGTGGACCATTCTGGCATTACAGCTGCACGCCGCTTTTCATCTTGGCGCTGACATCGCCGGTATGATGGGCATTGTAGGCGCCGTAGGCATCCTGATTGCGCCGCTTGCCGGACGGATTGCCGACCGCCGCGGGCCGTATGCCGTGATCGGACTTGGGGCGCTGGTCATGGTTATCTCTTTTGCGGTGCTGGGGCTGTGGACCTCTCTCACCGGGCTGGTGATTGGCATCATCCTGATGGATCTGGGCGAGCAGTCGGCGCTGATCTCTAACCAGCATGTGATTTACGCCCTGAGGCCGGAAGCTCGCAGCCGTATTAATACAGTTTTTATGAGCGGCATGTTTATCGGCGGCGCGCTGGGATCCTGGGCCGCGAGTCTGATGTGGCGGCTGGGGGGCTGGGAACTGGCATCGCTGCTGGGCGGTGGGCTTAGCCTTCTCGGACTCATCATTCATCTGATCGGACTGCGAAAACGCGGTTAGTACCACATGCGGCGGCACGAAAATCGCCGCCGCCTGAAGCATAAGACGTTACTGAATCAGCACGCCCTGGACGAGGTTGGCCTTCACCACGGTTACCTGAGGAATTTTCAGCGCTTCCATATAGCCCTGAACCAGCAGCAGGTTGCTGACGTCCGTGGCCCGGTAATCACCACGCAGCTCGGAATCTCCTTTCCACACCTGGCTGGCGGAAGCTTTTTGCAGATCGGCGAGGGTGTAGACCTTTTCATTGAGCTGCTTGCTGACGGAGAAGTCATGCACTCCGCCGATGCCCACGACCGTACGCTTAGCCAGCGCCTGTTTCATCTCCGGGCTGACGTGAGTAGTGGCATAGAAGCGAACAAACCGCAGCACGCCGTCGCGCAGGGAACCAATCGGATTTGGCGAGCTAACCTCATGCAAATCTTTGTTTTTCACCACGTCGATGATGTAGCTCTTCAGCGTGACGGAGGCCAGTTTGCCCTGGTAAATCTCCGGCTGCCATTTGTCGTGTTTTTGCAGCCATGTCGTCATTTGCATCGACCCGCCGCCAATGTCCCAGACCACCATCTGGTCGTCTGCCAGCGGCACGGGCATCGAGGCTTTGGCGGACAGGAAGCCCAGCTCGGCTTCTTGTTCCTGAGTAATGATTTTTAGATTCACCGGCGCAGCCCGGTTAAAGGCATCGATCGTCTGCTGGGCGTTAGACGCGCTGCGGAAAACAGCGGTTGCCACGCCGTTAAAGCGGACAGGATGATAGCGGGCAGCCTCTGCAGTTAGCTCACGCAGTGCCGCCTGCCCCTGCTGTTGAATGGCCGGGCTAAGCGTATTGTCGGCGGATTTGGATAAATCTTCGTTAAAAGCAATCGGGCGCTGATCCTCGAACAGCACTTTGTTGATGCGCTGCTTGCAGGTGTCCACTTTGGCGACCACCAGCTTGGTGGTGCCGGAGCCCATATCGATGCCCGCCCGGGTCTCCTCACAGCCTGCGGCGTGGGCCGCGAAGCTGATACCGGGTAAGGCCGCCATCACCATCAGGGGAAAAAAATTGCGTCGAAATATTTTTGTCATATTGAGTATCCAGTGTCGATCCATTAAAAAGCTATTGATAACGTAGCTTTAATATTCGGTAAAACAGTTTTTAATAATACCTGCTGATTTTGTTAAAGAAAGTCCCCGCATTGTTCAGTGCCGGGGCTGGCAGGTATCAATGGCGTTAATGATAAAAGCAAGGGTAAGGATAAAAAGATGAAGAAAAGTTTATTGGGTGGCGCGGTAGCGCTGGTGCTGGTCAGCCTGACAGGGTGCGCTAATCAGCAACAGGCGGCGGATCAGAAGCTGGCCAGCCAGACGGTGATGGCGGTGGACTGGTTCCAGCAATCCGGCGAATACCGTGCGCTGGCGTACCAGTCATTCAACAGTGCTCGTGCCGCGTGGGATCAATCCGCTAAACAGGGCAACGCTAAGCGTGCCGTGATTGTGGATCTGGATGAAACCATGCTCGACAACAGCGCCTACAGCGCGTGGCAGGCGAAAAACAACAAAGCGTTTGACGACAAAACCTGGTCCCAGTGGACTCAGGCTCGCCAGGCGCTGGCCGTCCCGGGCGCGGTGGATTTTGCTAACTACGTGAACAGCCATGGCGGCACGATGTTCTATGTGTCCAACCGCGACAGCAAAGACTTCGACGCCACCGTTGCCAACATGAAAGCCCTGGGCTTCACCGGCGTGAGCGATAAAACCGTGCGCCTGAAAACCGACAGCTCCAACAAGCAGGCCCGTTTTGATGCGATCAAAGCCGAAGGCTATGACGTGATAATGTACATCGGCGACAACCTGAACGACTTCGGCAAAGCGACTTACCACAAGGATCAGTCCCAGCGTCAGCAGTTCGCCAGCGACAACCGCAACAAGTTCGGCACCCAGTTTATTGTGCTGCCGAACCCAATGTACGGCGACTGGGAAGGCGCTTTAGCGCCAAACTATTACAAGCTCAATACCGCCCAGCAGGCCGAAGCGCGTGAAAATGCGCTGCGTACCTGGTCCGGGAAATAAGCTGTCTTACCCCACCCGTGCGGTGGGGTTTTTTATGCCGCCACGCTGGCCTGAAGCTGCGCTCTAAGCCAGCGGTGGGCTGCATCATCGTCAAACCGGCGGTTCCAGGTGGCATACAGGCTGAAATGGCGAACGTCAAACGGCAACGGGAATGCATCAAGCACTTCGTGATAGCGAGACAGAAAACGGGCCGGTAGCGTGCAGACCAGGTCGCTGTTCTGCAAAATCAGCGGCACCAGACTGTAAAACTGCACGGAAACGCCCACCCGGCGTGCCAGGCCCTGGTCAGCCAGCAAATCGTCAATAAATCCCCGAAACCCGCCTCCCTGGCCGGACACTAAAATGTGCTCAAGACTGGCATAACTTTCCAGCGTCAGCGGCACATTTCCTCTCGGATGGCCTTTTCTCTGCGCCAGTTGGAACGCCTCATCGACCAGCGGCAGTTGCTGCGCACCCGGCACGGCATCCCGTGAGGTTAAAGCAATATCGATTTCACCCGTTTCCAATTGGCTCTGAAGCCGGTTCGGCTGCGGGGCAATAAACGCAAAGCGAATATGATGCCAGCCGGCGTCGCGGGTAAGTTTAATCAAGCGAGGGGCAATAATCGCGGCGGCATTGTCGTTTGCCCCCAGGGTAAACGTGCGGTGCGCGCGGGCGGGATCGAATTCCGGCTGCTGCGCCACCACTTCTTCAAGCGTTTGCAGCGCCCGGCGCAAAGGTTCACGCAAATGCGCCCCCAACGGCGTCCGTACCATTCCTCTGCCCGACTGTGCGGGGATCAGGAGCTGATCCTCAAACAGATCCCGTAGCCTCGCCAGTTGAGCAGACAGTGCAGGTTGGCTGATATTCAACTTTTCCGCCGCGCGGGTGACGTTGCACTCCTCCAGCAGAGTATTCAATGAGGCAAGCAATGCAAGATTGTGACCGGAGAGATTCATGTAGCTTATACCTGGCATCCTGATTATCGATTTCACGGTACTGACTTATCTCATTAGCATCAACCGCAAGTTTAAACCTGATGAGATAACCTGCCGTGTTGAAATTCCAGCTCCATGATATTTCCGTTACCCGCGTGGTTGAACAACGCGGACCAGGGTTTACCCCTGATTTTCTTTACCCTGATTGGGATCCGGCTTTATTGGAGGAGCATCGTGGGCTGATGGTGCCCGAGTGCTTCGATGTGGTCTCCCGGCGTTTTATCGCCAGCATTCATAGCTGGGTGGTGCGCACCCGGCATCACACTATTCTGATTGATACCTGTGCAGGCAACCACAAAGAGCGCCCTTCACTGCCCCGCTTCCACCAGCTTGATTTGCCGTTTCTGAACCGGCTGTCGGAGGCTGGCGTGACGCCAGAGAGCGTGGATTACGTGATGTGCACTCATCTGCACGCCGATCACTGTGGCTGGAATACGCAGCTCATTGATGGCCGCTGGGAACCGACATTCCCCAACGCCCGCTACGTGTTTTCTCGCAAAGAATACGATTACTGGCTGACGCATCAGGATGATGAGGGTTTCAACGCCAACGTCTTCAACGACAGCGTCAGGCCAATTCTTGAGCGCAACCAGGCCCTTATTGTGGAAGGCACCACGGCCATTGCCGATGCGCTTCTTATTCACCCGACACCGGGGCACAGCCCTGGGCACATCACTTTTGAATTACTGAATAACGGGCATCGCCAGCGGGGCGGACTTTTCTGCGGCGACATCATGCACCAGCCGCTACAGGTTTATCGGCCGGCCTGGAACAGTCGGTTTTGCGCTGATCAGCAGCAGGCTCGTGAGTCGCGCCGCTGGCTTCTTGAACATGCTGCCGAGCATCAGAGCACCCTTTTTACCGCCCATTTTGCCAGCACCTCAGCCGGGCGCGTCACGCGCAGTGGGGACAACTTTGACTGGCATTTTATTCACCCGGAGGACGTGAAATGACACATGAAATTCTACGTAACGACTTTTATATTCCCACTACAACGCCAGGCATTGAGCTATATGTCCGTAACAAGAAACGTGGCGATTTCACCGCGATCCCTGGTGACCGCACGGTACTGTTTGTCGCCGGATCGACCTACCCGGCGTCGACCTCGTTTGATTTAGCCCTGGACGGCAGTTCGTGGATGGATAACCTGGCTCACGCGGGTTACGACGTCTGGCTGGTGGATGTACGTGGCTACGGCCAGTCATCAAAACCTGCAGAAATGGCCGAGCCGCCGGAGCAAAATGCGCCCGTGGTACGAACGCCGGTGGCCGTTAGCGATGTGGCTTCGGCAGTGGACTTTATTCGACGGCAGACGGGGCATGCAGCGATCAATCTGATTGGCTGGTCCTGGGGAGCGGCGCTGATGGCAACCTACACTACCGCGCACACTGGCGCAGTGAATAAGCTGGTGCTGCTTGCTCCGCAGTGGATCCGCGATACCCCCAGCGCTTCGGATACCGGCGGAGAGCTTGGCGCCTATCGGGTGGTCAAACGCAGTTCGGCCAAAGCCCGCTGGCTGAATGGTGTACCTGAAAGTGAGCGGGAAAGTGTGCTGCCGCAAGCCTGGTTTGACGCCTGGGCGGATGCGACGTTTGGACCCACCGAAGATGCGGCCATCAAAGCCCCTAATGGCACGGTGCAGGATAGCCGCGAAATCTGGTCGGCAGGTCGTGCGCTGTATGATGCCGCGCAGATCCGTGTTCCGGTGCTTATCGTTCATGCCGACTGGGACAGAGACTGCCCGCTTGAGTTGTCAAAAACGCTATTTTCGCAGCTAACCCAGGCTCCCTATCGCCGTTGGGTTGAAATTGGTGAAGGGACACATTCGGTCTTTATGGAGAAAAACCGCTGGCAGGTGTTTACCGCTGTCCAGCATTTCCTCGACGAGAATGCCCCTGGTTAAGGCACAAATCTGGGGGGAGACCGCGAGGCTCCCCTGGAAACGGACATACAAGGGATTAAGTGCATGCGTTTTTTATCTATACCCTAATAGGTCAAGCACTTAGTTTTAGATTTTATCTTTCATATCCGTATAAATTAATTCTGCCCGAGAGGTACTCGCCTAAATATACTTCGCTGATTTTATTGAAGCCTTGCTTGATAACTTCATTTTCTAACCAGTCGTTGTCCTTGTTAAGGATTTCGAGCAAATCATGGTTAGCTAAACCATCAACTATAATTGGGTAACGTATATTCTCATCACCACTTTGTATAATGGTTAATTGTCCATTTTGCTCAAGAACGACGCGTTTCAATTGTTCTATTTCATAAATGCCATTCGCCCTTAACTTGAACATCAAATCATTTGCAGAAACACCATTGCGTAAACACTCCTTAACATTAACACTGCCATTATGCACCAGGGTGATAGGCTTGCCATCAATAATTCTTTTGATCAGTCGATTGTTCTCTTTTAAAAATTTAAGGACAAAGACGAGGAAGGTCCATATAATTAACACCAAAACAAACTGTAGCACTGTTATCGATTCATTATAAATTACGCCACCGATAATCCCCCCGAGCACATAGTTCTGAACCTGGTCCATTGCGGATGAAGGCGCCAGGTTGCCCTTCCCCATGAGATTTATTTGAATAATCAGACACAGTATCCCCAGGCCCAATTTTATCATGATCGGCGTGTAAATTATCATTTCTGCTCCTCAGTTTTTTATGATTTCTATGCCTGGGTTTACTAACGACACCTCAACTAAACTATATGTTTTTTGATCCGGACTTAAATTGACGCGATAATAAAGATCATTGATTTTAACGATAATGCCATCCGAGAGTTGTACTGAATTTGAAAATATAGAATCCATATCTACTTCTTTTTCTTTTGATAACAACTTAACAAAGCTCACCATTTGTGATGATTGAGAATGTATATTTTGACTGTCGGTATAATCTGCATACTGAACACCAGAAATAAAGAGTAAAAATAAAAATACGATGATTGTTAAGTCTCGATATTTAGTTTGTAAGCGATGACGCATGTACAGACTAAAAAAAACGATCAGAGTAAATAAAGCGCTAAATATAATGATGTATTTTAAATAATCATTAATATTAGACTGCGTTTGTAGATAATCGATGCCATAAAATCTCATATAGTTATAATCCCTAACCCCTTAAGACCCCGTTTTATTATAGTAACATATTGCCATTTTCCGCTCTAACGGCTGCGATCCGCACTTTCTCCGTCCTTCCAGTTCACCACACTCTCCCTTGCGGCTTGCCATGTTGAAAATCACTTGATCAACATTTAGTCCAGATATAGATTGTTTGTCTAACTATGAGCTGAGCTTGAGAGGATTCATGGCCCCGGACATTACGCTGCGCAATATCGAACAGGTTCCTGCCCCCGTGGGGCACTATTCCCATACCGCCACCGCAGGCGGTTTGGTGTTTATTTCCGGCCAGCTTCCCGTGGCTGCGGCCGGCACGCCTCGCTGCGAAGCGCCCTTCGAAGAACAGGCGCAGCTGGTGCTGCAGAATATTGAGTCTTGCCTGGCCTGCGCGGGGGTGACGAAACAACATCTTGTCTCCGTGCGGGTGTACATCACGGACATCAATCTCTGGCCGTTGTTTAACAGCCTCTATGCGGCGTGGATCGGCGAACATCGCCCTTCCCGTGCGGTGGCTGGCGTAGCACAACTCCATTACGGCGCGGCGCTCGAAATTGAAGCCGTGGCGCTCTCTGAATAAGACAACCGTTTAAAGGTGGCAAAATGAGTGAATTAGTTCTCCCCGTTTATGAAGATGTGGTCGCAGCAGCAAAACGCATTGAGGGCCATGCCAACCGCACCCCGGTCATGACATCCCGAACCGTGAATGAAGAGTTTGGCGCCGAAGTCTTTTTCAAATGTGAAAACTATCAGCGGATGGGTGCGTTTAAGTTCCGTGGGGCCATGAACGCCCTCGCTCAGTTCACGCCGGAGCAGAAAGAAGCTGGCGTGGTGGCCTTCTCCTCAGGGAACCACGCCCAGGCGATTGCGCTCGCCGCAAGGCTGCTGGGGATCCCGGCCACCATCGTGATGCCGGAAGATGCCCCGGCAGCCAAAATTGCCGCCACGCGTGAATACGGCGGCAAAGTCATTCTCTATAACCGCTACACCGAAGACCGCCAGCAGATTGGCAAAGATCTGGCGGAAAAATATGGCCTGACGCTGATCCCGCCTTACGACCATCCACACGTCATTGCCGGCCAGGGCACGGCAGCGAAAGAGCTGTTCGACGAGGTTGGCGAGCTGGACGCGCTGTTTGTCTGCCTGGGCGGCGGCGGCCTGATTTCCGGCTGTTCGCTGGCGGCGCGTCACCTCTCCCCCAACTGTAAAGTCTACGGCGTGGAGCCGGAAGCCGGGAACGATGCCCAGCAGTCGCTCCGGCATCGGCAAATTGTACGTATCGATACGCCAAAAACCATCGCCGACGGTGCGCAAACCACCTTCCTGGGGGACTACACCTTCCAGATGATTTGCCAGAACGTGGACGACATTTTCACCGCCACTGATGAAGAGCTGATCGACTCAATGAAGTTTTTCGCCGAGCGGATGAAAATGGTGGTCGAGCCGACGGGCTGCCTTGGTTTTGCTGCGGCGCACGGAATGAAAGAGAGCCTGCGCGGGAAGCGAATCGGGATTATCATCAGCGGCGGCAACGTCGATATCAGCCGCTACGCTGAGTACCTCGCCGGCCCGCGTTAATTAACAGGAGAAATAGAGTGTCAAAATCAGAAAACAGTGCCCTGCTCGACCAGCTCGAAACCATCGCCCAGGGGTTGAGTGAAACCTTCGCCCCTTTTTGTGAGGTGGTGGTGCACGACCTGACGCAGCCCGAGCACTCTATTCTCTCCATCCACAACAACCTGTCCGGCCGCGAGGTTGGTCAGGGTGCTACTGAAATGGGGCTGGCGCGCATCGCCTCCCCTGATTTCCCGGCGGTGATCGCCAATTATGCTAACCAGTTTGCCGACGGACGCCCGGTAAAAAGTACCTCTATCGGGCTGAAAGATGACGCCGGGAACTATGTTGCCGCCCTTTGCCTTAACCTGGATATGACCTTGTTCAGAGGGATGCAAAGTGCACTCGCCCGCTTCACCGACACCAGCCCTGGCCCGGTGGAAGAACATATTGAACCCGCAGGCTCCGAAGCCATCCGGCTGAGAATCGATCGCTATGCGGCTGGCATAAGCACGACGCCGCGCGCGCTGAAAACTTCAGAAAGAATTGAGCTGTTGCAGACGCTAAAAAAAGAAGGATTACTGGATATCCGTAAGTCGATGGAAACCGTGGCGCAGCATCTGGGCGTTTCCCGGGCATCGGTTTATTTGTATGCAAAACAACAGCCGTCCGTAGACGACACGGCATAATTCAACCGCAGTAACTTTGCCAGGGCAGATAAATGGGTTCTTTGAAGTGGCGGATTTCGCCTCTATGTCAGGAGCCACAGCGCTCCGGTTCTTTCCTTCGCATGCTCACCAGGCTGCCGGTTGCGGCGCTTCTTCTCAGCGCCAGCGGCTGTAGCTCCCCCAGTAACAACGCTTCCTCATCCCTGAGGCTGGAAAGGCAGCTCAACGAACAGATTGTGATGTTGCCCGTGCAGATAGCGGGCCGAACCGTTGAGCTGGAAACCACCCTGTATAAGCCTCCAGGCAATGGCCCTTTTCCCCTTTTGTTAATGAACCACGGTAAAAATCCGGGCAATGCGCGCACGCAGCCACGTTCCCGCCATCTTCAAATCGCTTCGGTATTTGTTCACCGGGGGTTTGTGGTCGCGGTCCCGATGCGGGAAGGCTTTGCGGCCTCTGGAGGCGAGTATCCGAAAGACGGCTGCGATGTGCGCCGCCACGCGCTTGATGAAGCAGATGGTGTGGCTGCCGCCCTCAATGAACTGGTCAAACTGCCCTACGTAGACCGTTCGCGCATAGTGATTGCCGGGCAGTCGGACGGCGGGCTGGTGACAATGGCGCTTAGTACTCGTCAGCTTCCGGGCGTGCTGGGCGTGATCAATTTCTCGGGTGGTCTGCGCCAGCCAAAATGTGAAGGCTGGCAGCAAAATCTGGTACGCACCTATGGCGCGATAGGCAAACAGGCGCGCTATCCCTCGCTTTGGTTCTACGGTGATAACGATCAGCTCTGGCCGCAGCCGATGCCGCAGCAAATGTTCAGCGCCTACACCCACCAGGCCACCGGGGCAGCAAGCCGCGCCCGAATGGTTGATATTGGCACCTTCGGCCAAAACTCCCATGACTTTGCCGACAGCAAAGCAGGCGTCAGGCTTTGGTACCCACAAGTTAAAACCTTTGTTCAGTCGCTTGGAGTGCCGTTCGACCCCGTGTCGAAATAGCTAAGCAGCCGGGCCATTTTACTCTGAGGCGAAGTATGCCCGGCGACGCTGTTGTCAAACCAGCTGCCATCCGCCTCCGGGTGTGGCCCGGTCAGCACCACATTTCCTTTACCGTAGCGGAAGGTCGCTATTGCCACATCGCCATTGCTGTACCAGGCCACGGGCGTAAAGCCGCTGTTTTTCGATCCGGGAGTAAAATAAGGGCCGTCCTGATAATAAAAAGGCTCTTTTTTATTCCCCCAGCGGATATTCAGCGTGTAGTCACCTTCATCAGAGACGCCGGACCCAGACCGCCCAACCTCAGACTCAAGGGGCGTGTCGATAAGCCCTATCCAGTCTTTGTCCGCCAGATAAGCCCCCATGCACAGACCAAGATAACCTTTCCCGTGTCTCACAAACTCTCTGATAGCCCGCGCGCCGTCATCGCCAATGGCATCATACGCGGCCGGAATATCCTGCCCGCCGCCGGGTTGCACGTAGAGATCAAATTGACTCAGATTTTGCCCGGTGAGCTTGAGCTTTTCATTTTCACCGATGTAGGAAATGGCGATATTTTTCCCGCTATTCTGCAGGGATTTTGCCACCATTTCAGAACAGCCTTCGCAGCCCGCGGCTCCCCGGTATATGGCGATGTTTAAGGGGCCGGTGTTGGCTGCATGCGTAGCGAATGGGGATAATATAAAAGCGCAGAGCGCTAAGCGGAATATGTTCATCCGGGCATCCTGTCTCAAAAGCACTTTAGAGGAAGCCAGTATGGATGCCGAAGCCTTTTAAAAACCAGTCAAATCGCGGCGAGGTTTAGCAGGTGTTTAAGCCATCCCTTCGGCAGGAAACCGCGCGCTGTAAATCTCCTTCAGCCAGTCGATAAACACCCGCACGCGCGGTGAAAGCTGTCTGTTTTGGGTGTACACCGCAGAAACAGCGATGGTCGGGCTTTGCCAGCCCACCATCACTTCTACCAGCCGACCTTCGCTCAGCGCCTGTTCGACGTGATAGCGCGGGAGCTGAACCAGGCCGCAGCCACGCAGCGCGCAGATGACATAGTTTTCCGCTTCGTTGACCGTCACCCAGCCTTTAGGCGAGAAAGCCCGGCGCTCGTTATCAATAATGAACTCAAGGGGGTAATTCACGCCGCCCGTTGTCGAGAAAAAGTTAACGCACTGATGATGCTCGAGATCGTCCGGGTGCATGGGCACGCCAAATGCCGCCAGATAATCCGGGCTGGCGCACACCGTTTGAGGCAAGTCCGCGAGGTGACGGGCAACCAGCGAAGAGTCCTGTAATTTACCGGCACGCACCACGCAATCTATCCCTTCGCGCACCAAATCAACCAGCCTGTCGCCGCTGCTGATAATCAGTTCAATATCGGGATAGCGGCGGTGAAATTCATCCAGTTGAGGCAGGACGATGTGTGATGCATGCGTCCCCTGCAGATCGATTCGCAAAATGCCTCGAGGTCGCGCCACAACAGGACGCAGCGCGGCTTCGGCATCATTCAACTCCGCAAGAATGTATACACAGCGCTGGTAATACGCTTTGCCATCCTGGGAGACTCGCACATGCCGGGTGGTGCGCTCCAGCAAGCGACAGCCCAGCTGGCTCTCCAGCTCTTTAATGGCATTGCTTGCCGTGGCTCTCGGGATGCCGAGCTGATCGGCGGCCTGGCTGAAACTGCCCAGCTCAACAATGCGGGTGAACAGCTGCAGCGTGTCGAATTTGTCCATCTATTATTAACCATAACGGAATTATCTAATCAAATTAGCATCGTTTATCCCGAATACAAAAACATTAACAATGCACCCACGCCCACTCGGGGCGATCCATTCACAGCATCTGGAGAACAGCATGACAACTGCAAAGAAAACTGCCCTGGTGACCGGCGCTTCCCGTGGGATTGGCCGGGCTATTGCTGAAAGACTGGCCCGCGACGGCTTCACCGTCGTCGTCAACTATGCCGGGAATAAAGCCAGCGCCGATGAAACGGTCCAGGTGATTAAAAACAGCGGTGGGAACGCCGTGGCGATTCAGGCGGATGTCTCCTCTGAAAGCGACGTCACCCGTCTGTTTGCCGAAGCGAAAGCCATCCACAACCAGCTGGACGTGGTGGTACACAGCGCAGGCGTTATGCCGATGGTGAAAATCACTCCGGCAGGCCTCGCGGAATTCGACAAAATCATCAATACAAACCTTCGCGGGGCATTTATGGTGCTGGCAAATGCCGCTGAGTCGCTGCAGGAAGGTGGCCGCATTATCGCCCTTTCAACCAGCGTTATTGCCAAATCATTCCCGGCCTACGGCCCTTATATCGCCTCCAAAGCCGGGGTTGAAGGCCTGGTGCACGTCCTCGCCAACGAACTGCGTGGCCGCAATATCACCGTTAACGCCGTTGCACCTGGGCCAACCGGCACTGACCTGTTCCTGAACGGTAAAACCGAAGAGCAAATTCAAACCATCGCCAACCTCGCGCCGCTCGGGCGCATCGGCAAACCAGACGAAATCGCCAGCATTGTGGCCACGCTGGCGGGTCCGGACGGTAGCTGGGTGAACTCTCAGGTGATCCGCGTAAACGGCGGCTTTGCATAAGATCGGCGACGAACAGGAGAAAATTATGCAACAAGTTATTCTGATAACCGGCGCATCCAGCGGCTTTGGTGCTTTATCCGCACGCGCCCTCGCCCATGCCGGGCACACCGTTTACGCCAGTATGCGGGACATCACGGGCCGCAATGCGCCTCAGGTTGACAGCCTGAAGGATTACGCGTGGCATCACAGCGTTGATCTTCGGGCTATCGAGCTGGACGTGCAATCCGAGACTTCGGCGAAGGAGGCAGTTGCACAAATTATCGCGGAACAAGGGAGGCTGGACGTCGTGGTGCACAATGCCGGACACATGTCCTACGGCCCCGCCGAAGCATTTCTGCCGGAACAGTTCAGCCAGCTTTTCGATATTAACGTGCTGGGGACGCAGCGGGTTAACCGGGCGGCGCTGCCTTATCTGCGCGAGCAAAGAAAAGGCCTGGTGTTGTGGGTTGGCAGCAGCAGTACGCGAGGCGGTACCCCGCCTTATCTGGCACCCTATTTTGCCGCCAAAGCCGCGATGGACGCCGTGGCCGTCAGCTATGCCGCCGAACTTAGCCGCTGGGGGATTGAAAGCTCGATTCTGGTACCGGGCGCTTTTACCAAAGGTACCAATCACTTTCTGCATTCCGGCAAGCCTGCGGACAGAGAACGTGAGCTGGCCTGGACCCAAACTGGCCCGACGGCCGGGCTGGAAGATGAAGCGCTGAAAGGTCTGGCGGCCTGTGAGCCAGAGGATGCCGATGTTGCCGATGTCGCGGCAGCGATGGTGGATATTGTGAATGCGCCGTATGGCAAACGTCCGTTCCGCGTGCACGTTGATCCCTCTGACGACGGTGCCGAAGTGGTCAACGCCGTAGCTGACCGCATCCGCAAAGAGTTTTTGCAGCGCATTGGTTTAGGCGATCTGTTAACTCCCCGACAGTAAATCCCCAGCCTGCGGCTTATCTCGCAAAGTTAATCCGCAGGCCATTTCCTGGAGTATTTTATGCGCACGTTGTTATTTCTGCTGAGCGGCTTTTTGCTTGCCAGCAGCTGTTACCTGCTTATCCGGCTGTTTGCCCCGGACTATCCACCAGCCCAGGCCGTGATCGCCCGAGGCTTTGCTGTGCTGTGGTGCCTGATTGCTGCGGCAAATATGCTGATCGGGGTGATTAAAGCAGGCTACGGCTGGGGCGAGGAGCTGGCCATTTTTGCGGCGATCTTTGCCCTGCCGGTTGTGCCGTTCTTGTGGATTGTTGAGCGCTAATAGGGAGATTACTCGTCAGACGCTTCGATAGTTTGCATTAATGCCAGAAACGTCCGGCGACTGTAGGTTTCGTGGCTGCACAGCACTTCATACAAATTGTCATGAATATACTGTTGCTGGCCCGTTTCGTGAAAGCCGTTTCGCAGTTCAAACACTTTCCGTTTTATTCGCTGCTGAATGTTCCCCGCATCGTTATTCAGTGGCTCGATACAAAGCGTCAGATCAGCCTTGAGCTGCCTTAGAGCCCCGCAGCCGTAGCCAAGCGAGCGATACTGCTGATCGATGGCGAATCAATCCCTCTTACATATCATGTTCTAAGGTAGTGATACCCGCTGCGCCATCAAAGTATTGTTATATTTTGCTCGCAAAGATGGTTCTTCAACTTCCGCTTCTGGCACAAAGCGGACAGCCTTGTTGGGCTAAATCCGCTATGAGCGGAAAGCAGATATTCCATAACTAACATTAATCAACCTGACGAGCGTTCCATTCGTCGCGCGTGATTTCCCAGAGTTCGGAATCCAGCAGGCCGCTGACATACTCTTTCTTTTCAGTCCTGATAAGCCGCATGCCGCTACTGTCTGAAATACGTCTGGAACGGCTATTGAGAGCCGCTTTCGGCGCACGCAATACTGCCTTATTTAACGTATTAAACCAGTAATCCGTCGCGACATTACTGGCCTCACGCATAAAACCCTGCCCCTGATATTCCGGTGCTAACCAAAATCCACGGTTATTATCCTCAACGTCATAAAGGCAGATTAAACCCATGAGTTTGTCAGGGGTCTGACGGTGTCTGATAGTCCAGAACCAGGCAATCCCTTTTTCCATATCAGGCAGGGCAACGTTATTGACGTAATTTTCAGCCCCGTTATCCGGATAGGGCCATGGTACTGAGGAGACCATATAGCGAACGATCTCCCAACGTGGATAAAGCACCTGAATCTGTGAGGCATCTTCGGCGGCTAATGGCTTTAACAGCAAGCGTTCTGTATAGAGTTCTGGTATTTGCATATGCACTTTTCCTTTCCGACGAAATATCTATTTCGGTTTTGCCTGAGAACGTTACCCTACCAGCCCGCTAACAAAATCCAGTAACGCCCTAGTTTTCGCTGGCACATGATGCCGGGATGGATAGTACGCATAGAGCGGGAAACGGTGATCTGACCATTCGGGAAACAGCGGCACCAGCCGCCCGGAAGCAACATATTCCTCGCTGCCCAGTTCAAAGATCTGAGCTACGCCAAGGCCCGCAAGACAGGTACTGAACGCCGTTTCCGCATCGTTGACCGTCAACATTCCCCTGGGCTGGATCATCACCTTTTTTTTCCCCTGGTGAAACTCCCAGGCAAACGGTTTTCCCGTCAGCGGCTCCCGGAACAATATGCAGCGGTGTGGCGGCTGCTCCAGCTCCTGGGGCGTTTGAGGATAACCAAAGCGGCGTAAATACTCGGGAGAGGCCATATCAAAAACGCGGGTGTCGAACAGCTTTCTGGCTATCATCGACGAGGACTGAGGGTGGCCAAAACGCAGCGCCAGGTCGAAGCCGTCAGAAATAAGATCGCCCAGTTCATCCCGGCTGCGTAGCTCGATCTCAAGCTCCGGGTGTTTGTCCATAAACGTGCCGAGGCGTGGCCCTAAAACCTGGCTGGCAAACAGCGGGTCAACGTTCACCCGCAGCTTGCCCCGCAGGGTTTGGCCGTCCCCTGCCGCACCGCCGGTGACTTCGGCCAGGGCGCCAATCAGGGGCATAACCTGCTCGTAGAACTCCCGCCCCTCATCGGTCAGCCGTACTGAACGCGTGGTTCGGTCAAAAACACGGATGCCAAGCCGCTTTTCCAGGCGTGCAATCGCCCGGCTGACGCCCGACTGCGACATATCGAGCATTTCGGCAGCTGCGCCAAAGCTCAGGGTGTCCACCACCGCCGCCATCACGTCCACGCCTTCGAGCAACTGCGAACTTAAGGCTCTCATTGTTGATTCTCAGTCATAAGTGATATGCCTTTCATGCTATCGCATTCTGCCCTGCGCAGCGCCACAATTTGCTCGTCATCTCGACCTGTTCACATTTTCAGGATGGTTTTATGCATTCAAGCAGTACAAATATCGCTGCGCCGCAGGGCGCACATGTGTCCCGGGCCCGCAGCATTGCGGCGGTGCTGGCGCTAAGCCTGGGCTGTTTCACTTTTGTCAGTACCGAACTGATGCCGGTAGGTGTGCTTCCGGGCATGGCCGCCGGGCTAAACGTTTCTCTGGGCGTGGCAGGATATCTGGTTACAATATTTGCTTTTATGGTGGCGCTCACCGCTGCTCCGCTGACCGGACTGCTGGGGCACATCAACCGCAAAGCGTTAATGTCTGGCCTGCTGGCAGCCTGTTTTGCGGGCAACCTGATTACCTGGCTGGCGTCGGATTATTTTGTTGTCTTTGTGGGCCGTATTCTGGTGGCCGCCGCTATCGGGGTGTTCTGGTCTACCGCCGTGGTGACCGCCGTGCATCTGGTGGCTTCCCGTAACGCAGTGCGGGCAACGTCCGTCGTGTTTGGCGGCGTTTCTCTGGCAACGGTTCTCGGCGTGCCTGCCGGCACTATGCTGGGCGATTTTTACGGCTGGCGGGCGGTGTTTGCCGCGCTTTGCCTTCTTTGTCTGGCCGTATTCACGCTTATTGTCTGGTCCGTTCCGGCGGTGAGGATCGCCCGGTCCGCTAAGCGCGGGGCGATTTCCGCCGTGTTTAAAAACGGCGCATTGCTGGCTATTTTTGGCATCACCGCGCTGGTCGTTTCCGGTAACTTCCTGGCTTACACCTATATCACGCCGTTCCTCGAGCAAGTCGCAGGTCAAAGCAGTGGGCAAATCAGTATGTTGCTGCTGGTTTATGGTGCGGCGGGCGTCGTGACCAATTTTGCCGTGGGGCCTTTTGCCGCCCGTGCACCGCGCACAAGTCTGGGGATCGTCGCCGCGTTGTTTACCGCCAGCCTTGCCTGCCTGAATGTGGCTGCTGTAAGCCATACATCGATCTTCATCGCTATTGCGCTGTGGGGCGCGGCTTACGGTGCGCTGCCGGTGCTGCTGCAAACGCTGGTGTTCAAAGAAGCCTCTCGCCTCGAAGGCGGTGCGGATGCTGCTACCTCGGTGAACGTGTCGGTATTTAATGCGGCGATTGGTTTAGGCTCTTTGATCGGCGGGGTGTTGATAAACCTGACCGGCCCACGCCCTATTCCTTACGTAGCCGCTGCTTTTGCGCTGGCCGGGCTTTTGGCGGTGATTGTTACTCGTGAAAGCAAAGCCCGTGGTGGCTGATGGCTTTTACAACACCTGGCCAAGCATGATTTTATGGCCTTCTGGCGTAGCGACGAGAAATTCGCGCATCCCGTGTGGACGGCTGGCGGGGGGGTGTAAAATGATGGCACCGCGCTGCACAAACTCGGCGTAGAGCGCATCCACGTCATCAACATGCAGATAGCCGAAATAACTGTGATCCCCAAGGGAAGCTGGGGCCAGCGCCTGCGGGCAATGGCCCAGCATCACCTTCACTGTTCCTCGTACCGCTAATTGCCAGCCGTTCGTGCCAGGCCATTCAAGGGTAAAGCCTAACGTATCGCGGAAATAACCCGCAGTGTCATCAAGGTTGTTTACCGCCAGCACGAAGGCAAAAGGCGTAATATTATTAGGCATTTACAATCTCTTTCAGGCTGAAAAAAATCAGTGTAGAGCCCTTCATCATGAACCGCAAGAATGCCCCGTTTGTCATTTTTTTGTCATTTCCACGTCAGCACTTTGTTGGCGCCCGAGAGATAAATTGGCCCTGACCCCTTTGTTGAACCTTGAGGATAGATCATGAAATTACGCCATCTCTCTGCGCTTGCCACCCTTATGCTGGCCGCTTTTGGTACCACGGCTGCCCGTGCCGACACCACGCCTGCTCCGCAGGAAGTGAAAAACATCGTGCTGGTGCACGGCCTGTTTGCCGATGGCTCAAGCTGGGGCAAAGTTATTCCCCTGCTACAGGCCAAAGGGCTGCACGTCACGGCGGTCCAGAACCCGACAACGTCATTAGATAACGATGTTGCCGCGGTAAAACGCGCGCTGGCGCAGCAAAACGGCCCGGTGATTCTGGTGGCGCACTCCTACGGCGGGATGGTAATTAGCCAGGCGGGCGATGAGCCAGAAGTCAAAGGCCTGGTGTATATCGCCGCTCGTGCCCCGGAAGCCGGTGAAGACTACCCGGCACTAACCAAAAAATACCCTGCGGCACCGGCTTCCGCGGGCCTGAAATGGAATGACGATGGCTACGGCGCGCTGAGCGAGTCGGCATTTATCCACGATTTCGCCGGCGACCTGCCAGAAAGCGAAGCTAAAGCCTATTACGCCGTGCAGCAGCCGATCGGCAAAGCCATTACTATGGCGAAAACCACTGTTGCCGCCTGGCATGACAAACCAACCTGGTACGCGGTATCTACCGAAGACCGCACGATCAACCCGGATCTGGAACGGTTTATGGCGAAGCGCATGCACGCACAAACCATCGAGCTTAAATCCAGCCACGTTTCACTGATTTCACAGCCTGAAGCGGTGGCCAACCTGATCATGAAAGCTGCGCACGTGCCTGGCTACTGAGGTTCACGCATCTTATAATGACGAGACTGGGGCGGTCTCCACGCCCTTTTCTCTCCTTTTGACAGGATCCGTCGCTTGAAAATCCTCATTATCGAAGACGAAGCGAAAACCGCCGCCTACCTGGTGAGCGGGCTGAACGAAGCGGGTTATACCGCAGACTGGGCGGCCAACGGCATTGACGGCCTGCATCTGGCGCGGGAAGAGAGCTATGACCTGATCCTGCTGGACGTAATGCTGCCGGAAATGAACGGCTGGACGGTAATGGAACGTTTACGCGCCCACAGCCAGACGCCGGTGCTGTTTCTTAGCGCGCGAGGCACGCTGGAAGACCGCTTACGCGGGCTTGGGTTGGGTGCCGACGAATACCTCGTCAAGCCTTTCTCCTTTGCCGAACTGCTGGCAAGGATCCGCATTATTTTACGCCGCGGCCAGCCGCAGGCCGAAGCCGAAGAAGTGCTAACACTGGCGGATCTGGTGGTGGACGTCGCCAAGTTTCGCTGCGAGCGCGAAGGCAAACGCATCACGCTGACCAACAAAGAGTTCAAGCTGCTGGTGTGCTTTCTCCAGCATCCGGGGCAAGTCCTGTCGCGGACGTTTCTGGCTTCCCGCGTGTGGGATATGAATTTCGACAGCGACACTAATGTGGTGGATGTCGCAGTACGCAGGCTGCGGCAAAAAGTGGACGATCCTTTCCCTGTCCGACTCATTCATACCGTGCATGGCGTGGGCTACCGCTGCGAGCCTGAGTTATGAAGCGGACTTCGCTAACCTTCCGCCTTGCCGTGTTGCTGGCCGCCTTCTCCTTTGTGGCGTTTACCGTCATGGGCAGCGCGCTCTATTACGCCCTGCGCCAGCAGCTTTCTATACGCGATGATGCCGCACTGGTTTCTCGCGTGGACCAGATCAGTACGCTGCTGCGGGATCTGGATGCAAGGCAACTGATCCGCGACAAACCCCATTTGTTTGCCAATATGCTGGGCAATACGGAATCCCTGCTTGTCATTCGCTATGTCGGCGGCGCTACCTTGCTGGAAGTTAACCCTATGCAGCGCGCTATTCCCGCCGTGACGCCGGTTGCCGCCAACCAGCGGCTAACGCTTGAGGCCGTGCATCACGCTAACAATGCGGACGGCACGCCAATGGTTTACATGGCCGCCATTAGTCCTTCAGCCAATAATTTACCGCCGCTGGAGATTGTGTCGGCGCGGGTGCTGAGCGACAGAACCCATATTCTCGAAGAGTACCGTAACAAAATTATTCTCTTTGCCTCGATGATGGCGGCCATCTCGGTTGTGCTGGCGGTGATCTTTGCCCGCCGCGGAATTTCGCCTTTACGTCGTCTGGCCGATCGCACGGCCACGATTGGCACCAAAACGCTGTCATCAAGGCTGGATAAGCTGGATGTGCCGACTGAGCTTGATGCGCTGATTGATCAAATCAACGCGATGCTTGAACGCCTGGAGCGCGGATTCCAGCAGTTAAAACAGGTCAGCGCCGATATGGCCCACGATCTGCGCACGCCCATCACCACCCTGCTTGGCCAGACGGAAGTTGGTCTCGGCGCGACGCGGGACAACGCCTATTACCAGCGCCTGCTTGGCTCGAACTTTGAAGAGCTGCAGCGTATGTCGCGAATGATAGACAACATGCTGTTTCTGGCCCAGGCGGAACAGCCGGATCAGGAGATCCAGCGGCGCGATATTGACGTTGCCGAAGAGATTAATCGCCTCGGTGAGTATTTCGAGGATCTTGCGGCCGACCGTGAGGTCACGATTCAGACTCGCGCCAGCGGCACGGTCAGTGCGGATGCCCTGCTGCTGCGCCGTGCACTGGCTAACCTGCTGTCTAACGCGGTGCGCTATGCCGAACCTGGCAGTGAGATTGACATTGAGGCCAGCGCCGAAGCAGAAGGTATGTCCATCGTCGTGATAAACCGTGGAGAGTCGATTTCCCCGGCGCACCAGGAAAGGATTTTCGACCGGTTTTACCGGGCAGATCCCTCTCGCAACGACTCGGCGCACTCCAGCGGGCTTGGTTTATCCATTGTGAACTCCATCATGCTGCTGCATCAGGGGCGCTGCTGGGTGGAAAGTCAGGGCGGCGTCACCCGCTTTGGTTTGTGGTTTCCTGACCGGCGCTAGACAAAAACTTCAGGCTTTTTTTTCTGCCGCCAGCAGGCCGAACAGCGCTGAGTCAGAAATCACGCCGTTGATTTCCCAGCGCTGCCGCAACAGCCCTTCCTGAGCAAAGCCCAGTTTTTGCAGGGCGGCGGCAGAAGCCCGGTTGTCAGGATCAATTTCAGCTTCGATACGGCGCAGATTAAGCACTTTAAAAGCATAGGCGATCAGTGCATCGGCGGCTTCGTTAACCAGTCCCTTCCCCCAATGCTCGCGCCCCAGACAAAACCCGATCTCGGCGCGGCGGGAATGAACGTCAAAGTTGAAAAGCATACATTTTCCCGCCAGTTGGCCCGACTGTTTATCCCGAATGCACAGCGTCAGTGCCGAACGCTCCTGCATATCTGCCGTTCTACGGTCGATAAAACGCAGAGCATCGTCAAGTGAGCGCCAGGGGGCGGTGTTCCAGTATTTCATCACCTGTGGTTCGGAAAAAATGCTGAGCAGTGCCGGAGCATCGTCCCGAGAAGGTGGAGACAGTATCAGCCGTGGGGTATCAATCACCACATTGAACGGCGAAACCTGACCTTCTTCATCAGCGTGTAGCGTTCCATTCGGGTAGCAAAAAGTTTGCATGACGTTATTTCCCTGTAGCGATAATGGCAGGTTTTTCCGTTATGAATGCCGACGTAATATTTTTGCCGGAAGGTAGCGCTGCATCGGCGTGGGCGACTGCCCGTCAATCAGTTTGCTGATCAGCTCATAGCAATGAAAAGCCAGCTGGCGGTTATCCTGCTGAATGGTGTCGATGCGCACCGACAGCGAGTCGTAGAGATAGTGATCGTCAAAACTGGCCAGGTGAATGTCGCTCTCCAGCAGGTTGTGCTGGCTCATGTAGCGCAGCACGCCTTCAAGCAGGCCGCAGGCGGCGGTGAACAGCGCTTTGGGCGGGCGGCCAAGCTGCGCGCAAAGCGCGGCAAAGGATTCATAGCCCGAGCTGGGGTGATAGTTACCGTGAATGATCCACTCCGGGCGCAGCGTGACGCCCGCCTGAGCCAGCCCCTGGGTAAAACCTTCCAGCCGATCCCGAGTGGGAGAAAGCCTCGGCTGGCCGCCTAAGAAGTAGAATTCATCCGCATGTTGGCGGGCAATCGGGGGCGATCAGCTCGGCGGTAGGCTGCACAGAGTCGGTGGCAACCAGCGGCAGCTCAGTGTCGTTCATGTGCCGGTCGAACAGCACCACCGGCAGTTGCTCACTCAGCTTGTGGTAATCCCCGGCGGTTAACATGCTGGAGGCCACAATCAGGCCGTCGACCTGGCGCGCAATCATGTTGCTGACCACCATGTTTTCCTGACCTGGATTTTCGTCGGTGCAGGAGATAAGCAGCTGAACGCCCGCTTCGCGGCAGAGCATTTCCAGTTCATGGGAGAAGACGGCGAACCCGTAGTTGGTGATCTCCGGGACCACAAGCCCAATGGTATGGCTGCGGTCATCCCGCAGCGAGCGAGCGTGAATGCTCGGCTGATAGTGCTGCTGTTGCGCAATGGTCATGATGCGTTCGCGAGTGGCCTGGGCCACCCTCAGCTCTTTACCCCGGCCATTGAGGACCAGGCTGGCGGTCGCCTTTGAGACGCCCGCCAGTTCAGCAATATCTTTAATCGTGACGCGTTTGGTTTTTTTCACAGCGCAACCGTGGCAATGAGTCGAAAACCTTCATTCTATCATGCAGGAACGCAGCGACCAGTAGCGCAACGTGACCTCCGACTCACCGTTGAAAGAGAGCCGCTCCGAAGGATGTGGAAAATAGCGGCTGCTCATCACGCCTTCCCCCTGATTGATGAAAATCTCGACGCTTGAGCTGTCGCAAAGGATCTGCAGGGAAGAAACCTTGCCGTGCCAGTAACGCAAATGCGGTTCGCCGGACGCAAGGCCTGGACGCTGAAGCGTAATGCCCCGCCCGGTAACGTCCAGCGTCAGGCCGCCGCCAAAGCGGAGACTGAAGTTACCCGTGGCCTCTATCTGGAGTTCCAGCCGTTTTGCATCCAGCGCCGGAGCCTGGCTGGCCTGTCCTTGCCAGCGCTGTTCTTCTTCACGCAGTGAAGCCAGTTCCGCTATCGGATTCTGATAAAGCTTGCCGTTGTTAAGCGTAAGCTCCCGCAGGCAGGTCATCTGGTGGATCCAGCCCTGCTCGCGGGTTGGCTGCAGCATCTCCTCGCCATCCGGCACGCCCATCCAGCCGACGAGCAAACGCCGCCCGTCCGGCGCCAGCGCTGTTTGCGGCGCATAGAATTCAAAGCCGGCATCCAGCTCGTTCAAGTCGCCGTGGCTAAATGTCGCTGTTGCGTAATTAAAATCGCCGATCAGATACGCTGCAGGGTAAACATTCAGAAAGCGTTCATTTTGACGGACCAGCCCCTGCGGGCAACAGAGCAGCACGTGTTTACCGTCCAGAGGGAAGAGATCGGGACATTCCCACATATAGCCTGCGTCAGTCAGCCCATGGACGCCGTTCCCGGCGATTTCGCCCCTGTTTTCCCAGTCACGCATATTCGGCGAAGAAAACAGTAGCACCTTGCCCTGCTTGCGAAGATCCTGCGCGCCCAGCACCATGTACCAGACACCTTCGTGTTGCCAGACCTTCGGGTCACGCACATGCCCGGTGTAGCCCGCAGGCAGTGGTAAAACCGGCCCTGTTTTGTCAAAACCACCTGAGCTGTTTTCCACCGCCAGGCATTGCCAGGCCGTGCGGCTACCATCGTCGAACTTAACGTTGCCGGTGTAACACAGCGTCAGCCTACCTTCGAGGTCAACGGCGCTGCCGGAGTAGCAGCCGCTGCGGTCGTATTCTTCATCCGGCATCAGCGCCAGCGGTTCGTGCCGCCACTGCATTAAATCAGCCGAACTCCAGTGGCCCCAGCACTTGTATTTATGGTCCGCCGCCAGCGGGTTCCACTGATAAAACAGGTGCCAGCGCCCGGCAAACCAGGTAAACCCGTTCGGATCGTTCATCAACCCGGTCACCGGGGCGTGATGCCACTGCGGATAGTGCTTATCCCGCAGGGCGTTGGGCTGGCCTGTCATCACGGCCTGCAAAATGGCCGGTAAACGGGAAGCAAGCGTCATGCTTCAGACTCCGCTTTGTATTTCAGCAACAGAGAGAGGATGAACGCCACGCCAAAGGCGATAACCATCCCGATGATGTAGTTCACCAGCGAACTGGCCTGCACAATCGCCATGCCCGGCAGCGCGGTTAAGCCTACCGCCGTCATGTACACATGCACGGAAACCACCCATGCGCCGCCGGCCGCGCCGCCAATCAACGCTGCGATAAAGGGTTTAACAAACCTGAGGTTGATCCCGAAAATCGCCGCTTCGGTAATGCCCAGCATGGCTGAAAACGCCGAAGGCAGCGTGATCGCCTTGATTTTTGCATCCCGTGTTTTAAACCAGACAGCCAGACAAGCGCCGCCCTGCGCGACGTTTGCCATGGCCCAGATCGGCAGCAGGAAATTGACGCCGATGGCAGGATTGCCGAGCAGCCCGGCCTCAATAGCGTGGAAGCTGTGGTGAATACCAGTGATTACAATAACGGAATACAGCCCGCCAAAAAGCAGACCGGCGAGCCAGCCCGCGTGTGCGATAAGCGTGCTGAGCACTAACGAGATACCGTCCCCCAGCGCGCGCCCTGCCGGGCCGATGATCAACAGCGCGATAAAGCCGGAAATGATGACCGTCAGGAATGGCGTCAGGATGAGATCCAGCGCATCCGGGATAACCTTGCGCAGCTGTTTCTCCACCAGACTCATAAACCACACCGCCAGCAGCACCGGGAAAACCGTGCCCTGGTAGCCAATCATCGCCACTTCCAGCCCAAAGAAATTCATGGTGTGGAACCCGGCCGCCACGCCCCAGGCATTGGTTAACGCCGGATGGGTTAAAATTCCGCCCAGCGTTGCGCCCAGGTAAGGGTTACCGCCGAACTCGCGGGCGGCGGTGAAACCAATCAGAATGGGCAGGATAATAAACGCCGCGGAGCTGCACATATCGAGCATGATATAGAGCGCGTTATCCGGGCTTACCCATCCGTAGGTTTTCACCATCCCGAGCAGCCCCATCAGCAAACCTGAGGCCACAATGGCAGGAATGATTGGCACAAAGATGTTCGACAGCAGACGGGCAATGCGCTGGAAAGGGTTCAGCTTTTTCGCTGCAAGATCGGCCGCTTCGGACTTGCTAGACTCTGCAATGCCTGCGGCCTGAATAAAGGCGGCATACACCTTATTCACTACGCCGGTGCCAAAGATTATTTGCATCTGCCCTGCGTTGCGAAAACACCCTTTCACGCCGTCTACTTTGCCAATCGCCTGTTGGTCTGCCAGCGCATCATCCACCAGAACCAGACGTAGCCTCGTTGCGCAGTGGGCCGCGCTGGCGATATTTTCTTTGCCACCCAGCAGAGGAATCAGCTCGTGGGCAATGTGATTGAAATCCATAGTCACCTCTAAACGCTTTCTTGTTATGTTATGGCACTCCCGCCGTAGCGGGAGGCAAATTCGTTAAAACCAGGTTTCCATCTGCACGCCAAAGTTCCATTCCCCACCGGCGTTAAAGCCGCTGCTGCCGAAGGCGTCATTGCTGGCGTATTTGTCCAGCTTGCTGCTCCAGTCCATCCAGGTGGCAAACAGGCGCAGTTCCGGGCGGCTGAAGAAGTCGCCGATGCTGCCGGCCTTCAACGTCGGGGCAAAGGTCAGTTTGTAGAAGCTGCCGTTGACCGCATTACGGTCTTTATAGCCTTCTGGTCGCAGATCCATGTACTGATAGCTGCCCTCAAACGCCAGAGCAAAGTTCTGGGTGACTTCTTTGATAAGCCGCGCGTTGACCGTGGCCCATTCATAGCTGTCTCCCTTCACATAGCGATCTTTGCTGCTTTGCGCCAATACCGCCGGAGCAATATGCCAGCCGCCACCAATCGGCGTCACGCCAAAGCTGGCGAAGCGCCAGGTATTCGCCTCCGACAGCAATGCACCATCGGATCCGATCCCTTTCACTTCGGCTCCAAGACCCTGGCCGTAGAGCAGCGCAGTTTTGGCGCTCCCTTCGCGCAGGCCGTAGAAGCTGTCATTATGCAGCCCCACCAAAGTATGCACGCCGGTATTGGCGGCCTCTTTTTGAATCAGATCGCCATTCGTATCTTTGCGGTCGTCGTTATCCTTCGCGCGCAGCCCGGTAACCATGAGCTGGAACGGCCCGGCAAAGTGATTCATGGTCAGCATGTAGTTTTGGACGGTGTTACCGGTGTCTTCGAGATTGCCAAAATTGCGGCCATAGACCGCAAAGTTGCTGCGCAGCTCGTCATTCCATTTGACGTCATACACGCCGCCGCCGGTGCCAGCGAGAAACACCACGTCGGAGTCCAGCCAGTGAATGTCGAAATTGTCGCGATCAAAGCGCTTGCCTGCCCACCAGGTACTGCCTTTGAGCGGGCCATCAAAGCCGGGGAGATTGCCCAGTTCAGCGAAAGCCTGGCGAATATTCAGATCGCTGGTGTCCGCCGACCAGTCGTTGTAGGTCTTTTGCCCGTCCGCGAGCATGGCTTTGAAGCGAGTCGTGGTGCCGTTATCCAGCGTCTGGCGGTGTTCCAGATTCAGCTCAACGTAGGTGTCTGCTTCGTTACCCAGTCGGCCTACTGCGCCCCCTGTTTCCCCGGCAGGCGTTAAATAAGGGCCGCTTTTACTGCTGGAGGCGGAATCATTCATTAACAGGCCGGATCGCGCGTAGCCGTGGAACTCAAAGCCAGTTTGCTTATCTGCTTTTGATTCCAGTCGGGTAGTCCGGTCTGCAACCGCCTGCGCAGTTGCCTGAGTTTGCTGTTGTTGAGTGGCGAGCAATTGCGCTTTGCTTTCGGCGGCGCTGGCGCGTTGTTCTGCGGCCTTCGCTCTGCTTTCTGCATCCTGCAAGCGCAGCTCCATCGCGGCAAGGCGTGATTCTATGCTGCTCAAATCCGTAGCGGCGTGCGCGGACGCCGAGCCGATCAGCAAGGCTATCATCACCGCCAGTTTGTTTTTCTTATACATGTTCGTCGTGTCCCTGAGAGGCTAATGTCATTTGTTTAGCTAAACCGGTTTAGTTGAAAAAGGGTAACCAGGGTGAAATGCCCATGGCAACGAATTTGGCTAAACCGATTTAGTAAATGTGACAGGCACGACAATCAGAATATATTTTTACCGTTCTACAGCGATTGCTCGACCTCTTCCCGGTGAGGTAGCGCGGTCATCGCGCCTTTAGCCGTCGTGGCCAGTGCCCCGCAAAGCTGTGCCTGCGCAACAATCCCGGCCAGTTCTTCTTCGCTGTCGGGTAAACCCTGGGTAGCAAGGCCACTGAGCAGTCCGGCAACAAAAGCATCGCCTGCCCCGGTGGTATCCACGCAGACCACCGGCCTGGCATCAAAGTGGTAGATCTGGCCGTGGTAATACACCAGTACCCCTTCCTTGCCCTGAGTGACCAGCAAAAGTCGCATATCAAAGCGGCTGACCAGCTTTTTAATGCCCTCGTGGAGATGGGTTTTTCCGCTGATAAAAATCAGCTCTTCGACGGAAAGTTTGACGACATCAGCCAGCAGAAGCGCCCTCGTCAGGCAAGCCTGCAGCTCTGCGACGTCATGCCAAAGGTCGTGGCGGATATTAGGGTCAAAGCTGACCTGGCCGCCGGCTTTTTTTATCTGCTCCATGGCGGAAAACGTGGTGCTCCGGCTGGGCTCCGCGCTTAAGGCTATCGAGCAGACATGCAGCCACTGATTGTGGTTGAAGGAGGGAATATCATCGTATTGCAGAAATAAATCTGCACTGGGGCGAACCATAAAGGTGAATGTGCGTTCGCCGTGTTCGTCCAGGTCTACCACCACTGTCGAAGTTCTCTGGTCGGCATCCAGACGCATAAAATCAATGTTCACCTTTTCTTGATGCAGCGTTTGTCGCATAAAGCGCCCAAACGGGTCGTCCCCCACGCGGCCAATGAATCCGCTGCTGCCGCCAAGACGGGCAATCCCGACGGCAACATTGGCCGGTGCCCCGCCAGGGCATTGCAGTAACCGACCATTGCCGTCCGGAAGCAGATCGACGACGGCATCGCCCAGGACCCAAACTTGTACGTTCATGGTGTCTCCATTCTTAAGCTAAATATTGCTAAACTGATTTAGCTATTTAAACACACTCACGGAACGCGCTGAAACAAAATTCCTGCTGATTTGAGGACTTGTGTAACCAAAGTTCTTGGCCTGGCTGTGTCAGATGCCAAATCGCTGTGCCATAATATCGCGCGAAAACTTACCGAATGAGCCTTACTGGCAAGACGTTACGTCGAAAAAAGAGTATGCACATGGACATCAAACCAAAAAAACATCGCTCGCTTTACATCCCTTACGCCGGACCCGTTTTACTTGAATTCCCCCTGTTAAATAAAGGCAGCGCTTTCAGCATCGAAGAGCGCCGCAATTTCAACCTGCTCGGCCTGCTGCCGGAAGTGGTTGAAACCATCGAAGAGCAGGCGGAACGCGCCTGGATTCAGTACCAGGGCTTTAAAACCGAAATCGATAAGCACATCTACCTGCGCAACATCCAGGATACCAACGAAACGCTGTTCTACCGCCTGGTTGAAAATCATCTGGAAGAGATGATGCCGGTGATTTACACCCCAACCGTGGGGGCCGCCTGTGAACGCTTCTCAGAAATCTATCGCCGCTCTCGCGGGGTGTTCATCAACTACGAAAATCGTCACCACATGGACGATATTCTGCAGAACGTGCCGAACCACAACATCAAAGTGATCGTGGTGACCGACGGCGAACGTATTCTCGGCCTGGGCGACCAGGGCATCGGCGGGATGGGCATTCCTATCGGTAAGCTGTCGCTGTACACCGCCTGTGGCGGCATCAGCCCGGCTTACACCCTGCCGGTGGTGCTGGACGTCGGCACCAACAACCAGCAGCTGCTGAACGACCCGCTGTATATGGGCTCTCGCCATCCGCGTATTACCGGTGACGACTACTACGAGTTCGTGGATGAGTTCATTCAGGCTGTTCGCCACCGCTGGCCGGACGTACTGCTGCAGTTCGAAGACTTTGCGCAGAAAAACGCCATGCCGCTGCTGACCCGTTACCGCGACGAGATCTGCTCGTTTAACGATGACATTCAGGGTACCGCCGCCGTGACCGTTGGGACGCTGATCGCCGCCAGCCGCGCGGCAGGCAGCCAGCTCAACCAGCAGAAAATCGTCTTCCTGGGCGCTGGATCCGCGGGCTGCGGCATCGCCGAGCAAATCATTGCCCAGATGCAGCGCGAAGGGCTGAGTGAAGAAGCCGCCCGTGGCAACGTGTTCATGGTTGACCGTTTTGGCCTGCTCACCGACAACATGCCTAACCTGCTCTCCTTCCAGACCAAACTGGTGCAAAGCCGCGAAAGCCTGTCTGAGTGGGATCTGGAAAACGAAGCGATTTCCCTGCTGGATGTGGTACGCAACGCGAAGCCAAATATTCTTATCGGCGTGTCTGGTCAGACTGGCCTGTTCACCGAAGAGATCATTCGTGAAATGCACAAGCACTGTGCGCGTCCGATCGTGATGCCGCTGTCTAACCCGACTTCCCGCGTGGAAGCGACGCCGCAGGACATCATCACCTGGACCGATGGTGCCGCGCTGGTAGCCACCGGCAGCCCGTTCGATCCGGTGACCTGGAAAGATAAAACGTACCCTATCGCTCAGTGCAACAACGCCTATATCTTCCCAGGCATTGGCCTCGGGGTGATTGCCTCCGGCGCGTCGCGCATTACCGATGAGATGCTGATGGCGGCGAGCGAGTCGCTGGCACAGCACTCGCCGTTGCTGAACGACGGTGAAGGCATGGTGCTGCCAGAACTGAAGGACATTCAGAAAGTGTCCCGCGCTATCGCCTTTGCCGTAGCGAAAATCGCCCAACAGCAAGGCGTGGCGGTGGTCACCTCCGCTGAAGCCCTGAAGCAGGCCATCGACGACAACTTCTGGCTGCCGGAATACCGCGACTACCGCCGGACTTCCATCTAACGAAGCCCTCGTTATACGTGTTCAAACCCGCCTTTCGGCGGGTTTTTTATTTTCAGTTTCGCGCCTTAAGAAAGTCCAGAAAAGCGCGGAAAGCCGCGGATGGATGCTTACGATTCGGGAAATAGAGGTGAAAACCTGGCAGCTCCGGCAGCCAGTCTTCCAGGACGGAAATCAACTTCCTGCTTTTAAGATACGGCTCGGCCATCTCCTGCAGCACGTAGGCCAGCCCCACGTCGTTAAGCGCCATGTCGAGAGCAATATCCAGGTCGTCCACCACCACCGGTCCATTGACGATAACTTCTTCACGCTGCTCAGCCCGTTCAAAATACCAGCCAAAAGCTTTCCCGCTGGGGTAACGGAACTGAACGCATTGGTGTTCAGTTAACGCTTGTGGCTCAGTCGGGCTCCCATGACGAGCAAAATACGCTGGCGTGGCGACAACCGCATAGCGTACCGGCGGGCCTAAAGGGATCGCCTTCATGTCTTTCTCAATGACCCGGTTTAGCCTCACGCCAGCATCAAGCTGCGCCTTAACGATATCGACCAACCGGTCATCCATTTGTACCTCAACCTGAATGTCGGGGTACTGACGGGTAAAGTCGGCAATCAGCGGCGCAAGCTGAAGCCTGCCGCCCTGGCGCACAACATTGAGCCGAATAATACCCATCGGCGTATCGCGATAAAGGTTGAGTTTCGTCGAGCGTGAGGCTGATGTCGTCAAAAGCCGGAGCAACCTTCTCATACAGTTTTCTTCCCGCCTCGGTGAGCGACACGCTGCGCGTCGTCCGGTTGAACAGCCTGACTTTAAGCCGCTCCTCCAGTTGGCGAATGGAATGGCTAACGGCCGAGGGCGTTAACCCGACCTCTTCCGCCGCCTTACGAAAACTGCGGTACTTCGCCACGATCACGAAATAGCTGAAATCCACCAGCTTGATGCTCATTAGTGAATATTCCTCACTTCCCCAAGAAAATTCATGATATTTATTACACACCAGACGCGAGATAAAGTCTCGCCATCGCATTATTTATCCCCGATGACGAGGTTTTAAGATGAAAAACATTAAGTTAGAAAAAGTCTTTATCGCCGGTGGCTACGGCATGATTGGGTCAGCTATCGCCGGCCAGATTCGTGAGCATTTTCCTGCCGTTGAACTGGTGATTGCCGGGCGCAATCCGGCCAAAGGCGCGAAGCTTATCGAGCAACAGGGATTAGCGAGCCTGGCGTGTATTGATCTTACTGGAACGGAGGTACCTGAGCAGGCCGCTACCGCGCAGCTGATTATTGCCGCCGTGCCAGATCCTAAGAACCTGCTGGCGGAGTTTGCTATCAAAAATAATATCGCTTTCATCAATATTACCCAGGCAACGGGTGACGCTATTTTGCCGCTGCTGAATTTAACTCAGCGCTATCAGCCAACTCAGCCCGTTGTGCCGCTGGGCTATTACGAGGCGGGCCTGTTTTTACCGTTGGTGAGCCTGCTTGCCGCTGATTTTAGCGTGATTGATAGCGTGCAGCTTTCCGCCCTTCATGACCCAGCCGATCCCCTGGGAGAACTTTCCAGCAGTGAATTAGGCAACGAGCTAGCTCCCGCGCTGATTCGGGATTCAGGCAGCTGGACATATTCATCCATTCCCCGGGATATCACTCTCCAGAATGGCGAAGTGATTCAGGGTGTGCCGTTCAGCATTCTGGATGTTACTGCGGTGGCGGCCATGACTCACGCGAGTTCTGTCAGGCTGGATATCGCGGCGGGCACTTCAATGGGTATGCACCAGTGCGGCAAGCCGTCTATTGATCTGTACGTTGATATTATCGGCACGGATTGCGCTGGTGAGCATGTCAGTAAGCGCGTGATTGCCTCTGACCCACGCGGACAGGCGCATATGACCGCCTTTGGCGTACTGACGGTGATTAAAGCGATGCTGAAAAGTGAAAAAGATGGCCTGCTTGCCGCCGAGACGCTGCTGGACATGGCCGAGGCGCTACTGCAAATGAAAGGCGCGGGCATCGGCGTTTTCCGAGACTGATAAAGTAAAACCCGCCATTTGGCGGGTTTAGTTATTGCAGTGTTCTTTAAATCACGGCTTTTTGTAGGCGTAGCTCAGCAGAATAGGATCGTCAGGGATCTGCGTGAACTGCGTGATTATCTGGTGATAGTCCGCCGTTGGGTCAAGATCCTGCAGTTTTTGCGGGTACAGGTCTTTGGCTAAAATTTCCATCCCGATGATGTTGTACGGGTGATTATAGAAGTGGTGATACACGCCATACACCTTGCCTTCTTTTACCGGCTCGATGTTCTGGAACGTGTTGCGAGCCAGCAGTTTACTGAAGGTCGCGTTCACTTCCTGCGGCGTGCCACCATAGCCAAACGGCAATACGCTCGGGTTCGGGCGCTTAGAGCCGGACATGATATAGACGTCTGGTTTCATGGCAATGATCTGCTCCATAGACACAAACCCGGCACTGCCAGGCAACAGCTTAGAACCGATGTTCTTGCCGCCTACCGCTTCCACCAGTGCGCCCCAGCCGTTATGCCCGTGAGTAAAGCAGCAGTTCTCGGTGTTACCGGCGATCGGCTCAATAAACACCGTAGGCTTGTTTTTCACCCCGTCAGCAACTTGCTTAATGCGGGCCAGGTGCTGTTGGTAATAGTCAGTGTATTCTTTGGCGCGTTGTTCCTGATTAAGCACGGTGCCCAGCAGCTTCACGCTGTTGGCAGTGTTCTCTACCGGGTGCAGTTCATAGTCAACAAATACGACCGGGATATTGAGCTTTTTAAGTGACTTAATAACGCCGGTTTGCTCCAGCGCAGGCTTGGCACGCAGTTGCGCAATCATGATATCCGGCTGCTGCGCCAGCACGCTCTCAAGGTTTACCTCGCCCTGATCGCTAAAGCCCATATCAATAATTTTGGTGGCCTCAGGCCATTTGCGCTTCAGCACATCCCAGGTTTGGGTGTCCTGTTTTTTCGGCAGGTTATTCCAGGCCACAACGCGTTTGAACGGATCTTCACGGTCAAGCAGGGCCAGAGACAAAATGTCGCGCCCGTCCTGCAGGATCACATGCTGAGGTTCTTTCTGGATGGTAATACGCTGGTTATCCATATCGGTAACCGTGATGGGATAAGTGGTGGCGCCGCAGCCCGCCGAAGCGAGCAGTAACCCTGTCAGGACCAAATTTGCTTTCATTGATTGATGCTCTCCATGAGAAAGAGATTAGTTATTATTACTATTTATATTAATAAAGCCTTAATTTCCCACGACATGGCAAGCACTGATTGGTTTAATTTTATTACGTGACAACGTCACACAAACTTAAACAAAATCGTAAACATATCAATACACCACCCGTAACCCTCATTTGACGCACCCACGCTTTTCCCTTACCCTGCGCGGCATAATGACATACAGCTCTTCGTAAAATCAGAGGAAAGCGTGAAGAACAGGACTCTTGGCAGTGTTTTTATCGTGGCGGGAACCACAATTGGCGCAGGAATGCTGGCGATGCCGCTGGCGTCTGCTGGCGTAGGGTTTAGCGTCACGTTGTTGATGTTGATCGGCCTTTGGGCATTAATGTGCTACACCGCGCTGCTGCTGGTTGAGGTGTATCAGCACGTTTCGGCGGACACCGGCCTTGGCACCCTCGCCCGGCGCTACCTTGGCCGCCCCGGCCAGTGGCTAACGGGGTTCAGTATGCTGTTTCTGATGTATGCCCTGACGGCGGCCTACATCAGCGGCGCGGGAGAACTGCTGGCGGCAAGCCTCAGCCAGTGGCTGTCCACCTCGATCTCTGCCACCTCCGGCGTACTGCTCTTTACCGTAGTAGCGGGCGGGATTGTCTGTATCGGCACCCATATGGTCGATATGTTTAACCGCGTACTGTTCAGCGCCAAAATCATCCTGCTGGTGGTGATGCTCGCTCTGATGATGCCGCATATCCACCACACCAACCTGCTTACGCTGCCGATTGAGAAAGGCCTGGCGCTTTCCGCCATCCCGGTCATCTTTACCTCGTTTGGTTTCCACGGCAGCGTGCCGAGCATTGTCAGCTACATGAACGGCAATATTCGCAAGCTGCGCTGGGTATTTATCGTCGGCAGCGCCATTCCACTGGTGGCCTATATCTTCTGGCAGCTCGCCACCCTGGGCGCCATTGACTCACCTACTTTCACTGGGCTGATGGCGGAACATTCCGGTCTGAACGGCTTCCTGCAGGTTGTTCGTCAGGTGGTGGCCACCCCTCACGTTGAGCTGGCGATTCATCTGTTCGCCGACTTCGCGCTGGCAACCTCGTTCCTCGGGGTTTCCCTCGGCTTATTCGACTACCTGAGCGATCTCTTTGCCCGCAACCGGAAAGCTTCTGGTCGCCTGCAAACCGGGCTGATGACCTTCCTGCCGCCGCTGGTTTTTGCGCTGTTCTACCCGCAGGGATTCGTGATGGCGCTGGGCTATGCAGGCGTTGCGCTGGCGGTACTTGCCCTGCTGGTGCCGTCGATGCTGGTGTGGCAAAGCCGTAAACAGCATACGGAGGCGACATGGCGCGTGGCGGGCGGTAAACCGCTGCTGGCATTGGTCTTTGCCTGCGGGATCGCCGTGATTGTGATTCAGTTCTTGATTACCGTCGGCCTGCTGCCGGAAGTCGGTTAACGTTCTTCATCTTCATGCGGGGTATTCGCCCCGCATTCTTCATTTTTTCTGCTAATTCCCCGCTAAATTCTCAGGATTTTGGATATAAAACCAGTAATTATGTAAGCAGAGTTAATATTGTAAATGCTAATTATTGTTATTATCATCTCAATTCCCATTATAAAATCGTTTCAGTTCAGATAAACAACATCATGAATCGCATTCCTTTTGGTTCCACTTTTGTTCGCCAGGCTCTTGTTAATTCAAAATTATTAATCATTTCAACCTTCATCGTTGGTGCTCCGGCTTTCGCCGCCGACAAACCGAAGGAAGACACCTTAACCGTGGTCGCTACCGCTAATCCGGACGGCTCACCAACCAGCTATACCCAGGATGACTCCTCCATCGCCTCCCGCAGCAAAACGCCGCGTAGCGAAATCCCACAGTCCGTTAGCGTGGTGACGCCGCAGGTGATTGACGACTACGCGGTGACCTCGGTCAATGACGCGATGAAGTTCGTCAGCGGCGTCACGCAGAGTAATACTCTCGGCGGCATCGAGGACGGGTTTGTCAAACGCGGGTTCGGCTCGAACAGCGACGGCTCCGTGTTTATTGACGGGGTGCGCAGCAACCAGGGCCTGGCGATGGATTCCAGCATCGACCATGTTGAGGTGCTGAAAGGCTCGGCCTCCCTGCTCTACGGCATCCTGAACCCCGGCGGCGTGATTAACCTCGTCAGCAAGAAACCGCAGTATACCTGGAACACCCACGTTAGCGGCACCAGCAGCAGCAACGGCGGTGGCTCCGGCATGGTTGACGTCACCGGCCCGCTCGGCAACGGCTTCGCCTTCCGCCTGGTCGCCGAGCGCCAGCATGAAGATTACTGGCGTAATTTCGGCACCGACGAACACACGCTGATTGCCCCGTCGCTCAGCTGGTACGGCGACAAAGCCTCTTTCAATATCAGCTACGTGGAATATAAGTTCGACATTCCGTATGACCGCGGCACGGCGTTTATCAACGGCAAACCGCTGGATATCCCTTACAACCGCCGCATTGACGATTACGCCAACCACGCCTGGGGTAAAAACAAACGCCTGACGACCAACTACTCGTACAAGCTGGATGACACCTGGGAAACGAACCTGAACTACGCCTGGATGCAGCGCCGCTACGACAGTAACGAAGTGCGCGCCACGGCGGTCGATCCTAACAGCGGCCTGGTTTCACGTCGTGCAGATGCTAACCGTGGCTTCAACCACCAGACGGATTATGCGTCCTGGGACATCAGCGGCAGCCCTGAACTGCTGGGCATGACCCACGACATCACGCTGGGCGCGGATTACGAGCAAAACGAAACCTACAAGAAGTATTCGTACCGTGGGAAGGTGACGAAAACCTTCAATATGTATAACCCGGTGTACGGCGTCTCGCCGGTCACCAACAGCAGCACCTATAGCGATTCCAACAGCAACCTGCGCACTAATCTCTACAGCCGCTCCGTGTTTGCGAAAGACAGCATTCATCTGACTGACCAGTGGATTGCCGTGCTGGGTGGCCGCCTGCAGCGCTATACGCAGACCTCCAGCGCCGGTTGGGTAAATCCGCAAACCACGCTGGAAGACAGAGGCAACGCCTTCCTGCCGCAGCTGGGCCTGGTGTACAAAATCGTGCCTGACGTTTCCCTGTACGGCAGCTATAGCAAGTCGTTCACTCCTTCCACGCAAACGGACGACAACGGCAACGTCGCGTCCACGGAAAAAGGCACCACCTGGGAAGTGGGCGCGAAATGGCAGATGGCCCCTCGCCTGACCAGCAGCCTGGCGCTCTACCGCATTGATGAAAAAGACATGTCGGTCTTTATCAACGGCGTGACCCGCAATATACCGAAAGCGCGCTCTACCGGCGCAGAACTGGAGCTTAACGGCGACATTGCCCAGGACTGGAACCTGACGGCGAACTACAGCTATGACAAAACTGAGATCGTGGAAGATAACGTCAATCCGGTGAACGTCGGCAACCGCCTGGTGAACGCCCCGACGACGATGGGCGGGCTTTACCTCAGCCACACCCTGCGTTTCTCCTGGCTGCCGGGTGAATTACGCCTGGGCGGCGGCGGACGCTATGTCGGCAGCCGCGCGGGTGACCCGGAAAACAGTTTCACCATGCCGGCTTACACCGTGGCGGATGCGTTTGTGGCCTGGGACAGCAAGTTGCTGGGCAAAAATACCGAGCTGAAGCTGAACGTCAAAAACCTGTTTGACCGCGAGTACTATGAATCCAGCGCCGGTAACCTGCGCGTGATCGAAGGCGAACCGCGCACCGCTTATCTCTCCGCCAGCGTGGACTTCTGAGATGAAAAAGTCGCTGTTACTCGCGGCTCTGCTGGCGCTAAGCGCCGGCAGTCAGGCCAAAACGATTACCGATATTCTGCAGCGGAAAGTTGAGGTGCCGGATAACCCACAGCGGGTGATCGTCGGCGAAAGCCGGATGATTTATACCCTCGCTCTGGTGGAAGACGGCAATCCTGCGAAGCGCGTTGTCGGCTGGCCTGCGGATCTGCAACGCCTGGATCCGCAGACCTGGAACCGCTACACCGCGGCGTTCCCGGCTATCAAAGACATCCCGATTATCGGCAACAATAACTTCTCGCAGATAAGCGTGGAGAAGGTCATTGCCCTGCATCCGGACCTGGTGATTCTGCCGATCTACGCCAAAAAAGAGAGCAATCACGACAGCTTTCTTACCCAGCTCACGCAGGCGCATATTCCGGTGATTTACGTTGATTTTCGCGTCGATCAGCTGAATAACACCGTCCCCAGCCTGCGTATTCTTGGCGAAGCGCTAAACGACCAGCCGAAAACGGAAAAATTTATCGCCTTCTATCAGCAGCACATGGCGAAAATTGCCCAACGCCTGGCTGAGGCTAAACCCGCGAAGCCTACGGTAATGCTTCAACTGCATTTAGGGGATAAAAGCGACTGCTGCACCACCGTCGGGCGAGGCAACCTGGCGGATCTGCTGGCCTTTGCCGGTGGGGATAACATTGCCGTGAGCCGCTTCCCCGGCGTGTACGGCAAGATTTCCCCGGAAGCGCTGCTGACGGTGAACCCGGATATTTACATTGCCACCGGCAGCGCCGGGCCGGAACAAACAGGCCGCTTGAAATTGGGGTCGGAAGTCACAGCCGCTCAGGCGCAGCAAAGCTTTACGCAGGTGCTTAGCCAGCAGAAAGTGATTTCGAACCTGAACGCTATCCAGAATGGCAAAGCCTGGGCAGTCTGGCATAACTTCTACCTCTCGCCGTGGCATTTGCTTGACGTTGAATTCTTTGCCAAAACCTTCCATCCACAGCTGTTCGCGGATATGGACCCGCAGCAAACGCTGGATGAGATGAACCAGCAGTTCCTGGCCGTGAAGGAAACTGGCACTTACTGGACGAAACTGAAGTAGCCTGTGTGCGGGTCAGGCGCTCTGACCCGCCAATTTTACTAGTTGTATCTTTAATCAGATGATAGCGCGGCTGCCGAGCCAGGAAGTTGTATATCTCTATTTCTTCTTAGATATACCTATTTTCTGAATGAATAAAGATATGTCTCCACCTTCTTATAAAAATATATTTTTCACATAATTAAAACTTCTGAATAACAAAAAACAATTCACACCAACAAACTCGAAGAAAAATTAAAATAAAAAAAGACATGACATAGTTTTATTTCTCATAAATGACATATTAAATGCATGTTTTTGTTCTAAGCTGAATTACTTCTACTGTTACACTCCACAGAACCCGGCGTTATGGATTTTTCATCCCTGGCTCCAACTTATTAAATTTATAGGATTTTTCTTACCATTGTTGCATTGATAATCGTCAATGACTATTGGTGTCACAGATTTAATAGCCAACACCTCACTTTATTTAACACCACTCAGTTTTATCGAACAATCAGAACAATATATCCGAATCAAAAAAACAGAGATTAGATGGTTAAGTACTCTGCGCTGTACGTTGGGCAACTAACAGGCAGTATAAAAATATAAAAGCGAAAAAATTTAAAATAAAACTTTAATTAGAGAGAGTCATGGAATGAAATCGCTCGCTTCCCTTTGCACAGCTAAAGCTATTGCAACGCTTATAATTATTCATTTTCTCGCCCCGGCAACAGCTATATTTACATCAACTTCGGTATATGCAAGTAATGATAGCCGCCTGTTGATACCCCCTGCAACCAACCCAATGATACAAGCCCAGGTCCATACGCCAAACTCTGATGACATAAGAAAGCCACCTACAGGTGATGAAATTGATGTGCCCACGTCATCGCTGTGGGATAGCTCTAAAAATCAATCAGAGTCGTTATATAAAGCGGAGTCTGAAGAAAAGCAGGCCCAAAAGATAGCCAATATAGCCTCAGTTTCTGGAGCGGCGCTTGGTAATCTAAAGAGTGGTACTTTGGTGCCCCTCACTAAAGGGATGGCGGCAAATGCCGCCGGAAGTGAAATTCAAAGCTGGCTCAATCAATTTGGTACAAGCCGTGTAAAACTGGATGCTGATAAGAATCTTTCTTTGAAAAATTCTCAGGTAGACTTACTTGTTTCTCTATACGAACAAGCGAGCGGCATTCTTTTTTCACAGGGAAGCATTCATCGTTCAGATGACCGTAGCCAGGCTAATCTGGGCGTAGGCTATCGCAGGTTTAAAGATGGCTTTATGTTGGGCGGAAATACATTCTTTGATTATGATTTATCCCGTAATCATGCTCGCATGGGCGTTGGCCTGGAGTACTGGAAGGATTATCTTAAGTTTGGCATAAATAGCTATCATCGATTAACAAACTGGAAACACTCTCCGGATATTATAAATTATGAAGAACGCCCTGCGAATGGATGGGATATTCGGGCGCAGGCCTGGTTTCCTAAATTACCTCAATTAGGTGGGACACTCACCTACGAGCAGTATTACGGGGATGAAGTAAGCCTGTTTGGAAAAGGTCGACGTCAAAACAACCCCTTTGTCATTAAAGCAGGAATAAATTACACACCTGTGCCTTTGCTAACGTTTAATGTTGAACAACGGCAAGGGAAATCTGGCGACAATGATACCCGGATTGGGGTTGATTTTAGATATCAACTGGGCGCTCCGTGGCATTGGCAAGTAAACCCTAATGAAGTCAATGCATTACGCAGCATTCCGGGAAGCCGATATGATTTAGTTGAACGTAATAACAACATCGTTCTGGAATACAGAAAGAAAGAAACTATTTTTCTCAAGGTTGTTGAGTCAGTGTCTGGCTATGCCGGTGAACAGAAACCCCTGGGCGTATCCGTGACAAGTCAGTATGGATTAGTTGGTATCGACTGGGTAGCACCTTCCCTCATTTCTGCAGGTGGCAGTATAGTGAAGAATGGCGCTGATTACGTAGTCGAACTGCCCGCGTGGATTGCCGGTAACGAAACAAACAATACTTATCTTGTTTATGGTGTAGCCGTTGATAAAAAAGGGAATATATCAAACCAAACAGAAACCAAGGTTACGGTACAAGCCCCTGATGTCAGCATGGAACAGAGTACTTTTAATCCGGTCGAAACGGAACTTCCAGCCGATGGTAAAAGCACACAAACGCTGGTACTGTCGATCAGAGACAGCCTCAACCAGGCTATTGATGTGCCTGAATCAGAGATCGCCATTACCACACAGAAAACAAAAAGTGCTGTCATTTCAGATTTAATTAAAAAAAACGCAGGCGTTTATGAAATCAACGTCACTGCCGGCACTGACGTTGAAACTATTTCAATAACACCCAATGTTAAAGGTAAAAGATTATCCACAGCAACGGTTAACATTATAAAAACGTCCCCATCACAGACCACGTCCGAAATAAAAACGGACAAGCAGAGTTATTTTGTTGGCGATAATATTGCAGTCACCGTAACATTGAAGGATGCTGTCAACAATCCTGTTGCTGGTCTCGCTGCTGCGCTTTCGGATAAAACAGTTCAGGTTCCCAACGCCAGATTACAGACAGGCGGCAACTGGAGGGACAATGGCGACGGTACCTACTCTGCTTTTTATACGGCCATGACTACGGGAATAAACTTGACAGCAAAGGTAATGCTAACAGGATGGGATTCAAATATTGAGTCCGCAACCTATTCTATAAATGAAGATATAAAAATAATCAGGCTCTTTTCTAACGGATTCGTTTCTCATGCTGTGGATGCAGGCTTTCCTTCCATAGGTTTCAAAGGCGCAAAATTCCGAATTTTCCTGAGTGTGAGTGGTAAGGCACCTGATTTTAACTGGACATCCGATGCGCCATCATGGGTAGCGGTGAACAATGATGGCGAAGTCACCTTCACTGGCGCAGGCACCAAAGACAAAGTCACTATCACGGCCAAACCTAAAGACGGTAACGGTTCGACTATCACTTACAGCTTTGCACTTAAAAGCTGGATCACCGATGGCGGATCCGGGAACTGGTTTGTTGCAAACAGCTCTTGCAATAAAATAGGTTCTGGTCTGCCAACGATAGAACAGCTTAATGGAAAGCCTAGTCTCTTGAGTGAATGGGGAAATATATTCCAATATTCTGGTGCAATTTCCAGAGGTACAGTCTGGACATCAGAAGAATTTGATAGAGATAATCACTATATCGTAAGCCTGTCCGCTTACGGGTCAGTGGGGCATTACGAGAACCTATTCGGAACAGGCTACATTTGTATTAAATCATTATAAAACTTTAACGCCCTCTGTATTCGAGGGCGTTCTAACCCACTAAAATTATTTAAAGGCTGTAACCCGGCTTTTTCAGCAGCGAATCCATCTCGGGCGCAATCTGCGTATCCCACACTTCGGCTTTCCAGTTCGCCTGATCGATCATTTTCAGCGCCACGGACAGCGATTCGTCCTTCGAGCCGAAGTGCTTTTTCAGCACATCACACATTTCGCTGGCAACAGCTTGTTTTTGCTCTTCAGTCAGCTCACGAGGGAAACATTTGATTTCGATATGCGGCACGGTGATTCTCCTTTTTTTGTTGAACAGTAGTTTTACTGCTTCACAGGGGGATCGGGCAAGCGGCGGGGAGAAGAAAGGCCAGTTTTGCTGGCCTTTAAGAGTTACTGGATTTTTCGCACCGGCGCTTTCCTGACCGGCGACAGTTCCGCTTTGTAATAGCTGGCAGTACTGCGCGGCAGCGGCGCTTTGCCGCGAATCGCATCGGCAATTTTTTCGCCGATCATAATGGTAGTGGCGTTCAGGTTGCCGGTAATAATCTGCGGCATGATGGAAGCATCCACCACGCGTAGCCCCTGCAGGCCGTGAACCCGGCCCTGCTCATCCACCACGGCCATTTCATCGTGCCCCATTTTACAGCTGCCGCACGGGTGAAAAGCGGTTTCCGCATGATTACGCACAAACTCATCCAGCTGTTCGTCCGTCTGGCAGTCAACGCCTGGGCTGATTTCACGGCCACGGTATTTATCCAGGGCGGGCTGCTGCATGATCTCACGAGTAATACGAATCGCGTCGCGGAACTCCTGCCAGTCCTGTTCGTGGGACATATAGTTGAACAGAATACTCGGGTGTACGTTCGGGTCGCGTGATTTCAGCTTCACGCGGCCCCGGCTTGGGGAACGCATAGAGCCGACGTGGCACTGGAAACCGTGCTCTTTCACCGCGTTTGAGCCGTTGTAGTTAATCGCCACCGGCAGGAAGTGATACTGAATGTTCGGCCAGCTAAATTCTTCGCGGCTGCGGATAAAGCCCCCCGCTTCAAACTGGTTGCTCGCGCCCACGCCGGTGCCGTTGAACAGCCACTCTGCACCGATTTTTGGCTGGTTGTACCATTGCAGCGCCGGGTAAAGCGATACCGGCTCTTTGCATTCGTACTGCAGGTACATTTCAAGGTGATCCTGCAGGTTCTCGCCCACGCCCGGCAGGTCGTGAACAACAGGGATTTCAAGGCTCGCCAGTAATTCTGCATCGCCCACCCCAGAGCGCTGCAGAATTTGCGGCGAAGCAATCGCCCCAGCGCTCAGCAGAACTTCTTTGCGCGCTTTGGCCACGGAATGCACCGTGCTGTCGTTCACCAGGTATTCCACACCGACGGCACGCAAATTATCAAAGATAATGCGGTCAGTGGTTGCATGGGTCACTATAGTCAGGTTTTCACGCCGCTTTGCTTCATCGAGATAACCGCGAGCGGTGCTGGCACGACGGCCTTTTGGCGTCACGGTGCGGTCCATCGGCCCAAAACCTTCCTGCTGATAGCCGTTCAGATCGTCGGTACGCGGATACCCTGCTTCTACGCCCGCTTCGATCATCGCGTGAAACAGCGGATTATTGCCCTGCTTCGGCGTGGTGACGGACACCGGGCCTTCGCCGCCGTGGTAATCATTCGGGCCGATATCGCGGGTTTCCGCTTTGCGGTAGTACGGCAGGCAATCCAGATAGCTCCAGCTCTCCAGGCCCGGCATCGACGCCCAGTTGTCGAGATCCATCGCGTTCCCACGGATGTAGCACATGCCGTTAATCAGGGATGAGCCGCCCAGCCCTTTGCCTCGCCCGCACTCCATACGGCGGTGATTCATAAACGGCTCGGGGTCGGTTTCATAGGCCCAGTTGTAGCGCTTGCCCTGCAGCGGGAATGCCAGCGCCGCGGGCATTTGGGTGCGAAAATCAAAGCGGTAGTCCGGGCCGCCCGCTTCAAGCAGCAAGACGGTTGTATCGGGATCTTCCGTTAAACGTGCAGCTAAAACATTACCTGCGGAACCTGCTCCAATAATGATGTAATCAAATTCCATTCATCCTCCTCAGGTGGGATTAAAAGATTGAGTGATAAGTGCCCATCTCCAGTTGGATTGACTTAACTTGCGTATAGCTTTGCAGCGTCATCAGGCCGTTTTCGCGGCCAATGCCGGAATGCTTGTAGCCGCCGACCGGCATTTCTGCCGCAGATTCGCCCCACGAATTGATCCAGCAAATACCTGCTTCAAGCTGATGGATAACGCGGTGCGCACGAGTGAGGTCGTTGGTGACCACGCCAGCCGCCAGGCCGTAATCCGTGTCGTTGGCGCGGCGAATCACTTCCTCTTCTGATTCGTAGCTCAGGATCGACATCACCGGCCCGAAGATCTCTTCGCGAACGATTTTCATCTCATCGCGGCAGTCGGTGAATACCGTAGGCGCAACCCAGGCGCCGTGATCAAACCCTTCTCCACGCAGTTTGTCGCCACCGCACAGCAGCGTTGCGCCCTCTTCTCGGCCGGACTCGATATAGCGCAGAACGTTTTCACGGTGCGGGAAGCTGACCAGCGGGCCAAAGTTGGTTTGCGGATCCATCACGTTGCCTGCGCGAATGCGGCCCACGCGCGCCACAATTTTCTGTTCAAATTCAGCTTTCAGCGCCGCAGGAATAAATACGCGCGTGCCATTGGTGCAGACCTGGCCGGAGCTGTAGAAGTTGGCCATCATCGCGATATCCGCCGCCAGGTTGAGATCGGCGTCGTCGAAGATAATCAGCGGTGATTTGCCGCCCAGCTCCATCGTGACCTGTTTCAGCGTGGAGCCTGCGGCATTCGCCATCACTTTCTTACCGCTGGCGACGCCGCCGGTGAAGGAAACTTTGGCGATGCCAGGGTGTTCCGTCAGCAGTTGGCCGGTTTCTGCGCCAACGCCTGGCAGCACACTAAAGACGCCGTCCGGCAGTCCGGCTTCGGTGTAGATTTCGGCGAGCTTAAGCGCGGTAAGCGGCGTGACTTCGCTCGGTTTAAAGATCATCGCATTGCCCGCCGCCAGCGCAGGGGCAGATTTCCAAAGCGCAATCTGAATCGGGTAATTCCACGCGCCGATCCCGGCCACAACGCCCAACGGCTCCAGGCGGGTGTATACGAATGAGGTATCACGTAGCGGGATCTGCTGGCCTTCCAGGGTAGTTGTCAGCCCGGCGTAATATTCCAGCACGTCCGCGCCGGTGGCGATGTCCACGCTGGAGGTTTCGCTGAAGGCTTTGCCGGTATCGAGCGTTTCCAGCTCGGCCAGTTCATCGTTACGCTCGCGCAGAATATCGACCGCGCGGCGCAAAATGCGTGCACGCTCAACGGGCGTTTTTGCTGCCCATATTTTCTGCCCTTTCTTCGCTGCTGCCACGGCGCGGTCAACGTCTTGCTGGCCTGCGGCATGAACGACCGCCAGCACTTCGCCGTTAGCCGGGTTGATGGTTTCGAACGTTTTACCGCTGAGCGCATTCACGTAAGCGCCGTCGATATAGAGCTTTTGTTCACCAAATCGGGACATATTTTCTCCTCGCTAAATTAGGTTTTCACCGCAGCAACCAGGTGCTGGTTGATAAATTGCGTGGTCAGCACGCTCGCCGCTTTGCGGTCAAACGGCTTACCGCTCAAGGCCGCTCGCAGCCAAAGGCCGTCTATCAGCGCGGCAAGCCCATAACCCGCCAGCCTGGCTTCCTCCTGCGGCAGCTCTCGCCTGAACTCGGCGGTGAGCGTGGACAACAGACGGCGGCTGCTGACCTGCTGTAATCGGTAGAGCATCGGCTGATGCATGCTGCTGGCCCAGAATGCCAGCCAGGCTTTCATCGCTGCGCTGTGCGTTTGCGTCTCGTCAAAATTCCCATCCACGATGGCGCACAGTCGTTTCTCGGCAGAAGCCCCCGGCAAAGCTTTCAGTCGCCCCACCACCGCATCGCGGAGCTGGGCGGTGACGTCCCGCATGGTGGCCTCCAGCAGGCCATTTTTATCCTGAAAGTAGTGGCTGATGATGCCGGTCGAGACCCCGGCCCGGCGGGCAATTTGCGCCACCGTGGCATCATGCATGCCGACCTCATTTATGGCGTTTAACGTGGCGTCGATCAGCTGTCGCCGCCGTATCGGCTGCATACCTTTTTTCGGCATCGCCCTGCTCCATTCATCAATAATTGTTATCTATTTAAGCGTTTATTGATTGAACGTTCAATATAAAATGTGTATTAATTGTTACGCAAAGGCAATAAAGCCGCGAGTTACTCACGTTATAAATAATAAAAATGAGGATTTTATTTGAATAAATTCAATGAATTGATTTTATATCACAATTTAAGACCATAAATTGATTATGGAATTGTTAAAAAACAATCTCACCTGCATTCACAAGAAAAACTTAACTGCTCATCTGAGTAGTCACCGTTACTTAACCTGAGGTAATCGATGACGAATCCCGTTACTGCTTCTGCTACCAGTGAAAAAGACAAAATCAACCCGGTGGTGTTCTACACGTCCGCCGGGCTGATTTTGTGCTTTTCCCTGATGACCATCTTCTACAGTGATTTCTCCGCGAATCTGATTAGCCACACCCTGAGCTGGGTCTCCTCCCGCTTCGGCTGGTACTACCTGCTTGCCGCCACACTCTACATCGTGTTCGTGGTGTTTATTGCCTGCTCGCGCTTCGGCTCTATAAAGCTCGGTCCGGAACAGTCCAAGCCCGAATTCAGCGTGCTGAGCTGGGCGGCGATGCTGTTTGCCGCCGGGATAGGCATCGACCTGATGTTCTTCTCCGTGGCCGAACCGGTGACGCAATATATGCAGCCGCCGGAAGGTGCCGGGCAAACCATTGAAGCGGCGCGCCAGGCGATGGTCTGGACGCTGTTCCACTACGGCCTGACCGGCTGGTCGATGTATGCACTAATGGGTATCGCGCTGGGCTATTTCAGCTACCGCTATAATCTGCCGCTGACGATTCGCTCGGCGCTGTACCCTATTTTTGGCAAAAAAATCAATGGCCCGATTGGCCACACGGTGGATATCGCGGCGGTGATCGGCACCATTTTCGGCATCGCCACGACGCTGGGGATCGGCGTTGTACAGCTGAACTACGGGCTGAGCGTGCTGTTTGATATCCCGGACAGCCTGGGGGCCAAAGCGGCGCTGATCGTCCTGTCGGTGATTATCGCCACTATTTCGGTCACCTCCGGCGTGGATAAAGGTATTCGGGTGCTTTCCGAACTGAACGTGGCGCTGGCGCTGGGCCTGATCCTGTTCGTGCTGTTTATGGGCAATACCGAATTCCTGCTGAACGCGCTGGTGCTGAACGTGGGCGATTACATCAATCGCTTTATGGGCATGACGCTAAACAGCTTCGCGTTCGACCGCCCGGTGGAATGGATGAACAACTGGACCCTGTTCTTCTGGGCCTGGTGGGTGGCGTGGTCGCCGTTTGTCGGCCTGTTCCTGGCGCGTATTTCCCGTGGCCGTACCATTCGTGAGTTTGTGCTGGGGACGCTAATTATTCCGTTTACCTTTACCCTGCTGTGGCTTTCGGTGTTCGGCAACAGCGCGCTGTACGAGATCATTCACGGCGACGGCACCTTTGCCCAAGAAGCCATGGCGCACCCGGAACGCGGCTTTTACAGTCTGCTGGCGCAGTATCCCGGCTTTACCTTCAGCGCTTCGGTGGCGACGATCACCGGCCTGCTGTTCTACGTCACGTCCGCGGATTCCGGCGCGCTGGTGCTGGGGAATTTCACCTCTAAGCTGAAGGACATCAACAGCGATGCGCCCAACTGGTTGCGTATTTTCTGGTCCATTGCGATCGGCCTGCTGACCATGGGGATGCTGATGACCAACGGCATTTCCGCGCTGCAGAACATGACGGTGATTATGGGGCTGCCGTTCAGCTTCGTGATTTTCTTTGTGATGGCTGGGCTGTATAAATCGCTGAAAATAGAAGATTACCGCCGCGTCAGCGCCAGTCGCGATACCGCGCCTTACATGATGACCGCGCAGGATCGTCTTGGCTGGAAAAAACGTCTGTCGCGCCTGATGAACTACCCAGGCACGCGCTACACGCAGAAGATGATGGACACCGTTTGCTACCCGGCAATGGAAGAGGTTTCTCAGGAGCTGGAACTGCGCGGCGCGAAGGTGGAGCTTACCGTTGAGCCGCCGCTCCCGGAGGAGAAGCTGGGGCACCTGGAGCTGCGGGTGCATATGGGCGACGAACAGAACTTTGTCTACCAGATCTGGCCGCAGAAGTATTCGGTGCCGGGCTTTACCTACCGCGCCCGCAGCGGTAAATCCACCTATTATCGGCTGGAAACCTTCCTGCTCGAAGGCAGCCAGGGCAACGATTTGATGGACTACAGCAAAGAACAGGTGATTATCGACATTCTCGATCAGTACGAACGCCACCTGAACTTTATTCACCTGCACCGCGAAGCGCCGGGCAACAGCATTACGTTCCCGAACGTGTAGCGTTAGCACATCTTCTTATACGCGGCGGGCGTGATGCCCATTCGGCGCACGAAGGCCCGCCGCAGCGTGTCCACTCCGGAAAACCCGCTGACGGCGGGTATCGCCTTCACCGGCAGCTCGCCGGACTCCAGCAACTGTCTCGCCTTCGCCACCTTTTCTGCTTCCAGCCAGTCGCCCGGCGTGATCTGCATTTCCTGATGAAACAGGCGGGTTAAATGCCGCACGCTGAGGTGAATGTGGGCCGCCATTTGCTGCACCGTGGTCACTTCAGCAATGTTGGCGATGGTCCAGCGCTGGAGATCCTGTAGCGCGCTGCGGCCGCTGAGTGAGGTTTTCTGCTCACGGATGAAATGGTTCTGGTTCACTGGACGCTTGAAGAACATCACCAGATTAGACGCGACGTCCTGCGCGACTTCCCGGCCCAGATCCTCTTCCACCAGCCTGAGGGCGAGATCCAGCCCGGAAGTCACGCCTGCCGCCGTGCGTAATGCCCCGTCCATGACATACAGCGCATCGGCGGTCACTTCCGTGTCGGGGTAACGGGCAGCTAAAAGCGATGCAGCTGACCAGTGCGTAGTCACTTTTCTGCCTTGCAATAAGCCGGTTTGTGCCAGCAAAAGCGCGCCGGTACAGACGGAGCCAAAGCGGCGGCCTTGAGCACAAAGCGTGGTCATTTTTTCGCACTGTTCAGGGCTAAGCGTTCTGTCTGCTGCATCCGGCGCACCGGCAATCAGAAAGGTGGTTTCACGCCCGCTAACTGCCGTTTCAAGCACATCGTCAGCCAGCATTTTCACACCGGAAGAAGCGACAATCGTCGGGGCTTCCAGCGCAATAATCCGAGGCTGATAAACTTCGCGATGCAGTACGCGATTTGCTTCCGCAAAAACGTCCAGCGGCCCGGAAACATCCAGCAGCTGAACGCCCGGCACCGCCAGGATCAGGATTTGATGCGCCATTCTTTTCTCCACGTCGCGAAGTGCGGCATAAGTCCTAAATCGTCGTTATGCGACCATTTAAGACATTTCAAGTGCGGCTTATGCTACTCCAACCCCAACGTGAGGAGAAAGAGATGAGCTTAAAAATTAACGGCATTGCCATTCCAGACACCAAAATGGCGCGTGAAGCTACCCAACTGGTACGCGACACGGAATCAGATTTACTGTTTCACCACTCCAGCCGGGTTTACTACTGGGCGGCGCTGGCCGGGCAGCGGCGTGAACTGAAGGTTGACCAGGAGCTGTTGTACATCGGCTGTATGTTCCACGATATGGGGCTGACCCATGAACACTGCAGCTGCGACAAGCGTTTTGAAGTGGACGGCGCGTTTGTCGCGCAGGATTTTATGCGCCAGTACGGCGTCAACCAGGCCGATATCGACAAAGTGTGGACGGCGATTGCCCTGCATACCACGCCTGGCATCCCTGAGTTTATGGCGCCGGAAATTGCGCTGGTGACGGCAGGCGTAGAAATGGATGTGCTGGGGATTGATTACGATAAATTCAGCGACGACCAGCGTGAGCAGGTGGTGAAACTGCACCCTCGCCCGGCGGCATTTAAGGAAGAGATTATTCAGGCATTTTACGACGGGATTAAAAACAAACCGGCCACCACGTTTGGCAACGTGAAGGCCGATGTCATTCAGGATAAAGAACCTGGGTTCGAACCGCTGAACTTCTGCAGCATTATTCGTGCCTCCCGCTGGGCGGGCTAAGCAACGTCAGGCGGGTGGCTTAACTGTCACCTGCCCTGAACAGCGGCGAGTGTATCAAGCCCGGTACCCGGCTGCGGATCGTGAGCAAAAGCGCCAATAACCATAAGAGAAAGGATAATTGCCAGAAAGATGTTTTTCATAACCTGTGTTAACCGCTGTGCCGCCTGATGAGAACCGCCGTTATGCTAAAAGAAAAAGGCTCAAATTGATAAAGGAAATTTTCAAAGTAACGTCAATTTTTGAATATTCCTCATATTATTCGGCCTTTTACCCTTGCATTGGTTTTGAAACAAGATATATCCACTATCTACGCGCGTACCGTTGCTATTTTATTTTGAGTTTTTGGATGTGATTTTGCGATCGAGGCGGATCGCCGCAGAGTGCTGGCACGAACTGCGGCGTTTCAGGGGAGATATCAGGCTGGTTTGATCACGCCAATCCGTATCAGCATCACTGAAAACTCTTCGAGGCTGATGCCGTGGCGCGGATGGTCGAAGCGCAAGTTGAAGTTTTTCTGCAGCAGGTCATAAACCTCTTGTGCATGGGTAAAGACTGGTGCGTTTTCCCCGGCGCTATAGAGCGTATTCTTTTCGCCGTTGGCTTTGTACAAACTCAGCGTCAGGCAGTGGCGGAAGTGCGAGTGTGGCCACGTTGCCACGTAGTGGTTCCCGGCTTCGTAATCAGAGTCGTACTGCGGTTCGAGGCTGAAGCGATAAAGGTTAATCACCTTGTCAGCATCATGGAATTTCAGCAACCAGTCGTGCTCAACGCGTTCGAAACTGTACACGCCATGCGTCGTCTGCTGCATCTCACCCTCTACCAGGCGAACCGGTTCGGGCAGCGTTTTCCCCCCGAAACCAACGTCAGCAATCCAGTCCTGGCCGTCGACGGTAACCTTCGTGAGGCGGTGCGTCCTGGCAGGCATCTGCGGCGGGTTGGCCAGCAGCACGCGCGCCGCTAAGTTTTCCACCTCAAACCCAAGCCCGGCGAGAACGTTGCGGAACAGGCCGTTTTGCTCAAAACACCAGCCGCCGCGCCCGGCCACGACCAGCTTTTCAAAAACGCTCTCGTCATCGACATGGAGTGTTCTGCCGAGCAAAACGTCCAGATTCTCAAACGGAATAGCGCAGGCGTGCGCCAGATGCAGCGCACGTAACGTTTCTACGGTGGCGCTGCGTGGCCCGTGATAGTTAATACGGTCGAAATAAAGCCCAAGATCTAATGCCATTTTGCTGATTCCCTGCTGCGAATGAATGGCCTCACTATAAATGCGGAGCCCCGCAGGCAGATGATCGTTAGTGCTTTAGAGCATGCCGTTTCTGCCCAACACTTTATTGAGCTGCGGCAGCGCGCGAACCTGATTAGCCACGGCGGCAAGCTTCGGCGTGTGTTGGTCAAACCAGGCCTGCCGGGGCCGCCAGCGGGTCATCGCCGGCAGATACAAATCCAGCAGCGTTAGCTGTTCGCCAAAAATATAGGGGCCAGCACTGAGCTGCGTTTCAAACCACAGCCACAGCGATTCACGGTAGCGATAAAGGTTTTCGGTGAGGACCGTGGCCTCTTCTTCTACCCAACGTTCGCCGTAATCGCCGTAGGTAAAGGTGGGGTAAACGTTGGCCACAATCCAGATAAGCAAGCGATAAAACTGTTGCCGCTCCGGTGTGCCAATGGGCGGGGCATACTGCGGATGGCGATCGAGGATCCAGAGCGCGATGGCCGCGCTTTCGGTCAGTACTTCCCCGTTGTCCAGCACAAGGGTTGGCACCTGCGCCAGCGGGTTAATCACCAGCAGCCGATCCCGCATTGGCCCTGCGGTATCAAACCCGTCAACGTCGATGAATTTGTAAGGTTCCTCAACCAGCGTTAGCATCAATTCAGTAATGGCCGACCCAAAACTCGACACGCCATACAGTTTGTACATAAGTTTCTCCCGGCTTTCGCGTTATGTGTAGAATAGCCGCCCTACCAGCGTCTGCGAGAAGGAGCCTGCAATGAAAGCGAAATCTGTGACCCTGTACGATGTTGCCGAGTCGGCGGGCGTGTCTTATCAGACCGTTTCGCGCGTGATCAACCAGGCTTCGCATGTTTCAGCGAAAACGCGGCAAAAAGTTGAAGCCGCAATGAAAGCGCTGAACTATGTGCCGAATCGCGTGGCGCAGCAGCTGGCGGGGAAACTCAGCCAGACGCTTGGCCTGGCGACCACCACCCTTTCCCTGCATGCCCCTTCGCAGATCGCGGCGGCAATAAAATCCAAAGCCGGTGAGCTGCAGTTCAACGTGATGATTTCGATGGTTGAACAACCCGGTGTGGATGCAGCCTGCGCCGCCGTGAATAGCCTGCTTGCCCAGCGCGTTGATGGGGTAATTGTGAACATTCCGCTGGAAGAGGTGGAGGTGGAAACCGTGCAGGCAGCCTGCGGTGATATTCCCGTGTTGTTCCTGGATGTCTCCCCGGGAGTGAAGGCTAATCGCATCGTGACTGACGCCGCGTCAGGCGCGGGCCTTGCGGTGGAACATCTTGTCGCGCTTGGGCATCGTCATATTGCGCTGCTCTCCGGGCCAGAAAACTCGGTTTCCGCCCGGCTGCGGCTTGAGGGCTGGCAGCGCTCTCTGGCACAGCACCAACTTGCGCCGGTGGCGTTTATGCGTGGGGACTGGAGTTCCCTTTCTGGCTACCAGCAGGTTAGCCAGCTTTTGCGCGACGGGCAGAAGCCGACGGCGATCCTTGTGGCTAACGATCAGATGGCGCTTGGCGCGCTGCGTGCCATTCACGAAGCCGGGTTAGCGGTGCCGCAGGACATATCCGTTATTGGCTTTGATGACACCGAAGATAGCGCCTGTTTTCTTCCCCCGCTGACGACTATCCGCCAGGACTTCCGGCAGCTAGGCGAAGCCAGCGTGAACGGCATGGTGGCGCTAATTCATCGGGGAGGCGACTTAGCGGCGCTGCAGCCTGTCAGCCTCGTAGAACGCAAAACGACCGCCGCACCGGGGAGCCTGATGCAGCCCACAGCGGCACAGCTGGCCGACGAACTTTCCCGCCTCGCGCAGCAGATTTCGCGCCTGAAATAAAACCGGGTTTCTTTGTGAGGCCCATCACCGAATACGGCGTGATGGCTTTACTCCTGAACAACTGACGCTAAATTGTGAGCGAATAACAAATCACTCGCAGGCGCATCACTATGACCCACTTGTCACCTTCCCTCCATGCCACACTGGCCCGCCGCGACTGGGAATCCCCCGGCGTGACCCAGCTTAACTCGCTGGCGGCTCATCCGCCTTTTGCAAGCTGGCGTTCGCTGGAAGATGCCAGGGATGATAAGCGCTCACCGTCGCGGCAATCTCTTAACGGTGAATGGGCGTTTAGCTATTATCCTTGCCCTGAAGCGGTGCCGGAGAGCTGGCTCGGCGAGGATCTTCCAGAGGTTGACGCTATTCTCGTCCCGTCCAACTGGCAAATGCTGGGCTATGATGCGCCCATTTATACCAACATTACTTACCCGATTACGGTCAATCCGCCTTTTGTGCCGCAGGAAAACCCCACCGGTTGTTACTCGCTCACATTTGAGGTCGATAAAAGCTGGCTGACGAGCGGGCAAACGCGGATTATTTTTGATGGCGTAAACTCCGCCTTCCATCTGTGGTGCAACGGCATCTGGATCGGCTACGCCCAGGACAGCCGCCTGCCCTCCGAATTTGACCTGAGCGCAGTCCTGAAAGCCGGTAGCAACCGTATTGCGGTGATGGTGCTTCGCTGGAGCGACGGCACTTATCTGGAAGATCAGGATATGTGGCGCATGAGCGGCATTTTCCGCGATGTTTCGCTGCTGCATAAGCCGGACACACGCCTTGCCGACGTGCAGTTGCAGACCGATCTTAACGACGATTTTTCACGCGGCGAGCTGCGGGCGTTAGTCAAACTGGAAGGCCAGAACATTAGCGCCTGCGAAGTGCTGGTGCAGCTCTGGCACGGTGAGACATTGCTGGCGGCAAAACAGCAGGCTATCGGTAGCGGAATTATTGACGAACGCGGGGCTTATCACGACCGCACTACCCTGCATCTGCCGGTTGAACAGCCGCAGTTGTGGAGCGCCGAAGTGCCGAATCTCTATCGGGCCGTGGTTGTCCTGCTGCAAGGGAATGCGCTTATCGAAGCCGAAAGCTATGACGTTGGCTTCCGTAAAGTGGAGATTACCGGCGGGCTGCTGAAGCTCAACGGCAAACCGCTGCTTTTGCGTGGCACCAACCGGCACGAGCACCACCCGGTCAACGGCCAGGTGATGGATGAAGACACCATGCGGCGCGATATCCTGCTGATGAAGCAGAATAACTTCAACGCCGTGCGCTGTTCCCATTATCCCAATCATCCGCTGTGGTACAGGCTGTGCGATTTTTACGGTCTCTATGTGGTTGATGAAGCCAATATCGAAACCCACGGTATGGTGCCGATGAATCGCCTGAGCGACGATCCGACCTGGCTTCCGGCCATGGCGGAACGCGTCACCCGCATGGTACAACGCGATCGCAACCATCCGTCCATTATCATCTGGTCTCTGGGCAACGAGTCCGGGCACGGCAGCAATCACGATGCCCTCTACCGCTGGATAAAATCCAACGATCCCACCCGGCCAGTGCAGTATGAAGGCGGTGGCGCGAACACGGCGGCCACCGATATTATCTGCCCGATGTACGCCCGGGTGGATCAGGATCAGCCCTTCCCGCAGGTGCCGAAGTGGTCGATAAAGAAATGGCCGGGGCTGCCCGAAGAACACCGCCCGCTGATTCTGTGCGAATACGCCCATGCGATGGGTAACAGCCTGGGCGGTTTCAGCAAGTACTGGGAGGCATTTCGCCAGCACCCGCGGCTGCAGGGCGGTTTTGTCTGGGACTGGGTCGACCAGTCGCTGGTGAAACATGATGAAAACAGCCAGCCCTGGGCCGCCTACGGCGGTGATTTTGGCGACAAGCCAAACGATCGGCAGTTCTGCATGAACGGCCTGGTTTTCGCCGACCGCACCCCGCATCCAGCGTTACATGAAGCGAAACATGCGCAGCAGTTCTTCCAGTTTCGCCTTTTGCCGGACAACAGGCTGGAGGTCACCAGCGAGTACCTCTTCCGCCCCAGCGACAACGAACTGCTGGTCTGGACGCTGAAACACGAGGGCGAAATGCTGGCCAGCGGTGAACTGGCGCTGGACCTGGCACCAGAACAAACCTGCGTGCTTCAGCTTCCGCTGCCGGAGATTACGCGCTCCAGTGCTGTCTGGCTCAATGTCGAAGTCCGACAGGTACAAGCCACCTCATGGAGCGAAGCCGGGCATTGTTGCGCTCAGGCGCAGTGGCAGTTGCCGTCAGCGTTAGCGCAGCCCACGACCATTCCCGCCGGTTCTGCTCCGTTGCTGCAAATGGACGACAGGCACGTTGATGTGTTCCACGGCGATCAGCACTGGCGTTTTGAGCGTAGAAGCGGCCTGCTCAGCCAGTGGTTTAGCCATCAACGCCCTGCGCTGCTCACGCCGCTACAGGATAACTTCACTCGTGCGCCGCTGGATAATGACATCGGCATTAGCGAAGCCGCACACATTGATCCTAATGCCTGGGTGGAACGCTGGAAGGCCGCAGGCATGTACGACCTGACGCCGGAATTGTTGAGTTTCGACGTGGACGCCTTGAGCAACGCGGTGCTGGTTCGCACCATCCACAGCTGGCAAGGCAGTGGTAAAACGCTGTTTATCAGCTGCAAAAATTATCTTATCGACAGCGAGGGTGAGCTGCATATTACGGTGGATGTGGACATTGCTTTTGGCACGCCAGCGCCCGCGCGGATTGGTCTTTGCTGTCAGCTTGCGGATAGTGAATCTGAGGTAAGCTGGTTTGGACGCGGTCCGCACGAGAACTATCCCGACCGCAAAAGCTCAGCGCTGTTTGACCAATGGACGCTGCCGCTGGCCGACATGTACACGCCTTACGTTTTCCCGAGTGAAAATGGCCTGCGCTGCGACACCTCGTGGCTTGAATACGGCAGCCACCGCTGGCGTGGGGCGTTTCACTTCAATCTCAGCCGCTACGGCCAGAAACAGCTGCGGGAAGCCACGCACCGGCATTTGTTAAAAGAAGAGGAAGGCTGCTGGCTGAATATCGACGGCTATCATATGGGCGTGGGTGGAGACGATTCCTGGAGCCCGAGCGTCTCGCCGGAGTTTTTGCTCTCCGGGCCGCATTATCACTACGCTGTTAGCTGGCAGAAAAAGTAAGCGAAAAGGCCGCCGGTTACCTGGCGGCCTCTGTTTTAGCGAGCCAGCCAGCCGCCGTCGACGGCAACGGTGTAGCCGTTCACATAGTCCGATGCCGGTGACGCCAGGAACACAACCGGCCCCATCAGATCCGATGGAAGCCCCCAGCGCCCGGCCGGGATGCGATCCAGGATCTCACTGCTGCGATCCGCGTCCGCTCTTAACTGCGCGGTGTTGTTGGTGGACATATAGCCCGGCGCAATCGCATTGACGTTGATATTGTGTTTCGCCCATTCGTTCGCCATCAGGCGGGTAACGCCCATGACGCCACTTTTAGACGCGGTGTAAGAAGGCACGCGGATCCCGCCCTGGAAAGAGAGCATCGACGCGATATTGATGATTTTCCCCCCGCTTTTCTGCTTAATAAACTGCTTCGCCACCGCCTGAGAAAGGAAGAAAACCGTTTTGAGGTTCACGTTCATCACGTCGTCCCAGTCCTGCTCCGAAAACTCAAGGGCATCCTGACGGCGAATGATCCCGGCGTTGTTCACCAGAATATCTATGCGCCCAAAAACGGCGGCAGCTTCGTCGGCCACGTTTTGCAAATTCTCATAGCGGCTCAGGTCGGCGGCGATATTCACAAAACGTCGCCCCAGCGCTTCAATTTGCTGGCGGGTTTCCAGCGGTTCAGCAATGTTTACGCCAATAATGTCGCAGCCCGCCTGCGCCAGCCCAACCGCCATGCCCTGCCCCAGCCCGGTATTACAGCCGGTCACCAGCGCCACTTTTCCTGTTAAAGCAAACTGATCTAAAACCATGGTGTTCTCCTTGCGTGCGTTAGTGATTTAGCGAATATCTTTCATGGCGATGTGGTCCATGTCGTCGAACGTTAAGTTTTCGCCGATCATGCCCCAAATGAAGGTGTAGCGTTTGGTCCCGACGCCCGAGTGAATGGACCAGCTCGGCGAGATAACCGCCTGTTCGTTGTGCATGACAACGTGGCGCGTTTCCTGCGGTTTGCCCATCATGTGGAAGACAATGGTGTCTTCATCCATGTCGAAGTAGAAATAAACTTCCATACGGCGCTCATGGGTGTGGCTGGGCATCGAATTCCAGTTGCTGCCCTCCTCAAGTCTGGTCATGCCCATGCTGAGCTGGCAGGTGTCGAGTACCTCCGGCACCAGATACTTGCGAATGGTGCGCTTATTGCAGCTTTCCAGGCTGCCTAACGGCGCGGCCACCGTATCTGCACCGGTGATGGTCCTCGTCGGATACGCGTGGTGGGCAGGCGCGCTGTTGTAATAGAGTTTAGCGGGTGTTGCATTATCCACGCTTGTGAACGTCACATGCTTAGCGCCTTTGCCGATATACATCGCCTCTTCTTTTTCTACGCGATATTCGGTGCCATCGACGGTAATGACGGCTGCACCACCGATATTAATCAACCCCAGTTCGCGGCGTTCGAGGAAATAGTTCACGCCGAATTGCTTACCCACTTCTTCGCCAATTGAAACGCTTTTATTTACCGGCATAATGCCGCCAATCACGATGCGATCAATATGGCTGTATACCATCGTGTATTTATCGGCTTCGAAAATCTTTTCAACTAAAAACTCTTTTCTAATCCCGGCGGTGTCGAGCGTTTTAGCATGATCGCTGTGAATACTTTGTCTGATATCCATACATGACTCCTTAGTCGGTATTTAATTTAATGCGAGCAAGTCCCTGGCGGGTATATGCCATAAAAGGAATAAGTTATTTACTCTGAACGTCAGGTATATATTTAGGTAAACAATTATGGTGCGGGTTGTTTAGCGACAACAATCTCCTGGCCGATCTTGCTTTTTTTAACCTGCTTTGCCCAGAGCGCGGTAAGAATTGGAACCAGGAGAGAGGTAACGATCACGCTGGTGGCCACCAGGGCGGTAGCTGCCGGTGCCGCTGGTGCAAATTCTGGCACCATCTGAGCAATTAATACCGGCGTAGCCACCGCGGCACCGGCCGTGCTTGAGGCGGCTATGCCCGCCGTGCCGTCGCCGCCGCCGAGGAATTTATCCGCAAGAATCAGTGGAATGCCGGTGATCACAATCACCGCGAGACCCAGCAGGATCCCGGCCAGACCGGTTTCGAAAATGACCTGCAGCTTAATGGTATTGCCGAGCGCAAAGGCGAAGAACGGGATCAGCGTTTGCACCGCGCCACCGAACATTTTCCGCAAGTCGGGATCCAGGTTACCCAGCACAAATCCAACCAGGAAAGGCAGCACGGCCCCGACAAACAGCTGCGGCTCGAAGGAAGCAATCCCGGCGGTGCCCAGTATCACCATCGTCATCAGCGGCCCGGACTCCAGCGACATCAGGACAAAGGCACCGGCTTCTTCTTTGGAGCCATACTGATTCATCAGCGCGGCATAGAGACCGCCGTTGGTCATGTCCATGGCAGCCACCAGCGCCAGGGTGGAGATGCCTGCAAAAAGACCGGCTTCAACGCCGCTCAGCGGCAGAAACGACCCGACGGCCATGGCGACAACCCACGCGGTAGCAATTTTGGTGACCACCAGTACGCCGGATTTTTTCAGCATCGTCCCTGTGGCTTTTAGTTCAATCGACGCCCCCATACAAAAGAACCAAACGGCAAGGATCGGCACCGTGCCGGTAATCAACCCGTTGGTAAATGAACCAAGGTATTTGCCGGTGCCGGGAGCAAAGGTGTTACACAGGGCGCCTAAAAATAACGGCACCAGCATTAATCCCCCAGGGATTTTATCTATTGCCTTCTTAATTTGCATATCTGTTTCCTCAATGAAATAGTTAATAAATAGATTTTTTATTGCAGAACCCCAAGCGTAAACCTCCGAGAATAATCCTCGGATAATTTACGACTGGGTTAATACAGGTTTACTATTTAGCTATGGGTCTGGACTTGAGGCCAAAATTTAATGCATTTGATATTCTCTCAGTGGTTGCCAGTAAATGACTTAAATACTCTTCTTTTTTACCATTGGTGAATTGTGAAACCATGCCCGTTAGCCCGATGGCGCAAAGCACATTGCCCTGGACGTCAAAAACCGGAGCGGAAATACAGCGAATTTCATTGATATTTTCGCCATCGTCGTAGGCCCAGCCCTGCTGTTTCACCAGGGCGAGATGCTCTATAAAGCGCTGCTTGTCGGTGATGGTAGACTCCGTTTTCTTCACGAAAGTGGCCTTCGCCAGAATCTCTTCAACCTGCTCGATAGGCCGCCAGGCCAGCAGAATTTTCCCCAATGAGGTGCTGTGCAGCCGAATGCGCTTTCCTTCCCAGGAGGTTAATATAATCGCCTGCGGCGACTGAATTTTACTGAGGAAAAAGGCTTCATCACCTTCCATAATGCCCTGGTGGCAGGTCAGCCCGGTCAGTTCGACCAGCTCGTGCAGGTAAGGAATTGCCTCGAGGCGGATGTCCAGCCCGCTCGCTGCCAGGCCTCCCAGCTCAAACAGATGCAGCCCGAGAGCGTAACGCCCATCAACGCGCAGGCGGAGCATTTGCGTGGCGGACAGCACCTCCAGCAAATGGTGAGTGCTGCTTTTCGGGATAGCCAACTGGGTACTGATTTCGCTAAAACTGGCGCTGCCTTTTTCCGCAATAAAATCAAGAATAGCCACCAGTCTGACGGCTGCCGGCGCTTTACTCTCTTTTAAATTCTCGGGAATATGCATATTTATTTCCATTTAGAGACTCGTTTTATATATAGAACGCTTTTTGTTTTATATATCGAACCTATTTCACGACTTACTTTATGTTGTTTTTGTTTCATATATAGAACCTTAAAACTCATATGTGAAACAATATACAGAAATTAGCCTAAAAAACGTTAGGTGATGCAACTTATCATTCATGTCAGAAATTTATAATTTAAATGCGTGAAGCAGATCACACTTCGTTATTTTACTGATATCTTTGTTTTTCGAGGGTGGTTATTTAATTAAAAAAGACGTTCCCTTTCGAATTGAATAAAGGATGTTATATGATTGTTGGAAATATTAATGAATTAGGTTTAAATCCGTGGCTGTCGCCGAAAATAACAGAGGCGCTGGATTATGTTTTGAAGAACATCAACGCTGACTCTCCGGCAGGGAAATACGATATTGTGGGAGAAAATGTGTGGGTGATGGTCATTGAAGGAAATACCCGGTTAGCCGCTGAAGCTCTCCCTGAGTATCATGAGAAATACCTTGATATACAAATTGTTTTGGCCGGACAGGAAGGCATGGCGTTTAGCCTGAAGCCACCGCATACGGAAGTCATTGAAGATAAACTGGCAGGAAGTGATATTGCTTTTATTAAAACGCCGGATGATGAAACCATGATAACTATGAATGCCGCGGATTTTATTATTTTCTATCCCGGCGAAGTTCACAAGCCACTCTGCGTGCTTAATGGCAATGTCACTTCAGTCAAAAAAGCGGTCATTAAAATAGCGAAGGATTATTTGTAATACCCCCCGGACATTCTGTTCCAGGCTATGTCCGGGGTGAATAAAATTAACGCGTCAGGCTAAAGCTTTCGTCGATAAGCCCCAGGATTAATTCATCCGGTACCTTGTCAATTAATACCGTGACCCAATGCTCTTTATTCATATGATAAGCTGGTAAAATCCCCGGCTGCATTCTCAGCGAGCCAACGGCGCCAGGCATCACTTTGACGTTGAGAATATCGACGACTTCATCGCTTTCCAGTCCGAGTTTTGCGGCGGAAATACTCAGCACCACGCCAAACCATTTGCGCTTGTAGCGATGGCGCAGCACGGCGTAGTCCTTAAATTTATCCCACGGGTAGTCCGGCTCGACCTGATATCTGTCAAATACCGCCGCGAACAGCGCTTCTCGTTTCATCGTTTTTCCTTCACCGCGTGCCCCGGAAACTTATCCGGGCTCGCGGCTAGTATAACCTCAATTATTTGAAGTCGGTGCCTGGGTTAACTTTTTACGGTAAGCATTTTCTTGTCCGGGCTTATCACCAGCCAGACGGAGAAACAGACAATAACCGCGCCGATAATAAATACTTCGCTAATGGTTTCGTGCAAAATGAGGTAGCCCACAGCACGCCAAACGGCGGAATTAAAAAGGTCACCGTGAGGCTGCGTAATGGCCCGATGTCGGCGATTAAACGGAAGTAAAAAATATAGGCCACGGCGGTACAAAGGATCCCCAGACCCAACACGCTGAACCAGACATTGCCTTGTAACCAGTTTATGGAAGGACCGGTCGCCACGCTCCAGGCAAAGAACGGCAGCAGGAAAAGCACGGCACCAATTTGGCTGCCAAATGCGACGATTTTAGGGTCAAGCCCGCCCTTGTTGGAGATCCAGCGACGGGTTAAAAAGCCCGCCACGCCGTAGCAGCTCGTGGCGACCAAACAGGCAATAATCCCGGCGATTTTATCCTCGTTTGATTGTGCGTCACCGACCGAGGTAATCACCATAATCCCCACCAGGCCCAGCACTACCCCCAGCCATTTTCGCGCCGTTAATTTTTCACCAAAAAAAGAAAAACCAATAATGGCGCCCATTAGCGGCGTGGTCGCGTTTAAAATAGCGGAGTATCCGGCCGGTAGCCATTTTGCGGCCAGACAATACATAAAGAAAGGCAGCCCGGAGTTAATCGCGCCTAAAATAAGCGCCGAGCGGAATTTTCCCTCAAAGTGAAAGGATGATCTCAGAGTGAAAAGAATCACCGCCAGCCCGACAAAACCAAAAAACACCCTCAAAAAGGCTGTGTTTACCGCCCCAAACTCGGGCGTGGCTATTTTCATAAAAAGGAAGCTGGCTCCCCATACTGCGGCAAGAAATAACAGCCTGATATAATCTGACACACGCATGCCTTCACCCTTCCCCATAAAATAAGCGTTCGTTTATCATTTTGTTCGCTTAAACACGCTAAACCAGCAAGACTTTAAACGAGCGCCGGAGAAAGAAAAACCGTTTTCTGTTTGAGGAGAATTAGTTAGCAAGATTTAGGGGAAAGTAGACGACCCGCCAAACTCGAGATAAATTTTTGCCAGATTCTGGAACTGATTAAAGCGGTTTTCATCCAGCAACAGTTCTGCCTGGCGGCGTTTTTCCTGGGCATCGAGCCAGAATGAAATACGTGCCGCGCCTTGACGGTAGCGCACTTCATTTAAGCGCTCTGACTTACGCGCAAGCTCAAGCCCCTCCCGGAGCCTTATTTCCTGCTCCAGCAATTGACTGCGCAGGGAGAGTTCGTCTTCAATGCTGCTCATGGCTTTATAAAGCGACTGTTTAAACTCGAGCACTCGCTGCTCGTAATCGTTGCGGGCAATTTTTACCTCCACGCCCCGCTGCCGCCAGTCCAGGAACGGCAACGTCAGGCTAGCCCCAACGGAAGCAATCGGGTTATGCAGCACCGTGAGAAGCGAGCTGCTGCCGGTGCCGAGAGAGCCTGTCAGGCTTAAGGCGGGATAGTATTCAGTGCGCCGGATGTCAACGGTGGCCAGAGCTTCACGAACCCGCCACTCTTTAGCGCTGATATCGGGCCGGTGCATCAGCACACTGGCAGGGATATTCGCATTAACCTGCGGCATCCTGCCTGTGGGTAACGCAGTAGGTTCAACTCTCGGACTGCCCGGCGCGGTCCCCAGCAATACGGCCTGCTGGTTCAGCACCTGCAGGCGATCTCGCTGCAGCCCGGTAAGTCGGTTTTCCTGCGCGAGCAAACTTTGCTGCGCGTCCACAACATCCAGCGCGGAAGCACCGCCTGCACGATAGCGAGACTCGGCCAGACGCAGCGTCTCTTTTGAATAGCCGATGCTCTGCTGGAGGACGGCAATCTGCTGGTTCACAAAGCCAATACGCCAGTAATTATTACTGGCTTCGGAAAGCAGCGTCAGTTTTGCGGAGCGCAAATCCTCTTCGCTGGCATGGCTCGCCCACTCCGCCGCATCGCGCTGGCGAGCAATTTTGCCCCAGAGATCCAGCTCATAGCTGGTGCTAAGACTGGCGCTACTGCCTTTTGTCCAGCCGGACGAGTTATTGAGCTGATTTTTCCCGTCTACGGCCAGCGAGCCTTTTAGCCCAGGATCGTTAATGATGCCGACTCGTTCCGCGTCAAGTCTCGCCCGGTACAGGCGCAGCACGGCGAGAGCCACATCGTTGTTGCTTGCCATGACCTGACGCAGCCAGTTATCAAGATGGGGATCGTTAAACGCTTGCCAGTCAAACGGGGCAAGATCGCGGGTAGCATCGCTCTTGTCCCAACTGGCGGGATAGCGTACTTCCGGCGCGTGATAGTCGCTTTTAAGCGTATTTGCACAGCCTGCGCTCAGCGCGGCAGCCAGGCACAAAGCCAAAGGTGATAAAATTTTCATAGGTTACTCGCTGGCCAGTGAAACGACCGGGTCCATCCTTGCCGCCTTGCGGGCGGGGAGATAACCGAAGATCATGCCGATTAATGTTGAACAGAAAAACGCGGCGGCGGCGGCCTGCCACGAATAAATCGCCGTGAACATCCCGCCGGCCAGGGCGGTAAATAGCGCACCAGCGGCATACGACAGCGCAATACCTAACGCGCCGCCAATCAGGCAGACCAATACGGCCTCAATCATAAACTGCTGCATGATGTCGCTCCGCCGAGCGCCTACCGCCATACGTACGCCGATTTCATGGGTTCGTTCGGTGACCGACACCAGCATGATGTTCATCACGCCGATACTGCCGATCATCAGCGAGATGCAGGCAACCATCAGAATTAAAATGCTGAAGGTCATCGAGGTACGCTCGATAGATTTTCTGATCTGTTCGAAGTTATAGAGCTGGAAGTCTTTCACGCCGTGGCGCTGAGTAAGTAGCTGGGAGATAGCGCTCACCGCCGCTTCGTTTGCCACATTGTCTTTTAGCCGGACGCTGATGCTGGTCAGCACCGGTTTGCCTACCATGCGGTACATCACCGTGCTGTAGGGCATCCACACGGTAATGCGGTTTGGCGCGTAGCTCCGGTTATTGCTTTGGGCAATGCCCACCACCCGTGCCGGCACGGAACCAAGAAAAACAATTTGCCCCAGCGCCTGTAATCCGGCGGAGTCGAACAGCGCTTTGCGGGCATTCTCATCAATAATGACCTCCTGCAGGGCGGTACGGTCGTCCCTGAAGGTGGTTCCCTCTAAAAGTTGAATCCCATTCACGCGGAAATGGTCGCGCCCGACGCCATTGATAGACGCGGTGGCAGACTTACCCAGAAAACGAATGTTGTCTGAGGCGCTAACCTCCGGGCTGACGCTGTCGACGAATCCCTGCTTTGCCAGAGCCTCCGCGTCAGCCGGCACCAGAGTACGAATGCCCTCAATACTGTCATCAAAGAAATCTCGTCCAGGATAGATACTCACCACGTTGGTGCCCAGATCTTTAATATTCTCCAGCGTCTTTTGCTTCGCCCCCTCACCCAATGCCACGACGGTCACAACGGCGGCAATACCGAAAATGATCCCGGTCATGGTGAGCGTGGTGCGTAAACGGTGCGCGTTCATCGCTTTGAGCGCCATTTGCAGCGATTCCCGTGTACGATCGAGCAAACTTTGCCAACGGCTTTGCCGGGTGCGGTTAGGCGGCGGCAACGTCTGTGTGGCGGTGACCCGACTGCCGCTATCGGCGATAATTTCGCCATCCCGCAGTTCGATAATGCGCTGAGCGTGCTGGGCCACCTTCATGTCGTGGGTCACCATCACGACCGTATGGCCGCGCTGGTTAAGTTCACTCAGGATGGCTAGCACCTCCTGGCCTGACTGAGAATCCAGCGCGCCGGTCGGCTCGTCGGCCAGAATAATCTCCCCGCCGTTGATCAACGACCGGGCAATACTGACGCGCTGCTGCTGGCCGCCAGAAAGCTCGCCGGGCTTATGGTGCTCGCGCCCTTCCAGGCCCAACCTGCCAAGCAGTGCGGCGGCTCGCAGTAGGCGCTTGTCACGCTCGCTGTTGGCGTAAATAGCCGGGATCTCAACGTTGCCCAGCGCGCTAAGGTCGGGCATCAAGTGGTAGCGCTGGAAGATAAAGCCGATATGCTCCCGCCGCACCCGGGCCAGTTCATCCGGAGAAAGCTGGGCGGCATTTTGCCCACCAATGTAGTAGTCACCGCTGTCGGGCACGTCGAGACAGCCCATGATATTCATCAGGGTCGACTTACCCGATCCTGATGCACCGATGATCGCCACCATTTCTCCGGCTGCGATGGTCAGATCGATATTTTTCAGCACGGTCAGCGCCTGGCCACCGTTACCGTAGGTCCGGCTAATGCCCTTCAGCTCGATGATGTTACTCACAGAACAAACCCTTCCCCAGGCGCTTTCTCACCCGGCTGTGACAGCACGACATTTTCCCCGACGTTTAGTCCTTCGAGGATCTGAATATCCACGCTGTTGGTGATCCCGGTTTTCACCTCTCGGGCCTCCAGCTTGCCGTCAGCCCGCAGCACCTGCACTTCCTGCTTGTTTCCTTCGGCTTTATGCACGGCCTGAATCGGTACCAGCAGCGTGTCTTTGGCCTCACCAGCCAGCAGCGTGACCTGCGCCGTCATCGCAATACGGAGGCGATTTTCTGGATTTGGCACGTCAAGCAGAGCGTTGTAGTAAACGGAAGCATTTGAGGTGCCAGACCCTGATGCCGAACTGCTCCCGGCAAGAGAGTCATCTTTCATTACCGACTCCGGCGCCAGTTCAACGGTGCGCAACGTCGCGTCGTAATGTTTGTCAGGCTCAGAGAAAATAGTGAAACGGGCTTTTTGTCCTGCGGAAATGCGGGTGATATCGGCTTCAGAGATCTGAGCCTTGATGGTCATGACGTCGAGACGAGCCAGCTTGATGATGGTCGGCGCACTTTGGCTGGAGTTCACGGTCTGCCCTTGCTGCGTGACAACGGCGATAACAATCCCGTCCATCGGTGCCACGACTCGCGTATAGCCAAGATCGACTTTTTTCTTATCCACTTCAATCTGCGCCTGAACAAGTTTGGCATTCAGAGAGAGTAATTCTGCCCGCGTAGTGGCAAGCGTGGCTTCTGCAGACTCAAAATCTTCGCGCGAGCTGGCATCTTCGCTCAGCATCTGGCGCTGGCGTTTGAACCGTAGCTCAGATTGTTTCAGGAGCGCTTGCTTAGCCTGCAGATCGGCTTTGACTACATTGAGCGCGGCTTCGGCGTTACGCAGTTCGTTACGCTGTGGCACATCATCAATGTCGGCGATGGACTGCCCTTTGGTGACATGGTCTCCCAGCTTCACTTTGAGCGACTTGACCTGGCCTGAAACCTGCGCCCCGACGTTAACGCGCTCAATAGCATCGATTCGCCCGGTAGCCAGGACAGAGTTTTCGATATCGCCCTTGCGTACAGGAGCAGTCACATAATCAGGTGTATCCGGGCTTCTGAGGAAGAAGAACAGAGCGATAGTCAGGAGGATGATCAGCGCCACGGTCAGGGCAATGGCACGGCGAGAAAAGTGTTTCAATAGCATTGGGCAGGTTTTCCATAACAATAAAAGCGATGATCCCAGAAACTCATAGTGAACGCCCCAGTCTCTACTGGAGCTAAACACGTTTCATCTGTTTGGATTTTATTCAGGTCGGCACAAAAGGCTACCTGTTTACCTCACTGAGACTCATTCCGCTTAGTATTGTTCCTGCGAACAGAGATTATTCTGCGGTATTTAAACCGTTTCATGCCGTGGCAAAGATAATGTGAAGGTACTACCTCGCCCCGGCTCGCTGACCACGCTGATTTTCCCGCCGTGCAGTTCCGCAATGGTTTTCACAATCGCCAGCCCCAGCCCGGTGTTCTCCGTGGCGCTGCGGGACGCTTCTCCGCGGAAAAAACGATCAAAAATCAGCGGCAAATGTTCAGGCCGGATACCTTCGCCATTATCACTCACGCTCAATACCACCTGTTCATTAGTAAGCTTCGCGCTGAGCGTAATATGCCCCTTTTCCGGCGTGTGGCGCAGGGCATTGGAGAGCAAATTAGAGAGTGCACGCTGGATAAGCTGCGGGTCCGCATAGAATGAAACGTCGCCACGGCTTTCGAGAGTAATCTCTTTTTCTTCTGCAAGAATGTCGTAGAAACCAATCAGTTTGCCGAACTCATGCGAGCTATCGAGCCATTCGGCATTCAACACTTCGCGGCTGTTATCTGCCCTGGCAAGAAACAGCATGGAGGAGATCATCCGCGATAACCGCTCGCCCTCCTCCACAATAGCGGCCAGCGTTTCCTGGTACTCTTCGGCGCTGCGATCTTTGGTCTGAATGACGCTGGCGGCAGAGATCAGGTTGTTGATCGGCCCGCGCAGCTCGTGGGCGATGTCCGAGGAAAAGCGATTTAGCTGATGGAACGAGGCCTCAAGGCGCATCATCATGCGGTCAAACGACGCCGCCAGGGCGTTCAGCTCCGGTGGCCAGCGCTGGTCCAGGATCCTGGTATGCAGATCGTTGGCGTGAATTTTCTCAATTTCGGTGGTGATCGTACGCAGCGGCGCTAATCCCCGGCGGGCAAGCCACCAGCCAAAGGCAGCAAACAGCAGGATCGCCAGCGCGGCAAAAAACTGCATTCGTTTGTAATAGGTGTTGATGATTTCATTGTTGCCGGAGACGTTGAGCGCCGCCTGCACCAGCCATTTCTGGTTATTTTTCAGGGTGAACAGCGTGGAGGTAATTAAGTATTTTTGCCGGATATTCTCCGCGCGATAATGCCATTCCCGGTAGCTAAAACCGGGGCCTGGCAACGGAAAATCCTGCTCCGGGATAACCATGTTGTTGGATTGCGCGTACACCTTGCCTTCCGGGCTGAAGATACGCAGCGACAGCCGCTCCTGGCGCACCACGGACTCCAGCAGTTCGGTTTGCCACTCCTCCCCGTTGTCCTGACGCTCGCCGATGGCGGTGGCAATTTCCTGTTGGAACTGGATAGAACTTTGTAACTCCAGCTCGTCTTTATGATTGAGCTGCTGGCGCATAGTCGAATAAAGCACGCCGGACACGCTGTAAAGCACAATGGCCATCGTGACGGAGAAGTAGAGCGTCAGGCGCGCGGTGATCGACAAATGCGACAGTTTTATCATCCGCGTAATTCCAGCACATACCCCGCGCCGCGCAGGGTATGGAGTAATTTATCCTCAAAGCCGTCGTCAATTTTGTTGCGCAAGCGGCGGATGGCGACGTCTATCACGTTAGTTTCCGGATCAAAATTCATGTCCCACACCTGCTCGGCAATCACGGTGCGGGAGAGCACTTCCCCCGAGCGGCGCATTAGCAGGCTAAGCAGCAGAAATTCTTTTTGCGTCAGCTCAATACGAACCCCGGCGCGGGACACCTTGTGGCGCAGAAAGTCGAGCTTCAAATCGCCCACCTGCAGCAAATTTTCCTCAAGAATCGCGGTCGGCGGCGCAGAACGGCGCAGAATCACCCTCGCCCGCGCCAGCAGCTCGCTAAAGGAAAAAGGCTTGATCAGATAATCTTCCGCGCCCAGCTCGAGGCCGTGAACTCTGTCTTCTACGTCATCCCGCGCGGTAAGAAACATGATGGGCGTCTGTTTTCCGGCCTGACGCGCCATTTCGATTATCTTCCAGCCGTCAATACCGGGCAGCATCACGTCGAGGATCGCCAGGTCATAGTCCGTGGTCAGGAGGTAATGCAGGCCGTCGATACCGTTCCCGGCGACGTCGACCACGAAATCATTCTCGCGCAGCCCTTTGGCAATGTACTCCGAGGCCATTTTCTGATCTTCCACCAGCAGAATTTTCATCGTCACTCCTTCGTTCCTTGTGGGTTGCCGTCAAACAGCAGGAACAGTACCGGCGTAATAAACAAAGTGATCAGCTGCGAGAACAGCAGTCCCCCGACAATCGCCACGCCCATCGGCTGGCGCAACTCGGCCCCGGCCCCCAGGCCCAACGCAATGGGGATCGCCCCCATAATGGCGCAAAGCGTAGTCATCATAATCGGTCGGAACCGCTGCAAACAGGCCTGCATAATCGCATCATGCGGCGTCATGCCGTGTTCCCGCTGCGCCACTAACGCGAAATCTATCATCATGATAGCGTTCTTTTTGACAATACCTATCAGCAGCAGAATACCAATCATCGCGATAAACGTAAGATCGAGATTAAACAGCCTCAGCGCCAGCAGCGCACCTACCGCCGCCGAAGGTAGGCCAAGCAGAATGGTCAGCGGGTGGATCCAGCTTTCATACAGCACGCCGAGAATCACGTAAATCACCGCCAGCGCCAGCACAATCAGCCAGATCTGGCTGCTCTGGGACTGCTGGAACAGCGCCGCCTGCCCGGCGTAGGTACCAAACACCGAAGACGGCAGATGAATCGCCTGCTGGGCCTGAGCAATGGCCGCCGTCGCATCTGACAGCGATTTCCCCGGCGCAAGGTCGAACGAAAGCGTAATCGCCGGCAGCTGCCCCTGGTGGTTTACCGCCGTCACGCCCTGGGTGCGAGAAATCGTCGTAAAGGTGGTGATCGGCAGCAGCGCCCCACTTGATGACCGGACATAGATTTTCGACAGGTCACTTTCGTCCTGCCGGAACGGTTCCTGAACTTCCATGATCACTTCATAGCTGTCTTCCGGGGCATAAATCGTCGACACCTGGTATGTGCCGAACGCGTCATACAGCGTGTCGCGAATCTGCTGGATATCCACGCCCATCAGCGAGGCTTTGTTTCTGTCGATAACTAATTGCGCCTGCAGCCCGTTAAGCTGCGCGTCGGTATTCAGCCCGACAAAGACCCCGCTTTTTTGCATTTCCGCCATCAGCCGGTTGGCCCAGTCGTTGAGGCTGGTATCACCGCTGCTGACCGCCTGCAGCGTGTACTGGTAGGTACTTTTCGCACTGCGGCCGCCTACTCGCAGGTTTTGCACCGGGCTGAAGTAAACTTTAATGCCCGGTAAATACCCTGTTTCCGAACGCAGCTGTTTCAGCACTGCGTCCAGCGGCGGGCGCTGACTTTGGTCTTTTAGCGTCAGGCTTAACTGCGTGGTGTCGTGGTCAACGCGGGTCAGTACGTCGCTGACGGCAGGATCTTTCATCAGCGTTTTACCCAACTGCTGCGCCACGCCCAGTCGCCCGAGATAGGACATATCCTGCGGCGCATCAATGCTGGCGGTTACCTGCCCGATATCTTCCTGCGGGAAGAAGCCCTTCGGTGAAAACCAGTACAGGCCGATGGTCAGCGCAATCGTGCTGAGCGCGACGCCGATCATAATCACGCGATGAGAAACCGCCCATTCCAGCCCGTTCCCGTACTGGCGGCGCAGCGCTTCGAACCCGCGCTCAAAGACCTGGCTCCAGCGCGGTTCAGGTTTGTCTTCCGGCGTGTGCTCGCGGATAAGTTTAGGGACCAGCAAAGGAATTATGGTCAACGATGCAGCTGCCGAAACCAGAATCGTCAGCGACACCACATAGGCAAACTCGTGGAACAGCAGGCCAATCGTGCCCGGCATAAAGAAGATCGGAATAAACACCGCCACCAGGGAAAGCGAAATGGAGATAACGGTGAACGCCACCTCTTTCACCCCTTTCAGCGCCGCGCGGTACGGCGTTTCCCCCTCTTCCATGTAGCGCATGATGTTCTCCAGCACCACAATCGCATCGTCCACCACCAGGCCGACGGCGATGGTCAGCCCCATCAGCGAGATATTGTCGAGGCTCAGACCAAAGGCGTACATCAGGCCGAAGGCGCCGAGCAGAGAAATCGGCAGGCTGAGCGCAGGAATGATCGTCGCCCGAATATGACGCAGGAACATCAGGATCACCATCACCACCAGGGCAATGGTCAACAGCAGCGTCAGCGTTACGTCATGAATCGCCGCACGGATCGACAGCGAGCGGTCGTTGAGAAACTTCACGCTAACCGACGACGGCATCTGTGCCTGCAGTTTTGGCATCAACTGGCGAATGGCGTCGATGGTGGAAACAATGTTTGCACCTGGCTGACGCTGCACGCTGAGTACAATCGCACGGTTACCGTTCACGGCGCTGTAGCTCAGCGTATTTTCAATGCTGTCCTGCACGGTGGCCACATCTGAAAGCCGGACCGGCTGGCCGTTACGGGTGGCGACAATGACTTTGGCGAAGTCCGCTGCGTTGCGCAAATCGCCGCTGGTTTGCAGCATCACCATCTGGCGTTTGCCGTCCAGTTCGCCGATCGGTGAGTTGTCGTTGGCGGCCGCGAGCGCGGTATGTACATCTTCCAGCGTCAGATTGGTGGCCGCCAGCTTGTCCGGGTTCACCTCCACGCGCACCGCGTAGCGTTTCTGCCCCAGCACCGTCACCTGCGCCACGCCGTTCAGGGTGGAAAGCGCCGGTGAGATCAGGTCATCCGAGAAGCGGTTCAGGTCAGACAGCGCCATCGACGGTGAGTCGATACCAATTTGAATGATCGGCGCATCCGCTGGGTTAATTTTGCGGAATGACGGCGGCGTGGTCATCTGCGATGGCAGCTGTTTTAACGCCTGGTACAGCGCGGACTGCACGTCCACCGCCGCCGAATCAATATCCCGCGACGGGTCAAACTCAATGACGATAGTTGTGGCACCCTCGAGGCTGTTGGAGGTCATGTTCACTACGCCAGGAATGGTCGACAACTTTTTCTCCAGCGGCGTCGCCACCGACGAAGCCATGGTTTCGGGACTGGCACCAGAAAGCGAAGCGCTGACCTGGATCGTCGGCGTGTCGTAGTTGGGCAGCGCGGCGATGGGCAGTTTAAACCAGCACACTGCGCCGGCGACCATTACCGCCAGCCACAGCAGCATCACGGCAATCGGCCGTTTCAGGCATTGTTCGGCAAATGTCATGATGCAGACCCCACAGGCGCGTTAACCACCTTCACGGTCATGCCCGGACGCAGGGCATTAGCTCCCTCCAGCACCACTTTCATACCGGGTTGAATGCCGCTCACCACCGCCATTTGCTGCTGGATGCGCAACAGCGTGACCGGTTGCGTTGTGGCGTGCATTTGGGCGTCGATAACGTAGACAAAATGCCCGTCGGGGCCGTCCTGCACGGCCTGAGGCGGTAACACAACAACATTCGGCGTACTGCCCGCGCTGACCGTAATATTCTGATAAGCACCCGGCCAGAGCTGGTTTTCACCGTTGGCAAAGCGGGCTTTAAAGTTCACCGTGCCGCTGTCCTGGCTGACGGTGTTATCAATAAAGCTGAGCGTACCTGTTACCGGTTTTCCGCTGGCGTCTGTCACCTGCACTTCTACCGGCCCCTGATGCTGCGCGGCAACCACCGCGTTGAGATCCTGCTCCGGCAGGGTAAATTCTGCGCCAATCGGATCAAACTGATTAATACTGACCATCGGTAACGTGCTGCCCGGCTGCGCAAGGCTGCCGATATGCACGTTCAATGCGCCTGTTTTACCGCTAACAGGCGCGTAAATGCGGGTGTAGGCAAGCTGCGCCTGGGCGGTATGAATATCATCCTGGGCAGATTTGTACTGTGCCGCTGCCTGCTGTTGCGCACTAACCAGCGCATCCCAGTCTGAAGACGAAATGTAGTGGGTTTTCAGCAGCGGCTGTCCACGGCTGAGGTCGCGATCGGCTTTATCCAACTCGGCTTTGATGACCCCAAGCTGGGCCTGGGCGTGACCCAGAGCGGCCTGCTCTTCGGCATCATCCAGCACAAACAACAGCTGACCTTGCTTAACAAAATCCCCTTCGTGGAAGGCAACCTGGCTCACCGGGCTGGTGATTTGCGCGCGAATGTCCACCTCATTGAGCGACACAAGATGACCCTGGGTGGAGAATGTCAGCGGCAACGTTTGGCTGGTCGCGGCGACCAGGCTAACTTTCGGCAGCGCCGTTTTCTTTTGCGTTGCCGGAGATGAGGCCTGGGAGTACAGCCATAGCCCCGCCGCCCCCGCCAGTACGCAGGCCATCGCCAGCCCTTTTTTTGACCATTTTATGTTCATGATGCAGCGCTTCTCTGAGTCCTGGTATAGCAGGAATGTTACGCCCGTCACACCAACAGAACGCCGCCACTAAAATGACAAGTTTGTAATTTTGCTTCTCATTCAATTTTCTGCCAGGATTCCTCGCCCTCTTTTTCACGGCCTCCGCAGCCAGAATTAACGGGCGGAAAAGGACGGCGCTTTTTAACTCAAAGGCAGACAGGAATCTCAATGAAAACAAAGACTGAAGCGGAACACCGCGCCGCCAAACGGCGCTGGCTGAATTCCCAGGACTCGGGGTATCACCAGGCAATGAGCAATCGCCACGTGCAGATGATTGCCATCGGCGGCGCCATCGGTACCGGCCTGTTTCTCGGCGCAGGTGCGCGCCTGCAGGCGGCAGGGCCGGCGCTGGCATTAATCTATCTGGTTTGCGGCATTTTCTCTTTCTTCATCCTCCGCGCTTTGGGCGAGCTGGTTATCCATCGCCCGTCCAGCGGCAGTTTCGTCTCCTACACCCGTGAATTCCTCGGTGAAAAAGCCGCCTACGTTTGCGGCTGGATGTATTTCGTCAACTGGGCGATGACCGGCATCGTGGACATCACCGCCGTAGCGCTCTACATGCACTACTGGGGCGCGTTTGGCGATGTACCGCAGTGGGTGTTCGCCCTCGGCGCGCTGGCCGTGGTCGCGGCGATGAACATGATTGGCGTGAAATGGTTTGCCGAGATGGAATTCTGGTTTGCACTGGTCAAAGTGTTGGCTATCGTCGCCTTCCTGATCGTCGGCACCATTTTCCTCGGCACCGGGAAACCGATTGACGGCAACAGCACCGGCTTCCACCTGATAACCGATAACGGCGGCCTCTTCCCTCACGGCCTGCTGCCTGCGCTGGTGTTGATTCAGGGCGTAGTGTTCGCCTTTGCCTCCATCGAATTAGTGGGCACCGCCGCCGGGGAATGTAAAGACCCGAAAACCATGGTGCCGAAGGCCATTAACAGCGTGATCTGGCGTATTGGCCTGTTCTATGTTGGCTCCGTGGTGCTGCTGGTTCTGCTGCTGCCGTGGAATGCCTATCAGGCGGGGCAAAGCCCGTTCGTGACCTTCTTCTCGAAGCTCGGCGTACCTTACATCGGCGACGTGATGAATATCGTGGTGTTAACCGCGGCGCTCTCCAGCCTGAACTCCGGCCTGTACTGCACCGGGCGTATTCTGCGCTCGATGTCGATGGGCGGTTCCGCCCCTCAGTTCATGTCGAAAATGAGCAAGAATCAGGTGCCTTATGCGGGGATTCTGGTCACCAGCGGCGTGTACGTGCTTGGCGTGTTCCTGAACTATCTGGTGCCTTCGCAGGTGTTTGAGATCGTGCTGAATATGGCGTCACTGGGCATCATCACCTCCTGGGCGTTTATCGTGCTGTGTCAGATTCGCCTGCGCAAGGCGATTAAAGAAGGGAAAGCGGACGACGTGAGCTTCAAGCTGCCGGGCGCGCCGTTTACCTCCTGGCTGACGCTGCTGTTCCTGCTTGGCGTGCTGGTATTGATGGCGATGGACTACCCGAACGGGACGTTCACCATTGCTTCCATTCCAGTGCTGGCAATTCTGCTGACGCTGGGCTGGTTTGGCGCTCGTAAGCGCGTGCATGAAGTGGCTCAGCAGGTTCACGATCACCACGAGTAGTGCCCCTCACCCTGACCCTCTCCCCACCGGGGAGAGGGGATCAAACCCCGATGGAATTGTGTTACTTTACAGGGTTCCGTTCACCTATAACCTGGATTATCTCTGTAACAATCTTGCACGGTGAACGTGTCAGGTGGCATTACGCCATGCCCCCTGACAACCCCCGGCGCCCGGCGAGCTCATCGCCGCTGAAGCGGTAAACCCACCGGCTATCACCCAAACATTCGGGGTCGTTCGCGATTCGTTCCCGACGATCGCTCTCTTTCGCTATTCCCGACAGCTCAACCCCGCCTGAGTTGGGTCATACCCGGGGGCGATGAGAGCCGGAAACAAGAGCGTGGCTGTGAGACTTGCAGCGACTGTGACGCTCTGTGTAGCTGTGGGTTTGAAGCGAGGCACGGTTCCGGCTTAAATCGCCTCTGTTTTCTCTCCGACTGGCCAGGGTCCGGCCGTCGGGAACGGCCGGAGGTTGAGAGCGTCGGGAACGCATCTCAGCCGACCCAGGACTGGGAGATAAAACGGAGGTTTGCCGCTTCAGCGGTCGATTTATTTCGCCGGGAGTCCGGGGCCTCGGGGGAGTGACGGTGACTCCCCCGAGCCGTTCACAGATACGGTGGCTGCATATACAACAGGGCTGGAAGTGAACGGAACTTCATCGAGGTAAGATGCGGCGGCTATGAACAAAAAACTCACCTAAGCCTTCCTACAACACCCCGCTATACACCACCGGCCCCGTTGGCTGCCCGGTCGGCGAACCGCCCTGCGGCTCCAGGCTGATGGCGATCGTCACGCCTCGTGACAACGTCACATTTCCATTACTAACCTGAGTCACTGCTTTACTGTCCAAAAGCCCCAGAGAAACAGGCTTCGCGCCAATCGGGATAGCCCACAGCTGCAGGCTGTTGCTGGCGGAGACAGAGGCCATCTGCAGCGGCGTCAGGCGCAGCGTTTTCCGGTCACTGTCTGCGCTCACCAGCCACTGTCCCTGCTGACTGGCGCCATTAAGCACCATAAGCGGCGCCAGATCCGGTGCTCTGCTACTGAAATATGGCACCAGCGCAACCGCAGCAAGCCCGGCGGCCAGCGCCCAGCCAAGGTAATTCCAGTTCCAGCGCGAGCGCATGACGACATTACGCTCCGGCGGCAGGCTAAGCTGAATTTTCTTCCACACGGTTTCCGGCGGATGTTGGGATTGGAGTTGACTATCCAGCCCACCAAGCAGGGTTTGCCAGCGGCCCACGAGCGCGGCGAGATCCGGCTCGAGCTGGAGACGTTTTTCGAAGCGCAACCGGGCGCTGCCGCGCAGCGTGCCCAGCGCGTATTCAGAGGCCAGGGCGTTATCTCTTTGTTGGTTGCTGTTCATAGTCCGACGCAATCCTTAAGGTGATCCAGCGCCCGGCGGATCCAACTTTTCACCGTGCCGAGCGGCTGCTGCAGCCAGTCGGCGATATCGCCGTGGGACATGCCCTGATAGTAGGCCAGCACCACGCTCTGCCTCTGCTCGCTGGTCAAATTGTCAAGGCATCCGCGCAGGCGGCCTGCCTGCTGTTCATCGCACCAGCCGTTGTCCCCTTCACTTTCAATATCCGCCGCGTTGTCGCTGAGTTCGTCTTCCTGATTTGCCGCGCGGGATTGGCCGCTGCGCAGCCAGTCGATACAGCGGTTGCGGACAATGTGGGTCAGCCAGGTCACGGGGGCGCTTATGGCCGGATCGTAGCCTGACGCTTTATTCCAAACAGTAAGAAAAGCATCGTGCAGAATCTCTTCGGCCCACGCCCGGCGCTGAACGGTACGCAGCGCCACCGCAAACAAATGGGGGGACGTCAGGCGATAGAGTTGTTCAAATGCGCGGCGGTCGCCTTCAGCAACCGCCCGCATCAGTTTTACCTGCTGTTCTACCAGAGTTTTATCCATAGTTTTCTCGACCAGGCGACGAGCCTGGATCGAGTATAGACACTCACTTCGGCATCAGGACGGTATCAATCACGTCTATCACACCATTTTTCTGGTTTACGTCATAAGTGCTGATATTGGCGATGTTGCCTTTCCCGTCTTTGAGCTGAATATTGTGTGGGCCGTTATTCATGATCCACAGCGGCTGGCCGTTCACCGTTTTTAATTCTGCGCTGCCGCCACCCTGCTGGATTTTTTTCTCCAGCGCTTTCATGTCGTATTTTCCTGCCACCACATGATAGGTCAGGATGCTGGTCAACGTGGCTTTGTTTTCCGGTTTAACCAGATTGCTGACCGTGCCCGCCGGCAGTTTGGCAAACGCGGCATCGGTTGGGGCAAAGACGGTAAATGGCCCTTTGCTCTCCAGCGTATCGACTAAACCGGCGGCTTTCACCGCCGCAACCAGCGTGGTGTGATCTTTAGAATTCACGGCGTTCTCAACAATATTTTTTGACGGGTACATCGCAGCCCCGCCGACCATCACGGAATCGTTCGTCATTGAGGCAATGCTCAGCGTACTGAAAAAGGCAGAGGCGCACACGGCGGAGGCAAAATACTTGTTCATGTTGAATTCCTCAATTGTAGGGAGCAAGAGAGTTGCTCACATTCTGATATACGGTTGAGGGTGTGCCGCTGGATGCAGTAAAAATAAAAAAAATTTCGCCGTTAATTTCATCAGTCATAACTTATTGTTAACGTTACGTGCGCTAATAATTTTCAAAACTTAAACACAGGAACTAACATATACAGTTCACAATCCTGACAACTGCGCATGCCGTAAACACCGCCTGATGAAGACACCCCAGAAAAAAACGCTCCAGACTCATAAGACCGCCCTTTCCCTTCTCCTGATCCCGGCTTTCACTCCCGGTTTTACGCAAGCCGCTGAAACACAGTCCAAAGATGAATCCACGCTGCTGGTCACCGCTAAGCCGACAACCGTTTCTGAGCTCGATACGCCAGCCGCGGTCAGCGTGGTGTATGGCGATGATTTGCGCCAGGCTGCCCCCCGGATAAACCTGTCGGAAAATCTAGGCGCTGTGCCGGGGCTGCAAATTCAGAACCGCCAAAACTATGCTCAGGATTTGCAGCTTTCCGTG